>NZ_JBPEHL010000003.1:0-695835 GCF_051201095.1 Shinella sp. BE166 | reverse complement strand
ACCCGATACGACCGGTGCGCGCATACTTTCTTCTCAGCCATCTGCATCGCAGCAACCGTCATCTTCTGGCTTTAATCAATGAGTCCTGAGCCTAGATTTGCAGCTCGAGCTGGTCAGCATTGCTTACCTCGTCGTCAACGAAAGACGAAAGCGTCACGCCGAGCAGACGGATGCCTTTCTCGGTGGGAAACAGAGGATCAAGAAGGGACTGGCTGACGGCTTCGAGAACACCCATCGCGCCAATCGGCGCCGCGGTTGTTTTGCTTCGGGTAATGATCTGGAAGTCGGCGTATTTGACTTTCAGTGTCACTGTACGGCCATGGACGCCGTTGCTCTCACAATGACGCCAAACCTTGGCTGCGAGCGGTGCGATTTCGTTTCGAGCAGCATCGAGGTCGAAGATATCGACCATGAACGTGTCTTCTGCGCCGACGGATCTGCGGGGTCGGTCCGGCTGGACTGCTCGACGATCAATGCCGCGGGAGATATCATAGTACCAGGCGCCTGACTTGCCGAAATACTCCTGAAGAAAGGCAAGCGATTTCGCTTTGAGGTCTGCACCGGTCAGGATCCCAAGCCGCTCCATTTTTGCGGCGGTCGCCGGCCCAACGCCGTGGAACTTCTTCACCGCGAGCGCCTCAACGAAGGCCGGTCCATTCTTCGGCGTGATCACCGCCTGGCCGTTGGGCTTGTTGAGGTCCGATGCCATCTTGGCGAGGAACTTGCAATAGGAGATGCCTGCGGAGGCGTTGAGGCCGGTGACCTCCTTGATGCGCGCCCGGATCATGGTGGCGATCTCGGTTGCGACAGAAATCTCCCGCTTGTTGTCCGTGACGTCGAGATAGGCCTCATCAAGCGAGAGGGGTTCGATCAGGTCTGTGTGTTCCGCAAAAATTTCCCTGATCTGCTTGGAAACAGCACGGTAGACATCAAAGCGAGGCGGCACGAAGATCAAGTCCGGGCAGCGCCGTTTCGCCGTCACCGAGGGAAGTGCCGAGCGAACGCCAAAGGCGCGGGCTTCATAGCTCGCCGCGGCAACAACGCCGCGCGCGGCCGACCCGCCGACGGCGACGGGCTTGCCGCGAAGCTCCGGATTGTCGCGCTGTTCGACAGACGCATAGAAGGCATCCATGTCCACATGGATGATCTTTCTGACTATCGTTTGGATCTCATCGCTCATTTCACTTCCACATGGACCGCATGCGGGCACCCACGTCGATCCTGATCTGCCGGGCGCTGCGCTCGCTGGCGGCGGCGGAGACCTTCGGCCAACTCGTCACCTCGAAATACTGCAGCAGGGTCACGGGAATAAACCGCGTCCGTGAGGCATAGACATGCCGGTCACCCTGAGCGTCCTGGCCATGGGTGAAGAACCGTTGCGGCGTGATGAGCGAAAGATTGTCGCGCGCTCGAGTCATGCCGACGTAGAGCAGGCGTCGCTCCTCCTCCATCTCCGCGGTCGTGCCCACGCCGAGATCGGACGGAATGCAGCCGTCGACGACGTTAAGCATGAAGACTGAGCGCCATTCTTGACCCTTGGCGGAATGGATCGTCGAAAGGATCAGATAGTCCTCGTCGAGATGCGGAACGCCCGCCTGGTCACTGGTCGCGCTCGGCGGATCGAGCGTCAGCTCGGTCAGAAACCGTTCCCTACTTAGGTAGCCTGCCGCAATCTGCTCGAGTTGCAGGAGATCGGCTTTGCGGGTGTTAGCATCTTCATGGATACGATCAAGGTGAGGCTCGTACCACGACCGCGCCGTCGCAACCTCGCCCGGCCAACCGCTATCGGCGTTCCTCAGGCCGGAAAGCAGCGTGATGAGGGCAGGCCAGGCCTCGCCTGTCTTGGGCGGCCGCGGGATCTCGGCAAGCGATAGCAAGGGCTCAGGATCAGCGCTGATCGTGTCGAGGATTTTCGCTGCCGTCTGCGAGCCGACCCCCGGCAATAGCTTAAGAAGGCGGAAACCCGTCACCCGATCGCGGGGGTTCTGCGCAAAACGCAGGATAGCAAGCAGATCTTTGACATGCGCGCTGTCTAGGAATTTGAGCCCCCCGAATTTCACGAAGGGAATGTTGCGCCTTGTCAACTCAACCTCAAGGGTGCTGCTGTGATCGGAAGCGCGGAACAGGACGGCCTGTTCCTTCAGCGTCATGCCGTCCTCGCGGTTCGCCAGCACCTGCTCGACGATGTAGTTCGCCTGATCCGTCTCGTCCTTCACGGTCATGAGCATGGGGCGTTGCTCAGATTCGCGGTCTGTCCAAAGATTCTTGGTGAAGCGCTCGCGAGCGAGGTCGATGACGCCGTTGGCCGCGGCAAGGATCGGCTGTGTCGAGCGATAGTTGCGATCGAGCGTGATGACATCGGCCGGCTTCGGCGAGAACTGGTTCGGAAACTCGAGGATGTTGCGCACGGTCGCAGCGCGGAAAGAATAGATCGACTGGGCATCGTCACCCACGACCGTCAGGCCGCGACCCCCCGGCTTCAGACCCATCAGGATTGAGGCCTGCAGGCGATTGGTGTCCTGGTACTCGTCGACAAGAACGTAGTCGAAGCGCCCACCGATATCGTCGGCAAGCTCCGGGTCAGACATGACCTGCGCCCAGTAGAGCAGCAGGTCATCGTAATCGAGGACATTCTGCATCTGCTTGGCCTCGACATAGCCGGCGAAAAGCTGCTTCAGCTGCTCCTCCCACCCCAGCACGTAGGGATAGGATGCCTTCAGGACTTCGTTGATCGAACTCTCGGAATTGACGACGCGCGAGTAGATAGCAAGGCACGTTCCCTTGGTCGGAAAGCGGCTTTCCGTCTTCGAGAAACCAAGCTCATGGCGAACGAGATTCATCAGATCGGCGCTGTCCTCGCGATCATGGATCGTGAAATCGACGTTGAGGCCGATCTGTTCGGCATACATCCTCAGCAGCCGTGCGCCGATACCATGGAAGGTGCCGGCCCAGGCCATGGCGTCCGTCATGACCGCAGCATTTTCGCCGAACACCTGCCGGCAGATGCGCTGAACACGCCGCGCCATTTCCGAAGCGGCGCGGCGAGAAAAGGTCATCAGCAAGATACGGCGTGGATCGGCGCCATTGACGATGAGATGGCCCACGCGATGGGCCAGCGTGTTGGTCTTGCCCGAGCCTGCGCCGGCGATGATCAGCAAAGGGCCACCGGTGACTCCATCGGGCAAGCCAATGCCATGCTCGACTGCCTCGCGCTGACGGTCGTTCAGTTTCTCAAGATAGGCTGCCGTCATGTGAAACCAATTTTCCTAAGAAAAAATTCCGGACCCGTTCGGGTTTCCCATTCTTTTGATTGGCCGTGTGGCGTTCACAAATTCGATTTGTCAAAGGCAGCCACCGCGATCGGGAACGCGAATCTTTGCAAGACCATTGTACGGGCGAATCGCTGTCATGCTAAGCGGTATGGATCCATCAATAGGCCTATTGGGAACGGAGTGCGAGAGCAGCCTGCCGATGAGCAACAAGCTGCCTTTTCCAGTAAATATCGCCACGACAAGGACGTTTGCCAGACGAAAAGGATTGGTAGCGCAGCAGCAAACACTCCAACCTGGTCTTGGATCGAGAGTTGAACGGTCGCTCTTGCAAATGCTGCGACGCCAGATCAATCTGGGAGTGGGTGCGCTTCAGGGTTCGTTCCTTGCAAGCGATAAACCGTTGTTATCTGTTGCAAGTCGCACTTCATCCTTGAATCCGCCCGATCGAGGTTTATGAGTCACATAAGCTGAATTATGGAACAATTGCTGCATTACTCTTCAGCCATGGAAAAAGTGGTCTGGCGTGAAACGCAGATCGGGGAATCGTATAGAACTTGATATCTTCAAGATCTCGTCGAGTGGGTGCGGCCACGCATCAGCAGATGCGCTGATCGAGAGAGCGAGCTGCCCTAGCCTGGAATATCCTCCGCCATCGCGCCGCGGGCGTTGCGGCGGATCGCCTGGGGTGGCTGGCCGAAGGTGCGCACGAAGGCGCGGCGCATTCGCTCGCGGTCGGCAAAGCCGGTCTCGGCGGCGACCACTTCGACCGGATGCCGGCTTTGCGCCATCATCATGCGTGCCGCCTCCAGCCGCAGGTTCTCGACCGCCTTGGCCGGGGTCTGGCCCGTCTCCGCCCGGAAGGCGCGGCTGAACTGGCGGGGGCTCAGATGCGCCACCTCGGCTAACTCCTCCACGCTCAGTGCGGAGCGCAGGTTGTTTCGCGCATAGGTCAGCGCGGTCTGGATGCGATCCGATTTCGGGGTCAGTGCGAGCAGTTCGGAATGCTGCGACTGGCCGCCGCCGCGGCGATGGTAGAGCACGAGGCGCTGGGCCACGGATTGCGCCAGGTCAGCGCCAAAATCCTTTTCGATCATGCCCAGCGCCATGTCGATGCCGGCGCTCATTCCCGCCGAGGTCCAGATCGAGCCGTCGATGATGAAGATCCGGTCCTCCTCGACGCGGATCCGGGGATAGGCCGCCTGAAGCTTGCGAGCGGCCAGCCAATGGGTCGTCGCGCGCCGGCCGTCGAGCAGGCCCGCTTCGGCGAGCACGAAGGCGCCGACGCAGATCGCCGCGACGCGTCGCGTCGTATGAAACGCCTCCCGCGCAAAGGCGACAAGGGCCGGCGGCGTGGGTTGAAGATCGACCCCCGTGCCGAAGATCAGCGTGTCGTGCCCGGGAGTGCCGATCGGCTGCGTATCGATGGTGTTGCCCAGCGAGGTGGCGAGCGGGCCGCCCTCTGCGGACAGGAAATCGATCGAATAGAGGGGTTCGCCGGCCGTGAGATTGGCGAATTCGAACGCCGAGGCCGCCGCGAGGCTCATCATCTGGAAGTCGGGCGACAATACGAAACCGATCCGCAGCACGGGCCTGTCCTCTTCATGGGCTATGTCCTTAATAGTGGCATATATGACATTTGAGACAAAGGAAAGGCGGCCTACTCTCCTCCCATGCCCTGGAACTGGTCCAGGCGTTCCAAGGAGATCCAACATGTCGACCACACATATGGGTACGGCGCTCGTGACGGGCGCTTCGTCAGGGATCGGCGCCATCTATGCCGACCGGCTGGCCAGGCAGGGTTACGACCTGATCCTGGTGGCGCGCAGCGCCGACAAGCTGAGGAGCCTCGCCTCCGTGATCAGCGACACGACCGGCCGATCGGTCGAAGTGGTGCAGGCGGACCTTGGCCGCGGCGACGACCTGCGGCGGGTGGAACAGGTGTTGCGCACCGACCAGAGCATCACCATGCTGATCAACAATGCCGGCGTCGGCGCCGCCGCACCGCTGCTCGACGGCGATGTGGACGCGATGCAGGCCATGATCGACCTCAACGTGACCGCGCTGACGCGGCTGACCTATGCCGCGGCGCCTGCCTTCGTGGCGCGCGGCGGCGGCACGATCGTCAATATCGCGTCTATCGTGGCTGTTGCGCCCGAACTGCTGAACGGCGTCTATGGCGGCAGCAAGGCTTTCGTCCTCGCCTTCTCCCAATCGCTCCACCATGAACTCGCCGACAAGGGCGTGCGCATCCACGCGGTGTTGCCGGGTGCCACGGCGACCGATTTCTGGGCGGTCGCGGGCGTACCGATCGAGCATCTGCCGGGCGAAATCGTCATGCCGGCCACGGCCATGGTTGACGCCGCCCTCGCCGGCTTCGCCGCCGGGGAACTGGTGACCATTCCCGCCTTGCCTGACGCCGCGGATTGGGAGCGGTTCGAAGCGGCACGCGTGGCGCTCAAGCCCAACCTGTCGCACTCAAGCCCCGCCGCGCGCTACGCCGCCCAACCGGCGGTCGCCTGAATTCTCAAGCAAGAGATCTGAAATGCGTAACGACAGTAAAAGCGGATCGGCGCGCCTGTCGCACAGTCAGGAGCAGCAATGCGTCGCATCGTGATAACGGGGATGGGCGCCCTCAGCCCTTTGGCGGCGGGAGTCGAGGCGACATGGTCGCAACTTCTTGCCGGACACTCGGGGGTTCGGCGTCTTCCCAAAGACATTGTCGCCGATCTCGGCTGCAAGATCGGCGGAACGGTGCCTTCACTGGCGGATGATCCGGCGGTCGGCTTCGACCCCGATCGAACCGTGCCGGCGAAGGATCAACGCAAGATGGACCGCTTTATCCTCTTCGCCCTGGCCGCGGCGGCCGAGGCGCTGGAACAGGCGGGCTGGACGCCGGTTACACCGGGCGAACAGCAGCGCACGGCCACGGTGATCGCCACCGGCGTCGGTGGGTTTCCGGCGATTTCGGAAGCGGTGCGCACGGCCGACCAGCGCGGCGTGCGGCGGCTGTCGCCCTTCACTATCCCCTCGTTCCTGGCAAACCTTGCCGCCGGCCAGGTCTCGATCCGCCACGGGTTCAAAGGGCCGATCGGCACGCCGGTAACGGCCTGCGCCGCCGGCGTCCAGGCGATCGGCGACGCCGCGCGCCTCATCCGGGCGGACGAGGCCGACATCGCGATCTGCGGCGGGACGGAAGCCTGTATCAACGCCGTCAGCCTGGGCGGTTTTGCGGCGGCGCGGTCCGTATCCACGGGTTTCAACGAGACGCCGCAGCGTGCCTCGCGGCCCTTCGATGCCGACCGCGATGGCTTCGTCATGGGCGAAGGCGCAGGCATCCTCGTGATCGAGGCGCTGGACCATGCCCTGGCACGCGGGGCGAAACCGATCGCGGAGCTCGTCGGCTATGGCACGACGGCCGACGCCCACCACATCACCTCCGGCCCAGAAGACGGATCGGGCGCGAGGCGCGCCATGGAACTCGCCATCGCGCAGGCGGGCATCGCGCCGCGGGACATCGGCCACCTGAATGCCCATGCCACCTCGACGCCCGTGGGCGACAGGGGCGAAATCGAGGCCATCAAGGCGGTGTTCGGGCGCGATGGTCAGATCGCCGTAAGCGCGACAAAATCCGCAACGGGGCACCTTCTCGGTGCGGCGGGCGGGCTGGAAGCCATCTTCACCCTGCTCGCGCTCCGCGACCAGATCGCGCCGCCAAGCCTGAACCTCGAAACGCCCGACCCTGCCGCCGATGGCATCGACTTCGTCACCGGCCGGGCACGGGCGATGGCGTTCGACCATGCCATTTCCAACGGTTTTGGTTTTGGCGGCGTGAATGCCAGCGTCCTGTTTCGCCGATGGGTGGGGTGAACGACACGAGATAACGAGGCCGGCCCATGAACGGGCCGGCCTCGGCAGAGGCGACACCGGGTCGTATTGTTCATAAAAGGGACTTGCCGCGCAACGTCGTCAGGCGTAAATGGCGTTTACCGCGAAAAGCGGCTGCTTCCCTTGATCCGCCCACTGGCGGAGTAAACAGGTGGACGAATTGTCGTCCAGGCGGCCAAGCACACGCCCTCCATGCATTTTTGAGCATGGTTCGGCCAGCGTTCCCAAGAAACCCATCGCCTGAGATCCCTCAGGCCCAATCGCAAGCCATTCGCGCCTCGCGGCGTCGTGCGCTTGCGTCGACCGGAACCCGCTATGAACAAATCCCTCATTGTCATCTTCACCGCCATTGTCCTCGATGCCGTCGGTATCGGCCTCATCTTTCCCATTCTCCCCTCGCTGCTGCAGGAGGTGACACACGCCGACAACGTGGCGCCCACCATCGGCATCATGACGGCGCTCTATGCGATCATGCAGTTCATCTTCGCACCTGTGCTCGGCTCGCTGAGCGACCTGCTCGGCCGGCGCCCGGTCCTGCTGATCTCGCTTGCCGGCGCAGCCATCAACTACCTGTTCCTCGCTTTCGCCCCCAGCCTCTGGATGTTGCTGCTCGGCCGCGCCATTGCGGGCCTGACGAGCGCCAATATCTCGGTCGCGACCGCCTACATCACCGACATTTCCCCGGAGGACAAACGCGCGCGCCGCTTTGGCCTCTTCAACGCGATGTTCGGCATGGGTTTCATCGTCGGCCCCGTGCTCGGCGGCGCGCTGGGTGATTACTGGCTGCGGCTGCCGTTCGTCTTCGCGGCCGTGCTGAACGGCTGCAATCTCCTGCTGGCGTTCTTCGCGCTGCCGGAATCGCGCATCCCGACCCGCGAAAAGATCGACCTCGCAGCGCTCAATCCGCTCCGACCGCTGCGCTGGGTCTTCTCGGTGAAGCGCCTGCTGCCGATCGTCATCATCTTCTTCGTCTTCAGCGCCACCGGCGAGGTCTACGGCACCTGCTGGGCGCTCTGGGGCAGCGACACCTTCCACTGGAGCGGGCTCTGGATCGGCCTTTCGCTCGGCACTTTCGGTGTCTGCCAGACGCTAGCCCAGGCCTTCCTTCCCGGCCCTGCCGTCAAACGTTTCGGCGAACGCGCCACCATTCTGACGGGCGTCGCCGGTGCGTGCGTGGCGCTCATCGTCATGGCCTTCGCCACCGAGGGCTGGATGATCTTCGCGATCATGCCGGTATTCGCGCTTGGCGGTATCGGCGTGCCGGCGCTGCAATCTCTCGCGACCCGCCAGGTGGACGAGAGCCAGCAGGGCCAGTTCCAGGGCGTGCTGGCGTCGGCCGTAAGCCTCGCCTCGATCGTCACTCCATTGGGGTTCTCAAGCTTCTATTTCGTCGTCAGGGAGGAATGGCCGGGCGCGATCTGGCTGTCGGTCGTCGTCGTTTACGCGATCAGCGTGCCCCTCGTGCTTGGCTTGCGCTTCAAGAGGCCCGTAGCGGCTCCGGCACTTTAGAAAGGCGCTACGAGCGCTGCTTAAATATAGAGCGGCGCCATTCTCCGCCACGCACCAGCACGGTGGGCGCGGCCATCCCAGAAATGCAGCTGGTGGCCAACGCCCTTGTCGGTCAACACCTGGCTGAGATGGCGGTTGTTGTCGAGGAACGGATCCTCGTTGCCGATGGTCAGGACGATGTCCACCTGCTTGAGCCTGTCCAGCCGCCAGTCGCAGGAAAGCTGCGGCAGAAAATGGGTCGGCGTGTGAAAATAGATGGTGTCGTCGTAATAGCCACTGAAGAGGTCGTCGAAGCTTTCAACCTTCAATGTCAGGTCATAACGGCCTGAAAAGGCGACGAGCTTGCGGAACAGATGCGGGTGGCGGAACACCAGGCTGGCAGCCTGGTAGGCGCCAAGGCTGCATCCCTGCACGATGGTGCAGTCATGTGCATTCTTCTGCGCCATCAGCGGCAGCACTTCGTTGAGCACATAATCTTCAAGTGCTGCATGACGCCGGATGCGATCCGCCGGATGCCGGTGGGCGCCATAAAAGCTCTCGTTGGCCAGCCCGTCGATGCAATAGAGCTGAAGATGGCCGGCCGAGAGCTTCTCGCCGAGGCTGCCGACGATGCCGAGCTGCTCATATTCCCAGAACCGCCCGTCCCGTGTCGGAAACATCAGCACCTTGGCACCGGCATGGCCGAATACCAGGAGTTCCATATCGCGATGAAGCCTGGGGCTGTACCAGCGGAAATATTCGCGGTTCATGGCGCCCTGAAGAGTTTTCCGATCTTCTCTCGCAACAAAGCTCTCTGTGCTGCGGCGCCAACGTAGTCGAAATGACCTGCGTCCAGTATGAAACTTTCGTTAAATTTCGGCGGTGCATTTGCCACGGCGAACTGGCAGGGCGGGGCCACCGCGGGATCAAAAAGCGCCGGCGCCATCAGCATCGGCACGCTAATGCGCGCCGCCGCCGTCGCCGCATCGAACAGGCGCAGATTTTCAAGCACACCGGGATGCCGGCGCTGGTAGATCTGCACGGCCTGCGCGCTGCCGGTGGTGGGCAAGGTCAGCCACAGCGGCCGATGCCCGAATGTCGGCACTTCCAGATATCCGCGGTCGATCCTCTCATCGAACGGAATGGCCAGCGCCCCGATGCCGCCGCCGAAGCTGATACCGCTATAGCCGATATGCCCGGCGGTCTCGGGAAATAGGCGGACGAGCGCGGAGACGGCAAGCCACAGGTCCTCGACGCAGCCGGCGATGATATAGTCGTCGGGTTTGTCGATGTCGTTGAGGACGTGCCATGCCGGGCTTTCAGAAATCGGCGGCCTTGCGCTGCGCGACAATCCCCGGAAACACGGAAACAGGATCGCTGTCTCCTCGACCGGGATATCGAAATCCGGCTGCTCCCGACCACCGTAACCATGGCCGACCACGAGGGCGCGCCGGACGATGCCGGTGCGAGGAACAAGCAGCCATCCGCCGATCTGGAAGGAGCCTGTCGAAGTGTAGACGATGTCGCTGACCTGCCAGTCCGGATGGCTGGCCGTGCTCCCGCTGAGGGATGGCATCGGATCGACGGCAAGCGCCTTGCGATAGCGCGCCTCCCAGAATGCCGCGAAACCTTCCGGCGCTGGGGGCGGCCGGATGGCGAGAAGCTGTTCGAGCGTCATGCCATAGGTCGGATCGAAGTCGAAAGGATGGGTCGTCGGAACGCTCATGGGGCCGGCTTTGCTGCGGAATCGGACAACCTGAATACCATGAGTTGCCGATCCGGCGGATATCAGGCTTCGGGGCCGTATCCCGGCATTCTGTATATCGTGGCGGAGCGCTCCTGGATGTCAGGCCCGTAGACCTTGGCCATCCACTCCTCGTCCTTGAAATCCTCGATCGCGACGGACACGAGATTTTCGCCGCAGCCCAACGATTCCGTCACGGCCCTTGTCAGCGCTTCGGTGAGCGCCTGCTTCTGCTCTTCGGTGCGACCTTCGAGCATTTTCAATATGACGTGCGGCATCGTGGTCTCCTCAACAGCCGAGCGTGCGTTCGACGCTCCGCGGCGATTCTTATCGCCGCATCGGCAAGCTGAGAAGGGGCCGCTGAAAGTAAGCGGCGCGAGACCTTGATATGGATTTGAAATCAGGGGGAAAGTTGTCAGCCGACGAGGCCGAAGACGACGGCGCTGACGAAGAGGAAGGCGACGACGACGGCGATGTTGCTGACGAGGACCTGCCGCTCTGCGCGGCGCGCTCTGCGGTCGCTGGTTGCGCTGAAGGAACCATAGGTGGAACGGCCGCCGAGTTTCGCATTGCTCATTCGCAATCATCCCTTGCTATGGAGGCCGGATTTTCCGGTCTCTCCGTGGCGGACATTCATGCCCGCCCGTTCTCTGGAGATGATTTATATATTATCCCTATAAGATTGGTAGGGTATTTTTTCTCATTTTCGCCACACTCGTGAATTCGCCTTTCACACTTTCGTCATGAGACAATTTTTGCGATGCGGAATTTCCGTTTTTCCAGTTCCGGAAAATAGGTCGCGACGTCGAAATAGCTTTCAGGTGCGTGCACGCCCGGCTTCTTCGGATTGGCGAGAATGAGCTGAGCGGCGATGGAGGCATTCATCGATGTGCAGGCATCGACATAGGGTCCATACATCGGATCCGGCGAGACCGTCACCTCGACCCGAACGGTGCGCTCCACGCCGTCCTTGCGGCCGCGGCCGATGGCGAAATGGATTTCGTGGCTGTCCTGCGCCGGGATCTTTTCCGCATTCTTGCGGATGTTGCGTTCGATCACCTTGTTCAGCACGTCGAGCGGCTTGACCTTGACTCCGCCGATCTCGACTGGCTCGTCGAAATCGCCGAAGCCGGCCTTTACCAGGCCGATCCAGGCCTCGTGCTCGCGATGCGGCAGGTGCAGCTTCCAGGAGAATTCCCGAATGCCCTTCTCGCGGATGCCATCGGCGAGCGGCACGGTGAGCTGTTCGGAATGCGGCGAATGCAGGAATTCGCAGCGTCCCCAGGGCTCCGGCAGGTCGAGAAACTCGCTGCCGCTCATCGGCGCGCATTCGACATGTTTGCCGTCGTAGAACTGCGTACTCGGATGGGCATATTCGGCAAGCACCGTCGAGACGCTGTAGGGCGGCACGAGGACGGGGTTTTCATCGCCGGTAAGTTCTGCCGCCCAGTAGAGGTTGATCCTGTCGATCTCGTCCAGCTCGTCGGCGACCGCCCGGCAGATGACGTTCGACATGCCCGGATCCGCACCGCAGCCGATGACCGCCGGTACGCCCGCCGCCTTGAAGCGCTCGTGCTCGGCCAGCTGCTTGACGGTGTAGGTGCCGAGGCCGCCGAGATCCATGTAGGGCACCTTGAGGGCGAGTGCGGCCTCGAAAATCCTCATCTGGAAGCCGAGCAGGGTCGGCACGCAGTTGATGCAGATGTCTGCGCCGGCAATCGCCGCATTCAGCGCGTCCGGGTTCGTCACGTCGAGATCGACAAGCGTGATGCGCGGGTCGCCGAGTTCGCGCGCCAAAGCCTCCATCTTCTCCCGCGAAGCGTCGCAGAGGCGGATGGTGGTAATATCGATGATGGCGCGGTCGGAAACCAGGTCGCGCACGATGCCCGCGCCCATGAAGCCCGCGCCGCCGAGAAGGGTGATGATCATTGTATTTTCCTCAAAAAGTTGCCCGTTTCAGACGTGCTTGCGCCCGCCCTCCTCGTAGAACCAGTCGTCCGGATAGGGATACCACCAGCTCTGGATCATTGGCTTGTGGTCGATGATGACCATCTTGGAGCGGCGGAAAGCATCGAGGCCGAGTTTCGAAAGCTCGCGGCCGAGGCCGGATTTCTTCCAGCCGCCGAAAGGCAGCGCGTCATTGTCGATCAGCGGGTTGTTGACCCAGACCATGCCCGCCTCCAGCCGGTCCGCCGCCTCCATCGCCTCTTCGAGCGAGGTGGTGAAGATAGAGGCGCCGAGGCCGAACTCGCTGTCATTCGCCCGCTTGATCGCCTCGTCGAAGTCGGCTACCCGCATCACCGCGGCGACGGGGCCGAAACATTCTTTCCGCATGATCGCCATGTCCGGCGTGCAACCGGTGAGAATGGTCGGCTCGTAGAACCAGCCGGTCGGCTCGCTCGCGGGGATCTTTCCGCCGATCACGGCGGTGGCACCCTTGGCCTTCGCATCCTCGACGAGCCGGATGACCTTCGCCCGCGCCGCCTCGCTGACCAGCGGCCCGATTTCCGCGCGGGTAAGGCCGTTGCCGATGCGCAGCCGCTTTGTCTCTGCCGTGAATTTTTCGATGAAGGCATCGTGCACCGCATTGACGACGAAGAAGCGCTCCGCCGAAGTGCAGACTTGGCCGGACATATGGAAGGCTGCGGTAACGGCGCCGGCGGCCGCGACATCGAGCGGCGCATGCGCCGTGACGATCATCGGATCGGACCCGCCCGCCTCGATCACCGCCGGCTTCATCTCCCCCGCCGCCGCCATCGCCACAGCCTTTCCCGCGGCAACCGAGCCGGTGAAGGCCACTGCATGGGTTTTCGGCGAGGCGATCAGCGCGCTGCCGAGTTCGGCGCCGCCCGGCAGGCAGGCGATCAGGCCGTCCGGCAAGGCCTCAAAGACAGCCATGAATTCCAATGTGGAGAGCGTCGTCGCGGGTGCCGGCTTGATGATGCAGGCATTGCCGGAGGCCAGCGACGCGGCGACCGTCCAGCACATCAGCAGGATCGGGAAATTGAACGGCATGATATGCACGCTGGTGCCGAGCGCCTCGTAGCGCGCATGCTGGAAGGAGCCAGCCTGCGTCGTGCCGGCTACCTTGCCGGCCTCGTCGCGCGCCATTTCCGCGAAATAGCGGAATGCGCCGGCGCAATTGGCAACCTCGCCGATCGCCTCGGGATAGGGTTTGCCCATCTCGCGCGACATCAGTTCCGCGCAACGCCGCATATCCGTCGTCTCGATGCGGTTGGCGATACGGTGGAGGACCGTCGCCCGTGTCTTGGCATCGAGCCGCTTCCAGTCGCGTTGCGCCTTGGCGGCGTCGTCCAGCACCGTCTCCATCTCCGCCAGCGTGGTATCGGCGATGGTGCCGACGGTCGCGAGCGTCGCGGGGTCGATCACCGTGTGGCGCGTGCCATCGCTCGGGAGATAGGCCGGATGCCGGTAGAAGACGGGTTCGGCGGGGTTGAACATGGCATTTTCCTTTGCTGTCGGCGGGCGCAGCAGCCCCCTCACCCTGCCCTGTCCCCGAGGGGAGAGGGGGATGCCGCATGTGCGGCGCTGGCGAATACCCCCTCAACGGTCACATCTCCCCTTCTCCCCGGCGGGGAGAAGGTGCCCCGAAAGGGGCGGATGAGGGGGTATCCTGCTACCGGATCATGTAGACCTTCTTCACCGTCTCATGGACCGTGCATTCGCCCTTCCAGTCCTTCGGAAAGAACGCAGCCGTATCCGGCGTGATCTCGATCACCTCGCCGCTTTCATGCACATAGGTGCACCGGCCTTCGAGGAAATGGCAGAACTCGTCGCTGGTGACGTGGCAGAACCATTTGCCGGGGGTGCAGATCCACAGGCCGCTCTCGGACTCACCGTTCGGGCCTTTGTAGATGACCTTGCCGGAGGTGCGGCTTTCGCCCTCGATCATGGTGGGGATGACGCCCCAGTCCTTGAGGTCGGTTTCTTCGAGCGGCTTGCGCATGAGTGGGGTTGCGGTCATTTGGGGTTTCCTTTCGGTTTTTTCTCGCGTCAGGCCAGCATGTAGATGTTGCGCATGGTCTCGATGACAGTGCATTCGCCGGTCCAGCCAGCCCGAAACAGGACGACGGTTCCGGCCTCGACTTCGATCACCTCGCCATCATCCGAGCGATAGACAGCCCTGCCCGCCACGAAATGGCAGAATTCGTCGCGTGGGATCGACAGCCGCCAGCGGCCGGGCGTGCAGACCCAGATGCCGGATTCCGGCTGGTTGTTCGGCCCCTTGAAGACGAGGCGGCCGGAGGATTTGGACTGGCCTTCCAGGCTGTCCGGCTGGCTGCCCCAGTCGACGAGGTCGGAAAAGGTCGTGGCCTCGTAGATATGCGGCGCAGAGGATTTCGTCGTCTCAACCATTGTAGGCGCCCGTCTTCACGAGTTCGTCGAGAATGCCGGCGGCCTTTTTCGGGCCGTTGCGCGCCTGCATATGCGCACTGGTGGCGGCGAGGCGCGTCTTCATGGTCGGGTTGTTGACGCAAGCATCGAGCTTTGCCGCAAGGTCTGCATCCGTCCAGTCGTAGCGCGGCATCTTGAAGCCGTGGCCGGTCTCGTCGACGCGCGTTGCATTGTCATGACCATCCCAGACATAGGGCATGATGATCGCCGGCTTGCCGAAATAGAGGCATTCCGTGAACGAGTTGTTGCCGCCGTGATGGATGACCGCATCGACCTGCGGGATGACGGACGGTTGCGGAAACCAGCTGTCGACGATGATATTGCCCGGCAGATCCTCATACTGGTCCTTGTAATCGCCGACATTGACCAGCGCGCGATAGGGCAGCTTCCCGATCGTCACGATCAGGCGCTTCAGGAGATCGGTGTCCCCTGCCCCGAGCGAGCCGAAGGAAATGTAAAGCAGAGGCTTGTCGTTGTTCTCCGCAAATTCCGGCACCTCATAGGGCTTCTCCTTGCGCACGCAGCCTTCGAGATACTGGAACTGTTTTGGATCGAGCGGATGCTCGCGCTCGAACTTCACTGCCTCCGGATAGAGCAACAGGTTCATGAAGGGCGAGGCTTCGAAGAACTGGCCGATCGGATAGGCCGCCTCGCCGTTCTCACCCAGGAAGCCGTTGAAGTCGTCATGGATCGGCTTGATGACGTCGTTGAAGTGATCGCGATAGGCGGCATGGCCGGCGAAATCCTTCTCGCCGCAGCCGGAGAGATGCGGCGGGATTTTCGGGTCCTCGATCTCGTTTTCCGAGCAGGAGATGATGCGCACCCAGGGCTTGCCGTACTGCTTGATCGCCGGGAAAAGGATGACGTTGTCGACGCAGATGAGGTCCGGCTTGATCCTGGCCAGCACGCCCGGCAGGTCCTTTTGCGCCCATTTGGCGCTGTCGACGATCGCCGTCCAGCAGTCCTTCACGTAATTGTCGACCTGGTCGTAAGGCGATTTCCGGAAATTCGGGATGTGGCCGTTGATGAAGTCCTCCCAGAATTTCGCCATCTGCTCCGGCGGCATGGGCTCGGAGAGGTTCACCGCATGCGCCTCGAAGCCGTAGCCTTCATAGACGGAGACGAAGCCGGGGTCGGACAGGAAGACCGCCTTGTGGCCGAGCGCCTCGACGGCTTGGGCGATGCCGACCGAGTTCAGCGCCGGGCCGAAGGCCGCTTCCGGGAAGAATGCTATCGTCTTGGACATGGTGTTTCCCTCTTTATGCATTGAAGAGCCGGCATTTCGCCGGGTCGATCTTGAGGCTCAGCGCGTCGCCGATCTTCCAGTTGCCCGCCCCGCTTGCGGGAATGCGGACTTGAAGCGGTGTCTCGGAAGCCGCCGTTTTGACATGCAGCACCCGGTCGAGCCCGTGATAGGCGATGTCGGTGATCATACCGGCGACCGGATGATCGCCCGGCGGGCCGATAACGACGTTTTCCGGGCGGATGGCGAGCGTCGCCGGTCCGGCTTTTGCGCCCGCGGCCTTCACCTGCAGGCCTTCAGCCGCGAAAACGCCATCGGCGCCTACCTTGCCGTCGATGAAATTCATCACGCCGATGAAGTTCGCGACGAACCGGTCGGCCGGCCGCTCATAGACTTCCTCCGGCGCCCCGACCTGCAGCAGGCGCCCGTCCTTGAGGATCGCCATGCGGTCGGCCATCACCAGGGCCTCTTCCTGGTCGTGCGTGACGATGATGAAGGTGATGCCGGCCTCGTGCTGCATGCGCTTCAGCTCAAGCTGCATGCGTTCGCGCAGCTTCTTGTCGAGCGCGCCGAGTGGCTCGTCGAGCAGCAGCACCTTGGGGCGCTTGACCAGTGCGCGGGCGAGCGCCACGCGCTGCTTCTGGCCGCCGGAAAGCTGCTCCGGCTTGCGGTCAGCGAAGGGCGTGAGGTCGGTCATCGCCATGGTCTCGTCGACCCGGCGGCGGATTTCGGTCTTGGCGAGCCGCTCCATTTCGAGCCCGTAGGAAAGGTTCTGCCGCACCGTCATATGAGGAAACAGTGCATAGGACTGGAACATCAGGTTGAGCGGCCGCTTTTCCGGCGGCAGCGGCGAAATGTCCTTGCCTTCAAGCAGGATGCGGCCGGTATTCGGGCTCTCGAAGCCGGCGAGCATGCGCAGGAGCGTGGTCTTGCCGCAGCCGGACGGACCGAGCAGGGCGAAAAACTCGTTCTCACGAATATCGAGCGAAACATTGTCAACGGCCGTCACCGGCCCGAACGACTTGCCGACGCCCTCGATGCGCAGGATCGGGTTGCTCGATGAATTCATGGGACCTGCTGTTCTCTGTTGAGCCATTGCGAGATCAGGAGCGCCGTCGCGCTGACACCCATGACGATGGTGGCGAGCGCGTTGACCTCCGGCGTGATGCCGAAGCGGATCATCGAATAGATCTGCATGGGAAGGGTGATGGACGAGCGCCCGGCGCCCGCCGTGAAGAAGGCGATGATGAACTCGTCCACCGAAAGCGTGAAGGCGAGCAGCGCGCCCGCGACGATCGACGGCAGCAGCACCGGGAAGGTGACGCGCCAGAAGGTCGTCCAGCCGGAGGCGCCGAGATCGCGCGAGGCCTCGACGATGGAGAAGTCGAAATGTTTCAGCCGTGCGCGCACCACCGAGCAGACGAAGGCAAGGTCGAAAATGACATGGCTGATGATGATCGTGTGCAGCCCCATTGCCAGGCCGAGGCGCGAGAAGAAGGTGAGCAGCGCCACGGCGAGCACGATATCGGGAATGACCATCGGCGCGAAGGCGAGCGCTTCCAGCCCGTTGCTCTTGCGCCTCCGCGTTTCCATGCCGAGCGCCAGCAGCGTGCCGAGCACCGTCGAGATGACGGTTGCGAAGACGGCGACGATCAGCGTGTTCCAGGCCGCGCGCAGGATATCGGTGTTGGCGAGCAGCGCACCGTACCAGCGGGTGGAAAAGCCGGACCAGGAGGTCGGAAGGCCGCTGTCGTTGAAGGAAAGCAAAACCAGGACGGCGATCGGCAGGTAGAGGAAGCCGAAGACCAGCACGAGCACGATGCGGCCGGGCAGCTTGTGCGACAGCGCGGCACTCATCGCTCCGCCTCCGCTTTCCGCTCGCCGGAGGCATGCGCCGTTGCGCGGGCTTGCAGCAGCAGAAGCACGATCATCGTGAGGATCAGCGCCGCGCCGAGCGCCGCCCCGAAGGGCCAGTCATTGGCGGTCAGGAACTGGTCGTAGACGAGGTTTCCGACCATCTGGAACCGCCCGCCGCCGAGCAGCGCAGGGGTCACGAAATTGCCGATAGAGAGCACGAAGACGAAGACGCCGCCGGCCGCGACGCCCGGCAGGGTGAGCGGCAACGTGACGCGCAGGAAGGTGCGGACCGGGCCGGCGCCGAGATCGCGCGAGGCCTCCATCAGTTCCGGGTTCAGCCGCGACAGTGTCGAATAGATCGCGAGGATGACGAAGGGCAGGTAGTTGTAGACGAGGCCGGTGATGACGGCGCTCTCGGTGTAGAGCATCGAGAGCGGCTCACCTGTATAGCCGAGCGTGCGCAGCAGATTGTTGATCAGGCCTTCACGGTTGAGCAGCACGATCCAGGCATAGGTGCGGATCAGGTAGTTGCTCCAAAAGGGCAGCACGGCGAAGAACAGCAGGATCGGCTGCGTCATTCTGGGTGCGCGCGAAATCGCGTAGGCGGCCGGATAAGCGATGAGGATCGCGACGACTGTCGCCGCCAGCGCGATGCGGGCGGAATTGAGAAAGATCTTCGCGTAGAGCGGATCGACGACGCGGGCGAAATTTTCCAGCGTGAACGTATATTCCACCCCACCCCAGACGCCGCGCTGGAAGAAGGCATAGCTCAGCACCAGCAGGCACGGCACCACCATGAAGGCGACGAGCCAGGCGACGCCGGGCGCGGCGAGCGGGGTCGGTCTGGTGGCGTTGAAAGACACTATTTCACTCCCGCGGGGCCGCAACCTGCACCCGCGCATCGATGGATTCAGGACTGGAATTGCCCGTGGCGGCGTGAACCGCCACGGCAGGGGCGCGCGATCAGTTCGCGGCCTTGATCTCGCTCACGATGCGCGAATAGTCTTTCTGCGCGGTGCCGAGGTCACGCAGCAGCTCGTATTTCACGAGGTCGGCCGGGGCCATCGCCATGTTCGGATATTGCTCGGCCAGCGCCTTGTCGAGGCTTTCCATCGCGGCCTTGTTCGGCACCTTGTAGAGAATGTTCTGCGCGGCCCAGGCGTGGTTCTTGGCGTCCAGGATGAAGTTGATGAACTTCATCGCGGCTTCCTTGTTTTCCGAGCTCTTCATCACGACGATCGTGTCGATCCAGAGGTCGGAACCCTCCTTCGGCACGACGAACTTGATGGCCTTGTTCTCGGTGATGCCGTAGTTGCACCAGCCGTCCCAGGCCTGCACCAGCGAGGCTTCCCCTGAAACGAGTTTGGAATAGAAGGTCGTGTCGTCATAGGCGAGCAGGGTCTTCTTCGCCTCGACCAGGAGGTTCTTCACCTCTTCCAGCTTCGCCAGGTCCTTCTCGTTGACCGAATAGCCCTTGGCAAGCTCGCCGGCCGCCATCAGCCAGCGGTCGGTGGCGAGCATCGTCGTCTTGCCCTTCAGCGCATCGGTCGGCTGTAGCAGGTTCATCCAGCTGTCCGGCGTGCCTTCCACGAGGTCGGAGCGGTAGCAGAGGCCCGTCGAACCCCAGGTATAGGGCACGGAGAAGGTGTTGCCGGGGTCATAGGCAAGCGTGGTCGCCTCCGGATAGAGGTTGGCGAGGTTCGGCACGGCCGCCTTGTCGATCGGCTCGGCAAGGCCCTGCCCGTTCAGGATTTCGGCGAAGGGCGAGGAGACGAAGACGACGTCATAACCCTTGCCGCCGCTCGCCATCAGCTTGCCCATCACCTCTTCGTTGGTGGCGTGGTTGACCACCTCGATCTCCAGCCCCGTCGCGGCCTTAAAGGCATCGGCGATGTCGGGCGCCATGTAGCCGTCCCAGTTCGAGATGACGAGATCGGCGGCGGAGGCCGCGCCCGCCGCTAGGCATGCGGCAATGAGTGCCGCGGCCGCTGAGGTCGCAGTCAGTCGGTTCTTCGCGTTCACGGAAGACTCCCTTGTTCGATTGTTCCAACCTCTTCGACGGGCGCGCCGGTTCTCCGGTCTCATTCCTGTCGGAGTGGCAGTATTATTTATAAAAAAAATACGTCAATAGGCTTTGGCGATTTTGTGCACGGAAACGAAATCCCGTGCGGCGGACTTGCGAAAAGCGGGCGCAAAGGGCAGCATGCGCGGCGATAGATGTGAGATGCCGCAGATGACCCCGGAGCCGAAGCGCACCAATTTTCGCCATGTCGAACTGGCGCAAAAAATACTGGACGTCGCGGGCGAGCGCGGCATGGTGCCCGGTGAGCGGCTTGCCGAACAGGCGCTGGCCTCCCTCTGCAACGTCTCCAGAACACCAATCCGCAAGGCTTTGCAGATACTTGCCGAGCGTGGCGTGGTGACGGCGGATGCCGAGGGTGGGTATCTCCTGGCCGTGGACCCGGTGGCGACAGCGCGCCTAGAGGACACAGCGGAGGGCGATGGCGAGAGTGAAATCTACGCCGGGATCCTGCGCGATCTTTCCGCCGGACGCATCACGGAGAACCAGACGGTGGCCGCTCTCCAGCGTCGTTATGACGTCTCGCGCCAGATGGTACAAAACGCGCTGATGAAACTGGCGGAAGAAAACCTCGCCGAGCGCGGCGCCGGGCAGCAATGGTTGCTAAAGCAGTTTGCGATCAGCGGCGATGCAGCGGCGAAGAGCTATGAGTTTCGGCTTGCGACCGAGCCGCTCGCGCTGACCCTGCCGGATTTCAAGCGCGATATCCCGGCGATGACGGCGCTGCGCCAGTCCATGCTCATCCTGCGCGGCATGAACGAGACGAGCTTCGACCGAAAGCTCTTCGACCGCACGGATTTCGATTTCCACTTGCTGATCGCGCGCTCCTGCGGCAATCCCTTCATGGCCGAAGCGCTGGTCAACCACCATCGCCGCCGCCGCGCCAGTCCGCCTGCCGGCCATGTCAATGCCTTCCGGCTGATGCAGTCGAATCTCGAACATATCCAGATCCTTGAGCAGATCGAGCGCGGCCAGATGGAGCTTGCCGCCGATCTGATGCGTGTGCATATACAGCTCTCCCAATCGCAGCGCCCCCGGCTTGCCGGCCGCGGCGTTCCCCCCGCCTTCAAGCTTGTCGTGCGTTAGCCCCCATGGCGCCAGCAAAGACCATCGCCCTGTTTCCCGAAGCGAGCTACGGCGCGGCGCTGAACTGCGTCGGCATCGCGCAGGAGCTGCGGCGCCTGGGCCTTCGCCCGGTCTTTATCTGCCATCCGGGTTTTTCCGGCGTCTTTGCCGAATATGGGTTTGCCGAATATCAGCTCTCGGACGCCGAGGCCGGCGGGCCGACCGACTGGACCGATTTCATCGAACGCCACCAGGATGCCTTTCGCCAGGCGCCGCTCGACCAGCTCGAAAGTTATGTCGGCCCGACCTGGGAGGCGATCGTCGACACGGCGATGCGGGTGGAAGAGCCGCTGCGCCAGCTTCTCGCCCGGCTGAAGCCCGATGCCATCGTGCTCGACAACGTGGTGATGTTCCCGGCCATCGCCAATGCCGGCGTGCCCTGGATCCGCATTGTCTCCTGTGCCGAGACCGAGATTCCGGACGAAAACGTGCCGCCTTATCTCTCCGGCTGCGGCGACGATGAGCGCGCGGCCTGGGCAACCTTCGCCGCCGGCTACCAAAAGACCATTGCGCCAGCACACAAGCGGTTCGCCGACTTTCTTGGCGACTGCGGCCTCAAGACGCCGTCTTCACCTAATTTCCTCGACCCGTCGCCCTGGCTGAACCTGCTGCTCGCACCTGAAATCATCCGGCACGAGCGCCATCAGCCACTCGATCCAAAAACCTTCGTCTTCCTCGACGGATGCGTGCGCCACGAAGCGCCCTATACGCCGCCGCGTTTTGCCAGCCACAACGAAGCGCCGCTGGTGCTGACGAGCTTCGGCTCGCTGGGCGCGATGGACGTGGCGATGATGAAGCGCATGATCGGCGTCTTCGCCACTTTGCCATACCGTTTCCTCGTCAATGCCGGGCATTGGCGCGACGACTATCGCGAGGTGCCGGACAATGTCTTTATCGACAGCTGGTTCCCGCAGCCCTCGGTGGTCGAGCAAGCGGGCCTCTTCATCCATCACGGTGGCAACAATTCCTTCTGCGAGGCGCTCTATTACGGCGTGCCGTCGCTCGTCATGCCTTACTGCTGGGACGGTCACGACAATGCGGCGCGCGCCGCGGAAACCGGCGTCGGCCAGCGGCTCGCAAGATACGACTGGAGCGACGCCGAGCTTGCGGCCGCAATCAAAGGCCTGCTCGGAGACACGGCCATGCATGCGCGCCTGAAGGCGAATGCAGCAAAGATGCACAAGGCGGCGGGCGTAACGCTGGCGGCGGAGGAAATCGTGCGTGTCGCGACTGGTGCTGCACGGGCCTCCAGCTAAAGAACGGGAGACAGGGGATGCGCGAACAACTCTTCATAGACAGCAAATGGGTGTCACCTGCGAAGGGCGGCACTTTCCCGGTCATCGATCCGGCGACCGAGGAGGTCGTGCATCACGCCCCGGCCGGCACGGCCGCGGATATCGACGCCGCGGTTCAAGCGGCGCGGCGGGCTTTCGATGAAGGTCCGTGGCCAAAAATGTCCGGCAAGGAGCGGGCCGCCGTGCTGCGGCGCATCTCGGAGATCATCCTAGCCCGCAAACACGAGCTCGCCCGTCTCGAAGTGATCGACAACGGCAAGCCGATGCCGGAAGCCGTCTGGGACATGGAGGATACGGCCGGCTGCTTCTCCTTCTATGCCGGCCTTGCCGAAGAGCTGGACGACAATCCGGAAGAGACGATCGCGCTCGCCGAGCCGCGCTTCTCCTCCAAGGTGGTGCGCGAGCCGATCGGCGTCTCGGGCGCGATCATCCCGTGGAACTATCCGCTGCTGATGGCCTCGTGGAAGGTGGCGCCGGCGCTCGCCGCCGGTTGCACCCTGGTGCTGAAACCCTCCGAACTGACGCCGCTCACCGCGCTGGAACTCGGCGCTATCGTCACGGAGGCCGGGCTTCCGGCGGGCGTGCTCAACATCGTGACGGGGCTCGGCCCTGAGGCCGGCCAGCCGCTCTCCGAACATCCCGGCGTCGACAAGCTCGCCTTCACCGGCTCGGTGCCGACGGGTGCCAGGATCATGGCCGCCGCCGCGCGCGACATCAAGAATGTCAGCCTCGAACTCGGCGGCAAGTCGCCCTTCGTCGTCTTCGCCGACAGCGATATCGAGAAGGCGGTCGAGTGGATCCTGTTCGGCATCTTCTGGAACCAGGGCCAGGTCTGCTCTGCGACCTCGCGCGTGCTGGTCGAGGAAAGCCTCTATCCGGCGCTTCTGGAGCGGCTCGTCGCGGAAGCGGCAAAGATCCGCATCGGCAATGGGCTTGAGGAGGGAACCTTGCTCGGCCCGCTCGTCTCGAAGGACCAGTACGACAAGGTTCTCGCCGCAATCGAACGCGGCAAGGCGGAGGGCGCGACGGTTGCCGGCGGCGGCGAGCGGCCGGCAGGGCTCGACACCGGCTATTTCCTCGAACCGACCATCCTCACCGCCATGGCGGAGGACAGTTTCGTGTGGAAAGAGGAAATCTTTGGGCCGGTCGTCTGCGTAAAGCCGTTCAAGGACGAGGCGGACGCGATCCGCATGGCGAATGACAGCCGTTTTGGCCTCGCCGCCGCCGTCATGTCGAAGGACAAGGCGCGTTGCGAGCGGGTGGCGCGGGCGTTTCGCGCCGGCATCGTCTGGATCAACTGCTCGCAGCCCACCTTCACCGAAGCGCCGTGGGGCGGCTATAAGCAGTCCGGCATCGGGCGCGAGCTCGGCCGCTGGGGTCTCGCCAACTATCTGGAAGTCAAGCAGATCACCTCCTTCAACAGCGACGAGCCCTGGGGCTGGTACATCAAACCCGCCTGAGCGTGGGTTGCGACGCCAGCCGTTCTGGGCCATAAATCCCCTCCCCACCTGTCGAGGCCAGCCGTCATTGCGAGCGTTGCGGGCCGTGCGTGATCTTCACGCCACGGTATCTCTCCCCGCGCTCCGGCTGTCCAAGGCTCAAGGGCACGATAAATGCGGACCGATCAAAAAGGAGAACGCATCATGGGCGCAACGGGACATCTTGGCACGGCTTGGCGCAAGCGCGACTATCACCGCCAATGGCTCTGGCGGGAAGCAAACCGCCTGTTCGATTTCTTCCAGAACCGGGCCTTCAATCCGGTCGGCGGCTTCCACGAGCTCGATGCGGACGGTCGTCCGCTCAATCCCGGCAATCCGGTGCGCGGCATCCATTCGACCGCCCGCATGGTGCATTGCTTCGCCATCGGCAGCCTGCTCGGCCGCCCCGGCTCCGATGATATCGTCGACCATGGCATGAAATATCTCTGGGAAAAGCACCGCGACCAGGAGCGCGGCGGCTACCATTGGTCGCTCGACAATTCCGGCCTGCTCGATTCCAGCAAGCAGGGCTACGGCCATGCCTTCGTGCTGCTGGCCTCGTCCAGCGCCAAGCTCGCCGGCCACCCGGATGCCGACCGCATGATCGCAGACGTCACCGAAATCCTGGAGCGGCGCTTCTGGGAAGGCAAACACGGCGCGATCGCGGAAGAATTCGATGCCGACTGGACGCCGGTCCCCGGCTATCGCGGCCAGAATTCCAACATGCATCTGACGGAAGCCCTGATGGCCGCCTTCGAGGCGACCGGCGAGAAGAGCTATCTCGACAAAGCGGAAAGCATCGCCGACCTCGTCATCCGCCGCCGCTCTGGCGAAAACGGTTTTCGCGTGCCGGAACATTTCGACGAGAACTGGGTGCTCGACAAGGAGTATCGCGGCAACGAGATGTTCCGCCCCTCCGGCACCACACCCGGCCATTGGCTGGAATGGGCGCGCCTCATCCTCCAGCTCTATGCGCTTGGCGGCAAGAAGCACGGCTGGATGTCGGAAGCGGCCAAGGCGCTCTTCGCGCAGTCCATCGCGCTTGGCTGGGACAAGGAGAAGGGCGGCTTCTTCTACACGCTCGACTGGAACGACGAGCCGGCAAAGCGCAACAAGCTCTGGTGGCCGATGGCCGAAGGCGTGGGGGCCGCGGCCTTCCTGGCGGAACACCTGCCGAGCGACTTCCACGAGACCTGGTATCGCAAGATCTGGGATTCGATCGCCCGCCATTTCCTCGATCAGGACCGCGGCGGCTGGCATGAAGAGCTCACCGAGGATCTTCTGCCAAGTTACACCCTGTTCGCCGGCAAGGGCGACATCTATCATGCGCTCCAGGCCTGCCTCATTCCGCTCTATCCGGCGACGGGCAGCCTGACCAAGGGCATCATCGAGGCAGGCGGCCGATAAGGCCGTCTGTCGATCGGACGGGAGCGGAATGATCGATATACCCGACCAGATCTCGACTGTGTGGATCGCCGCCGCCTCGGTGGCGTTCCTCGTCAAACATTTTTTGGCGGATTTCGTCTTCCAGACGAGCCGGATGGTGGTGGGTAAGGACCGGCCGGTGGGCTGGTTCAAGCCGCTGGCGATCCATGCCAGCGTGCACGGCGTGATCACCGCCATGCTCTTCCTCGTCGTGTCGCCGCCGCTTGCCTGGCTCGGCCTCGCCGATGCCCTGGTGCATGGAACCATCGACCGGCTGAAAAGCATCGCGACGCGGCGCCAGAAACTGACGCCGGGCCAGACGACATTCTGGTGGTTCTTCGGCGCAGACCAGACGCTGCACCACCTGACGCATGTGCTGCTGGCGATCCTTCTCGCCGCCGCAGGCTCCGGGGGTTCCGCGGGTTAGGCGGCAGCGGCGGGCTGCACCTGCGCTACCGCCTCGCGCAGCAGCAGGTCCGTCAAAGCGAGTTTGTCGGCAAACCAGCGGTCTGCGGCATGCCACATCGTCGGCGTCAGGCGGATGTCGTGGCCGCCGCGGGCTGTGGTGGTCACCAGGCCGGCATCGCGTGCCGCTTCGACGATACGGCGGACATGGGTGCGCGAAACGCCGGTCTGCGTGGCGAGACGCTGGTATCCGGTGGAAATGGAGTTGTCGCCGCTCTCCCGGCCGCCGCGCAGCAGAAGCAGCAGGATCATGTAGCCGCAATCATGGGCGAAGAACGGCGCCAGCGGCAGATGCCGGCGAATGATGCGGCTGAGGCCTGGCAAAAGCGGCAGCGTGGCGCGCCGCATGCCGCGATGCAGTTCCGCGGGCAGCGGCCCCCTGCGTCCATCCGTCGGCGAAAGCCCGAAATCCGACAATCCATCGACGAGAAGCCCGAGGATGCCCGCATCGCGCGCCAGAAGGGCAGCACTCGGCACGAGCAGGCGCACCCGCCGGTCCGAGGCATGCGGCTGCTGCGTGAGGAACCCGTATTTGCGCAGGCACGAGACCTGCGCCTCGACCCGGTTGCGGCTGGCCACGCCAAGCTCGGTGACCTCGCGCTGGAGACGCCCGAGCGTCAGCCAGGTGGAGGGCTGTGCCATGTCCTGACTGGCATGGAGCGACAGTGCGGCGAGATAACAGAGGAACCGGCCTTCTTCCAGGATCAGCCGGTTGAAGAGGTGGTTGCCCTCATAGAGCGCGAGCTTGCCGGCAATCAGCCGGTCCCTCGTCTCTGCAAAACCCGGTGCGCTTAAGAATTCGAACGGCGGCACCTTGAATGCCACCGAGCCATCGTCAAAAGAAATCTGGTCCATGCCTGCTGTACCCCAAATACGAATCGGCACGCCTTGTTATGTTCTTGTCACGGTGCCGCAGGCCCGAATGGACCCTTTATTTTCCATGGGGTTGCAGTGTGGGGAAACTGTCAATTGTATTACTTAGCGCAACCCGCAATATGAGACGGGGGGACAAAAGAATGAGACGCCTTGCCAAGCCTTCAATTGCGGTGCGCTGGTGAATTTTCGGGAACCTTCGACCGTACCCATCCTTTGATAGGCATGTTGTCCGTTGTCCCAGCATCGTGAGAGAGAATGAGTTCTGCTGCCAAGCTGCCATCCAACTCCGTGCTTGCCGAAGCCGGCGCGGATTGTCGTCGCAAAAGCCAGCTCTTTGCCGAGACGCTCGATCCTGTCTTCGGCACGACCATGGCGACACCGGAAAAGATTACGGATTTCCGCGCGGGGCTTTCGACTTATTTCATGGGGCCGGCCGTGTTCTTCGTCGCGGATCTGCTCGGCACCACCTATACCTTTTCCCGTGATTCCGAGCGCATCGCCCGCAGCGGCCTCGACCTCATCTTCGTGCAGAAGACGCTGGAGGGCAGCGATGTGCGCACCGTCAACGGCGAGACGATGCTGGTGGAGGCGGGCGACATCTCGATCTTCGACCTCTCGCGCCCGATGCATGCCGAGACACAGTATTGCCGCAATCTTACCCTCGCTTTGCCGCGCCATTTGCTGTTCAGCAAGGATGTGCAGAACGATGCCCTGCACGGCCTCCTTCTCAAGCGCTCGACAAGTAGCGCCCGGCTGATCGGCAGCCATCTGCGCGCCCTTTTCGAGGATCTTGCGGATATCAGCCAGGAGGAAGCCCCGGCGATCGTCACGGCCACCGCCAATCTCGTGACGAACCTCGTCGGCCCGCAGGTCGCCGATCGCAGCCTTCCCTCGCCCACGGTGCGCGGTGCCGTCATCATGCAGATCCGCCGTTATATCGAGCAGCACATCGCGCTGCCGGATCTCGGCCCGGATCATCTGTGCAAGATGTTCGGCCTGTCGCGCGCCTCGCTGTACCGGCTGTTCGAGCCGATCGGCGGCGTCACCGACTATATCCGCACCCGCCGCCTGCGTGCCGCCTTCGACATGCTGGCGAACGAGCGCCATCGCACCGTCGGCGAGATCGCCTATGCTTGCGGCTTTGCCGATATTTCCGCTTTCTCCCGCGCCTTCCGCCACCAGTTCGGCATGAGCCCGAGCGAGGTGCGCGATATGGGCGGCGGCATGCCGCATGCCCGTGGCTCCGCCGATAGGCAGGCGGCCACCTCCGTGCACGACTGGCTGCGCATCGTCAGCGCTTTGTAGCCATCTTGTCGTTTGACACTTGAAATCACATCAACCAATATGTGATCACATTTCATTGGGGGTACGGCATGGAGAGGGCGAACCTGGAGGCGCGCGCCCGCGCGCTCATCGAGGCGGAAGCGGAGGTTTTTCGCGCACGGCGGCCGCGCTGCGCAGCCGCGCATGACGAAGCGGGATCGGGCTTCTTCGACGGCGTGCCGCAGCATTGGATGCTCGACTGGCCGACCCCCTTCCCGATGGTCGTCGACCAGGCGAGCGGCGTCGAACTCGTCGATCTTGACGGCAACCGCGTCGTCGATGTCTGCCTGGGCGATACCGGCGCGATGTTCGGCCACGGCCCGGCGCCTGTGCTGGAAGCGCTGAAGAACGCCGGCACGCGCGGCCTTACCACCATGCTGCCCTCCTCCGATGCGCAGGCCGTCGGCTACCTGCTCGTCGAGCGCTTTGGCCTGCCGCGCTGGCAGCTCGGCGCTACCGCAAGCGACGCCAACCGTTTCGCCATCCGCATCGCTCGCGCCGTGACCGGCCGCGCCAAACTGATGGTCTTCGATGGCTGCTACCATGGCGCGGTGGACGACACGCTGGTCGATCTCGTCGACGGCAAGACCATCTCCCGCCGCAACTTGCTTGGCCAGGTCCGCGACCTCGGCGAGCTGACTGTCTCCATCCCCTTCAACGACGAGGCGGCGCTCGAAAAGGCGCTCGCGGCGCACGACATTGCCTGCGTGCTCGCCGAACCGGTGATGACGAACTGCGGCATGATCCCGCCCTCCCCCGGTTTCCACGACGTGTTGCGTCGCCTGACGCGCGCGGCCGGCACGCTGCTGCTCATTGACGAGACGCACACCATCTCCACCGGGCTTGGCGGCTACACGAAGGTGCATGGGCTCGAGCCCGACCTGATCGTGATGGGCAAACCGATCGGCGGTGGTGTTCCTGTCAGCGTCTGGGGCATGAGCCAGGCGATTTCCGACCGCCTGCATATCATCCGCCGCGAGCAGAGCGGCCACGGCCATTCCGGCATCGGCACGACGCTTTCCGGCAGCGCCTTGCAACTCGCCTGCCTGCGGGCCTGCCTGGAACACGTCATGACGGAAGATGCCTACCGCATCATGCAATCCCGCGCGGATCGCATCGAGACAGGCTTCAAGTCGGCGATCGCCGCGGCCGGCCTCGACTGGACGGTTTCGCGCGTCGGCGCCCGGCTGGAAGTCGTCTTTTCGCCCGTGCCCGTGCGCAATGCCGAGGAAGCCCGCGCGGCCGCCTCCGACACGATCGAGGCAGCCCTGCACCTCTCCATGTTGAACCTCGGCTATCTGCTGACCCCCTTCCACAACATGGTGCTGGTCAGCCCGGCGCTTTCCGAAAAACAGGCCGATGGCCTCGTCGAGGCCTTTGCGACCGTCATCGGCCGCCTTGCAGAACGGAGGGCCGCCGCGTGAGCCGCGATCTCGCCACACGGCCACCGGAGGCCGCGGATATTGCGGAGGCCGAAGCCTTCCTCGCCGCCCATCCGGACATTACCGCCTTCGATCTCGTCCTGATCGACCTCAACGGCATTGCGCGCGGAAAAATCATCCGCCGGCACGAGTTGCTGCCGATCTTCCGCTCCGGCCGGCATCTGCCCGGCTCCATCCTCGGTCTCGACGTGACCGGCGAGGATGTCGAGGAGACCGGCCTCGTCTGGTCGGATGGTGATGCCGACCGCCGCGCTTGGCCGGTCGCCGGCTCGCTCGTACCGCTCCCCTGGACATCGCCGCAGCGTGGCGAACTGCGCCTCGCGTTGTTCGAACTCGACGGCGTGCCGATGGCCTGCGACCCGCGCCATGCGCTGGCGCGACAGGTGAAGCTGCTCGAAGCCGATGGTTTCCATCCCGTGCTCGCCTATGAGCTGGAATTCTACCTGCTCGATCGCGAGCGCACCGCTGAGGGCCAATTCCAGCCGCTGCGCCTGCCGCTCTCCGGCGAGCGGCCGGATGGCATCCAGGTCTATGGCGTGACGGAACTCGACCGGCTGGAACCCTTCATCGACGCCGTCTATCGCGGTGCCGAGGCGCAGGGCCTGCCCGTCGAGACGATGATTTCCGAATATGCCCAGGGCCAGTTCGAACTGACGCTGCGCCACGGCAATGCGCTGCGCGCCGCCGACGATATCGTCATGCTCAAGCGCCTGATCCGCGCCCTCGCCGTGCGCCACGGCATGATGGCCTGCTTCATGGCCAAACCCTTCGCCGGCCGCGCCGGCTCGGGCATGCATGTGCATGCCAGCCTCGCCGATGCCGAGGGCACGAACCGCTTCGCCGACCAGGGCGAGGCGCTCTCGCCCGTGTTGAAACACGCCGTCGCCGGCCTGCTGGAGACGATGCAGGATTCCATGCTGGTCTTCGCCCCGCATTTCAATTCCTGGCGCCGTTTTGCAGCTCAGAGCTACGCGCCGACCACACCCACCTGGGGCACCAACAACCGCAGCGTCGCCGTGCGCATTCCCGCCGGCTCCCCCGCTGGCCGCCATCTCGAACAGCGCGCCGCCGGCATCGATTCCAACCCCTATCTGGTCGGCGCGACCGTGCTCGCCGGCATGCGCAAGGGCATTCTCGCAAAAGCCGATCCCGGCCCCGAGACGACAGCCTATGCCGAAACCGCGGGCGACGACCTGCCACCGGACTGGCGCAGCGCCATCGAGACGGCGACTCGCTCCGCCTTCCTGAAGGAGGCGCTGGGCGAACGCCTGCACCACGTCTTCCTCGCCCTGAAGCGCGCCGAATACCGCCGCTTTGCCGCCGAAGTGACGGCGCTCGAACGCAGGTTTTATGGTGAAGTCGTCTGATGAAAACCTTCTACACGGCAGACCATCACCTGCATCACAGCGGCATGGAGCTTTCCTTCGGCCGCATCGTCGAAACCTTCGAGAAGCCGGTACGCGCCGAAATCGTGCTGCGGCGCGTAAACGAGGTCGGCCTCGGCCCGGTCATCGAGCCGCCGTCCTACGAGCGTGCGGTGATCGAGCGCATCCACACGCCCGACTATCTCGATTTCCTCGAAACCATCTTCGCCGAATGGCGCGCTGCCGGCCGAGACGGCGAGGTCTGGCCCTATAGCTGGCGCCACCGCTCCATGCCGATGATCGACGCCCCGCCCTCCGGCCTCGATGCCCGCCTCTCCTACTATTCCTTCGACATGGCCGGCTCGATCACCGAAACCACGTGGCAGGCCGCAAAACGCGCCGCCGACACCGCGCTCGCTGGCGCCGATGCGGTGCTCGCCGGCGACCGTGCCGCCTTCTCGCTCTGCCGCCCACCCGGCCACCATGCCGGCCGCGATTTCTTCGGCGGCTACTGCTACCTCAACAACGCCGCCATCGCCGCCCAACGCTTCCTCGACAACGGCCACGCCCGCGTCGCGATCTTCGATATCGACTACCACCACGGCAACGGCACGCAGGAGATCTACTACGACCGCGACGACGTGCTGCTCGCCAGCCTGCACGGCGACCCGGATTTCGAATTCCCCTTCCACCTCGGCTACGCCCGCGAACGCGGCGCCGGCAAGGGCGAAGGCTACAACCTCAACTATCCGCTCCCCGCCGGCACCGCCTGGCCCGAATGGCAGGCGGCCTTCGAAGACGCCCACGAAAAGATCCGCACCTACGCCCCGACCGCCCTCATCATCTCCCTCGGCGTCGACACCTTCAAGGACGACCCGATTTCGAAATTCAAGCTGGAAACCGAGCACTTTTCGACCATCGGCCGCCGCATCGCCGATTTCGCCTTGCCGACGCTCTTCGTCATGGAAGGCGGCTATGCCGTCGACGCACTCGGCATCAATGCGGTGAATGTGTTGCAGGGTTTTGAGGGCGGCTGAGGCGCCCTCACAAATCCTTGTGCAGGTTGTTGCGCGACAGGTTCTTTACATCCCGCTCGCCGCACAGCGCCATGGTCACGTCGAGTTCCTTGCGGATGATTTCGAGTGTGCGGCGGACGCCGGCCTTGCCGCCGGCGCCGAGGCCGTAGAGGAAGGGGCGGCCGATATAGGTGCCTTTGGCGCCGTAGCAGAGCGCCTTCAGCACGTCCTGGCCGGAACGGATGCCGCCGTCGAGATGGACTTCCATCTTGTCGCCGACGGCGTCGACGATGCGCGGCAGCATGCTGATCGAGGAGGCGGCGCCGTCGAGCTGGCGGCCGCCATGGTTGGAGACGATGATGGCGTCCGCGCCGCTATCCAGCGACATGCGGGCATCTTCCTCGTCCAGAATGCCCTTGAGGATCAGCTTGCCGCCCCAGCGGTCGCGGATCCACGCGATATCCTTCCAGGAGAGCTGCGGATCGAACTGTTCCGAGGTCCAGGAGGACAGTGACGAGAGGTCGCCCACACCCTTGGCGTGGCCGACGATGTTGCCGAAGGTGTGGCGCTTGGTGCCGAGCATGTCGAGGCACCAGAAGGGGCGGGTCGCCATCTGCCAGAGATGTTTCGGCGTGAAGCGGGGCGGCGCGGAGAGGCCGTTGCGCAGGTCCTTGTGGCGCTGGCCGAGGATTTGCAGGTCGAGTGTCAGCACCAGCGCCGAGCAGCCGGCCGCCTTGGCGCGGTCGATGAGGTTGAGGACGAAATCCCGGTCCTGCATCACGTAGAGCTGGAACCAAAAGGGCTTTGACGTGACGGACCGCACATCCTCGATCGAGCAGATACTCATCGTCGACAGCGTGAAGGGCACGCCGAATTCTTCCGCGGCCTGTGCGGCGAGCATCTCGCCATCGGCGTGCTGCATGCCGGTGAAGCCGGTCGGCGCGAGCGCGACGGGCATCGAAACCTTTTCGCCGATCATCTCGCTTGCCAGCGACCGGTTGGTCATGTCGACGAGCACGCGCTGGCGCAGCTTAATCTTGTGGAAGTCGTCCTCGTTGGCGCGGTAGGTGCCCTCCGTCCAGGCGCCGGAATCCGCATATTCGAAGAACATTTTTGGCACGCGGCGGCGCGCCTGGTTCTTGAGGTCTGCGATCGTCAGGGCCTGGTTCACGCTCATGCTGTCCGTCCTCGCACCGTCCGGCTGTTCCGGGATCACATTCTTTTACGAGGCGGCACACCCGCTCGCAACGGAAACGTTAGAGCGAAGTCGCACTCATATGAATGAGGTATTCACGCATAAATGATAGGGAAGTGCTGTCAATGCGGATTCAGCGCGATGGCGGCCACCCGCCAGGAAAATCGCCCTCCCGATGGTGTGGGAGGGCGAAAGTCTTATGCCGTGGCGTAGAATTTCGCCATGTCGGGCAGGCGCTTGACGCGGATGCTGGAGGCCTTGCCGGCGGTGCGGAAGGCTTCGAAACGCTCGCGGCAGACTTCCGTCATGCGGGCGGTCGCCGGCTTCAGGTAGGTGCGCGGGTCGAAATTGTCCGGCTTTTCCTTAAAATTCTTGCGGATCGTGCCCGTCATGGCGAGGCGAAGATCGGTGTCGATATTGACCTTGCGCACGCCGAGCGGGATCGCCTTCTGGATTTCGGAGACCGGCACGCCCCAGGTCTGCTTCATCTCGCCGCCATAGGTGGTGAAGAGGTCCTGCAGGTCCTGCGGCACCGAGGAGGAGCCGTGCATGACGAGGTGCGTGTTCGGCAGCTTCCTGTTGATGTTGGCGATCGTTTCGATCGAGAGGATGTCGCCGTCCGGTGCGCGGGTGAACTTGTAGGCGCCGTGGCTGGTGCCGATGGCGACCGCAAGCGCGTCGACGCCGGTCTTGGAGACAAAGTCGAGCGCCTGGTCCGGATCGGTCAGCAGCTCTTCGCGGGTCAGCTTGCCCTCGAAGCCGTGGCCGTCTTCCTTTTCCCCAGCGCCGGTTTCCAGGTTGCCGAGACAGCCGAGTTCACCTTCGACCGAAACGCCGGCCGCATGCGCGATCTTCACGACTTCCGCCGTGACGTCGACATTGTATTCGTAGCTGGCGATCGACTTGCCGTCGGCGAGCAGCGAACCGTCCATCATGACGGAGGTGAAGCCGTTGGTGATGGCCGAGATGCAGGTGGAGGGCTGGTCGCCGTGGTCGAGGTGCAGGCAGACCGGGATATGCGGGTATTCTTCGGCCGCACCCAGGATGAGGTGGCGCAGGAAGGCGTCGCCGGCATAGGCACGCGCACCGCGGCTCGCCTGCAGGATCACCGGGGAATCCGTCGCATCCGCCGCGCGCATGACTGCCTGGATATATTCCAGGTTGTTAACGTTGAATGCGGGCAGTGCGTAGTCGTTTTCCGCTGCGTGATCGAGCAATTGCCGCATGGTGATCAATGCCATTCCTGTCCTCCTTGGATGCAGTCTTCACGGGTCGGCGGCACTATTCACACATCGTCCGCCATATGCAACAGGCCTCAAAGACGGCACTGTAAGCCAAATCGATTAAATGGCGCGCGTGGAATAAATTTCCCGTGGACATGGCAAAAATCCGGCCCGCGGGTGCAGGCCGGATCCGGAAAATCCATCGGATTCAAATAAGTAGGACAATTGCCCGGCCGCTGGGCACATGCGGCCGGGAAAATCTCATTCCGCGTCGTCGGCTTCCGGTGGCGCCTGGAAGCTGCCCCGCTCGCCGCTGATGATCTCGCGCTTGCCGACATGGTTGGCGGGGCCGACGAGACCTTCCTTCTCCATGCGCTCGACGAGGGAGGCGGCACGATTGTAGCCGACGGCGAGACGGCGCTGGATGTAGGAGGTTGAGCACTTGCGGTCGCGCATGACGACCTTGATGGCCTTTTCGTAAAGGTCGTCGCCGTCTTCGGCACCCATGTCACTCTTGTCGAAGACCGCGCCGCCGCTGGCCGGCTTTTCGTCCTCGTCGTCCTCTTCCTCGGCGGTCACCGTTTCCAGATATTCCGGACGGCCCTGCGCCTTCAAGTGCAGCACGACCTTTTCGACTTCCTCGTCGGAGACGAAGGGACCGTGCACGCGCGAAATACGCCCGCCGCCGGCCATGTGTAGCATGTCGCCCTGGCCGAGAAGCTGTTCTGCTCCCTGCTCGCCCAGAATGGTGCGGCTGTCGATCTTCGACGTCACCTGGAAGGAGATGCGGGTCGGGAAGTTCGCCTTGATCGTGCCGGTGATGACGTCGACCGAGGGACGCTGCGTCGCCATGATCAGGTGGATGCCGGCGGCACGCGCCATCTGGGCAAGCCGCTGGATCGCGCCTTCGATCTCCTTGCCGGCCACCATCATCAGGTCGGCCATCTCGTCCACGATGACGACGATATAGGGCATCGGATCGAGGGCGAGTTCCTGCTCCTCGTTGATCGCCTCGCCGGTTCCCTTGTCGAAACCGGTCTGCACGCTGATGGTGATCGTCTCGCCCTTGTCGCGCGCGCCGGCCACACGGTTGTTGTAGCCGTCGATATTGCGCACGCCGAGGCGCGACATCTTGCGGTAGCGGTCCTCCATCTCGCGCACCGCCCATTTTAGCGCCATGACGGCCTTCTTGGGATCGGTAACGACGGGGGTCAAGAGATGCGGGATGCCGTCATAGATTGACAGTTCCAGCATTTTCGGATCGACCATGATCAGGCGGCACTCTTCCGGGCGGAACCGGTAGAGCAGCGACAGGATCATCGTGTTGATGGCGACGGACTTGCCCGAGCCGGTGGTGCCTGCGACGAGCAGGTGCGGCATCTTCGCGAGTTCGGCCACCACCGGCTCGCCGCCGATCGTCTTGCCGAGGCAGATCGGCAGCTTGTAGCCGGACTTGGCGAAATCGGCCGAGTCGATCATCTCGCGGAAATAGACCGTCTCGCGCGTCTGGTTCGGCAGTTCGATGCCGATGACGTTGCGGCCGGGCACAACGGCGACACGGGCCGACAGCGCTGACATGGAACGGGCGATATCGTCGGCAAGGCCGATGACGCGGGAGGATTTCACGCCCGGCGCCGGCTCGAATTCATAGAGCGTGACGACCGGGCCGGGGCGGACGTGGATGATCTCGCCGCGGACGCCGAAATCTTCCAGCACGCTTTCAAGGAGGCCGGCATTCTGCTCCAGCTGTTCCTGCGTCAGCACGAAACCGACGGTGCGCGGCGGCTCCTGCAGCAGCTCGCGCGGCGGGTATTCGTAGGCATCGCCGGCAGGCGCCGCCAGGGTGACCTGGAACGGCTTGGCGCGGGAGAGCACCGAGGACGGCATTTCGCGCACGGGCTCGACGACGGCGGCAGGAGTGATGACGACCGATGCGGGCTTGATCTCGGCTGCGACCGGGACGATTTCCGCCACGGCTTCGATGACGGGCGTTTTGACCGGCTCGGCCTTCGCCTCGGCTACGGCAACGACAACGGTCTCAGTGACCGGCTGGCGGGCAACGGGTGGGCGGCATTCGACCACCCGGAAGAGCGCGGTGATGGAGTTCGGCTCGTCCCGCTTTTTCGCAGGCACGGGCATCGTGACGGCGACCGGCGGGGCGGGCGTCGGCGCTGGCATGCGCACGACGGTGGCAGCCTTCTTTACCGGCATTTCGGATGCGTCCTCGTCCGGAACCAACGTTTCCCAGAAGGCATGGTCGGAGAGATGGGCGAACCGGCTGATCGCGGCGCGCACGTCCGCCTTGGCGACCGGTTTTGCGACCGCGACGGGTGCCGGCAACGGCACGGCGGGCTTGTAGACGACGGCGGCATCGGCGGGCGTGCCGGTCGTGCCGGCGGCAACGACGGCCTGGACCAGCGGCGGCACGGGCTCGGCCGGAGCGGCGGCCTGCTGTTCCTCGAAACGGCGGCGGCGATCGTCGAGCGCTTCGCGCAAACGCTGAAGCAGTTCCGATTGGGAGAGCTGCGCCGCCTCGGAAAGTTTCGTGGCCGGCACGGCCTGTTCGACGACCGGCTCGGCCTGCTGCACCTCTTCGGCAGCCGCCTCTTCGATCTTGGCGGCGACCTTGTCCGGGGTGCGCGTGAAGCGGACGTTCGGGGCCATGTAGAAGTGGCTTTCCCAGCTTCCGTCGGCATATTGGCCGGGGTCGTAGCTTCTCAGCGCCGGCGAGCGGAATCGCGGGCGATAGTCCTCATCGTTGGCAACCGGCTCGTCTGCCGCATGCCACTCTTCAGCCTCCGGCACAAATTCCGGCAAGGCATTGTTTTCATGGGTGTAATACGGCGCTTGCGCGTCGCTTTCCCCTTCGGTCTCTAGGATGGGATAGAAGTTTGTTCTGGAAATACGCATGAACCTGCAAACTCGACGATCATTGCCGATAGGGATGCGTAGATGGTTAGGAAATGAAGGTTAACATTGTCTTTGGAACGGACGGAAATCGTCTTCACGATCTCGTTTCAATCCACTCGTGTGCCCTCCGCGCCGAAGAGGTGAAGCTTGTCCTGCGGCAGGTCGACGCGGACGTTCGGCCCGGGATTGAGCATCGCCCGGTCGAGCGTAAAAATTTTCATCGGAATATCGTGGATGGTGACATGCATGATGATGCCGAAGCCCGTCGGCTCGATGAGATCGACCTTCGCCTCCAGCGCACCGCCATCTGCGATCACGACATGTTCCGGGCGGATGCCGAGCGTCGCCACCGAGCCTGATTCGATGCCGGGCCGTTTTCCGAGCGGCAGTCTCGCGCCGTTTGCCAGTTGCAACTCCGCGCCCTCGCTTGAGGCGGCGTAACGCCCTTCGAAAAAGTTCATGCCCGGCGAGCCGATGAAGCCCGCAACGAAGAGATTGGCCGGACGGTCATAGAGATCGAGCGGCGTGCCGACCTGCTGCACGACGCCGGCATGCATGGCGACAATGCGGTCGGCGAGCGTCATCGCCTCGATCTGGTCGTGGGTGACGTAGATGGAGGTCGCGCGAAGATCGCCGTGCAACTTCTTGATTTCGGCCCGCATCTGCTCGCGCAGGCGCGCATCGAGGTTGGAGAGTGGTTCATCGAAGAGAAAGGCCTTTGGTTGGCGCACGATGGCGCGGCCCATGGCGACGCGCTGGCGCTGGCCGCCGGAAAGCGCGCGCGGGCGGCGCTCCAGGAGCGGATCGAGGCCGAGCTTCGAGGCGGCATTGCCGACGGCGCTGGCAATCTTCTCCTTGGTGGAGCGGCGCAGCCGCAGGCTGTAGCTCATGTTGTCGGCGACGCTCATATGCGGGTAGAGGGCGTAGGATTGGAACACCATGGCGATGTCGCGGTCCTTGGGCGCGAGGTCGTTCACCCGCTTGCCGTCGATGCGGATCTCGCCGGCGGTGACGTCCTCCAGGCCGGCGATCATGCGCAAGAGCGTCGATTTCCCGCAGCCGGAGGGGCCGACCAGCACGATGAACTCGCCGTCGCGGATGGTGAGGTCGACGCCGTGCAGGACCGGAAAGGTGCCAAAACTCTTGCGGATGCCGTGGATATCGATGGAAGCCATGAAAGACCCTTTCAGCCTTTGACCGCGCCGGCCGTGAGGCCCTGCACGAGGTAGCGCTGGATGAGGAGGAAGAAGAGGCAGGCCGGAATGAGCGCGAGAATGCCCGCCGCCATCATCTGCCCGAAATCGACGGAGAATTTCGAGACGAAGGTGAGTAGGCCGACCGGGAAAGTCGCCGCGTCGTTGCCGGAGATCAGCATCAGCGCGAAGAGCAACTCGCTCCAGGCGGCTGTGAAGACGAAGCCGAGCGTCGCCGCGATGCCGGGCAAGGTCAGCGGCAGGATGATCTGGCGAAAGGCGATGAACTGCGTCGCCCCGTCGATCATCGCCGCCTCTTCCAGGTCCTTCGGAATGCCGTCGAAGAAGGACTGCATCAGGAAGGTGGCGAAGGGCACGTTGAAGGCGGTGTAGACGATGACGAGGCCGGTGAGGCTGTTGGTGAGGCCGAGCGGCGAGAGCATCTTGAAGATCGGCGCGACCAGCATGACGAGCGGAAACATCTGCGTGATGAGCATCAGCGCGACGATCCAGTATTTAGCCCGGAAATTGAAGCGAGACAGCGCATAGCCGGCGAGCGAGGCGAGAATGGTCACGGCGATGGCCGTGGAACCCGCGACGATCAGGCTGTTCTTGAAGAAGGTCGGGAAGGCGCTGTGCGCGATGACGAATTCGTAATGCTCGAAGGTCGCGCGCGACGGCCACATGCGTACGCCCTCGCTGTAGAGCAGGTCGTTCGGCGTCACCGAGACTTTCAGGAGCCAGAACAGGGGGAACAGCGCCACGACGATATACGCGAGGATGGCGAGGCGGTGCGCGACGGTGAGGAGGAGCTTGCTGGTGCGCATGGTGTCAGCCTTTGTTCAGCAGCGTCTGGCGCAGCAGCACGATTAGCATCGAATAGGCGAGCAGCAGCACGAGCAGCACCAGGGCGATGGCCGAGGCGTAGCCGAAATCGAGCCGCTTGAAGGCCTGCGTGAAGATGTAGCTCGCGACGATCTGCGTGCGGTCGGCCGGCCCGCCATTGGTCATGACGACGATGAGGTCGGCGAAATTGGAGATCCAGACGGTGCGCAGCAGGATGGTGATGGCGATGGTCGGCGCGAGGAACGGCAGCGTGATCGAGAAGAAACGCTGGACCGGCCCTGCTCCGTCGATGCTGGCGGCCTCATAGAGGTCGCGCGGGATCGCCTGAAGTGCGGCGAGCAAGGTGATCGCGAAGAACGGAATGCCCCACCAGACATTGGCGACGATCGGCCCCCACATGGCGAGATGCGGATCGGACAGGATGTTGTTCGGCGCATCCATGATACCGAGCGCATACATCCAGTGCGGCAGCGGCCCGATGACCGGGTTGAACAGCCACGCCCAGTTGAGGCCGGCGAGAAAGCTCGGCACCGCCCAGGGCAGGAAGACCAGCGCCTGCGCAATCCCACGACCGGCAAAGGGCTTGTCGAGCAGCAGTGCGAGGATGAGGCCGAAGAGGAATTGCAGGAAGACCGAGGCGCCCGTCCACCACAGCGTGTTGCGCAGCGCGCGGAAGAAGGCCTGGTCCTCGCTCAGCGCGCGAAAATGATCGAGCCCGATGAAGCCGCCGGACAGCGGGTTCAAAAGCTGGATATCGCGGAAGGCATAGGAAATGCCGAGCGCCAGCGGCACCAGCATGACGGTGATGATGAGGATCAGCGCAGGCGCACTGTAGAGATAGGGCTCCGACGCGTCGGCGATCCGCTTCTTGAGCGGTCGCACGGCTTGCGGATGGGCAGCAATGGTCATCGTCTCGCTTCCGTTCTCGGGTTGCGCGGCGTCTCATAAAGATGGCTCCGGGCGGAGCCTCGTATCTCCGCCCGGAGGTTCCCCGGCCTATTTCTTGGCGAGGAACTTCTGCTGTGCCTTGGTCAGGTAGTCCGCCCACTGGTTGGCGAGGTCTTCCGGTGTGATGTCGCCGAGAAGCGCTTCCTGCGAGGTTTTGATGACCAGCGAGTCCTTGAAGAAGGCGAACTCTTCGAGATGCGTCGGCATCACGGTCGGCACGGCGTCCTTGTCCTCAAGCTCGGCGAACCAGCCCTTGAACTGTTCGCTGGCATAGAACGGGTCCTTTTCCGCCGAGGTGTGCACCGGCAGAGCGCCCGTGCGCTTGTTCCACTCGATATTGCCTTCCGGTCCTTCGAGCGTCTCGATCAGCTTCCAGGAAAGATCCTTGTTGGCGCTGGAAGAGAACATCGACCAGCCCGCAAAACCAATGGTCGGGAAGGTCTTGCCGTCCGGCCCCTTCGGCATGGTCATGATGCCGTAGTCTTCGGCCTTCATGCGCTCGGCAATGGCGATGAGCGCATCCGGGTCCTGGTCGAGGAAGGCGCAAGTGCCGGAATAGAAACCGGCGACGATCTCGTTGAAACCCCAGTTGACGCTGTCCTTCGGGGCATAGCCGTTCTTGTAGAGGTCGACCACCCAGGTGAGGCCCTTGACCCAGCCTTCGCTGTTGAAGGTGGAGGTGCCGTCCTCGTTGAAGAACTTGTTGTCGCCGGCCATGGAGGCGCCGAACATCACCCAGCCATTTAGGCCGCCGGGGCCGCCGCGCAGGCAATAGCCATATTTGCCGGGCAGTGCCGAAACCTTCTTCGAGGCTTCCGCGAATTCGTCCATGGTCTTCGGCGGCTTGGAAACGCCGGCCTCGGCGAGCAGCTTCTTGTTGTAGAACATGGCGCGCAGATAGAAGCCGTAGGGCAGCATATAGGCCGTGTCCTTGATGTCGCGGCCGAGTTCCAGCGCGCGCGGCGTCAGGCCGGCGGTGTGTTCCCACTTCGCGAGATAAGGCTCCAGGCTTTCGAGCATGCCGTTGTTGGCATAGAGCGACAGCCAGGTGTCCGGCATTTCCATGACGTCAGGCACTTCGCCCGCGGAAACCATGGTGGCGAATTTCTGGAACGCCTCGCCCCAGGGCAGCGAGATGATCTCGACCTTGGTGCCGGGGTTTGCGGCCTCGAACTTGCCGACGATGGATTTCAACGTTTCGGTGCGCTCGGGGCTGGTGATCACCTCGACGAGCTTCAGCGTCGTATCGGCCAATGCGCTCGATGCCATCAGCGTTGTGATGAGAGCGGCAGTCAAAAGTCTCTTCATGGTCGTTCCCTCTTTTCTGGTTTGCTTCTGATGTCTGACGTCAGTTTGCGGATGCGGCTGTTATCGCCGCTTCCAGATCCCTCCACAGGGCCTCGGTTCCCTCCAGGCCGACATGGAGACGCACGGACCGCGCATCGATGCCGAAGGCATGCGCGGAATTTGGTTGGGCCTTCTGCTGCAACACCACCTCACCCGGCACGATCAGGCTCTCATGCCCGCCCCAGGAGACGCCGAGCTTGAAAAGCTGGAGGTGATCGGCAAAGGCGCGGATGTCGATGCCCTCGCGGAAGGTGAACGAGAACAGGCCGGATGTGCCGGTGAGCCCCGGCGGCAGGCGGTTGGCGAGCGCCGGATGAAACACCTTGTCGACGATATCGAGCGCTTGGAGCCGGTTGGCGATGTCGAGCGCGGAGGCCTCGTGCGCCTTCATGCGGATCGGCAGCGTGCGCAGCCCGCGCACCAGCAGCCAGGCATCGAAGGGCGACAGCTTTCCGCCGAGATAGGGATAGGCCTCCGAGCGGATGCGGCCGATCAGTTCCTTGGAGCCTGCGACGATGCCGGCCACGACATCGCTGTGCCCGCCGAGATATTTCGAGGCCGAATGCAGGACGAGGTCGACGCCGAGCGTCAGCGGCCGCTGGAAGATCGGGCTCGCCCAGCTGTTGTCGATGACGCTGACGACGCCGTGGCGTTTGGCAAGGGCCGCAAGCGCGCCGACATCATGCGCCTCCATCACCCAGCTCGTCGGACTTTCGAGATAGAGCAGCTTTGCGCCCGGCAAGGCCTTGGCAACCGCTTCTTCGTCGCGCCCGTCGACATAGGTCACCTCGACCTTCATGCGCTTCAGATGCGTGCCGAACAGGCGGAAGGCATCCGGGTAGCAATGACGCACCGCGACGATGCGGTCGCCCGGCTCGACGAACGTGAGCACGGTGGACGAAATCGACGCCATGCCGCTGGCAAAACCCAGCGCATCCTCGGCGCCTTCGAGCTTCGCCAGCATGTCCTCGAAGGCCCGCACCGTCGGGTTGAGGCCGCGCGTATAGATCGGGCGCACGATCTCGCCACGATAGGCGGCCACCATCTCGTCATAGCTGCCGAAGGTGAAGAGCGAGGTCTGCACGATCGGCGGCACCACGGCCTCGAAGGCATTCGCCTCGTCATGGGCGACGATAAGAGAGGCAAAGTCGAACGGATCGGCTCCGTTGATCATCGGGACATGTCCTTGATGTCTTCCTCGACAACGGCGAGGATCTTTAGGGTTTCCGCCCGCGCAGCCTCGGGGTCTTCGGCAGCGATGGCGTTGAAGAGCGTGCGGTGGAAAGGAAAGGAGCGACGGGCGAAATCCGGCCGGTTGAAGGGCTTTTCCCAGAACCGCTCGAAGGCGCCGCGCATCTGTTCGAGAAGCTGCTTGAACAGCGGATTGTGCGTGGCGTCGTAGATCGCGAGGTGGAAGGCCAGGTCTTCCGGCCCGGACGTGCCCTTGGCGAGATGCACGCGCTCCATCTCGTCGAGCTTCTCCTCGATATTGACGAGATCCTCCGCCGTGCGCCGCCGCGCCGCCACCATGCCGGCCTCGCATTCGATACCGCGGCGGACCTCCAGCGTCTGGAGCAGCACGTCGCGCAGGTGGATTGCATCGAAGGAAAGCGGCATGTGCACGGTGGCGCTCGTCACCGGCTTCAGCAGGTAGGTGCCGCTGCCCTTACGGCTTTCCATCACGCCGAGCGCCTGAAAATGCCGGATCGCTTCGCGGATCGTCGAACGCCCAACGGCAAGCGCCGCCATCAATTCGCGCTCGGCCGGCAGCCGGTCGCCGGCCTGCAGGTTCGCGCGGTCGATATAGGACGCCACGGCCTCGGTCACCTGTCGCGCCCGGTCGATGGGCGGCAACGGCTCGATCTGCGGCCTGTCGCTCGGCTCGGTTGGCATGATGCCAATTCCCCTGTTCGTGTCAGCTTCTCAAATTGGTCTGACATCTTAGCATTATGCGGCGCGCTTGCTCTGTCAAGCGGCAATCAAGGGGATTAATTCGCGAGCTGTTTGGGAATGATGGAGCGGCACCAGTCTTCCAGCACGCGGCGCATCGCCGTCTCGAAGGGCTCGGCCTGCGTGAATGCCCACCAGGTATGAGCACCCTGCCAGACACATGCCATCTGCCAGCCGAGACGCTCCGCCTCCTGCGGCTCGGCGGCAAGTCGCCGCCCCAGCGCCTCGACGATCTGCCGTGACCACCGGGCACCCCGCGCCCGCAGCACGGGATCGCGCACGTCTTCCCGAAGCAACAGAAGCCCGTCGCTGGCGTTCTGGTCCGCAAGCTCCGGCGGCATCAGCCGCATCAGCAGATCGACGGCGCCTGCAACGGTCACGGGCAGCTCGGCATCTGCCGCGGTCGTATCCGCATCAAGACGATCCCAGCTGCGCAGCAGGATCGACCGGACCAGGCCCTGCCGATCGCCGTAGCGCTGAACCAGGGTTGCCGGCGCCAGCCCGCAGGCCCCCGCCGCCTTGGCGAAAGTCAGGTTGTCCGGGCCGATGGTGAGAATGAGCGACAGCAACGCATCGAGCACCGCTTCGTCGGAAATGGTCCTGTTTCTCGTCATGATTCTTTTTATAAACGTATGTTCATTTATGTAAAGGAGGAGCGTTCGATGGCGAGAATTCTGGGTTACATCGCGGCAAGTCTCGACTGCTACATCGCGACAGAGGATGACGGGCTCGACTGGCTGTTCAAATACGACAGCGACAACCTCGGCGAGCACGATTACCGCCTCTTCATAAAACGCATCCGCACCGTCGTCATGGGCCGCGGCACCTATGATTTCATTGCGAAAGAATCTTCGCCCTGGGCCTATGCCGACCAGCGCGTCATCGTGGTCACGTCCAATCCCATCCCCGATCCCAAGGGCGCTCTGGAGGTCAGAGACGACGTCGACGCCCTCATAGCCGAACTGCGCGCGCTCGACGATGGCGACGTCTGGATGCTCGGTGGAGGAAAGCTGCAAATGGCGTTCCTGGAACGCGATGCACTGGACGAAATCGAGATTTACATCATCCCGGAAATGCTGGGTGGCGGACGTCCGCTTTTTCCCGCAACGGGCTTTCGCTCCACCCCGACGCTGGTCAGCGCCAAGGCGCTGGGCCAGGGCGTGCGCCTGCACTACAAATGGCGTTGAGGCGAGCCGGGCCGCGTAACCCTCCAGGGTTATTGGCTTTGCCGCCGGTTTCCCCGACCCTTCGGGCCTGTCTTCTGAGGAGGGGAACATGACGCAAAATACCATCAAGCTGGACCGCACCCTTGGCCTGTGGTCCGTGGTGCTGTTCGGTCTCGCCTATATGACGCCGATGATTGTCTTCGGCACGTTCGGGGCCCTAGCCTCGGCGAGCCAGGGCACCACGGCGATGGCCTATTTCATCGCGGCGCTGGCGATTTTCCTGACGGCGACAAGCTACGGCATCATGGCGAAGGTCTATCCGGTTGCCGGATCGGCTTATACCTATGCCCGCAAGTCTCTGAATTCCGGGGCCGGCTTTCTCGTCGGCTGGGCCGTGCTGCTCGATTATTTCTTCCTGCCGATGGTCATCTGGCTGATCGGTGCCGCCTATCTGAGCTCGGCCTTTCCGGCGGTTCCGGCCTGGCTGTGGATCGTCGGTTTCATCGTGCTGACGACCGCCGTCAACGTCATCGGCATCGCCTTCGCCAACCGGGTGAACGTCGTGCTCATGCTGGTGCAGCTCGCGGTACTCATCGCCTTCGTGGCGCTCGCCGCCCGCTATGTCGCCGCCCTCAACGGCGCTTCCGGCCTCGTCTCGGTCCGGCCGTTCTTCGAGGCCGGCGTGCCGTTCAGCGCTTCCGTCGCGGGTGCGGCCATCGCCGCCTATTCGTTCCTCGGCTTCGATGCCGTCTCCACGCTGACGGAAGAGACCCGGGATCCGACCCGCACCATGCCGAAGGCGATCATGATCATCGCCGTCATCGGCGGCATCATCTTCACGGGCTCGGCCTATATCACCCAGCTCGCCCATCCCGGCGGTGAGTTCACTTCCGTCGATTCCGCCGCATCGGAAATCGCCCTGATGATCGGCGGCGACCTGTTCGTCACGGTGTTCCTCGCCACGCTTGTCGTCGCGCAGTTCACCTCCGGCCTGGCCGCGCAGGCGAGCGTCGGCCGGCTGCTCTTCGCCATGGGGCGCGACGGCGTGCTGCCGGCCAGCATCTTCGGCAAGCTGCATGAGAAATGGCGCACGCCCGTGCTCAACCTTGTGGTCGTCGGCATCGTCGGCCTGCTCGCGCTGACGCTCGACATCACGACCTCGACGTCCTTCATCAACTTCGGCGCGTTCCTGGCCTTCACCGCCGTCAATATCTCGGTGATCGCGCTTTACCTGAAGGAAAACCCGATCGTCCGGCCGCTCGGCCCGCTTCTCGGGCTTGCCGTTCCGGCCGTTGGCGCGGTCTGCGACCTGTTCCTGCTGTGGAACCTCGATGGGCACGCCAAGCTGCTCGGCGTGATCTGGCTGGCGATTGGCGTCTGCTACCTCGCCTATCTCACCCGGTTCTTCCAGGCCGCACCGCCCGAAGTGGAGTTCGTCGAATAGTCAGCGACGACTCAAGAAGAGATGGAAGAGTTCCGCCTGGCTGGAAATGGTGAGTTTCGCATAGACCTGCCGGCGGTGCACTTTCACCGTATTGGGCGAAAGCCCGAGCGTCGCGGCGATGGAATAGGTCGAGTGACCCTTGAGGATGAGGGTCACGATCTCCAGCTCCCGTTTCGAAAGCAGCGGGTGGCTGATCGTCGCCGCGGCATTCGCCTCCCCGGCCTGCGGCTGGAACAGGGCATGCCAGTGTTTTTCGGCAAGTGCGCGCACCAGCGGCGCCGCACTTTCCAGCCGCGCGATGTCGCGCTTGGAAAAGACCGGCACCGCGCCGATTCGCGAGAGCGACAGCACCGCATCGACATGCTGAAGCTTCAGGATGAAGCCGATCTCGTCGACGATGCCCGTCGCCTGGTAGTGGCGCCGGTAATATTCCGTCTCGGTAAAGCGGTCTGGCGCGAGGCGCCGCATCACCAGCACGGCTGGCTGCGGCGAATTGCGGACGGCATCGTAGAACGGGTCGAGGATATAGGCGCCTGCCAGATAGTGCTCGACGATGGTGGTGCGATCGCCAACGATGCGATCGTTGTCGAGGTCGAAGGCCTTGCCGTTCGCCGCATAGGCAAAGCCGTTCATCATCTCGAAGGACACGAGATGGCGCAGCGCATGCTCCAGTGCCTCGGGGAAATCCGGCTCGCCGAGCGCCGATACCGCCTTGGCGACCCCCGCGTTCCACAGGTCGGCATGGTTTCCCGTCAGGCCCGCTTTCGTTACCAAGTCCATCCCCCGTTTGTCGAAACCAAGACCTAGCACGGAGTCCGCCGCCATGCAGACTGTTTCTCGCGCCGCCTCGCAGGCTCATCCGCTCGATCTTCCGGCACCGGAAATCGCGGCCGGCATTCGCGCCCGCGCTTTTTCGGCCGTCTCCGTGGTGGCCGAATCCCTGCGGCGCGCGAAGATCGTCGACCAGGCGCTGAATGCCTTCACGCTCTTGCGGGAGGAGGCAGCGCTTGCGGCCGCGCGGGAGGCCGATCGGCAGGTGGCGACCGGCGCCGTGACGCCCGCCCTCATCGGCGTGCCCTTCGCCGCCAAGGATCTCACGCCCACCCGCGGTGACCTCACCACGCTCGGTTCGTGGACCCGGGAGGATAGGGTTCCCACCGAGACCGCGCTGTGCATCGCCCGGCTGGAAGTCGCGGGCGCGATCCTCATCGGCAAGACGACGACGCCCGAATTCGCCCATTCCAGCTTCACCGCCAGCCCGCGCTGGGGCATCACGCGCAATCCCTGGAATGTTTCGCGGACCTGCGGCGGCTCGTCGGGCGGCTCGGCGGTGGCGGTGGCGACGGGCGTGGTGCCCTTTGCCGAAGGCACCGACATGGGCGGCTCCGTGCGCATCCCCGCCGCCTTTTCCGGCGTCGTGGGCTTCAAGCCGAGCCTCGGGCGCATCCCCATGACGATCCTACCCAGCGTCTTCGACAATATCTCGCATTTCGGCCCGCTGGCGCGCACCATTGAGGATGCCGTCGCCTTCATGGCGGTCGCTTCAGGTCCCGACGACGCGGACATCACCTCGCTGCCCGTGTCCTTCTCGCCGGAAAAGGCGCGCCGTGGCCATGTCGCGGGCCGCCGCTTCGCGCTGTCCCTCGACTTCGGCTATTACAGCGTGGACGCACCCGTGCGGTCCGCCATTCTCGCGGCGGTCGATGAAATCCGCGCCGCCGGCGCCATCGTCGAAACCGTGGATCTCGGCTGGTCGCGGGCCGTCAATGACGGCTGGTACGATCTGTGGTGCGTGTTCATGTCGGCGTTTTTCGGCGAGACGCTCGAAGCCTACCGCGAGCGCATGGATCCGCTCGTCGTCGAATTGATCGAACGCGGCCGCACGATAGGCGCCACGCAATACAAGCGCGTGGAACTGCTGCGCACCGCCATATGGAAGGACCTTTCCGCTGTCCTCGCCCGCTATGACGCCCTGCTCTGCCCCACTTGCGCCGTAACCGCGCCCCCGGTCGAGGCGAACGACAACGACTATGTCGCCGATCTGCCGGACGGTCGCTTCCAGGGGCTGGATATGACCTGTCCGTTCAACCTCCTCCCGCAATGCCCTGCTTTGTCTGTACCGGTGGGCTTGGCCGAGGACGGCCTGCCCGTCGGCCTCCAGATCGTCGGCCGGCGTTACGCCGACGAGGACGTCCTGTCGATCGGCGGCGCCATTGAGCGCACGCTTCGCGCGATCGGCCGTCCGGACGGCTGGCGCTGGTAGATTGCTGTCAAACGAAATGCAATCTCTAGGAGAATTTTGGGTGTATGGCAGCGGTTGGCGTGTGAGTAACCGGGTAGCATTCAACTCGACCTATGCGCGAGTTGGCTCAACCTTTGTTCTGGGTGCGCTTTAATCGCGCTATAGATGTATCTCGTTCTCAGGCTTTTGTGGGTTCAGAATAAATATTAGATTTTTTCAGTGCATTGTTTCCCGACTTCTTCCGTAAGCTTTGCAAAGATCAGCTTTTATAAAGCTTAATTCAATATTTACCAGTTAACCAAATATTTACGATCTGCTTAAATCTCATGGTAGCACGGTGTAAGCCACTTCAATCAGCGGGATGGTCCGTGGCAGGTATCGACAAGAGTTTCCGAAATAGCCTCGGCGAAAAAATACATCTATTGGTAGAGTTTGGTTGCGGCTTCCTTCTCCACCGTCATCCGGTGAATTCACCCTGGTCTTGCGGCCGAACCACCTCGCACCGGAGCCCTGGGAATCTTCGCGGCGGCGCAGTGCGGACATGACCAGCTTGCCGGCATAGGCGCGAAAATCCTCGTCGACCGTCCAGCTCGACAGGTTGCAGCGGACGGCCTCGACGCCCGGGTGGTGGAAGTAAAGCGTGAGCATGACTCCGACCACCCGCCCTTCGCTCACAAGCGTATAGCCATAGCGCGGAAAATCGCCGACGGCGGGACGCCGGGCCATGCGGGCAAGCGCCTCCTCCCAATGCTTCCGTGCACGTTCGGGAAAACCGCGGCCAAGGCAATCGATGACGCCGGCCAGTCGGCCTCCTCGATCGGGCGGCAGACGAGACTTTCTGGCAGAGCACCCAGGACACCCATTTCGGCTCCAGTTCTAAATCTATGAGTGTGAATCAGTAATTGCACACTTAAAAATAGAAATCATGGATTGGCAATCCACTTTTGCGATCAGCGTCGCAGGAACGATCGGCGCAATCTCGGTTCAGGCAGCCGCCAGGGCGGCCGCGACGGCTGCGGAATCGTAGGGTTTTTGCAGGAGGATGGCCGGGCGGTCGCCGGGAATGCTGGGCAGGCTGTTATGGCCGGTGGCGAAGACGACGCCGATGGCGGGGTTTTCCTCGCGCGCAAGGGTGGCCAGCTCCGTTCCGGGCATGGCCGGCAGGCCGATATCCGTCAGCAGGATATCGAAGGCGTGGGCCTTCAGCAGCGGCAGTGCCTCCTCCGCGGTCGTCGCCTCGACGATGTCGTGGCCGAGTTCCTGCAGCAGATCGGCGGCATTGAGCCGGATCAGGAAATCGTCCTCGACCAGCAGGATTTTGAGTGTCTTGGCCTTGATCGCCCCTTTCCCGGATTGGCCCTCGCCGGCCGGGCTTTCGGCATCCGCCTTCTTGCGGCCCGTCAGCGTCGCGCGCACTTTTCGCGCCAGCGCCTCGCGGCTGTAGGGTTTCGACAGGAGCTCCACGCCGGCATCGAGCCGGCCTTCATGCACGATCGAATTTTCCGTGTAGCCGGAAGTGAAGAGCACCGCGAGGTTCGGCAGGCGCTCACGCGCCTTGCGGGCGAGATCGGGGCTGCGCAGCGGCCCCGGCATGACGACATCGGTAAACAACAGGTCGATCGACACGCCGCTTTCGATGACAGTTAACGCACTCGCCGCATCGCGCGCCTTCAGCACCGAATAGCCTAGGTCGCCCAGCATTTCGACGACGGTGGCGCGCACCTCGTCGTCGTCCTCGGCGACAAGGATCGTCTCCGTGCCGCCGGTGACCGGGCCGTAGTCGATATCGGTGAGCCGGTCTTCCTCTTCCTTCGAGCGCGGCAGGTAGATGCGCACTGTCGTGCCCTCGCCCGGCTCGCTGTAGATTTTCACATGCCCGCCTGATTGCTTGACGAAACCATAGACCATGGAGAGCCCGAGCCCGCTGCCCTTGCCGACCGGCTTGGTGGAGAAGAATGGTTCGAAGGCGCGTTCCAGCACCTCGGCGGTCATGCCCTCGCCGGTATCGGTAACAGCGAGCAGCACATATTGCCCGGGCTTGATATCCGGATGGTGCCGGGCATAGGTGTCGTCGATATAGGCATTGCCCACCTCCACCGTCAGCTTGCCGATGCCGTTCATGGCGTCGCGCGCATTGATGGCGAGGTTGAGCACGGCGTTCTCGATCTGCGATGGATCGATATAGGTGTTCCACAGGCCGCTGGAGCGGATCGTCTCGACTTCGATCGCCTCGCCGATCGTGCGGCGCAGCAGGTCTTCCAGGGCGGAGATGAAGCGGCCGATATTGATGACCTTCGGCTCCAGCGCCTGCCGGCGGCCGAAGGCGAGGAGCTGGTTGGCGAGCTTGGAACCGCGCCCGACGCCGGCAATGGCATTGGCGATGCGCTGTTCCGCCCGCGCATTGCCGGCAATGTCCTTGCTCAGCAGTTGAAGATTTCCCGATATGACTTGCAAAAGATTGTTGAAATCGTGCGCAACGCCACCGGTGAGCTGGCCGATCGCCTCCATCTTCTGCGCCTGGCGCAACTGCTCCGAGGCGTCGGTCAGCGCGCGAGCCTGTTCCCGTTCCGCCGTCACGTCACGCCCGTATGCGAAGGTCAGCCCCTCCTCGACGAAGATGCGCCAGGAGATCCAGCGCGCCGATCCGTCAAGATGGCGAAAGCGCACGTCGAGGTCCGGCATGCGCCGGTCGCCTGTCAGGAACATTGCCGCATCGTCTGGCCAGACGAAGGTGCCGAGGCGCCGGCCGACGCTTTCGCGCGCCGGAAAACCCAGCACCGCCGACCAGGCCGGGTTGACCGAGCGGATCGTGCCGTCCTCGCCGGTCACCACCAGCAGGTCGCGCGCGTTGCGCCAGAGGCGGTTGACCTCGGCGGTGCGCTCGCTGACCTGGCGCTCCAGCGAGTTGGCCAGCTGTTCGAGCTTCTGCTCGGCGCGGCGCCGTTCCACGGCGACGCGGGTTCGCGCGGCGACGTCGCGCACGAAATCCAGGTCGCCCGGCGCCCATTCGCGTGCTTCCTCGTGGTTCAGATAGAGTAGTGCCACGAGGCCGGAGGCCTCGGTGATCGGCATGTTGATGAAGGCCCGCGCCTTGATCGCCTTCAGGGCGTCTGCGGTCGTCTTCGTGCGGGGATCCGTCTCGGCATCCGTGACGACGACGGTTTCGCCGCGCCGAAGGTCTTCGATATAGCTGCCATAGTCGCGGAATTTCAGCACGCCGGCGATCGTGTCGACGCCAGGCGCATTCCAGTCGCGCTCGATGGTGATCGTCTCGCCGACGAGGTCGATGGTGCCATAGCCGGCGCGGCTGACATTGTGCACCTTCGCCAGCATCTCGGCCGCCGCAAAGGCGATGTCGGCGGGCTCGGTCAGTTCGCTGAATCGGTCGGCAAGCTCGATCAGCGAATTGCGCCGCATTTCCTCCGCGCGCACCTCGGTGACGTCGACATTGACGCCGATCATGCCAATGAATTCGCCGCCTGCGCCGAAACGCGGCTGGGCCTCCGTGTGCAGCAGCCGGTAACAGCCGAGCTTGCGGCGATAGCGCGCCTCCACGGAAAACGGCACCTGCCGCCGCATGGCTTCGCCCACCGTTTCCACGAGCCCCGGAAGGTCGTCGGAATGGACGGTCTCGTTCCAGTCGAAACCGGCGACATCCTCCAGTGCGACGCCCCAGAATTCCCGTTTCGCGGCATTCAGGTAGAGGCATTTGCCGTTTTCGTCGCCCATCCACAGCATGACGGGCGCATTGTCCGCCGCCAGCCGGAACCGCGCCTCGCTCTCCCGCAACGCATCCTCGGCGCCCCGCTGCTCGGTGACGTCATGGCCCTGCACGAAGACGCCGGTCGCCCGGCCGGCCTCGTCGAACACCGGCTGGTAGATGAAATCGAGGTAGCGCTCGTCGGGCGCGCTGTCGTGGCGGCGGCGCAGCAGCACGCGCACGCCCCTGCCGACATAGGGGCGACGGGTGGAGAGCACCCGGTCGAGCAGGGCGACGAAACCCTGTTCCACGACCTCGGGCAGCGCCTCGCGGATGGGCTTTCCGAGGATGTCGCGTTGGTCGACAAGCTGGAGATAGGCATTGTTTGCGATCTCGAAGACATGGTCCGGCCCGGCGAGCGTCGCGACGAAGCCGGGCGCCTGCTCGAACATCTGGCGCAGCCGCTCGCCTTCCGATTTCAGCCGCTCCTCTGCCTTCACCTTGGCGGTGGTCTCGACCACGATGGCGATGACGCCGGCGGGTTGGCCGTCCTCGCCGAGCACCGGTGAATAGTCGAGGTTCATCCAGACTTGTTCAGGCTCGCCCCGGTGCCGGTAGAGCGTCAGGTCCTGGTCCTTGTAGGCGAGCGTGCCGCCGGCAAGGCCGACCTTCATGACATTGTCGTTGAAGTCGGCGACCTCCGGCCAGCCCTCCCGCACCTTGCTGCCGAAGAGTTCCGGGTGCCGCCCGCCGGCAAACACCGAGTAGCCCTCGTTGTAGATCATGATGCCGTCTTCGCCCCACAGCAGCACCATGGGCACCGGCGAGCGCAGCATCAGGCTGACGGTGGTCTTGAGGCTCTGCGGCCATCCGCCGATGGGGCCGAGCGGCGTTGTGGACCAGTCGAAGGCGACGATCAGGCTTGCGGCATCGCCGCCTCCGCTCAGGAACGGATGTTGCCCATCATGTTGCGACGCCATTCATACCTCTTTCCCGATCGCCATGTGGCAACCTTAGTAGCGCAGCTTCCCCGCGAAAACCGCAATCGATCCCGTCCATCCAAATTTGTCCGGCCTGCCGGTGGCACCCGGGACCGCGACCAGAGATAGGGCGCCGCGGCACCACGTCAAATGCCGGCACCGGGCAAGCACGCGCAATTTTCCGGCATGCGCGGAACATCGCGCGGGCGAGCCGGTTGTTGTCCGGTCCGGCGTTCGCCGGAGCCCAATCAAGGAGCCCAATCAAAGAGGACATCGAAATGGCTGAGAAGACGCTCAACGATCTGTTCTACGATACGCTGAAGGACATCTATTACGCCGAGCGGCAAATCGTGAAGGCGCTGCCGAAGATGGCCCGTGCCGCCCAGGCGCCAGCGCTGAAGAAGGCCTTCGAAAAGCACAAGGAAGAAACCGAAGGCCATATCGAGCGCCTGCAGCAGGTGTTCGAGGCGATCGGCAAGCGCGCGCAGGGCAAGACCTGCGAGGCAATCCAAGGCATCCTTTCCGAGGGCGAGGAAATCATCGAGGACTTCAAGGGCACGGCTGCCCTTGATGCCGGCCTGATTTCCTCCGCGCAGGCGGTCGAGCACTATGAGATCACGCGCTATGGCACGCTGAAGGCCTGGGCGGAACAGCTCGGCCACCGTGACGCGGCAAAACTGCTCGATGCGACGCTGAAGGAAGAATCGAAGACGGACGAAGCCTTGACCACGCTTGCCGAAAGCGCCGTCAACGCCGCCGCGCAGAAGGAGGTGGCATGATATTTGAACGGCCGGGCGCGGTGTCGCGCCCGGCCTGCCAGCCTCATACAAGCTTACGGCGTGATGCTTTCTCCGGGAGAGATTCCGGAGATACAGGACATGGAGCAAGCGCGGTTCAGGATTGTCGGGGGCACGGACATCAACCCTTCCGATCGAATATTGCCGACGACCGAGGATGTGATGCGGGAAGCGCGCCGCCGGCTTGCGGCCGGCGATAACGATCCGCACCGCCTGCGTGCGCTCGCAACCGGTCGACCGGTGCCGAGCGCCACGCGCTACCGCATGATGCAGATCGAGTTCGTCGCCAGCACGCTTTCGGCGCTCCGGCCCATTCCGGCGGACTTCGCCGACGACCGCTACTGGCCCGGCGGCTAGCGCAGCCAGATCGCGAGGTCGGAGGCTTCGCTTGCGCGGCGGCTCTTCAGCCCGAGTTTCTCCCATGCGAATTTCTGGGCCGCGGCCTGCGCGGCTTCCTTGCTCGGATAGGTATCCGGCAGAACATAATCCTTGCCTTCGCAGGACAGCAACGCCCGGCAACTCAGAACGTCGAAATGCAGCTGGATATTCGCGTGTTGTTCCATCTTGCCCTCCCTTCAAGGCAATGGGTGAAATGGCCTTTGCGCGAAGAAGTTCCCAAACACACGCAATTTGTCCCTATTCGATCTCCAGATCGGCGCAAAGCGGCAGGTGATCGGAAGCGCGGCGTGCAAGCGGGCTGTTGTGCACGAAGGTCTTTTGCACCCGGATACCCGCGCCGACGAAGATATGGTCGATGCGCAGCAGCGGCAGGCGGGAGGGGAATGTCGCTCTGGGCTTACCGCCTGACGCGATCTGCGCATCCGTGAAGCGCCGCGCCAGCATGCGATAGGAGGCGGAGCGGGAGATGGCATTGAGATCGCCGACGAAAATGGTGCGCGACGTTTCCGACATATCGGCGCCGAGCCAGCCCGGCCCCATCAAGGCCTCCGTCTGGCGCACGCGCTCGGCGCCGAAAAGGCCGAGATGCGTGACGAAAATCTGCAACGTCACCTCCCCGAACGGCACTTCGACCCAGAGCGCGCCTCGCGGCTCGCCGCGTGACGGCAGGCCGGCGGCCTTGACGAGACGGGTCGGAAGAGCGGTCAGCAGCGCGTCGCCATAACGCTCTTCTTCGAGGTGAAGTGCCGGATGGAAGTGCGAGACCATGCGGACATGGTTGGCGATCGTCTGCGCCTGGTCGACGCCGCCGCTGCGGGCCCGCGCCACGTCCACCTCCTGCAACGCAACGATATCCGCCTCGCATTCCGCAATCACCTCGGCGATGCGGCCGGGATCGAGCCGGCGGTCGGTGCCGAAGCAGCTATGTACATTGTAGGTCGCGATCCTGAGGCGCCTGCCCATGCCGTTCCTTTCGATATTTCGCACCCCCGGGAACACGAAAAGCCCCGTTTTCGTTCCGCCCCGACATATTCAGGAAAGATCGAACGAATGAAACGAGCCCATATTCTCCACGCGCTGGTCGCCTGCGCGGTCCTCGTCGCCGGCTGGCTGGTTTACCGGACCTTGAGCCAATATTCGTGGGCGGATATCACTGGCTCGATCGCCGAAATCCCCGGCACGAATTTCGCCCTCGCGCTTGCCTTCGCCGCCTGTTCCTATCTCTGCCTGACGCTCTTCGATTTCCTCGCTCTGCGTTATGTCGGAAAGCCGCTCGCCTATCCGCGCGCGGCCCTCGCCTCCTTCACCAGCCTCGCCATCGGCCACAATGTCGGCGTCGCCGCACTCAGCAGCGGTGCTGTGCGCTATCGCTTCTATTCCCGCTGGGGCCTGACCGCGGAGGAGATCGCCAAGCTGATCGTCTTCTGCGGCGTGACGGTCGGCCTTGGCCTTATCACGCTGGCCGGCCTCTGCCTGATCCTGCTTCCCGGCACGGCCGGAAAGGTGGCTGGGCTTGGCACAGCGGCGTCCGTCGCACTCGGCGCCTTCTGCCTGGCGCTCGGCGCCGGCTATCTGGCGCTTTCCGCCTTCGTGCGCGGGGAACTCAAGGTGCGGAGCTGGCGCTTCGCTTTGCCGACGCCGCGCATCGCGGCCTTGCAGATTGCCGTGGGAACGCTCAACTTCGCCTTCGTCGCTGCCTCCTTGCACCAGCTCCTCGCGGGTGCCGCCGGTTATATGGAAACGACGGCGGCCTATGTGGTGGGCAACCTCACCGCGCTCGTGAGCCATGTGCCGGGCGGGCTCGGCGTGCTGGAGGCGACGATCGGCTTCCTGCTCGGCGGTTCGGCGTCGATCGGCGCGCTGATCGCCTTCCGCGTCGTCTATTTCTTCATCCCGCTTCCGCTCGGGCTCGTTTCGCTGCTGGCCAGCGAAGCCTTGCTCGGACCGAACGAGGACACCGGCTTGCGCAACAGCCCGAGCTGACGGCGGAAGGAATCCACTAAGGTGGAGAGCGGCCACCACGGCGCGACAGGATCGACCAGCCCCGTGCCGAAAACCGGCTCGGTGGCGCCCTCGCCCTTAGCGGCCTCGAACTGGCGCAGGCCGCGCGCACGGGTGTTGAAGGCGTCGATGGCCGTGACGAGCGAGCTTTCTGTCCGGACAGCAGCCCCAAAGGTTGCGGGGTCCGCATCGAGATGTTCCGCCAACAGCCGGTCCCTCAGCGCGACGATGCTCCGCCGTTCAGCTTCCGTGCGCGCTTCGATCGCGATATCGAGTTCGGTATCCAGTCCCTCGCTGCGCTGGTTCAGGTTGGAGGAGCCGATGCGCAGGAAGATGTCGTCGACAATCAGGGCTTTCGAGTGGATGACGATTTCCTGCTCCGTGCCATCAGGCTTCGGCACGACGGGATAGAACGCCCGCATGCGGCCGAATTTATCGCATTGGTGAAGCCGCCGGACAAAACGATCGCGGTTCGCGCCGAGCACCATGCGTTCGATCATGCCATGCGAACTCAAGGTCGAGATCACCACGACCTCCGGGCCATCCGGGTCTGCAAGCTTTTCGCACAGCACGTCGCACACCTTCTTCGAGGCGAAATACTGGCTTTCGATGTAGATATGCCGGCGCGCTGCGGACAGGGCCGCAAGCGTGAGGTCCATCGCCTCCGTGCAGCAGGCCCGGCCGCGTAGCGCCGGTTCGGTGCGGGCAAGGGCGACGGTGCTGTTCGTCATGTCGGCGACGATGCCGTCGAGGCGCACGTTAGAGTCCGTCCCGCAAGCCGCCACCGCCTCGTCCGTCGCAAACAGCCAGCGGCTGCGCGCAATGTCGCCGGCCAGCCGCGCGGCGTCGCCTTCGAGCGCCACCTGCATGTCGTGCACCGGCTCATAGCGCTCGCCGGATGGCAGCGCGCGGCGGGGGTCCTCGACGCGGTGCTCGCTGGTGTCCCAGCGTTTCGCCGTGAGATCGATGCCGCCGACGAAGGCCACGCGGTCGTCCACCACCACCATCTTCTGGTGGTGCGATCCGCGCAGCGGATGCCGGTTGTCGAAGGCGAGCACGATGCGCGGATGGGAGGACCACCGCCGCTTGCGGAACATTTTGAGTGATTTTCCCGAATAGATCGGCCCCATCGACCAGATCAGCACCCGGATCGTGAGCGACGGACGCGTTTCGGCGAGGTTCAGCAGGAAGGCGCCAAGGGTCGGCGCTTGCGGGTCGCCGGGCCGAAGCCGGATATCCGGATTGAAGTCCCAGCCGATGATCCACACCTCGCGCTGCGCCTGTTTCAGCACGCTTTCCAGTGCCTGGAAATAGGCCTCGCCATCGACGAGCACGCTCAGCCGGTCGGCTTTCGCCGTGCGCCAGACATTGCATCCGGGGCGGATGATGGCGGACGGCGTGTCTTCGCTCGGGACGCGCAACGGAAACTCTTCAATTCGCACGATCTGCTGCCTTGCCTTGGTGACGTCAATTCGTTCTGCGCGGAAAGTCTTGGAAACGACTTTGGTTCCCGACGCTGAAAAAAGCCGGAACAAATGACGCCGGCCGGCATTGCTTTCGCTTTGGAGCGGGAGTGCGGCAGCGTGGCGCCACGAGCGAACTGGAAGGGTTTTTTGAAGGTGGCGGAGCTCGTCTGCCCGGTCGCCCTCTATACGGCCGCCTCGACGAATGAGCGTATTTCCTTCCACATGCTGAACCGTGCGACGGGAAACCGGCTGAGACGCGAATTCGTCGATAGCGAGACCGGCAAGCCGGTGGAGCGCGACGACCAGGTGAAGGGCTACGAGACCGGCAAGGACGACTATATCGTGCTCGACCCGGACGAAGTCGCCGCGGCGGTGCCGGAAAGCGACAAGACGATGGATGTCGAGGCCTTCATCGCCTGCGATGAGATCGACGACCTGTTTTTCGACAAACCCTATTACCTTGCGCCCGCCGACAGGCACGCCGAGGAGGTTTTCACCCTGATCCGCGAGGGCATGAAGAGCCGAAAGGTGGCGGCGCTCGCCGAGACCGTGCTCTTCCGCCGGATGCGCACCATGCTGATTCGCCCGCACGGCGACGGCCTCATCGCGACCACACTCAACTACGACTACGAGGTGCGCTCCGCCGAGGAGACGTTTTCGGAAATTCCGGACATCAAGCTGAAGGGCGAGATGCTGGAACTGGCCGAACACATCATCAAGACGAAGAGCGGCCGCTTCGATCCGAAGACGTTCGACGATCGCTACGATGCGGCGCTGGCCGAGGTGGTGAAGGCGAAGATCGAGGGCCGCAAGATCAAGCCGCAGAAACCGAAGGTCGAGGGCAAGGTCATCGACCTGATGGAAGCGCTGCGGCAGAGCGCGGGCAACGACGGCAAGACGGCGAAACGCGGCACGAAGAAAACCGCCACACGCAAGCCGGCCGCCGGCGGGCGAAAGGCAGGCTGAGCATGGCGACGCTAGATGTCTACCGGCAGAAACGGGACTTCAAGACGACCGCCGAGCCGAAGGGGCGCAAGGGGCGCAAGAGCGGCAACAGCTTCGTCATCCAGAAACATGACGCGACCCGCCTGCACTACGATTTCCGACTCGAAATGGACGGTGTGTTGAAAAGCTGGGCGGTGACGCGCGGCCCGAGCCTGGTGCCGAGCGAAAAGCGGCTCGCCGTGCATGTCGAGGACCACCCGCTGGCCTACGGCGACTTCGAAGGCACGATCCCCAAGGGCGAATATGGCGGCGGCACGGTGATCGTCTGGGATCGCGGAACCTGGCAACCGCTTGGCGATGCAAAGAAGGCCTATGCCAAGGGGCATCTCGAATTCGAGCTCGATGGCGAGAAGCTGCATGGCCGGTGGCATCTCGTGCGCATGCAGGGCAAGCCGGGGGAGAAACGCGAGAACTGGCTGCTGATCAAGGGCGACGACGAGTTCGCCATACCGGACGGGGAGGACGGCCTTCTTAATGAGCGGCCGGAATCGGTGAAGACGGGACGGGAAATCGCGGATGTCGCCGGCGAGGCGCCGGGCTGGTCGTCGAAGACGGGGCGCATCCGGAAATCCGCGAAGCCGAAACTGAGTAAGAAGGTAGAGCCGGAGGTCAAGACGGCCCCTGTGCCCGATCCGTCCGGTCTCAAGGGCGCCCGTAAAGCGAAAATCTCGGATTTCCTGCCCCCGACGCTGGCGACGCTTGCTGCCGCGCCACCCGCCGGTGAACGATGGCTGCACGAGATCAAGTTTGACGGCTACCGGCTCCAGGCCCGCATCGAGGCCGGCCGCGTGAGGCTGCTCACCCGCAGCGGTCTCGACTGGACGAGGAAATTCGGCAAGGCCGTGCCGGAGGCGCTGCGCGATTTGCCTCTCGGCACGGCGATCATCGACGGCGAACTGGTCGTCGAAACCGCCGCCGGCGCTTCCGATTTCTCCGCCCTCCAGGCCGATCTCAGCGAAGGGCGCGACGACCGCTTCATCTTCTATGTGTTCGACCTTCTCTATCTGGACGGTTACGACCTGACGCGTCTGCCGCTTGAAGAGCGAAAGTCCGTGCTCAACGCGCTCGTGCCCGGCACGGAGGGCACGCTGCGCTACAGCGGGCATTTCGACGAGAACGGTGCACTTGTGCTGCGCCATGCCTGCCGGCTGAGCCTTGAAGGCGTCGTTTCCAAACTGCGCGACGCGCCCTATCGTAGCGGGCGCAGCAAGAGCTGGATCAAATCGAAATGTTCGGCACGCCAGGAATTTGTGGTGGGCGGTTTCGTGCCCTCCTCGGTGTCGCGCCAGGCGATCGGTTCCCTCGTGCTCGGTGTCTACAAGAATGGCAAGCTCGAACCCGTCGGCCGGGTCGGAACCGGCTTCAGCGCCTCGGTCGCTGCCGATCTCTTCAAGCGGTTGAACCGCATGCGGACGGACGAAAGTCCGTTCGGCCGGCCGCTGACGGCGGATGAAGCGCGGCAGGCGCGCTATGTGCGGCCGGAACTGGTGGCGGAGGTGGAATTTCGCGCCTGGACGGCCGATGGACATCTGCGGCATGCTTCCTTCCGCGGTTTGAGGGAAGACAAGCCCGCAACGGAGGTCGTCGCCGAAGTGCCCAGATCGAAAACCACCCCGAAAGACGAAAAGCCGCCGCGCCGCACCGTGCGCCTCACCCATCCTGACCGGGTCTACTGGCCCGACGAGGGCGTCACCAAGGAGGGTCTTGCGGATTATTACACCGAGGTCTGGCGCTATATCGCCCCGCATATCGTCGGCCGGCCGCTCGCGCTGTTGCGCGCGCCAAGCGGCATCGACGGCCAGACCTTTTTCCAGAAACACGCCTGGAGAGGTATCAATGCCAATATCGTCGAGGTGCAGGACCCGGCGGAGAAGGATGACGAGCCCTATGTCGCGATCAACGATCTCGACGGGCTGCTGGGCCTCGTACAGTCGGCGACGCTGGAAATCCACCCTTGGGGCTCGATCCTTGCCGACTGGGAACGGCCGGACCGCATCATCATGGACCTCGACCCCGGCGACGGCGTCGACTGGCCCGCGATCATCGAGGCGGCGGAGGAGACCCGCAAGCGGCTGGAGGCGGCAGGGCTCAACGCCTTCGTCAAGACCTCCGGCGGCAAGGGCCTGCACGTCGTTGCGCCGCTGAAACCTTCCGCGCAGTGGCCGGCGGTCAAGGCGTTCTGCAAGGGCATTGCCGACGCCATGGCGAAGGACAGCCCGGACAAATATGTCTCGACCATCACCAAGTCGAAGCGCAGCGGCAAGATCCTCATCGACTACCTGCGCAACCAGCGCGGCATGACGGCGGTCGCACCCTATTCCACCCGCGCCCGTCCCGGTGCCGCCGTGTCGATGCCGCTTGCCTGGAACGAGCTCAGCCCGGATATCGGCCCCGCCTATTTCACCGTCGAAAACACGCCGACGCGGCTCCAGGCGCTCGACGCCGATCCCTGGGCGGAGTTCAAGGCTGCGGCGGAGCCGCTGAAGGCTGCAAAGGGCAAGGCGAAGGGTTGAGGGCTACTTGCCCTTGCCCTCGGCCTTGATGCTGTTTCGCAGCGCATCCATGATGTTGATGACATTGCCGGAAGTCGGCGGGGGCGTCTTCGCCTTGGCCGGGCGCTTGCGGCCCTTCTTCTTCGTGGCGATGATGTCGAGAAGGCGGTCCTGCACCGGGTCGTCCGCCATTTTCGGATCCCACGGCTTCGTGCGCTCCTTGATGAGCGTCTTGACCAAGCTTAGCGCCTTGGCCTCCGGTTTGCCCGCCTTCATTCCCATAAAATAGTCCTTCTCCTCGCGCACCTCGTCGCCGTAGCGCAGCGTCCACAGCACGATGCCCTTGCCCCGCGGCTCCAGCATCACTGCGCGCTCGCGGCGATAGAGCACCAGCCGGGAAATGCCGACCGTGCCGGTCGCCGCCATCGCCTCGCGGATCACCGAAAACGCCTCTTCCCCGACAGTATCGTTCGGCACGAGAAAGTGCGGCGCGTCGTACCAGATCCATTCGATCGTCTCGCGGGGCACGAAGGTCTCGATGTCGATCGTGCGGGTGCTTTCGAGCGCTACTGCCTCGATCTCCTCGTCCTCCAGCATGACGTAATCGTCCTCGCCGCGGGGATAGCCCTTCACTTCGTCGTCCTCGCCGACCGCCTTGCCGGTAACACCATCCACATAACGGCTGACGACGGGATTGCCGGTCTTGCCGTTCAGCGTGCGGAAACGCACCTTGTCCTCCTCGGAAATCGCCGGCGTCATCGCCACCGGGCAGGTGACGAGCGAGAGCTTGAGATATCCCTTCCAGAAGGAACGCGGCGCCATCAGCTCTTCCTCTCGATCGGCAGGTGCTTGGAGAGCGCGAACCGTTCGGCAAACGCGATGTCCTCCTGCGTGACGATCGGGATCGGATCGGACAGGATCGCCATCAGCGTTTCGCGCGAAATGGAATCCTCCTCCAATACCTCCAGCAGGGCGCCGCGGGTTTCGCGCTCGGCGCGCAGAAGTGCTGCCAGCGCCAGGATCAGGCGGTCCTTGTTATCCATGGCGAGTGTCTCCGTTCGAACCCCTAATGCGGCATGGCGCCGTCGGTTCCCGGAACATTCGGTCGCGTGGGCAGTTTGGCGGTATAAAGACGCCGGAACGCGGTGAACGAGGTCGAGATGACGAACCCGGAGATACATTTCTTCCCCGCCAGCGAGTGGGTGCCGAACCATCCTTTCCTGCCGGTCCTAGTCTACAGGCAGGTTTTTACTGCCGCGGAGAAGGATCGCGCGCATGGCTTCGAACGCCGATTTTCCGATGCCGGGTGGCAGGGGCTCTGGCGTAACGGTGTCTTTTCCTACCAGCACTACCATGTCGGGGCGCATGAGGTGCTCGGCATCGCCGAAGGCAAGGCCGAACTGTTGATCGGCGGGCCGGAGGGCGCCACCCTGGAGGTGAACGCGGGTGATTGCCTGGTGCTTCCGGCCGGCACCGGCCATATGCGGATTTCCGCCAGCGAGGATTTCCTCGTGGTCGGCGGCTATCCGCCGGGCCAGCACGCCGATATCGAGACGGAGGCGGCAACGCGGGGCGAAATGAAAATCATCGCCACCCTGCCCGTTCCGCACAGCGATCCGCTCTATGGCGCCACAGGGCCGCTGGTTTCCCTCTGGAAAGAGGCATCCGGCTACCCGGACTAACCAAGGTCGATGAGGGCGATGCCGAGATCGGCGCGGTGTTTGCGCCTGAGATCGGCCGGCGTTTCCCGCAGCATGACTTCCAGCGTCGGCCGCACATAGCCTTCCAGGAAATGACCGCCCTTCGTGCTGCCGTCGGAAAGGCCCAGCACGACATGCAGATGCGGGCTCGCCTTGCCTTCGTCGTCGATCGCGATATCGCCGAGCATGCTCAGCACCTCCGACTGGACCGCGACGGGGATCTTCTCGTAGCTCTTCGTCTCGAAGTCGAAGAAGGCGATCGTCGCCGAACGAAACGCGCCGATCGCGGTGATCGAAGCGGCCGTAACGCCCTCTCTTTCTGCGAAGTCGACGATGCAGCGGAAGGCCTCGTCCCCCTCGTCGAGAACGAGAATGAAGGTGCGTTCGCCCGCGTCGCTGGCCAGAAGTTTGTGTTTCATCGTGGTCTCCCTTTGCCGAAGAGGAAAGGCGCGAAGGCCGTTTCTGTTCCGGATGATCAGGAGGCGGACGCCGCCCTCTGCTCGTGCGCAGTGGCGATGGTGGCAAGCGCGGAGCGGATGGCCGAGGGCGAGGAGGCTTTCGAAAGCGCGCAGGTGGCCGTGGAAAGCGAGCCGACCCGGATCGACTGCCCGCCGCGCGCATTTGCCAGCGCGAACATGGATTCGTCCGTCAGGTCGTCGCCGATCGCGATGGGCAGGCGACCGGCGAAGGCCGGCTGCTCCAGATAGGAGGCGACCGCATCGCCCTTGTCGGCGCGGGCGGGACGGATTTCGAAGACCATCTTGCCGGGTTGCAGCACCCAGTCAGGCCCCGCCTCGTCCGCAAGGTGGCGCATCGTGGTTTCAAGCGCGGTGTCATAGGCGGGTGCCAGCCGGTAGTGCGCGGCGACGGCCGCACCCTTGTCCTCGATCAGCACGCCCTCCATCCAGGCCGTCTGTTCGACGAGGCGCTGTTTCAGCGCGGTGAAGGCTGGGGTTTGCGTGACGATCGAAGTCTCGCCGTCGGCGCCCCGGAACTCCGCGCCGTGCAGGCCGGCGATGGGGAAGCGGAAGGGCGCGAAGAGCCCGTCCGCATAGGGCAGGCTGCGGCCCGTCACCAGCGCCAGCGCGCCGCGCAACCGGGCGGAGACTGCATCTAGGGTGCCGGGCAGCGACAATGGCACCTGGATGGCATCCGGCGTCGTCGCGAGATCGATGAGGGTGCCGTCGATGTCGAGGAAGAGCGCCCAGCGGTCGGGTTCCTCGACCAGACGGCGGATGAGATGGCGGGTTGCGGCATCGGACGGCCGCAATTTTTCCTGTTCGCTCATCGACCAGCAAGTAGATCGCGATTGCCTCCCGGCAAGGGCAGATGTTCGCGCTCCCGGCAGGAACAAGTTTTTCCCGGGCGCATTGTGGTCTCGCATCAACAAAGGAACGGACATGGCCAAACAGAAATCGCGACCGGTCGAGGAGAACGAAGCGCCCGTCACCCACGGGGCGGAAGAGCTTCCGACGGTCACCGTCGCAAGCTACAATCTCGAACGGCGCGACAAGGATGGCTTCATCGGCGACCGGGCCAACAAGGGCGCCTTCCGCGACGCCATCAACGACTGGCGCAAGCGGGTCCGCGAAGGCGGCGACGATCCGCTCGGCGGCGTTCCAACCGACGATCTCTCGAAGAAGGAGGTCGATGCGCTGCTGAAGGACCCGGAATCCGAGGCGGCCGCTCTCGTGATGGCGGCGATCGGCGACTTCGCGAAGACGCTCGCGGACGTGCTTGCCCGGTATCTGAAGGAAGATTCCTGGAAGGATACCGAAACGATCGCCGTGGGCGGCGGGTTTCGCGACAGCAAGGTCGGCATGTTGGCAATTGCGCGCGCCCAGATCCTGCTCAAGGCGGAAGGCCTGAAGGTGGCGCTGAAGCCGATCGCCAACCATCCGGACGAGGCCGGACTCATCGGCGCCGTGCACCTCATTCCCTCCTGGATGCTGAAGGGACACGACGCGATCCTCGCCGTCGATATCGGCGGCACGAACATCCGTGCCGGCGTCGTCAAGCTCAACCTCGGCGAAAAAGCGGATTTCTCCAAGGCCAAGGTCTGGAAGTCCGAACTCTGGCGCCATGCCGACGACGAACCCCGCCGAACGGCGACCATCGAATATCTCGTGCGCATGATCGAGGCGCTGATCGCCAAGGCCGAGAAGGCCAAGCTGGCGCTGGCGCCCGTCATCGGCATCGGCTGCCCCGGCATCATCGCAGCGGATGGGTCGATTGCCCGCGGTGGGCAGAACCTGCCGGGCGGCAATTGGGAAAGCACGCATTTCAACCTGCCGGAGGCGCTGCGTACCGCCATTCCGCGCATCACCGACCAGCCGACCTTCGTCATCATGCACAACGATGCCGTCGTTCAGGGCCTTTCGGAGGTGCCGCGCATGAAGGACGTCAAAAGCTGGGCCGCGGTGACGATCGGCACCGGGCTCGGCAATGCCAGCTTCGTCAACAAGAAAAGCTAGCGCGCGAAGGCGAGCGGGCGGCCGGAGGATTGCTGGCGTACCACATCCATGGCGACACCGAAGATGCGATCGAGTTCTGCCGGCGTCATGATGCTCTCCGGCGTGCCGATCGAGACCACCTCGCCACCCCGCAAGGCGACGATGTCGTCGCAGTAGCGTGCCGCCATGTTGACGTCGTGCAGCACGGTGACGATGGTGACGTTCTTCTGCGTTGTCAGGTCGCGCACCAGCGAGAGAACCTCGATCTGATGGGCGATGTCGAGGGCGGAGATCGGCTCGTCGAGCAGCATGCAGCGGGCGTCCTGGGCCACCAGCATGGCGATCCAGGCGCGCTGGCGTTCGCCGCCCGAAAGGCTGTCGACCAGGCGATCGGCGAGCGGGCCGAGATGGGTCAGTTCGATCGCTTCTTCGACCTTGCGGCGGTCCTCGGCGGAAAACCGGCCGAGCGCGCCATGCCAGGGGTAGCGGCCGAGCGCCACCAGTTCCTTCACCAGCATGCCCGGCGCCATCGGCAGGGACTGCGGCAGGTGGGCGAGTCGGCGGGCCAGCGGGCGGCGGTCCCAGCTTTCGAGCGGCTGGCCCTCGAAGCGGATGCGGCCGGATGTCGGCGTGGCAAGCCGGCCGAGAAGTTTCAGCAGCGTCGACTTGCCCGATCCATTATGGCCGATCAGCGCGACCGAGCGGCCTTCGACGATTTCCAGCGAGATCGAGCTCAGTAGCGCCCGCCCCTCCAGTTCCATGCCGACATCGTGCAGGGAGAACACGGAGGCCGGAGCGGTGGAAGGTCTGGTTGCGTGTGCCGCCGATGCGCTCATGGAAAGCAGGTCCTCGCAAATATGATTTCCGCCTTCATATTTTCGCGCACGCGGCTCGGCAAGCACCAAGTTGCGGGGAATGTCATGCGGCCCGCTGCTTGCGGACCAGATAGACGCCCGCGAGGCTCATCACCGCCAGCGCATACCAGGTGAGCGCGTAGACGAGATGGCTGTTGCGGAAGGCGACGACGGTGAGCCCACCGACCGGCAGGCCGCCCGGATTGGGCGTCGCGTCCGCGTCGATGAAATAGGGCGCGACAGTGCTCAGGCCTTTGGCGGCGGCGATGGCGGCGATATCGCGGGAGAACCACCGGTCGTTTGCCGGATCGTTGGCGCGCAGGAAGCCGCCGACCGGTTCGCTGAGGCGCAGCAGGCCGGTCACGGTGACGGGGCCGGCGGCAAGCTCGCTTGCCACGCGCGCAGCGGGATCGCGCTTCTCGGCGGGCACGAAGCCACGGTTGATGACGACGGTCGATGCATCCGGCAGGACGAGCGGCGTCAACACCCAGAAACCGGCGCCGCGCTCCGTCACGGCCTGCACCAGCACCGTCTTGTCGTGCTGGAAGAGTCCGGTGGCGGTAACGTGGCGGTACTCGTCTTTCTCCGAGTTGATGGCCGGCCATTCCGCCCCGGCTGGTGCCGGAACAGGATCGGCGTGGACGCGGCTTTCGACGCGCGCGATGAGATCGAGCTTCCAGAACAGCCGCTGCACCTGCCAGGTTCCCAGAGCCAGGAACACGGCGACGAGGAGGAGCAGGAAGCCCGTGAGAAGCCATTTGGCGCGCGAGGAGGAGGCACCCTCCCCTGCGGCTTGCGGGTCAGCGTTCATGGCGCCCTCGTCAGGGCATGTTCTTCATCATCTCATGGGTCATCGGCATCATGTTCTGGTTGAGGTGATGCATAACCCAGAGGGAACCGGCGAGCGCGATGCCGACGATGATCAGCGTGAAGATCAGCGCCATCATGGTCCAGCCGCCTTCCGAGCGCGGGTTCATGTGCAGGAAATAGACCATGTGCACGACGATCTGCACGACGCCGATGCCCATGACGATGACGGCGGTGAGCAGCTTGCTGTCCAGCACGCCGGCCATGACGAGCCAGAAGGGAATGGCCGTCAGGATCACCGACAGGATGAAGCCCGTCATGTAGCCCTTGAACGAGCCGTGGCCGGCATCGTGTCCGTGGCTATGGGCGTGATGGGTATCAGCGGCGCTTTCGTGGTTCGGGCTCATCCGATCACTCCCAGGAGGTAGACGAAGGAGAAGACGCCGATCCAGATGACGTCGAGGAAGTGCCAGAACATCGACAGGCACATCAGGCGGCGGCGGTTTTCCGGGATCAGCCCGTGCCTGCCCACCTGCACCATCAGCGTGATCAGCCAGATGATGCCGAAGGTGACATGCAGGCCGTGCGTGCCGACGAGCGTGAAGAAGGACGACAGGAAGGCCGAGCGCGTCGGGCCGGCGCCCTCGTGGATCAAGTGGTAGAATTCATAGATTTCCAGCGCCAGGAAGATCGCGCCGAGCACGCCGGTGATGCCGAGCCAGACCAGCGTCTCCATCTTGGCGTTGCGCTCCATCTGGAGCATGGCGAAGCCGTAGGTGATGGAGGAAAGCAGCAGCATCGCCGTGTTGATCGCGACGATGTTGAGGTCGAAGAGATCGGCCGGCGACGGACCGGCCGCATAGTTGCGGCCGAGCACGCCGTGCGTGGCGAAGAGCACGGCGAAGATCAGGCAGTCGCTCATCAGGTAGAGCCAGAAACCCAGCATGGTGCTGTTTTCCGGGTGATGGTCTTCCGTCAGGTAGAACTGCGGCTTTTCGTCGGTTTGCTGGACTTGGGTCGCGCTCATGGCTCAGGTCCGTTCTTGAAGCAGCTTGGAACGCGCGTCTTCCGTCGCCGCCACCGTTTCGGCGGGGATGAAGAAATCGCGATTGTAGTTGAACGTATGGGCGATCGACACCGCGATGATGCCGATGAAGGACACGGCGACCAGCCACCACATGTACCAGATCATCGCGAAGGCGAGCACGACGCTGATGCCGGCGAGGATGACGCCCGTGCCGGTGTTCTTCGGCATGTGGATCGGCTTGAAGCCTTCGAGCGGACGCTCGTAGCCACGGCTCTTCATGTCGTACCAGCTGTCATGGTCGTGCACGACGGGCGTGAAGGCGAAGTTGTAGTCCGGCGGTGGCGAGGACGTCGACCATTCGAGCGTGCGGCCATCCCACGGATCGCCCGAGATCACGCGCAGCTCGTCGCGCCGGAGGTAGCTCACCACCAGCTGGACGATGAAGGAGCCGATGCCGAGCGCGATCAGGCCGGCGCCGAAGGCGGCGATGATGAACCAGATCTGCAGGGACGGGTCCTCGAACTGGCTGACGCGGCGGGTGACGCCCATCAGGCCGAGCACGTAGAGCGGCATGAAGGCAAAGAAGAAGCCGATCTGCCAGAACCAGAAGGTCATCTTGCCCCAGAACGGATCGAGCTTGTAGCCGAAGGCCTTCGGCCACCAGTAGACGAGGCCCGCCATCAGCCCGAACAGCACGCCGCCGATGATGACGTTGTGGAAGTGGGCGATCAGGAACAGCGAATTGTGCAGCACGAAGTCGGCCGGCGGAATTGCCAGCATCACGCCGGTCATGCCGCCGATGACGAAGGTGATCATGAAGCCGACCGTCCACAGCATTGGCACCTCGTAGCGGATGCGGCCGCGATACATGGTGAAGAGCCAGTTGAACATCTTCGCTCCCGTCGGGATCGAGATGATCATCGTGGTGATGCCGAAGAAGGCGTTGACCGAGGCGCCCGAGCCCATCGTGAAGAAGTGGTGCAGCCACACGATGTAGGAGAGGATCATGATCACGCAGGTGGCGTAGACCATGGAGGCATAGCCGAAGAGGCGCTTGCCGCAGAAGGTGGCGACCACCTCGGAGAAGATGCCGAAGGCCGGCAGCACGAGGATGTAGACCTCCGGATGGCCCCAGATCCAGATGAGGTTGATATACATCATCGGATTGCCGCCGAGGTCGTTGGTGAAGAAGTTCGTGCCAACGTAACGGTCGAGCGACAGCAGGGCGAGCGTCGCGGTCAGGATCGGGAAGGTCGCGACGATCAGGATGTTGGTGCAGAGCGAGGTCCAGGTGAAGACCGGCATCTTCATGAAGGTCATGCCGGGGGCGCGCATCTTCACGATAGTCGCGATCAGGTTGATGCCGGAGAGCGTGGTCCCGACGCCCGCCACCTGCAGGCCCCAGATGTAATAATCCACGCCGACGCCGGGACTGTAGTCCACGCCCGAGAGCGGCGGATAGGCGAGCCAGCCGGTGCGCGCGAATTCCCCGACGAAGAGCGACATCATCACGATGATCGCGCCGCCCGTCGTCATCCAGAAGGAGAAGTTGTTGAGGAAGGGGAAGGAGACGTCGCGGGCACCGATCTGGAGCGGCACGACATAGTTCATGAAGCCGGTGACGAAGGGCATCGCCACGAAGAAGATCATGATCACGCCATGTGCGGTGAAGATCTGGTCGTAGTGATGCGGGTTGAGGTAACCCTCGTTGCCGTTGAAGGCGATCGCCTGCTGGATGCGCATCATGATCGCATCGGCAAAACCGCGCAGAAGCATGACGATCGCCAGGATGATGTACATGATGCCGATCTTCTTGTGATCGACGCTGGTGAACCACTCGTGCCAGAGATAGCCCCAGAGCTTGAACTTCGTGATGAGGCCGAGGAGCGCGATGCCGCCCAGCGCCACGACCGCGAAGGTCACGACGAGGATGGGCTCGTGATAGGGGATCGCCTCCCAGGTAAGCCGTCCGAAGATGAATTGCGTGAGGCTGATGTCACCGAACATGGGTTGTCCAATATCTTTCGAATGCGAGCCCCAGGGCTCGTGAGGTCTCTCGGCGCCCGCCAGAACCGGCGAGCGCGGTGAGGTCCCGTTACATCTTGTGCATGTCGTGGTTCATCGTGGCCGGCTCCTCCTGCCGTTCCTCGACGCCCTCTGCCGGCTCTTCGCTGCGCGCGGGGTTGCCGGTTTCCGGGAAGGTGGCGCCGGGCGTCTCCTCTGCCGCATGGCGATTGTCGTGCTCCAGCTTTGCCCGGTTCTCATGGCTCTCGACGCCGGCGCCGCCCATCATGTCGATATGCATCATGTCTTTCATGCACATCTGGCCGGGGCGTGCGCACATGTTGAGCACGGCCTCGTAGAGCCCGTCCTCGACGGTGGCGTAGTAGCGGACCGGCTCCTTGATGCTCGGCTTTTCGAGCTTCAGGTAGGCGTCGCGGTTGAGCATCGTGCCGTTCTGCTTCACCCGGGCGACCCAGGCGTCGAAGCCAGCCTGGTCGACGCCGTGGAACTTGAAGCGCATGTGCGAAAAACCGTCGCCGCTGTAGTTGGACGACAGGCCTTCATATTCGCCCGGCTTGTTGATGACGGCGTGCAGCCGGGTCTGCATGCCCGGCATGGTGTAGATCATGCCGGCGAGCGCCGGCACGTAGAACGAGTTCATCACCGACGAGGCGGTGAGCTTGAAATTGATCGGCACGTCGACGGGGGCCGCCATTTCGTTGACCGTGGCGATGCCGTAGTCCGGATAGAAGAACAGCCACTTCCAGTCGAGCGCCACGACTTCGACATTGATCGGCTTCACCTGTTCGGTGACCGGCCGCGCCGCATCGATCCGGTCGAGCGGACGATAGGGGTCGAGTTTGTGGGTGCTGACCCAGGTGATTGCGCCGAGCGCGATGATGATGGCAAGCGGCGCCGACCAGATGATGACTTCGAGGCCCGTCGAGTGGTGCCATTCCGGATCGTACTTGGCGGCCGTGTTGGACTGGCGGTAATGCCAGGCGAAATAGAGCGTCAGGCAGATGACGGGAATGATGATGATCAGCATCAAAAAGGTCGAAATGACGATCAGGTCCCGCTGCTGCGCCGCGATATCGCCGGAGGGCGACATGACGACCATGTTGCACCCCGAAAGCGTCGCGAGCATCAGCGTGAATAGGAGCGATCGTCTGGCTAAACTGAATGGCTTCGGCATTTCGGCCTCAACTTGTGTTCTGTCTAGTCGGCAATAGGCGGGTGCGGCCACGCTTGAAAATGAGGTCGTTCGTCGCAGCGCAGCATTCTGTCGCAGTAGGCTAGTGAAGTTGGGGCTTTCTGTCGATGCGCGTTTGTACTAGCCCAATAGAAATGTTTGTTGTCAATTGAGGCCGGCTCGCGGGCTTTCTGCGTCTTGTCCTTGATATCGGGCGCCGATTGGTCAACATTCTAACGACATGACGCAAATCCCCGTGGAGAAGTTCATGAGCTCGGCCAGCAACCCCACATCGTCCGGTCTCGAGCGAGACGCCCGCCGCATGCACGACGACGACAAGCCGCTGTCGCCGGGCAGCGTCGCCATCGGCGTGGTGATCGGCCGAACCTCGGAATTTTTCGACTTCTTCGTCTACGGCCTCGGCTCCATCCTCGTCTTCCCGAAGCTCATCTTCCCCTTCGCGCCCAATCCGGTCGCCGCGACCCTGATGTCCTTCGCGCTGTTCCCGCTGGCCTTTCTCTCGCGCCCTGTGGGCTCCTTCGTCTTTATGTGGATCGACCGCAACTATGGCCGCGGCACCAAGCTGACGGTCGCGCTGGTGATCCTCGGCGGCTCGACCGCGTCGATCGCCTTCCTGCCCGGCTACGAGACGCTCGGATATTGGGCCGTGGCGCTGCTGGCGCTGTTCCGGCTGGGCCAGGGTTTTGCGCTGGGCGGCGCGTGGGATGGCCTCGCCTCGCTGTTGAACCTCAGCGCGCCGCCGAATCGCCGCGGCTGGTATGCGATGATCCCGCAGCTCGGCGCGCCGATCGGCTTTGCGCTGGCGAGCATCCTCTTCGGCTACATGGTCTCCAGCCTTTCCGAGGCCGATTTCCTCGCCTGGGGCTGGCGTTATCCGTTCTTCGTCGCCTTCGCGATCAACGTCGTGGCGCTCTTCGCGCGCCTGCGCATCGTCGCCAGCAAGGAATTCGGCGCGGCGATGGAGGCGCAGGAGTTGCAGGCCCGGCCGATCTTCGAGATGCTCAGCAAACACAGCATGGACGTGGTGCTCGGCGCCTTCGTGCCGCTCGCAAGCTTCGCGATGTTCCACCTCGTCACCATCTTCCCGCTCTCCTGGATCACGCTCTTCGGCGGCCAGTCGGCGGCGCAGTTCCTGTGGGTGCAGGTTGCGGGTGCGGCACTCGGCGCCGTCGGCATCGTGCTGTCCGGCTTCATCGCCGACCGCATCGGCCGGCGCAACGAGCTGATGCTCGGCGCCATCCTGATCGCGATCTTCAGTTTTTCCGCGCCGTTCCTGCTCGATGCCGGCGGAAAGGGCCAGGATGCCTATATCCTGATCGGCTTCTTCATCCTCGGCCTCACCTTCGGCCAGTCCTCCGGCGCCGTCTCCTCGCGCTTCACGCAATATTACCGCTATACCGGTGCTGCCCTCACCTCCGACCTCGCCTGGCTTCTCGGCGCCGGCTTCGCGCCGCTCGTGGCCCTCGGCCTCGCCAGCAGCTTCGGCATCATCTTCATCGGCGGCTACCTGATCTCGGGCGCGATCTGCACGATTGCGGCGCTCACGCTCACGCGCGCGCTGGACCAGCACTGACGGCTTGAGACCCTCCGGCTGCTACTCGGCCGGTGCGGGCTGCTCCGCTTCGTCGGCGGGCTCGACCGGCGCTTCGGCCGGCACCTCCGGATTGCCCTCCGCCCGGTCGCGGTGGAGCGCCGCGCGGGCGAGCAGCATCAGCGTCACCGGCGTGGTGACCGTCACGAAGATGCCGATCAGGATTTCATGCACGACGAGCCGCGTGGAGAGCACGGTGAAGAAGATCATCGAGGCCATGACGATGCCGCCCGTGCCCCAGCTCGTGCCGAGTGTGGGCGCATGGATGCGTTCGTAGAAGGTCGGCAGGCGGGTGAAGCCGATCGTGCCGATCAGCGTGACGCCTGCGCCCACGACGAGGAAGAAGGAGACGGCGAGTGCGGCCCAGGCCGGCAGGTCGCCCGCATGTTCGATCGTGCTCATTCGACCACCTCCCCGCGCATCAGGAATTTGGCGAGCGCTACCGTGGCGACGAAGCCGAGCATGCCGATGACCAGCGACGCCTCGAAATAGATGACCTTGCCGGTGCGGATGCCGAAGACCATCAGCAGCAGCATCGAGTTGACATAGAGCGTATCGAGCGCCAGCACGCGATCCTGCGCGCGTGGCCCCCGCGACATGCGGATCGCCGCGAGCGCCATGGCAAGCGCCAGCATGATTTGCGCGATGGTGACGGACCAGGCGAGGATCATGTGGCTCATTCGAAAATCTCCATCAGCAGCGCTTCGTAGCGCGTCTTGATCAGCACCCGCCATTCCTCCTCGTCGACGAGGTCGAGTACGTGGATCAGCACGGTCCTGTTCAGGGAATTGTATTCGAGCCAGGCCGTGCCCGGCGTGCTCGTCACCACCACGGCGAGCACGGCGAGCGCGGTCGGGTTCTCCAGGTCAAGCGGCACGGTCATGAAGCCGGACTTGTGGCTGCGCTTGCCGCCCGTCAGCAAGATCGAGGCGACGGCGATGTTCGAGCGCAGGATATCGTAGAGCACGATGCCGACGAGTTTCGGTAGCAGATACCATTTGTTCAGGCGCGGCTTAGCGGGCCGGAGCGACGCCATGCCCCAGGAGGCGAGCACGGCGACGATGCAGCCGAGGATGAGCTGGCCGATCGTGAAGCCGTTGAGGGCCAGCCACATGAGGACGAGCGAGGCGCTGAGGAGCGGATAGGGCAGCATGTCAGAGCCCTCCCCCGCCGTCCGGCCCGCTCGCCTCCGCCACGCCGGCGCGGCGCGCGTTGATGACGGCGTCGATATAGGTGGCCGGCTGCTGCAGGTTGCGCACCGTCTCCTCCATATAGGTCATCGCCGGGCCGGCCTTGATCGTCAGCGTCAGCGTCAGCGCGATCAGCAGCATGACCGGCGCCATTTCCATGACGAGCACGCGCGGCACGGTGCCTTCCATCGACGCCCAGAAGGTGCGGATGCCGGCGCGGGTCATCGAGATGAGCGCCGCGAGGCCCGACAGGATGAGCAGGCCGACGATCCACCAGACGGAGGCGGCGATTGGTCCTTCCTGGGCATTCATGCCGATCATGCCGGTGAGCATGGCGAATTTCGCGACGAAGCCGGAGAGCGGCGGCAGGCCGGACAGCAGGATGCCGCAGGCGGCAAAGCAGATGCCGAGCACGGCGATCGTCCCCGGCATGGTAATGCCGACCTCGACCTCCCGCTCCTCCTCGTCCGCATCGCCATAGGCTTCCATGGTGACGGCGAGAACCGAGGCGCCGGCATCCTGCCCGCGTTCCACCAGCTCGATCAGCATGAAGAAGGCGCAGATCGTCATGGTCGAGCTGACCATGTAGAACAGCGCGCCGGCCGTGACCTGCCCGTTGCTGAGGCCGAGCACCGCAAGCAGCGTGCCGGAGGAGACGAGCACCGAATAGCTCGCAAGCCGCCCGAGCGCCTGTGAGGCGAGCACGCCGATCGTGCCGAAGGCGATGGTCGCCATGCCGCCATAGAGCAGCACGTTGAGGCCGAGGCCGGCGGATTCGCCCTGCCCGAAGACCAGCAGCGACAGGCGCAGGATGACGTAGATGCCGACCTTGCTCATTATGGCGAAGATACCGGCGACGGGCGCGGTCGCGGCGCTGTAGGCGCCCGGCAGCCAGAAGTTCAGCGGCCACATCCCGGCCTTGATGAGGAAGACGATGCCAAGGATGCCGGCGCCCGCCTCCAGCAGCATGCGCCGCTCGCCCTCGATCTCGCCGATGCGCACGGCGAGATCCGCCATGTTGAGCGTGCCGGCAGAGCCGTAAATGGCGCTGACGCCGATCAGGAAGCAGAGGGCGGCTGCGAGGTTGACCGCGATATAGTGCATGCCGGCCTTGACGCGCATGGAACCGGAGCCGTGCATCAGCAGGCCGTAGGAAGCGGCGAGCATCACCTCGAAGAAGACGAAGAGGTTGAACAGGTCGCCGGTGAGGAACGCGCCGTTGAGGCCCATCAGCAGGAGCTGGAACAGCGTGTGGAAATGCGCACCGGCCGCATGCCAGCGGGCGAGCGCGAAAACCAGCGCCGGAATGGCGAGGATCGAGGTGAGCACCAGCATCAGCGCCGAGAGGCGGTCGACCACCAGCACGATGCCGAAGGGGGCCGGCCAGTTGCCGAGCAGGTAGACGCCCTCGAAGCCGCCTTCGCCGCTGCCGCTATTTGCCAGCCGGAACAGCGTGATGGCGACGGCGGCGAGTGCCAGGCACGAGACCACGCTGATCATCGCTTTGACCACACGCTCGCGCTCGTCGAAAAACAGGAGGAGCGCGCCGGCGACCAGCGGGATGAGGATCGGCGCGATGATGAGGTGTTGCTGCCAGCCGCTCATTTCGGCTGCTCCCTGCCGTCGACATGGTCGGTGCCGGTGAGGCCGCGTGCGGCGAGCAGCACGACGAGGAAGAGCGCCGTCGTGGCAAAACCGATGACGATGGCGGTCAGCACCAGGGCGTGCGGCACCGGATCGGTGAGCGTCGAGATGTCGACGCCCTCGCCGAGCAGCGGCGCGGCATTGGACTTCACCCCGCCGACCCCGAAGATGAACAAGTTGACGGCATAGGAGAGCAGCGACAGGCCGATGATGACCTGGTAGGTGCGCGGGCGCAGGATGAGCCAGACGCCCGAGCCGGTCATGACGCCGATGCCGATTGCGAGAACGAGTTCCATCAGGCTTCCTCCGCCTTTGTGGCGTCGAGATTGCGGACCCGATGCGTGCGTATGGATTGGTGGGCGAGCGCGATGAGAATGAGTACCGTCGCGCCGACGACGAGCGAGAAGACGCCGAGATCGAACAGCAGCGCGGTCGCCGCCGGCACCTTTCCGATGAACGCCACCTCGATATATTGCGAATGGGATGTCAGGAACGGATAGCCCAGGAACCAGGCGCCGATGCCGGTCGCGGCCGCCAGAAGCAGGCCGAAGCCCATCCAGCGCAGCGGCAGGATGCGCAGCCGGTCCTCCGCCCAGCGCACGCCGCCCGCCAGATATTGCAGCAGGAAGGCGATCGCCATGGTGATGCCGGCGGCAAAACCGCCGCCCGGCAGGTCATGGCCGCGCAGGAAGAGATAGACCGAGAAGGTAATGACGACCGGGAACATCCACTGCATGATGACCGAGGGCACGAGCAGGTAGTCACGCACCGTGTCGCCGGCCGAGCGCTCGGGCCGTTCCGCGTCATAGGCGTTCTGGATGCGCTGCTGCTCCGGCTTCTCGATGCTGTCGGCTGCGGGACGGAAACGACGCAGCAGCGCGAAGACCGTCAGTGCGACGATCGCGAGCACCGCGATCTCGCCCATCGTGTCGAAGCCGCGGAAGTCGACGAGGATGACGTTGACGACATTGCGCCCGCCACCTTCCGTATAGGCCTTTTCGAGGAAGTAGCTGGCGATCGCGTCCGGCACCGGCTGTTTCATGATGGCGTAGGAGAAGATGAACATGCCGAAGCCGCAGGAGATCGCCAGCAGGAAATCGCGGAAACGGCGGCTGCGCGCGGCGAGCGACACGGAGTTGTCGACCTTTTCCGAGCGCTTGGGCAGCCAGCGCAGGCCGAGCAGCAGCAGGACTGTCGTGACGATTTCGACCAAAAGCTGGGTGATGGCGAGGTCGGGCGCCGACAGCCAGACGAAGGTGATGCAGGTGGTGATGCCGGCACCGCCGAGCAGGACGAGGGCTGCAAGCCGGTGATACTTCGCCTGGTAGGCGGCGGCGAGCGCGCAGAAGGCGCCGACGCACCAGACGGCGGCGAAGATCGGGTCGACATCGCCGAATTCCGGCGGCTTTGGCGTGAAGCCGGCGAGATAGAGCGGCACCACGCCGGCAAGCAGGCCGGCGGCCGCGACGAGGCGCAGTTGCGGCTGGAGATTGCGCGTGCCGAGGTGGCTTTCCAGCCAGCGCGCCCATTTCCACGACACCGTCACCAGCACGCGCTCGAAGATGCGCTGGCCGCCGAGATGACGGAACAGCGGCGGCCCGTCATCGCATTTGGCGAGGTAGTCCTTCAGCACAGCGTAGAGCGCCGCACCGCCGATGAGCGCGATCATGCTCATGATCAGCGGCGTGTTGATGCCGTGCCAGACGGCGAGGCTGTAGTCCGGTGTGCGCTCGCCCAGCACGGAGACGACGGCGGAATGCAGGAACGGGCCGATCGACAGGCTCGGGATGATGCCGACGACGAGGCAGGCGAGCACCAGGAACTCGATCGGGAAGCGCATCCAGTGCGGCGGCTCGTGCGGCTTGGGCTTCGGCAGGTCGACGGGCGGCGGGCCGAAGAACACCATGTGGATGAAGCGCAGCGAATAGGCGACGGAGAAGGCGCCGGCCAGCGTCGCGACAAAGGGCAGGATGCGGTCAAGCACGGAATCGGCATGCGTTTCAACGGCTTCCGCGAAAAACATCTCCTTGGAGATGAAGCCGTTAAGGAGTGGCACCCCGGCCATCGCCGCACTCGCCACCATGGCGAGCGTGCCGGTGATCGGCAGGTATTTGAAGAGCCCGCTTAATCGTCGCATGTCGCGCGTGCCGGTCTCGTGGTCGATGATGCCGGCGGCCATGAAGAGCGAGGCCTTGAAGGTGGCGTGGTTGACCATGTGGAAGATCGCCGCCACCGCGGCGAGCGGGCTGCCGAGGCTCAGCAGCGTCGTGATGAGGCCGAGATGGCTGATCGTGGAATAGGCGAGCAGGCCCTTCAGATCCTGCTGGAACATCGCGAAATAGGCGCCGAGGATCAGCGTGCTGATGCCGGCAATGCCGAGCAGCATGAACCATTCATACGTGCCCGACAGCGGCGGCCAGAAGCGCACCAGAAGGAAGACGCCGGCCTTCACCATGGTCGCGGAATGCAGGTAGGCCGAGACCGGCGTCGGTGCGGCCATGGCATTTGGCAGCCAGAAATGAAAGGGTACCTGCGCGCTCTTGGTCAGGGCGCCGATGAGGATCAGCACCAGCGCCGTCAGGTAGAGTGGATGCGCCTTGATCTTGTCGCCGGCCGCCAGCACCACATCGAGGTCGTAGCTGCCGGCGATGTGGCCGAGCACGATGAGGCCGGCGAGCAGGCAGAAGCCGCCGATGCCGGTGATCGTCAGCGCCATGCGCGCGCCGTCACGCGCGGCGGCATTGTGATGCCAGTAGCTGATCAGGAGGAAGGAGAAGATGCTGGTGAGCTCCCAGAACACCGAGAGCAGGATGATGTTGCCCGACAGAACGATGCCGAGCATCGAGCCCATGAAGGCGAGCAGGAACGAGAAGAAGCGCGGGACCGGGTCCTCTTCCGACATGTAATACCGCGCATAAAGCACGACGAGGCAGCCGATGCCGGTGACGAGCATGGCGAAGAGCCAGGCGAAACCGTCCATGCGCAGCGTGACGTTCAGGCCGAGCTGCGGCAGCCATTGCAGATCGACGCGGACCTTGCCGCCGTCGCGTACCGCGGGGTAGAGCACGGCCGTCATGACGAAGCCGGCGAAGGCGACGACGCCCGCCATGCGCGCCGCGAGCACCCGCGAATCCGTCCGCAGCAGAATGGTCGCGGCGAGGCTTCCCGCGAAGGGAAGGCAGACCAGCAGGACCAGAATCATTTCACCTGTCATCGTTTAAATCGATCGCTTTACGTCAGAGCTTCTTACGCCGGCATGCCGGCGACATCGGGAAGACCGCGCGCGATCGACGGGACGATCGAAGCGGTCGTCAGGCGAAATGGAACGGAGGGGCACGGGCCCCGCGCGTTTCGATGCGACCGCTGCCGCAGCGGCACTGCGGAACGATGGCGACAGCGACGTCCGCGTCCGCCAGGTGCAAAACGCCTTGCGCCGGCGGACAGCCGATGCCGTCGCCGCCGTCAAGCGGCGTGACCTTGCCGGCGACGGGGCGCTTGCGGCACTCCAGGTCGGCAAGTGCAGATGGATGACCAAAAGTCTTCTGCGTGCCGTAACGAAGCAGTTTCGAGCTGGCGCTGACGGCAGAAGGTGCGGACAGCGTGGATATCAACAGCAAAAGACAGGTGAACGTGGCGCAGAAAAGGCGGAAAGCCCGACGAACCGGTCGATGCTGTTGCCCTGTTGCTGCCAAACGCCCTGCCTCTCGATTTCGTCGTCCGCGTTGAATATTCTCTCATCCGGACAATACGTTGGCGGGATCGACACTGTCCACCCGCCAGCATGAAACTTTTCCAAAATTACGCCGATTTGCCGCAACCCGGGGCATGATTTTCCTTACCATGCGGGCTGAAGGCCAGGATGCCGCGGCCGGCTCGGCTTGATGCCCTGTCGCTTTCGGCGCATTCTAGCCTTGCGAATCGCATGAAGCAGACCTGCTCCAAGAAGGGCCTTACCCCGGAGCGTATGGTGCGCCGAATATCTGGACCTGCCGGTCGAACGCTCCCGGCCCTCCAGCGAGTTCCGTGTCCCGGTCCTGCCTGCACATCCTGCGCGGCACATCGGCGGCATGGCGTCAGTCAACCCTTGAACGGGCAACTCTTGAACGGGGATTAGCGATGTCGGATGTGCGTTTGGAATGGATCAGCAAGCGAGCCTATGCGATCTGGGAAGAGGCCGGCCGGCCGCATGGCCAGGACGCCGAACATTGGGAACAGGCCGCGCGCGAGCGCGACGAGTTCGAGCGCGTGGCGCTTGCCGAGGATCCCAAGCCGGCCAGTGCGAAAAAGCCGCTGATCGAGATCTCCAAGAAGGCGCAGACGAAGAAATCCGAGGCCAAGCCGAAGAAGAAGGCGGATGCCGGCGCCGAAAAGCCGGTCGCCGCCAAGGCCGTCGCAAAAGCGAAATCGGCCAAGGGCGCGGCGAACAGCAAGCCGATCTGAGCGGTTTCAGAGGGTCGCCAGCGTCCGGTTGGTGATCGCGCCCGCATAGGCGTCGCGCTGCGCGACCTTCTGCTCCAGCGCGGCAATGATGCTGTCGGCAAAATCGATGTCGTAGAGATCGAACATCACGTTGAGGCCGCCCGGCGTGAAGACGTTGATCTCCAGAATCTTGTCGCCGACGATATCGAGGCCGACGAGGAACATGCCGTCCTCGACGAGTTTCGGCCGAACCATGTCCGCAATCGCAAGGATTTCCGGCGTGATTTCGACGGAGACCGCCGTGCCGGCCGCGTGGATGTTCGACCGCACCTCGCCCTTCGCTGGCACCCGGCGGATCGCGGCATATTTCCCGTCGCGCTCCAATGGCCGGCCGTTCATCAGGAAGAGCCGGATGTCGCCTTCGGTCGCAGCCGGCAGGTAGTTCTGCGCGATGAGGTAGCCCTCGCCGCTGACGGCCTCGAAGATCTGGTTGAGGTTCGCCTCGTCGGGCGAGCCGATCTTGAAGACGTTTTTGCCGCCGGAGCCCTGCAGCGGCTTCATGATGACGCCCTCCTTGTGGCCGTCGATGAAGGCGCGGATTTCGTCGATGCTCTTGGAAATCAGCGTTTCTGGCCGCACGGCGCGCGGAAAACCCTGGAAATAGAGCTTGTTCTGCGCCAGCGATAGGCCATCCGGATCGTTGACGACGATGGTGCCGCGCGCCGCCGCAAGCCGGCCGAACATTGCGCCGACATGGGCCGCCCAGGGCCGGTCGTCGGCATCGAGCGACGGGTCGTTGCGCAGGAACAGCACGTCGACATCGCTCGTGTCCATCGTCTCGATGGCCGCGTCCTCGCCCTGAAGGGCCGCGTGAAAACTCTCCGCCTTCTTGTAGCGTTTTCCCGGCAGCACGCGGCCGCGCACCGACAGGCTGTCATCCGCCCTGAGCACGAAATCGCCCGGCGTCACGTAGCAGATCTCATGCCCGCGCCCGAGCGCGGCCATGGCAAGGCCGGTTGTGGTATAGGTCGGGGTTTCCCCCTCGATGGAATTGACGAAAAAGGCGATACGCATGGTTGCTCTCCTCAAGCTTCGAGCATTGTCAGGGGTGTCAGTCCGGCACGGGCGCGCTCCAGCCTTGCGCGCCCGCGATCGGTTTCGAGACAGAGTGGCCGCAGGATCGGCGCCTTCAGCAGGCCGCGGGCGCCGAGTTCCTCCATCACGCTGAAATGGCCTGCCGAAATCTTGCCCATCCAGAACGGATCGAGCGCGCCGCCGCCCTTCAGGTGGCTCAGCAGCGAGAGCAGGCCGCGCAGATAGATTGCGTCCTTGGCGAGCCCCCCGCCGCGGAAGACGCGCAGCAGCAATCCGAAGGCGGTCTCGGCGTCGAAATCGTAATTTTGCGTCAGCGTGCGAAAGCTCTCGACGAAGGAGGCGCCGGCGAGCATCAGGTCGCAGCCGACGACGCGGGCGGCAAGCAGCCGCAGGCGCTCCGGCGTGAAGCCGCCGGCGAGGAATTCGGCGAAGACCGCCAGCCCCTCCTGCATGCCCTCGTAGCCCGAAAGGCCGGTGCGGAAGACGCGCAGGCCCTGCGCCGAGCCGTTGAAATAGGTGAGAAGATGCACGCCGACCTCGTGGCTCAACAGCGCATCGACGCGGTGGCGCATCATGCGCGTGCGCCGTGAAATCAGCAGGCGGCGGCCGGACACGAGCAGGCCGGCCGGCACGTCGTCGCGCAGCTCGATCGCCGCGTCGAAACCGTCATAATGCTGGTGATAGTGCATCATCATGGAGCGCGCCTTGCGCTCGACATAGAAGCAATCCACCACCTCGTCGTCATTGGCGAGCGCCGGCATGCGCTTGGCATGCCCCGTGCCGTCGAAAACCTCGGCGGCGGCCTTACGCAGCGATGGTTCGACGGGGCCGTAGAGCGCGCGGCCGAATTCGACGAAACGCGCCTTCTCCCGCTCGCCGATCAGCGTCAGTTGCAGGTCAAGCTCCTGCTGCTTTTCCCGGTAAATCTGGTGCAGTACGGGGTCTTCGAGCCGGTCGAGCGAAATGGAATAGAGGCGGCGCTTCTGCCCCTCCACCAGGAGGGGCAGCGGACGGTAGAGGAAACGCGGCGGCCGGTCGTAGTGGTTCGCCTTGAATTCCTGCCAGGCGGCGTTTGCGTTGATCGGCGTTACGGCAAGCAGGAAATCGAAGCTGGAGGCGACCTCGTCCATGCCGCGATCTGCCCGCTCGACCGCATCGATGAAGGCCTTGCGGCCGAAGGCCCGGTAGGTGGCGGGTTTCGGAAAACCGTCCGCCTCCAGAAAGGCCGCGAAGGCGCGCAGGCCGGCATCGAGGAAATTGTCCACCAACCGCTCGCGCAGGTCCGGATAGGTGGCATCGGATCCCGTGACGCGGTAGATCGGCGCGAAGCGCAGCGTCAGAAGCGGCAGCTTGAGTTTCAGAAGCTCCGGCCGGGCGCAGGGATCGTCCTCCGCCGCGCAAAGCTCGACATGCGGCGTGCGGAAGCGGGCCTCGAACGCCTCTACCGCCGTCTCAAAGGCGTCCATCGCCCGCCTGGCCGCAGGCTGGCGCGTCGCCGACAGCATGACCTCGAAGGGCTGGAGGAACGGGGCATCGTCGGACAGCAGCCGGTCGCGCTGCAACTCGTCCACGTCGAGCAGCACGAAGGTGCCGAATTTCTTGCGTAGCGCCGCGGCAATCGGCGCAATGAGTTCTACAGCATCCTCAATGCGCGGCGTGACGAGGTAGGAGGCGTTCGCGGCGGCGACCTCGCGTGCCACGACATGGGTGTCCGGCTCGCCGACATGCAGGCAGAGGAACGGCAGCGGCCGGTCGATATGCAGGCGGCCGCCTTCGAGGTCGCGGCGCACCGGCTTGCCGGCTTCGAGCGCTTCGATCACGTCGTCTACCAGCGTTTTTTCCTGCTTCTGGCGCGGCTTGCGCGCCGCCTTCGCTGGGCTCATGCGACCTCCCGCAGCGCCCGTTCGAGCACCGGCGCCGCCCCCGCGACGAGCGCCTGAAGGGATGCGAGCGCCTGCCAGTCCGGCGCGCCCGTCCACTCGTCCATGAAGACCTTCTTGAATTCGACGGCGATGGCGCAGCCGTTTTGTGGGAAACGCTCGTGGATGAAGCGCGTCTGCTCGCCGCGCCCCTCGAAGGCGATGTTCTCGCGCACGTCCAGCCGGCGGCCGAGAAAATCGAAATCGGCGGCGAAGTTCATGAAGGCATCGACCACCGGCGCCCATCGGGACCGATCCATCGAGGAGGTGCCGATGTTGATTTCCGGCGCATCGCTCGCTTCGGTCGGCGGGGCCGAAGGGCCGGCGCGGCGGTGGTTGTAGCTGTGCATGTCCAGCACGACGAAGCGGCCGTGCTGCGCCTCAACGCCGCGAAGATAGTTTTCCAGCATGCCGTAATAGGCATCGTGCACGGCGAGGCTTTCGGCAAGCTCGGCGTCCGAGGGTGGTGCGCGCCAGACCTTCAGGCCCCACGCCTGTTCCGGCCGCAGGTAGATGGCGCCGTCGCGGGCGCGGTTGAGGTCGATTTCGAAGCGGGAGCGGTGGAAGATGATGCGATTGGCCAGGCCGCGAATGGTTTCGGCCGTGAACGGGTCTTCCTCGCGCAACCGCTCGTCGTCGTCCAGCGCCATGTTCAAGAGGAGGTTCTGGCGCACGGCGTGGCCATTGTGGATGGCGGTGCCGACGATCGGCGAGGCGCCGCGCTGCGTCGTCCACCAGGCATGCTCGTCTCCACGGTCGATATCGTCCAACATTCGCCTCGCCCTGCCCTGTTTCCGTCCGCAAGGAATGCCCGAGGAAGATGTTCGTTCCACCCGTTGCGGTACGATGGCCCCTTGGAGGCGGGCGCAAAGCACTCTATCTGAACGGCGACGCGTTTTTTTGAACGAGGATCCCTGTGCGCTCGCTCTACATGCTGGCCGGCCTGCTGATGACGGCGCTCGGCATTATCGGCGCTTTCCTGCCCCTGCTCCCGACGACGCCTTTCCTGCTCGTTGCCGTCTGGTGTTTTTCGCGCTCCTCGCCGCGCCTCGAACAGTGGCTGCTGAACCACCGCACGCTCGGCCCGCCGCTCCAGAACTGGCGGCGGGAGGGCGCCATCTCCGCGCGCGCCAAAATCGTCTCCGTCTGCCTCATCGTCGCGAGCTACGGCTTCTTCTATTACGGCACGCAGCCCTCGCTGCTTCTCGCCGGAACGGTCGCGCTCATCCTGTCGGGAAGCGTGCTGTTCATCCTCACCCGTCCCCTGCCGAAAAGGAGCTGAAGAGATGGCTGCGAGCGAAAATCCGGTCATCGTCTGGTTCCGCAAGGATCTGCGCGTCGACGACAACGCCGCGCTCGCCGCCGCCTTGGAGACGGGACGCCCCATCGTAACGCTCTACATCCGCGAGCCGGAGAAAGCCGGAACAGGCCCGCTCGGGGGTGCGCAGCAATGGTGGCTGCATCATTCGCTGGCGTCGCTCGGCAAGACGCTTCAGAAGCTCGGCTCGCCGCTGGTGTTGCGCAGCGGTGCGGCGGATGCGGTGCTTGCCGATCTGATCGAAGAGACCGGCGCTGACGCCGTTCACTGGAACCGCCGACACGATCCCGCGGGCATCGCGATCGACACGGACATCAAGGCGGCGCTGAAAGGGCGTGGCATTGCCGCCAAAAGCTTCGCTGGACAGTTGCTGCACGACCCGACGCGCCTGATGACAGGGGAGAAAAAGCCCTACCGCGTCTACACGCCATTCTGGAAGGCGCTGGAGCGGGAGGGCGAGCCGCATGAACCGATCGACGCGCCGGAGAAACTGGCCTCACCCCGCAAGTCGCCGGCATCCGAGACGCTCGCCGACTGGGACCTGCTGCCGAAGAAGCCGGATTGGGCGGCCGCATTCCCCGATGTCTGGACGCCGGGGGAAGAGGCGGCGCGCGAACGGCTGGAAGGCTTCGTCGACGGCGCGATCGGGGGCTACAAGGAGGACCGCGACCATCCCGCCATCGACGCGACCTCGATGCTGTCGCCGCATCTGGCGCTGGGCGAAATCTCGCCCGCCCGGATCTGGCATGCAACGCGCGGCCTGAAGGCGCCGGCGGAGGATGTCGTGCACTTCCGCAAGGAACTCGCGTGGCGGGAATTCTGCTACCACCTGCATTTCCATTTCCCGCAGCTTGCGGAAAAAAACTGGAACGACCGTTTCGACGCCTTCCCTTGGGGAGCAAGCCGGAAGAATTTTACGCTTTGGACGCGAGGCCAGACCGGCTACCCGATCGTTGATGCCGGCATGCGGCAGCTCTGGACGCATGGCTGGATGCACAACCGCGTGCGCATGATCACCGCTTCCTTCCTGATCAAGCACCTGATGATCGACTGGCGGCGTGGGGAAGAATGGTTTCGCGATACGCTGGTGGATGCGGATGCGGCCTCGAATGCGGCGAACTGGCAATGGGTGGCGGGCTCGGGCGCCGATGCCTCGCCGTTCTTCCGCATCTTCAACCCGATCCTGCAGGGTGAAAAATTCGATGCCGACGGCACCTATGTCCGCACCTTCGTGCCCGAACTGGAGAAGCTGGATTCAGCCTGGATCCACAAGCCCTTCGACGCGCCGGAAAGTGCCCTGAAAAAGGCGGGCGTCGAGCTTGGGAAAACCTATCCGAAGCCGATCGTCGATCACGGCAAGGCGCGCGAACGCGCACTCGCCGCCTATAAAGCACTGAAGGGCGGCTGAATCAGTCTTCGCGCGCGAGTGCGGAGACGAGCAGCGAGACGAAGGCCTCGCCCGCCTCTTCCAGCGCGCCGCTATTGTCGATGACGACGGTATCGGCAGCGACCACGATTTCCGGCACGGCACGGTCGAGACGCTTGGCGATGCCCTCCGCACTTTCCCGACCACGCGCGGCGAGGCGGGCGGCGAGAATGTCAGGCCGCGCCGTGATCACCACGACCTTCAGCCGCGAGTAGGCATCGGCGAAGGCGGGCAAGGCCGAACGGCTGCCATTGGCGACGAGCGTGACACCGGCCGCGAGCGCGTCCAGCGTTTCGCGCAGGATGCCGTAGGACAGGCCATGCGCCTCCCAGGACACGGCGAACCCGCCCTCGGCGGCGCGTGTTCGAAACCCTTCCGCATCGATCGCCTCATGCGCCTCCCCGCCGGCATCGGCCGGGCGGGTGATGACGCGGCGAACGAAGCGCACGCGGGCTTCCTCGGCGAAATGCCGCGCGGCATAGGACATCACGCTGTCCTTGCCGGCACCGCTCGGACCGACGACGACGACCATCGTGCCGGCGGCGACGGCTAACGGCTGGCGGACGGCGGCTTCGGCGTCGAGGCTCATGCCACGCGCCTGCCCTGGCGCCAGACGGAGCGCACGACCGGAACGCCGGAAGGGCGGCGCACGCGCACCAGATCGGCACGCAGGCCCTTGGCGATGGCGCCGCGATCATCGAGCCCGACGGTGCGTGCGGGCGTCGTCGAGACCATGTTGATGGCCTTCGGCAGGTCCATGCCCTCATCGGCAAGGATGAAGGGCGCGTGCATCAGGCTGAAGGGCACGTAGTCGGAAGACAGCACGTCGAGCACGCCCATGTTTGCGAGGTCACGGGCGGCGATGTTGCCCGAATGCGACTTGCCGCGCACGATGTTCGGCGCGCCCATCAGCACGCTCATGCCCGCGCCATGCGAGGCCTTCGCGGCTTCGACGCTGGTCGGGAACTCGGCAAGGCGGATGCCGTAGCCGATCGCCTCCTCGACATGCTCCAGCGTCGCATCGTCATGGCTTGCGACCGAGATGTTGCGGGCGGCGCAGGAGGCGGCGATCGCATCGCGATGCGGCTTGGCATAGCGGGCGGAGAGATCCTGCTGGCGCTTGCAGAAGGCGTCGAACTCGTCGTCGGTGAGGCCGCGCTTCTTCTTGTAGTAGAGGATATATTGCTCCAGCGTCTGGAACTGGCGCTGGCCCGGCGCGTGGTCCATCAGCGAGACGAGGCGAACGAGCGGATCGTCCTCGAATTCCTCGTAGTGTTCCAGCACGTTGTCGGTCGAGACTTCGCAGCGCAGGTGGATTAGGTGTTCCGCCCGCAGGCGGTCCTCGTTCTGCGCCTCCGCGATGGCGTTGGCCATGGCGCGCATCTCGCCCTTCTCGAAGCCGCCGTCCTCGTCCGAGCCCATGCGCAGGCAATCGAAGACGGTGGTGATGCCGGAGGTCACGACCTGGGCGTCGTGTGACTGGATGGCGGCCGTCAGGCCCCAGCGCACGCCGGGGCGCGGCGAATAGTGGGCTTCCAGATGGTCGGTGTGCAGTTCGACGAGGCCGGGGATGAGGAAGTCACCTTCCATGTCCTCGCCCTCATTGGAGGAGCCTTCGGAGATGTCGGCGATCAGGCCATCGCGCAACACCAGCGTGCCGTCGAGGATCTTGTCCTCAAGCACGATACGGGCATTGGAGAGAACGGTTTCGCGGGTCATGTCAGGCGGTCTTTCTATTGGCTGCGGCTGCGAGCGGGAAGAGCGAATGGACGGTGAAATCGGCGCCGCGCGACGGCTCCCGGAAGAGCGCCAGGCCGGCGATCGTCAACGGGCGGCCGTGGAAATCGGCGAACTGATCGAGAAGCACGCCTTCGACGGCATCGCGGCGCTCCGCCGGAACGCGCCCCGTCAGCGTCATGTGGAAGCGGAACTCGTCGAACACATAGGGATATCCCCACTGCACGAGGTTCTGGCGCTCGGCGGCGGTGAGTTCATCGGGCTTGCGGCGGGAAATATCCGCCGAGGTCAGCGGTGCGCGAAAACGCTCAAAACGGCGCACGACCTCTCCGGCAAAGCTTTGCAATTCGTCGCACTGGTCGCCCGGCACGAGCGCGAAGAACGAGCCAAGCCGGCCGACGACGAGCTCCGGAATGTCGAACGGTTCCGTCTCGCAGACGAAGCGGCCGATTTCAGCCACGAGCTCGGCCTCACTGCGGCCTTCGGAAAGCGCAAAGGGCGCCTTCATCGTGGCGTGGAAACCATAGCGGCGCGGGTCTGCCGTGAGGCCCGAAAGCGTCGCCGCGTCGAACCCGCCCACGGTCGGCTGCTCCAGGGCTGCACCCGTGAACGCATTGCGCCCCAGCCAGCGCTGGGCGGAAAGCGTCAGCGGATCGCTTGCAGGCGGGGTGAAATAGAGGGCGTAACGCAAGGGCTCATTCCTATAAAATTCAAGTCATGCCGCCGGATCGGCGGCATCGGATCTTGTAGGGATTCGTGTGGCAGCATCATGCCGCCACCCCGATCAATGCGAGGGCTTGCCCATCAGGCGGGAACGCAGCGCATTCGATATGCCGTCGAAGACGAAAACCACCATGAGGATCAGCAGTACCATGTAGGCGACGTTCTCCCAGTCGGAATTCGTGCGCATCGCCTCCCAGAGCTTCAGGCCGATGCCGCCGGCGCCGACCGCGCCGATGATCGTGGCGGATCGGGTGTTCGATTCCCAGAAATAAAGCGCCTGCGAGGCGAAGAGCGGCATGACCTGCGGCAGCACGCCGAAGCGCTGCACGGCGACGGGGGCCGCCCCCACCGACTTCACGCCCTCACGCTGCTTGTCATCGATGTTTTCCAGCGCTTCGGAATAGAGTTTGCCGAGCGTGCCGGTGTCGGTGAAGAAGATCGCCGACATGCCGGCAAGCGGCCCGGGACCGAAGGCGCGGGTGAAAAACAGCGCCCAGATCAGCATGTCGACCGAGCGAAGGAAGTCGAACAGGCGCTTGGTGATCTGGTTGGAGAACCAGCTGCGCGTAATGTTGCGCGCCGCAAGGAACGCCAGCGGGAAGGCCAGCAGCATGGCGAACAGAGTGCCGACGAAGGCCATGACGATGGTCTGGAGCAGCTTGGTCCAGACGTCGAGATGCTGCCATTCGGAATTGTAGAGGATGTTGTCCCAGGCAAGCGACAGGTTCGATTGCTTCGGATCGATGCGCTCACCGGATGTGATCAGCGACACCACCTCCGATGTCGACTTGCCGTGGAAGGGCGAGTTGGTGTCGAACAGGAAGTTCGCCCAGCCGAGGAAGCGTTTGCGGATCGAGACATCGTCCGCCTCGATCTCGCCCCAGCCGGCAAAGCCGAAGGCCAATGTGATCTTCTGGCCGGGCGTCTTCTGCGTCGCCCAGCCCGGCAATGCGCCCTCGGGCTTCACCTCGGAACCGTCCACGTCCACCACCAGCGTCTCGCCGGCATGCTGGACGGTCACGCGCTCGGGCACGACCTCGACGCTCGTCGTGGAATTGAGGGTGATCTTGGCGCGCTTGACGACCTCTTCCTCGCGCGTCGTCGCCATTGCAAGGCCTTCGGCCGCGGCAGCCGCGCCGCCGATGACGGCGCCCTCGCCCATGAAGCCCATCGAGGCGGGCTTCTTTTCCGTCGTGGTCGTGGCACCGGCAGCCGGCGTGGTGCGGGTCATCGTGCCAAGTTCGATTTCGACCCAATTGGGCTTGGCATTTGGCCCGAGCGGCGAGAAACGCGGATAGGTGAGCTTCATCGCGCCATCGGGATCGATCGCCACTTCCGGGCGCACCTCGTAGGAAACCCAGTCGGCGAGATAGGTGCCGGCAATGTTCCAGTTCGCGGTGCCGAGCACATGACCGATCGCGAAGAACCACCAGCAATAGAGAGCGTAGAGCACGAAGCCGCCGGTGATGATGGCGATACGGAAACGCTGCCAGAACGAGCGGTGGAAGACGGCCGGGTGGCGTGCCGCGATCTCATCCATCTGTGCGGAATTGAGGGTCGTCATGGCGCACTCCTATTGAGCCAGCCGGAAGGCATGATCGCCGACCAGCTTGCGGCGCAGCCAGGCGGAAAACTGGTCGACGGCGATGATGGTGACGAGGAGAAGCAGCACGATGGCCAGCGTCTTCGCCTGGTGGTTCTGGCCGATCGACAGGCGCAGCAGCTCGCCGATGCCACCGCCGCCGACGGCGCCGATGATGGTCGAGGCGCGCACGTTGATCTCCAGGCGCAGCAGGAAGTAGCTCACGAAGTTCGGCAGCACCTGCGGCACTATGCCGAACCAGACGCGCTCCACCCAGCTCGCACCCACGGCGCGAAGCCCCTCCTCCGCCTTCATGTCGGCATTCTCGACGACCTCGAAGAACAGTTTCCCGAGGGCACCAACCGTGTGGATCGACACGGCGATGACGGCGGGAAGCGGCCCGAGCGACAGGATGGCGAGGAAGAAGCCGGCGAGCACGACTTCCGGGAAGGCACGCAGGATTTCCATGAAGCGGCGCACGAAACCGCGCAGCAGGCGGTTGGCGACGAGGTTCTTGGCAGCGAGGAAACAGAGCAGGAAGCCGAAGACCATGCCGATGATGGTGGAGAACAGCGCGATATTCAGCGTTTCCAGCATCTTGTGGAAATATTCCGGCACATAGAGGCTCTCTGTGATGTAGAGCCGGCCTTCCGGATAATTGTACTTGAAGCTGCCGTCGTCATAGGGCGACGGCAGGTCGAACAGCGCGCGGAAGACCTCAAAGCCATCGCGTGGAACCATGTCGCCGACGAAGTCGAAGAGATAGGGCAACCGGTCGAAGAACTTGCCGGCATTCGTCTCGTTGGCGAACCACAGCGAGCCGGAGAGTGCCACCGCGAGGATGGCGAGGCCCAGCCAGGTATAGAGGCGGCGGCGCGCGTTCAGCTCCTGCCAGTGTCGCTCGATCAGAGCGCCCTTCTCGCTGAAGCCGTCGTGGAGCGTGTTCGTGGCCATGGTCTATCCCGGCTTGTTCAAAAACAGAGGCGCCGGCCGGGGTGCGGCCGGCGCCGATGTCCGTATGGCGATCAGCCGCCGATCGTTGCCTTGCGGGCGTCGATGATCGGCTTGTAGAAGTCGACGTTGACTTCCGTGAACGAGGTGAAGTCACCGCCCATGACGGCGGAGAAGCAGGCTGCGTCCTTCTTCGGCAGGTCGAGCATGAACTGCTTGAACTTCGCCTTGGTCTCGTCAGCCATCGCGCTGCGAACGACGATCGGGCCGTTCGGGATCAGCGGCGACTTCCAGATTTCGACGAGATCGTTCATGTCGAGAATGCCCTTCTCGACCATCTTGTAGAGGTTGCCGGAGGTGTAGCCGTCCTTGAACTCGCCAACGCCCGAGCCGAAGGTCGTGCCGGCATCGAAGGTGCCCTTCAGCACTTCGAGGACGAGGTTTTCGTGACCGCCGCCGAAGCCGGTTTCAGCGAAATATTCCTTGACCGGGCCGCCGATGGCTTCCGGCAGGGTGACGAGCGGGATCAGGTAGCCGGAGGTGGAGTCCGGGTCGGCGAAGCCGAGCTTCTTGCCCTTCAGGTCTTCGAGCTTGGTGATGCCGGAATCCTTGCGGGCGACCATGATCGAGTGGTAGCCGGTCGAGCCGTCGGTCTGGACGGTCGTCAGGATCGGCTCGACAGCCTTCGGGTCGGCGAGGTAGATCTTGGCATAGCCGGAAGCGCCGAGTTCGGCGTAGTCGAGCGTGCCGCCGAGCAGGCCCTGGATGACGCCGTCATAGTCGGCAGCCGGGAAGAACGAGACCTTCTCGAAGCCGAGGTCGGCCTTCAGGTGATCGCCGAGGCACTGGTAGTTGCGCAGGCGGTCGGCTTCGTTTTCGCCGCCGATGATGCCGACGCGGAATTCTTTGAGGTCTTCAGCCTGTACGTGGCCGGCGAGCGCGATGAGCGCGACGGCGCCGAGAAGAACTTTCTTCAGCATGGTCTCTCTCCTGTTTGACCGGCTTTGCCGGCTGGAAGTTTATGACCCTTCACGCGGGTCCTTCGATCCTGGCGGGGGAGCTTAAAGCCCGGCCAGTGCCAGCGGTGTCGGGCTGGCGGATTCCTTGATGTTGTCCTGTTTGGCGGGGTTGCGGATCGCCGTGGAGGTCATGCTCTCGTCGATTTCCGCGCCATCGGCGCCCGTGCCGTAAATCGTGCGCACCGCTTCGCTGTCGAGCTCGCGCGCCGAACCGTCGAAGACGACGCGGCCATGCGCCATGCCGATGATGCGCTCGCAATAGGCGCGCGCCGTATCCAGCGTGTGCAGATTGGTGATGACCGTGATGCCCTCGCGCTCGTTGATGTCGCGCAGCGCGTCCATGACGATCTTGGCGTTCAGCGGGTCGAGCGAGGCGATCGGCTCGTCGGCGAGCAGCATCTTCGGGTTCTGCATCAGCGCACGCGCAATCGCCACGCGCTGCTGCTGGCCGCCGGAAAGCGTGCCGGCCGGCTGAAGCGCCGTCTGCTCGATGCCGAGGCGTTCGAGCGCCGCAATCGCCATGATGCGCTCTTCCCGGGTGAACAGGTTGAGGATGCTGAGCGTGGTCGAGCGGTGGTTCAGGCGGCCGAGCAGCACGTTGGTCAGCACGTCGAGGCGCGGCACCAGGTTGAACTGCTGGAAGATCATCGCGCAGTCGCGCTGCCAGTTACGCAGGCCGGAGCCGCGCAGCGACGAGACCTCGATATCATTGAAATGGATCGAGCCTTCGCTCGGATCGGCCAGACGGTTGATCATGCGCAGCATGGTGGACTTGCCGGCGCCCGAGCGGCCGATGACGCCGACCATCTGGCCCTGCGGGATGTCGAAGGTCACATCGTCGACCGCAACGCGCTCGCCAAAACGGCGGGTGACATTCTTCAGTCGGAACATGGCGGATCCCTCTTTTTTCAGGCTGAGCCCAAAGTCGGGCAGTGTCGTTTTCGGGACTGGCTGTAAACGCTGTTGATGAAGCGGCAATGTCAGTTTCATGTCGGAAAGATTACAGTCCACAGGGCTGAAGTTCCGGCTTCTCGCGCGCCCCTCTTACCCGTCGTGACGGGCAAGAAAGGCTTCTGCGTCAAGTTTGCGAAAATCGTCCAAAGCGGTGCGCAACCGGGCATGATCCCAGTCCCACCAGGCGAGTTTTTCCATGCGCTCGGCGATGTTTCGGGGGAAACGTTCGCGGATGACTTTCGCCGCCACGCCGCCGACGATCGTGTAGGGTTCGACGTCCTTTGTGACAACCGCGCCCGATCCTATGACAGCGCCGTTGCCGATTGTGACACCGGGCAAAATCGTCGATCCGTGGCCGATCCAGACGTCGTGGCCGATGGTGACGCGGTGCTCGCGCCGCCAGGCGAAGAAGTCCGGTTCGGGCTCGGCATCGGTCCAGTAATCGTTGGCCCGATAGGTGAAGTGGTGCAACGTCGCGCGCCACATCGGGTGGTTCGTGGCATTGATGCGGACCGACGAGGCGATGTTGGCGAATTTGCCGATCGTCGCGCACCAGACCGAGCCATCCTCCATGATGTAGGAATAGTCGCCGATCTCGGCCTCGCTGATGCGGCAGCGCTCGGCGATCTCGGTGTAGCGGCCGAGCGTCGTCTCCGAGACCTTCGCCGTCGGATGGATCAGCGGCGTTTCGGAAAGCTTGGTCATGCGGCGGCCTTTCGCGGTGAAAAGGCGGAGACATCCACGATGCGGTCGGCGACTTTTTCGCGCACGTCCTCGTCATGGAAGATGCCGAGCAGCGCCACGCCGGCCGCCTTCTTCTCCTCGATCATGCTGACGACGACGGCGCGGTTCTTTGCGTCGAGCGAGGCGGTCGGCTCGTCGAGCAGCAGGATGCGGTGATCGGTGATGAAGCCGCGCGCGATGTTGACGCGCTGCTGCTCGCCGCCGGAGAAGGTGGCGGGCGGAAGCTGCCAGAGTTCGCGCGGCAGGTTGAGGCGGGCAAGCATCGCTTCCGCGATCTCCATCGCTTCCGCCGCAGCAGTGCCACGGCCAAGCAGCGGCTCGGCGACGACATCGACGGCGGCGACACGCGGCACGGTGCGCAGGAACTGGCTGACATAACCGAGTGTGGCGCGGCGCACCGACAGGATCGTGCGCGGATCGGCGGTCGCAAGATCGAGCAGGCGTCCGCCGTGCTCGATCAGGATCTGGCCGCTGTCGACGGCGTAGTTGCCGTAGACCATCTTCAAGAGCGAGCTCTTGCCGATACCGGACGGACCGCCCAGCACGACGCATTCGCCTGCCTTCACCGAGAAGGCGACATTCGACATCACCGGCAGGCGGATGCCGTCGCGAAGATGCATGGTAAAGCTCTTCGCCACTTCGGAGACAACAAGGGGTGTGGGCATGGTTACACCTGAAGGATCGAGGAGACGAGGAGCTGGGTATAGGCTTCGCGCGGATCGTCGAGCACGCGGTCGGTCAGTCCCTGCTCGATGACGACGCCGTCCTTCATCACCATCATGCGGTGCGAAAGCAGGCGCGCCACGGCGAGGTCATGCGTGACGATGATCGCTGAGAGGCCGAGGTCCTGTACGAGGCCGCGCAGCAGGTCGAGCAGGCGTGCCTGCACCGAGACGTCGAGGCCGCCGGTGGGTTCGTCCATGAAGATCAGGCGCGGCGAGGTGACGAGGTTGCGGGCGATCTGCAGGCGCTGGCGCATGCCGCCGGAAAAGGCGCGCGGCTGGTCGTCGATGCGGTCGACGCTGATCTCGACGCGGCCAAGCCAGTTGCCCGCCGTCTCGCGGATATTGCCATAGTGCCGTTCGCCGACCGCCATCAGCCGCTCGCCGACATTGGCGCCGGCCGACACGGCCATGCGAAGGCCATCGGCCGGGTTTTGGTGCACGAAGCCCCAGTCGGTCCGCATCAGGAAGCGGCGCTCCGCCTCGCTCATGCGGGAGAGTTCGCGCATTTCCCCATCGCGCATGCGGTATTCGACGGCGCCGGAGCTCGGCATCAGGCGGGTCGCAAGGCAATTGAGCAGCGTCGTCTTGCCGGAGCCGGATTCACCGACCACCGCCAGCACTTCGCCGGGCCAGAGGTCGAAGGAGACATTCTTGCAGCCGATGCGCGCACCGTAGAACTTTGAAATGTCGCGGACTTTGAGCAGAGGGGCGTCAGTCATTCGGCGGCCTCCTTGTTATAGGCGAGATGGCCGCGGTGGCCATTGGCGCAACGTTCCTCGCAATGGTCGGTGTCGGAGCAGACGAACATCCGCCCGCCCTTGTCGTCGAGCACAACTTCGTCGAGATAGACATTCTCGGCGCCGCACAGCGCGCAAGGCTTGTCGAAGGTCTGGATCTCGAAGGGATGATCCTCGAAATCGAGGCTGACGACTTCGGTATAGGGCGGCACGGCGTAGATGCGTTTTTCACGACCTGCGCCGAACAGCTGGAGCGCTTCCGAGCGGTGCATCTTCGGATTGTCGAATTTCGGCGTCGGCGACGGGTCCATCACGTAACGCCCCTCGACCTTCACCGGATAGGCATAGGTCGTGGCGATATGGCCGTTCTTGGCGATGTCTTCGTAGAGTTTTACATGCATCAGGCCGTATTCTTCCAGCGCATGCATCTTGCGCGTCTCGGTCTCGCGCGGCTCTAGGAAGCGAAGCGGTTCCGGGATAGGCACCTGGTAGACCAGCGTCTGGCCGGCCGTCAGCTTCTCCTCCGGAATGCGGTGGCGCGTCTGGATGATTGTCGCCTCGCGGGTCTTGGTCGTCACCGCGACATTCGCCACTTTCTGGAAGAAGGCGCGGATGGAGACGGCGTTGGTCGTGTCGTCGGCGCCCTGGTCGATGACTTTCAGTACATCCTTTGGTCCAAGGATCGCCGCCGTAACCTGCACGCCGCCGGTGCCCCAGCCATAGGGCATGGGCATTTCGCGGCTGGCGAAGGGCACCTGATAGCCGGGAATGGCGATCGCTTTGAGGATCGCACGACGGATCATGCGTTTCGTCTGTTCGTCGAGATAGGCGAAGTTATAGGTCGCGAGCCCGGCGCTCGTCGGAACATCAGGAGTCATGGGTCGTTTCCTGCTGGGAAAGGAGGAGGACATGGAACTGACCACCTTCATCGTGATCATGATCGCGATACTGGTTGCCGTCGGCGTCTTTTCGCGACGGCGTGAGAAGGACTGAGCTCATTCGGCGGCATCCCTCATGACGGCGTCGGCCCTCTCCTCGTATTCCCGCCGCATGCGGCGCACGAGATCGAGTTCCGCCTGGAAATCCACGTAATGCGGCAGCTTCAGGTGCTCGACAAAACCGGTCGCCTGCACGTTGTCCGAATGGGAAATGACGAATTCCTCATCCTGCGCCGGCGCCACGATGTCCTCGCCGAACTCTTCGGCGCGAAGAGCGCGATCGACCAGCGACATGGCCATGGCCTTGCGCTCGCTCTGGCCGAAAACGAGGCCGTAGCCACGGGTGAATTGCGGCGGGTTCTTTGCCGAGCCCTTGAACTGGTTGACCATCTGGCATTCGGTGACCTGGATGCGGCCGAGCGAGACGGAAAAACCGAGCTCCGGCATGTCCAGCTCCACCTCGACCTCGCCGATGCGCACTTCCCCCACGAAGGGATGGGTGCGGGCATAACCACGCTGCGTCGAATAGCCGAGCGCCAGCAGAAAACCCTCGTCGCCGCGGGCAAGCGCCTGCAAGCGCAAGTCCCGCGCCATCGGGAATTCCAGCGGCTCGCGCGTGAGATCCCCCGCGACATGGCCCTCCGGCAGGTTGCCGTCGTCCTCGACGAGGCCTTCGCCGGCGAGAATGTCGGAAACGCGCATCACCGGTTCGCCGGGCTCGTCGCGTTCGAGGGCCGCATCGACCGGTTCGTCGCCGAGCAGCGACGGGTCGAGCAGGCGGTGCGTATAGTCGAAGGTAGGCCCGAGAAGCTGGCCGCCCGGCAGGTCCTTGTAGGTCGCCGAGACACGGCGTTCGACGAGCATCACGCCCGTCTCGACCGGCTTCGAATAACCGAAGCGCGGCAGCGTGGTGCGGTAGGCGCGCAGGATGAAGATCGCCTCGATCATGTCGCCGCGGGCCTGCCGGACGGCAAGGGCCGCAAGCGCCCGGTCGTAGAGCGAGGCTTCCGCCATCACGCGGTCGACGGCGAGGCCGAGCTGGGCGACGATCTGTTCGATGCCGATCGCGGGCAGTGAACGGTCACCGCGGCGGCGGTCGGCGAGAAGGCGGTGGGCGTTGGAGATGGCGGCTTCGCCACCCTTGACGGCAACATACATGGCTCAGGCCTCCTTCACGCGAAGAACGGTAGTGCGGGGCAGGCAGAGGATCCGGTCGCCGGCAACGAGGATCAGGTCCACGCCGCGCGGGAAATTCTGCCGGTTCTCCGACCAGAAATGCGGGAACATGTCCGGCAGGCCGAGCGGTGCGATCTCTTCTTCCGTGCGAATGCCTGGGCCGGTCAGCACCAGCGGACGGCCACCTTCGAAAGTTTCGATCTCGACGACGAGCGTCGTGGAGCGATCCGGATATTCCTGCGTGCCCTGCGCGAAGAGGCAGAGATTGGGCAGCATGGCGCCCTTTTCCACGAAGGCGAAGCGGGCGTTCTGGCGCTCGTCCGTCAGCGTCGCGCCGGCATTGAAGGCGAGCCAGCCGGGCAGCGCCGAGGCGCCGAGCTTCGGCGTCAGCCAGACGGTGGTGTCGTGATCGCAGAGGGTTAGCGCGACGGCGCCGGCGGCGGCGTTAAGCGGGGTCGGCGGCGTGACGGTCGCGGCAATATGGCCGATCGTGCCCGGGCGGGCCATGCAGTCCATCAGCGTGCGGAAGACGGCCTGCGCCTCGAACACCGGCTGCGCAAAACCGCCGGCAAAGGCGAGCGTATCGAGTGACATCAGTCCTCTCCCCGAACCATGGTGAAGAAATCGACGCGGGTGGCGGCCGTCTGGCGCGCCTTTTCGGCGTCCTCATCGGCAATGCGGGCCGCGATGGCATCAAGCAGCGTCTCGACATCCGCCTTGCGGGCCGTCTGCTGGAAGAGCGCATCGAAAGTCGCGGCAAGCCGCGCCTTGACCGGATCCGTGCCGAGCGACTGGCCGTGGCCGACCGTGCCGTCTTCCAGCCGGATGCTGGCGCGGGTGACCGTCGCCTCGCCGAGATTGAACGGCGCGCCGCCGCCGCCGATGCGGCCGCGCACCATCACGAGGCCGGTTTCCGGCCCGCGCACGGGCTGCAAGGCCGGCTTGTCGCCGATCGCGTCCCAGGCGTCTTGCAACTCCACGCGGCTCGCCTTCGCCAGCAGGCCCATCGCCCTCTGCCGCTCGCCGGCGGCACCTTTCGCGGCGCTCTCGGCATATTTCTGTGTTGATGTCATTGTCATCTCTCCAAATGTCTATTAATCTAGACAACCGAACATCTAAGTCTTGTCTTATTGGGCGGGAATGACAAGGGTGTGACAGAGGGTATTCGCGGGGGCGAAAATGGTGGAACGACAATCGGGCGTGGCGCTTTGGCGCCAGATCGCGGATCGCATGCGGCTGGCGATCAACAATGGCGATTTTGACGAAACAGGCATGATGCCGCCGGAAGTGGTGCTGGCCGGCCGCTTCGGCGTGAACCGGCATACGGTGCGCAGTGCCATGGCGGCGCTTACGGAAGAAGGGATCGTGCGGCCGATCCAGGGCATCGGCACCCGCATCGAGCGGCGCGACCGCCTGCGTTTCCCAATTTCGCGGCGCACGCGGTTTTCGCAGGGCCTCGGCAACCAGGCGCGTGATCTCGAAGGAAAGCTGCTGGATGCCGCAACGGAAGCGGCACCGGCCATCGTTACGGAAGCGCTGGGGCTGGCGGCGGGTTCAAGCTGCGTGCGGCTGGAAATCGTCAGCAGCGCGGACAAGCGACCGATCTCGCGCTCGACGAGCTATTTCCCGGCCGATCGCTTTGCCGGCATGGCGGAGGCCTATGAGAAGACCCGGTCGATCACCGCGTCCTTCCGCGAACTAGGCCTTCCCGACTATGTGCGCCGCTCCACCGAAATATCGGCCATCCATGCCGAGGGCGACGATATGCGGCAGCTAAAACTGTCGCCCGGCGCCATCATCCTCGTGGCGGTGGCCACCAATACGGACCTCGACGGCACGCCCATCCAGTTTTCCCGCACGCGTTTTGCCGCCGATCGCGTCAAGCTGACGGTGGAGCCGGAGCCCGAGGTTGTTTCCGGCAGCAGAGGATGAAGCGGCGGTAAAGCAGCGTGCGCAGCTTGTTGCGCAGGTCCGCGGTGCGGCGTTGCGCGGCCGCGATCGGGGCATGCGAGCCGATCGTCATGTCGCGAAAACCCGCCACTTCCAGCAGCGGCAGCACGCGCTCGACGCTGAGGCCGTCTCCAAACGGAAGCCGTTCCATGATGCTGGCATGCCGGTCGCTCATCGCGCCGTCATAGTGGGGATCGGCGCCGGCAAACCTGTCGATGACCGCGATGGCGCGGCTTGCCAGCCGGCCGAGCCGGGTGGGCGCCGCCCAGTCGCCGTCGAAGAACAGCAGCGTACCGCCGGGCTTCAGCATGCGGTGCCATTCGGCAAAGGCCCGTTGCGGCGTCGTCAGCGTCCAGACAAGGTGCCGGCAGACGATCGCGTCATAGCTCTCGTCCGGCTCCATCGGGTTTTCCGCATCGGCAAGCAGGAACCGCAGCCCCTTCGCGCCAGCGTGTTTGCGGCGTGCCACATCCAGCATTGCCTCGGAGAAATCGAGCGCCGTCACCTCGTGGCCGAGTGACAGCAGCAGGCGCGTCACCTCCCCCGTGCCGCAGGCAAGCTCCAGCACGCGGCGCGGCTCAGGGCCGAGCTGTTCGCGGATCGCCGCCGCCCAGGCGTCGAATTCCGGGCCTTCAGGAATGCGGTGGCCGAAGGCAAGGTCGAAGGTTTCCGAGCGTCGCGACCAGTAGTCGCGAATGTCTTCCTTGAGGTGGATGTTGGGGAGCGCTCCGTGCATCAGTTCCCCTCGCCTGCCACAAGTTTCAGGCGCGGCGGCCGCGGATCAGGCCGGCGATAGCGGATGAAGCAGCCACCGGCGCCGTCGCGCTCGACGTCGACAGTCACGCCGAAGACGTCGTGCAGGCGCTGCGGCTCCAGCACCTTGGCGGGCGTGCCGAGCGCCACGATGCGGCCGCCCTGCATGACGGCGATGCGGTCGCAAAACATGGCGGCGTGGTTGAGGTCGTGCAGGGCCGCGACCACGGTGAGGTCCTGTTCGCGTACGAGCTGGAGCAGGCCGATCTGGTGGCCGATGTCGAGATGGTTGGTCGGCTCGTCGAGCAGCAGGATCGGCGATTGCTGCGCGAGCGCGCGGGCAACGTGCAGCCGCTGCCGCTCGCCACCGGAGAGCGTGTGCCAGAGCCGCCCGGCGAAATGCGCCATGTCGACCTCCTCAAGCGCACGATCGACGATCGCGTCGTCGGCCTTCGACCACGGCGTCAGCGCGCCGAGATGCGGCGTGCGGCCGAGCTCGACTGCCTGGCGGGCGGTGATGCGCTCCGTCGTCTCCGCCTGCTGCTCGACGAAGGCGATGCGCTGGGCGATCTCGCGCCGGCCATGCGCCTGCAAGGGCTTGCCGCCGAGCAGGACGTCGCCGCGCTGCGGCTTGCGGATGCCGGCGATCAGCGCCATCAGGCTGGTCTTGCCGGAACCGTTCGGGCCGATGATACCGAGGAACTCGCCGGGGCGCACGACGAGCGACACATCCGACAGGATGGTCGTGCCACCGGCCGACCAGAAGAGACCATTTGCCGAGAGCGTCATAGCGCCGATCTCCGCTGGCTGAGGATGAGGGCGAAGGCCGGTGCGCCGAACAGCGCCGTGATGACGCCGATGGGCAGGACCTGGCCGGGAATGATGATGCGTGACAGCACGTCCGCCGCGATCATGAAGATGGCGCCGATGAGCGCGGAAGCCGGCAGCAGCAGGCCGTGGCGCACGCCGACGACCATGCGCGCGGCATGCGGAATGACGAGGCCGACGAAGCCAATCGAGCCGACGATGGAGACCATGGTCGCCGTCATCAGGGCGGAGATGGCGATCAGCACGATATAGACGCGACGCACCGGAATGCCGAGCGAGGCGGCCGATTCCGTGCCGAAGGTGAAGGCGTCGAGCGCGCGGGCATGCCACAGGCAGACAAGAAGGCCGAGGATCGCCACCGGCAGCGCGAGCCAGACATCCGGCCAGCGCACGCCGGAGAGATTGCCGAGCAGCCAGAACATGATGCCGCGCGCCTGTTCGGCGCTCGCGGCCTTGGTGACGATGAAGGAGGTGAGCGCATTGAAGAGCTGCGAGCCGGCGATGCCGGCAAGGATGATCGCGCCGGTGCCCCGCCCTGCCCGCACGGCAAGCGCGCTGACAAGGCCGAAGGCGAGGAGTGCGCCAAGAAATGCGCCGGCCGGCAGCGTCAAGGCGCCGGCGCCAATGCCAAGAATAGCGACGGAGACCGCGCCGGTGGACGCCCCCGCCGAAATGCCGAGGATATAGGGATCGGCCAGCGCATTGCGCAGCAGCGATTGCAGGATGACGCCGCAGAGTGCCAGCGCCGAGCCGCAGCAGGCGGCAACCACCGCCCGGCTCAGCCGGTAATTCCAGATGATGCCCTCGTCGATCGGCTCGATCGCGTGCCCCGTCTGCCAGAGGCGGTTCGCGACCGTCTTCGCAACGATATCGAGCGGTATCGCCGTCTCGCCGACGGCTGCCCCGACGCCGAGCGCGACGACCAGTAGGACGAGCGCCGCGAATGCGGCGCCCGTGCGGAACAAGAGGGGGCGTTCCGCTATCACTTCGCCAGACCAGCCTTTTCAATGGCGTCGGCAAGCTGTTCGATGCCCTCGATCGTACGGATCGTGGGGTTCATCGCCTGCGCGTCCATATCGAAGACATGGTTGTTCTTGACGGCCGGCATCAGGCTTGCCACCGGGTCCGTCTTCAGGAAGTCGAGCTTTGCCTCGAGGCTGTCGAGCGGATAGCGGCGGCGCTCCATCGAGCCGGCCACGATGATCGTCGGTCCCGATTTGGCGATCGTTTCCCAGCCGACCATCGGCCACTCGTCATCGGTCTTGATGATGTTGTCGATGCCCAAGGCCGACATGATGTAGCCGGGCGCACCGTTCTTGCCGGCGACATACGGATCGGAATCAGCCGCGCTGGAGAACCAGAACACGGCCGACAACTTGCCATCCGCAGCCGCGACCTTGGCGCGGGCGGCCGCCTCGCGCGCCTTCAGTTCGGCAACAACCTCTTCGCCCTTGTCCTGCACGTTGTAGATTTGCGCCAGTTCGCGCACTTCCTGATAGACGAGGTCCATCGTGAAGACCTGATGGCGCACGCCGTCGCTTGCTGCGCTGTTCTCCTTGCCGACGCAGTCGGAAGGGGATGTGTAAACCGGAATGCCGAGCTCCTCGAACTGTTCGGGCTTGGCGACCACGCCTTCCGGGCCGATCTGCCATTGGAACTGGACCGTGACGATATCCGGCTTCTTGCCGAGCACGCTCTCGAAGCTCGGGTCATTGTCCGCAAGACGGTCGATCTTGGCGTTGACCTCTTCATAGCCCTTCAGAACGGGGCCGACCCAGAGCGCGGTGCCGACCACGCGGTCGGCAAGACCCAGCATGTAGAGAATTTCGGTCGAGCTCTGGCCGACAGAAACGGTCTGCGTCGGTGCCTTCTGGAAGGTGACCGGACGGCCGCAATTCTGCAGCGTCAGCGGATACTGCGTCTCGGCAGCCGAGGCGGCATAGGCTGAAAGCAGAAGCGCCGTAGAGCCGGCGACGAGCGAGAGCAGCGATGCGGACCGCACGGCCGCAGAAAACAGGGTCATGTATTTCTCCCGGGTGAATGAAAGCGTGCGGCCTCAGCCGACGCGCCGAAGGGGGCGGATCGATCGCGGGCGGGAGAAAACGAGGGAAGGTCTGCCGGGTACGGCAGGCAGATTCGTCATGGCGTCTCCGTTCCGGGCATCCCCGCCCGTGACTTGGATTGTTGCTATGACGGCAGGTCTCCTGGCTCACGGATATCTGCTGCCTGTCTGCCTTCCCGCGGAAAACCGCAGTGGCATGACGCGAAACGCGTCCGAGGACAGGCGGCAATCCGCCTACAGTTGCGGGGGCAGCCACGGAATGGGTCCCTGTTGGGTCGTCCGTACCGTGTTCCCTATTAATCCCCTGGGAGTCATCCTTCAGGGAACCGTCATCCCATCCTTAGTCCCCGGCAGTCGGCAGCGTCAAGGCGCTCAGCTCTCGAAATCCCCGAAGACGTCCTGAAGGCGGGTCAGCGTGTCGACGCGCTCGCTCACAGCCTCGCCCATCACGACGATGATGTTGGAGAGCATAAGGTCCATGACGGCGGTCATGGTGGCCGCGCCATCCCAAAGAGGTCCGTGCGAACCCGGCACGATGAGGCAGATGTCCGAGACCTCCGGCCCCCAGGGGCAAAACTCGTCCGTGAGCAGCACGACCTTGACGCCGGCGCGCCGTGCTTCCAGTGCCAGAGGCCGCGCCTTGGCGGCAAAACGGCGCACGTCGTGCAGGAAGAGCAGGCGCCCCTCGACGGAGCCGTCCAGCAGTTCGGAATAGGTGCCGTTCAGCCCGTCGACGAATTGCACGCGAGGCCGCGTATAGGAAAGCTGGCTCGCGAAATACTGCGCGATGCCGCGCACGTTCTGGTAGGCGGCGACATAGATCTCCGTTGCGCCGACCAGCGCATCGATCGTCTGCTGCCATTCCGGCGCATTGGTGATTTCGTAGATCTGGCCGAGATTGTCGATCTGCTGCTGGATGAGGCCCGCGAGAAGTTTTCCTTCCTTGCGGTCCTGCTCCAGCCGGTCGACCTGGCCCTTGACCTGCCAGGCGGGGTTGGAGCTGCCGCGGCGCAATTCGCCCTTAAGCTCGTCGAGGCCGTCAAAACCCATGCGGCGGAGATACCGCCCGACGGTCATCGGGGAAAGTTCCAGCCGCTGGGCGATGGAGCGCGCCGTCTCGAAGGGCAGATCGGCGATGTTGCGCTCGATATAGTTGGCGATCAGCTTGTCGGATTTGGACCGCCGGAGGTCGTCGGACTGAACGAGCTTCAGAATGCGTTTCGACACGTCGCCCTTCCCCAAAAAGACCGCCCGTCCGAAGACGGGCGGGATAGTCACGCCATTACTGCGCCGTCTTCACCCGCGTCCAGACACGGTCGAGCTGGCGGAGCGCCGGGCCAAGATCCTCGAAGATCTGGAGACGCGCCATGGTCTCGGCCGGCGGATTGATCTCCTTGCTATTCTTGATCTTTTCCGGGGTCAATTCCCGCGCCGGCACGTTGGCCGTGCCATTGGTCTGCTGCGAGACATTGAGCGCCGCGATCTCCGGCCGCGTGTAGAACTGGAGGAATTTGACGGCGTTCTCCTTGTTCGGCGCGCTCTTCAGCACGCAGACGTCCTCCTGGTACATGGTCCCGCCTTCTTCCGGGATCACGTAGCCGAGATCCTTCTCGTCGGCGAAGACATCGACCATGGCGCCGACGAAGAAATGGCCGGCCGCAACATCGCCGGATTGCACCATCGGCCGCGTGTCATAGGTGAAGGCCGCGACATAGGGCTTCATGGCGATGATCGTTTCCGCCGCCTGCTGCAATTGGGCCGGATCGGTTGAGTTGATCTTGTGGCCGTTCAGCATGAGGCCGACGGCGAGCACCTCGCGCATGTCGTCGAGCAAGGTGAATTTCAGGCCCTTGGCCTTGACGGTCTCGATCAGGTCCTTCCAACCGGTGACGTCCTTGCCGAGGATCGTGCGGTTATAGAAGATGCCGACCGAACCCCAGGCATAGGGCAGGCAATATTCGCCCTTCGGGTCGCTTTTCGCGCGCAGGAAGGCGGGGTCGATGTTCTTGAACCCCTCATAGGTGTTGATGTCGGTCTTTTCGAGCAGGTCCAGCTTGGCCATGATGTCGTGCATGTGCACGGACGGGAAGACGATGTCGTAACCCGTCGCACCACCCTGGATTTTTGCCAGCATTTCCTCGTTGGAGGAATAGGTCGAGAGGTTGACCTTGATCTGGGTCTCCTCCTCGAACTTCTTCAGAACCTCCGGATTGATGTATTCGCCCCAGTTGTAGATGTTGAGTTCGGCGGCACTTGCAACGCCCGCCATGGCCACGAGGGCGGCAAGCGAGAGAGCGGTCTGGCGCGTCCATGCGCGAAGGCCGGATGCGCCGGCATTGGAAATTTTGATCATCGATAGTCTCCTCTGGTGGTTGGCCCGTCGTGGCCCGGCGCTTTCCTTTGCGCCGCCTGTTCCTGTCCCGGCTTCTTTCGGCCGTTGACTTGGATGAGCAAATGGTATCCAGATATCTAAATCGCACAAGCGTTATTTTTATAACATAATGGGGAACGACGATGCGAGATTCCATAGTCCGCCTGGAGAAGGCGGCGAAGGCCTTTGCCACGCCCGAAGGCCAGACCGTGACGGCGCTCGATGCGATCGACCTCGATGTCAGCCGCAACGAATTCCTGACGCTGCTCGGCCCGTCGGGCTGCGGCAAGACCACGCTGCTCCAGGCGATCAGCGGTTTCGTCGAGCTCGATGCCGGCCGCATCCTGATCGACGGCGAGGATATGACGGACCGCCCGCCCTATCGCCGCCCGGTCAATACGGTGTTCCAGAACTATGCGCTGTTTCCGCATATGACGGTGGGCGAGAACACGGGCTATGCGCTGGAAGTCGCAGGCATCGCGAAGGTGGAGCGGGCAAAACGCGTCGCCGATGCGCTGCGCTTGGTGGGGCTCGAAGGCATGGAAGGCCGCAAACCGCGCCAGCTTTCCGGTGGTCAGCAGCAGCGCGTGGCGCTCGCCCGCGCCATCATCGCCCGTCCGAAACTGCTGCTGCTCGACGAGCCGCTCTCCGCCCTCGACAAGAATCTCCGCCAGGCCATGCAGATCGAGCTGAAGACGCTCCAGCACGAACTCGGCATCTCCTTCATTTTCGTCACGCACGACCAGCAGGAGGCGCTGACCATGTCGGACCGGGTGGCGGTGCTGTCCGGCGGCCGCATCCAGCAGCTCGATACGCCGCGCGCCATCTACGACCAGCCGAAGAACAGCTTCGTCGCCACCTTCGTCGGCGCCAGCAACCTGTTCGAGGGCGAGGCCGTTGGCGGACATCTCCTGACGACGGACGGCCTCTCCATTACCCATGGCAAGGCGCAATCGACGGGTGCGGCGACCGCCCTCATCCGCCCCGAACAGTTTTTCCTCGCGCTGCAGGGCGACAGCGCCCCGAGCCTCGACGTCGATCTCGAACAGATCGTCTTCGTCGGCTCCACCTTCGAATTGTTCGGCCGCACCGCGACGGGCCGGCGGGTGATCGCCGAAATCCCGGCGACGCGCCGCAACCTCGTCGGCGAGATCGAGCAGTCGCGGCGCGCCCGCCTCGCCTACGATCCGGCCGCGGTCCACCTCATCCCGGCGGAGGCCGCCTGACATGTCGTCGATCGCCTTTCGCCGCCGCGCCCAGCTCGGCCTGCTTCTCGGCCCCGTCTCGCTGTTCCTCGCCGTCTTCTTCCTCGGCCCGCTCGCCATCATGATCGTGACGAGTTTTCTGGCGCCCGGCCTCTACGGCGGGGTGGAATGGACCTGGTATCCGCACAATTACGGCCGCATCCTCGGCTTCGCCGACCCGATGTTCGAGGATTTCGATCCGGTCTATATCGCGATCTTCCTGCGCTCGCTGAAGATCGCCGCGATCACCGTTCTCGCGACGCTCCTCGTCTGCTACCCGGCTGCCTTCTGCATCAGCCGGCTTTCCGAACGCTGGAAGAATTTTTGCCTTTTCCTCATAACGCTGCCCTTCTTCACCAGCCTCATCGTGCGGCTGTTCATCTGGGTCCTGATCCTGCGCCAGACCGGCCTCGTCAACGCGGTGCTGCTCAACACCGGCGTCATCGCCCGCCCGCTGGAGCTGATCTATACGGATGGCGCGATCATCCTCGGCATGGTCTATATCTTCATCCCGTTCATGTTCATGCCGGTCTATGCCAGCGTCGAAAAGCTCGACTGGACGCTGGTGCGCGCCTCGCTCGATCTCGGCGCCGGGCCGATCCGCACGTTCATCCGCATCATCCTGCCGCTGACGGCGCCCGGCATTGCCGGCGGGGCGGTGATCGTCTTCATTCCCGCGCTCGGCAATTTCGTCGTGCCGGCCATCCTCGGCGGCGCCAAGGTGATGATGCTCGGCAATCTCATCGAGCAGCAGTTCCTCGCCGCGCGCAACTGGCCCTTCGGCTCGGCGCTCGCCATGATGGTGATGTGCGTGATGCTGGTGCTGCTCTTCGCCTATGTCATCGTGTCCGGCCGTCGCGGCATCGATGCCGCGACCGGGCGCTGAGGAGGACGGCCCATGAAGATCATCGCCTCCCTCGCCCGCGGCAGCCTCATCGGCTACACCGCGCTCTTCTTCGCCTTCATCTACATCCCGCTGGCGCTGATCGCGGTCTATTCGTTCAATTCCAACCCGGTCAACATGATGACCTGGACCGGTTTCACCACCGAATGGTACGCCCAGGTCCTCGGCTTCAAGACGGCGGTTTCGGAAAGCGCGCTCTATATCGAATCGACCGACCAGCTCGTTCAGGCCGTGTGGAACAGTCTGATGATTGCCGCCTCCACGACGACCATCGCCGCCGTGCTCGGCACGGCGATCGCCATCGCGCTCTACCGCTTCGATTTCTTCGGAAGGCGTTTCTACCGTGTCGTCATGTTCATGCCGATGCTGATGCCGGACATCGTGCTCGGCATCGCGCTGCTGATCTTCTTCGTAAATGCCGGCGTTAATCTCGGCCTCATGACGATCATCATCGGCCAGTGCACCTTCCTGATCTCCTACGTCTTCATCGTCGTTTCCGCCCGGCTCGCCGGCATGGATCGCACGCTGGAGCACGCGTCGGCCGATCTCGGCGCCAATGAATGGACGACGTTTCGCAGGGTGGTGTTCCCGCAGCTCCTGCCCGGCATCGTCGGCGGCGCGCTGCTCGCATTCATCATCTCGATGGACGATCTCGTGATCACCTATTTCATCGCCGGCGTCGACGTCACGACGCTGCCGATGTTCATCTTCGCCATGCTCCGGCGCGGCATCAAGCCGGAGATCAACGCCATCGCCGTGATGATGCTGACCTTCTCCTTCGTCGTCGCCTCGCTCGGCCTCTACCTTCGCTCCCGGCAGAAATGACCATGACCCAGACAAAACCCCGCGCCCGCGATCTCGGCCTGCCCTTCACCGCCCGCACCGGCCCCCTCAACGCCATTACGGATGTCGAGGGCATCGCCGTCGGCTTCCGCACCATTGTCGAGGAGACCCCGCGCCCCGGTCGCAAGCTGCCGGTCCGCACCGGCGTCACCGCCATCCTGCCGCATGCCGACAGCGAAACGCCCGTGCCCGTCTATGCCGGCGTGCACCGCTTCAACGGCAATGGCGAGATGACCGGCACGCACTGGATCGAGGACGGCGGCACGTTCCTGGGGCCGGTGATGATCACCAACACCCACGGCGTCGGCATCACCCATCACGCGACCACCCGCTGGATGCTGGAGCGCTACGCCTCGACCTACGAGGTGGGCGATTTCCTCTGGCTGATGCCGGTCATCGCCGAGACATATGACGGCGTGCTGAACGACATCAACGGCATGCCGGTGACGGAAGCGGACGTGCGCGCGGCGCTGGAAGACCTGTCGCGAGGGCCGGTTTCGGAAGGCAATTGCGGCGGCGGCACCGGCATGATCACCTACGGCTTCAAGGGCGGCACCGGCACCGCGTCTCGCATCGTCACTGTCGGCGATCGGGATTATACGATCGGCACGCTGGTGCAGGCGAACCACGGCCAGCGCGACTGGCTGACGATCCGCGGCGTGCCCGTCGGTAAACACCTGCAGGACAACACGCCGCAAAGCCAGCTCAAGGAGCGTGGATCTATCATCGTCGTCATCGCCACGGACCTGCCCATGGCGCCGCACCAGCTGAAACGCCTCGCCCGCCGCGCCGCCATCGGCATTGGTCGCAACGGCACGCCCGGCGGCAATAATTCGGGCGACATCTTCCTCGCCTTCTCGACCGCCAATCCACAGCTGATGGCGCATCGCGCGCCGGCCATGCTCAACCTCGACATGGTCAACGACGAGCATCTCGACCCGGTCTATCTGGCGGCGGTGGAGAGTGTGGAGGAAGCTGTGGTCAACGCCATGTTGGCGGCGGAAGACAGCGGCGGCACGCCGCATGATCGTTTCCGCATCGACGCAATCAAGCATGACCAGCTCATGGCCGTCATGCAGCAATACGGCCCGCACCTTTAGGCACCGGCCTGGTCGATATCAGTTGCTCGTCCCGTCCGGCGTGACGCTCTGGCTGTCACCGCCGCTGCCGGATTGCGAGGTCGGGTCGCGTTCCGTCGGAACCGTCTCGCCGCCGCCGGGAACAGTGTTGTCGATCGTGTCCTGCGTCGGCGTGCCGTTCGAGGTGGAGGACGTCTGCTCGGTATCGACGGTCGGATCGACCCGCTCGCCCCAGATCTCGACACCGCCCCACACGAGGACGGCAAGCGCTAGGCTGATGCCGAGCACCTTCAGCATCGGTTTGCCGAGGCGGCCCTGGCGGGCTTCCTGCGCCGCATAGTTCTTGCGGGCGGGATCGTGGGTGCGGGTCAGCGGATCGCCGCGTTCGTCTTGCTGATGGGTCATGGCAGCACTCCCTGCTTTTCGCGTCAGGGAAGGAACTTGCGGTGAAGACGAAAGTTCCCGCCGCGCCTTACGCCTTCGCAGGGCCATCCAGTCCCAACGCTTCGAGAAGAAGGCGCTGGCGCAGCAGCAGATGGGTCAGCGCGATCACGTCGCCCTTCGCCGGCTGGTGCGTCATGCCCTCGTCGACGGCCTCCACGATCGCCTCCAGCGTATCGGCGATTTCGCGTGAGACGCCGTGCAGCTCGGCGAAACGCCGGTCGGCGACCGCCGCTGCCAGCGTCAAGGTGTTCACGCGCCCGATGCCGCGCGGCACCTTCGCGCCGGCATCGACATATCCATCCGGCAGGCCTCCCTTGAGATTGCTGATCCGCCGGTAATGGATGGCATCGATGATCTGGTCGACCGCCTGGCAGGCGCCTGCGACGCGCGAGGGATGGTCCGTATCGGCCGCTGCATGCGGCAGCAGTTCGAGTTTGCCGGGGTGGCGGCCGGCAAGCGTGAGATAGGGCAACATCGGCCCGCTGAGCGCCCCGCTTTCCGCATCCTTGAAAAGATCGGCGTCGATTGCCGCGTGGCGTACCTGTCCGGCCGCCAGCGCACGGTCGAGCGCCCCCGCATCCACGACCTCGCCGCGATCGTAGTTGACGACCACCGCCCCGCGGTTCATCGCCGACAGCACGGCCTCGCCGACGATGCCGGCATTGGCATAGGCCCGTGTCACCGCATCGAGCCGGCCAAGGCCGACATGGACGGTGAGCACATCCGCCCCCTGCGCCGCCGCGGCCGGTGTTTCCGCGTGCTCGAACCCTTCCGCCTCGATCCATTGCCGGTGTTTCGCCCGCGCATGTACCACGACATGCATGCCGAAGGCGCGCGCGAGTTTGGCGACCTCGCGGCCGATATTGCCATAGCCGAGCACCGCCATCCGGCGGCCTTCCAGCTTGCCGGTCGGGTAGGATTTGAGGTCGCGGCCGGTATCGAAATCGCCGGCGACGACCCGTTGGTGAAGCAGGTCGACCGGCAGGTCCGGCGTGACCTTGAGCACCGCCTTCATCACCATCTGCGCCGTTGCGCGGCTGTTGATGCCGGGCGTGTTCATCAGCGGTGCGACGCCGCCTTCGCCATCGCCGCCGCCCCAGGACGCGGAGCCCATATTGCCCGTACCGGCACCGATGCGCACGCCGCCGAGCGGGAACAGGGCCTGCATCGGAATGAAGGTCGCCGCGGCGATCAGCGCGTCATATTGGCCATGGGCGGTCTGCGCGAGGATGTCGTCCTTGGTGCTCAGGTCCGGCTGGTAGAAGAAATGGATGCCGGGCGGCAAGGCCCCGCCCGCATAGGGGCCATCATGGAACGTGCCGCCCTGCGCCTCGATATGGGCCTGCACCTCGCCGTGATCGGGCCGGCCATTCGCATCGAAGCGAAGGCCGATCAGGTCGGCGATCAGGATTCGATAGGCGCGTTCGGGGTCGCCCAGCCGCGTCCGGTCTTCAAAAGCCGCGTGTCGATCCTGCATGGCGCCCCTCCCTGCTTGTCCCCCATTTTTCGTAGGCGAGTTTTCCCGGGTCGGCAAGCACCAAGACAAAAGCGACATGCAAGGTCAAAACAACCATATTGCCCGCCCCGCATGCCCCCGCCATAAAGAGGCGCAAGAGAGGATTTCCCATGACAGACCGCGCCTTCACCGTCATCGAAAACCAGTGGATCACGCTTGCCGACGGCACAAGGCTCGCCGCCCGCATCTGGATGCCGGAGGGTGCGGAACAAGATCCCGTGCCCGCCGTCTTCGAATTCCTGCCTTACAGGAAACGCGATGGAACGAGCCCGCGCGATGAATCGACCTATCCGGTCTTCGCCGCCGCCGGCATTGCGGGCGTGCGGGTCGATATCCGCGGCTCGGGTGAATCCGACGGCGTCATCGATGGCGAATACACGCCGCTGGAATTGGCGAACGCCTGCGAGCTCATCGCCTGGATCGCCGCGCAGCCCTGGTCGAACGGCGCCGTCGGCATGATGGGGATCTCCTGGGGCGGCTTCAACTGCCTGCAAGTCGCGGCACTCAAGCCCCCGGCACTGAAGGCCGTCATCTCCATCGCCTCCACCGTCGACCGCTATAACGACGACATCCATTACAAGAACGGCACGCACCTTTCCGCCCAGCTCTCCTGGGCCGCCACCATGCTCGCCTATCAGTCGCGCTCGCCCGACCCGGAACTCGTCGGCGAGCGGTGGAAGGCCATGTGGCTGGAGCGGCTGGAAAACGAGCCCTTTTTCCTGGAGGAATGGCTGCAGCACCAGCGCCGTGATGCCTTCTGGAAGCACGGCTCGATCGCGGAGGATTTTGCCGGTTTCCCCGTGCCCGCCCTCGTCATCGCCGGCTGGGCGGATGGCTATCGCAGCACGCCGCTGAAGGCCGTCGAAGGTCTTGGCGAGAAGGCGAAGGCGCTCATCGGCCCATGGGTGCACAAATACCCGCATTTCGCCTGGCCGAAGCCGCGCATGGATTTCCACGCCGAGGCGATCGCCTGGTGGAACCGCTGGCTGCGCGGCGAGGAGAACGGCGCGGAAAACACGCCGCAGGTGCGCGCCTATATCCAGGACGCCGCCCGTCCTTCGCTGTGCCGAGAAATCGACCCCGGTTTCTGGATCGCCAAGGATAGCTGGCAGACGCCGGACATGGCGACCTTCTACGTGGAGCAATACGGCACGCTTGCATCCGGCATGCCGATTGCCGGCGCCGTCGGCCATGACCGCTTTCTGAAATCACCGCTCGACACCGGCATCATGGCCGGCGAGTGGTTCACGCTGAAGCCGGATGCGGAAATGGCGCTCGACCAACGGCTCGACGATGCCGGTTCGCTCGTCATCGAGACGCCGCCGCTTGCGGAACCCCAGGATTTCCTCGGCCAACCGGTTCTGGAACTCGACATCGCGACGGAGGCCGACATCGCCAATCTCTGTGCCCGGCTCGTCGATGTACACCCGGACGGTACGGCGACACGCGTCACCTTCGGCGTCGTGAACCTTGCGCATCGGGGCGGCAATGCCGCGCCGGAGGCCATGCCGCGCGGCAAAAAAACCCGCATCCGCCTCGTGCTCGACGCGATGGGCTATCGTTTTCGCGCGGGCCATCGCATCCGCCTGTCGCTCTCGACCGCCTACTGGCCGATGGTGCTGCCGCCGCCGACGGATGCCGGCGTCACGATCGACCTCGCCTCGCTCGGCCTCGCCCTGCCAAAGCTTGGCGCGCATCGGGTCGTCGCGCTTCCCGAGCCGAAAAACCCCGATCCGCTGCCGAAATACACCGAGCTCGCGCCCGGAGAAACGGCGCGCGGCGTGGAGCGCGACCTGACGAACGGCCTCACCGAATATTCGATCTACGAGGACACCGGCCTCTGTGAGCATCCCGGCACGGGGCTTGCCACGCGGCAGGTGCGCGACGAACTCTGGTCGATCGCCGAAAACGATCCGCTCTCGATGACCGGCACGGCGGTCTGGACCTGCGACATGCAGCGCCCCGGCTGGTTCGTGCGCACGGTCTCGACCGCGACCATCGCCTGCACCGCGACGGACTGGCTGATCTCGGCAAGCGTGCGCGCCTTCGAGGGCGAAGCACAGGTTTTCGAGAAGACCTTCGAAAAGGCAATCCAGCGCGACTTCATGTGAGCCGATCAGTGGAAGTCGCGGGATTTGACGCGGATTTCATCGATATGGCCGTAGCCGTCGACGAGATTTCGCGGTTTTACAAGTTTTGGCGCGCCACGCGGATCGTGCGGCGGGCTGCCGTGATGGAATTCGTCGCCGCGCCCATGGGGCAGCGGAAACGGCCCGTCGCGGTGCCCGACGCTGGCGAGCATGCCGGAAAGGTCCGTCAGGTGCTGGGCCACCACATGCACCACCTCCCCCTCTCGCTGGATGTAGCCCTTCACGCCGAGCATGGAGGCGCCCATCACGACCTTGCGATAAGCGATAAAAACCTTTCTCCAGACGACGAGGTTGGCAATGCCCGTCTCGTCTTCGAGCGTCACGAAGATGACGCCCTTGGCTGAACCCGGCCGCTGGCGCACGAGGATCACGCCGGCCGTCTCGACCCGGGTCCGGTCGCGCAGGTTCGTCGCGACATGGCAGGAGAGGATCTTCTGCCGTTGCAGATCCTCCCGCAGGAAGCTGACGGGATGAGCCCGCAGCGTCAGCCCGACATGGCCATAGTCCTCGACGACCTCGTTGCCCGCGGTCATGGGACGAAGCGCAACGGCCGGCTCGTCCAGTTCCGCGATCACCGCCGCCTCCCTTTCAGCTGCCGCGACGAAGAGTGGAAGCGGTTCGTCGCGCAAAGCACGGATAGCCCAGAGCGCCTCGCGCCGGGCTAGCCCCAGCGACGGCCGAAAGGCATCCGCCTCAGCCAGTTCGACCAGCGTCGCCACCGGCAATTGGGCGCGTCGCCAAAGATCGTCTACCGAGACGAACGGCTCTTCCGATCGCTCACCGAAGAAGTGCTTCAGCTTCTTGTCGTTCAACCCTTTGATCAACCTGAGGCCAAGCCGCACCGCAAAGCGGTCCTTGTCCTCCGTCGGCTCCAGCGTGCAATCCCATCGGCTTTCATTGACGCAGACCGGTCGCACCTCCACCCCATGCTCCTGCGCATCGCGCACGATCTGCGCCGGCGCGTAGAAGCCCATGGGTTGCGAGTTGAGCAGCGCTGCGCAGAAAATGTCCGGGTGATGGCACTTCATCCACGCGGAGGCGTAGGCGATGATGGCGAAACTGTAGGCGTGGCTTTCCGGAAAACCGTAGGAGCCAAAGCCTTCAAGCTGGCGGCACATGCGGTCGGCAAATTCCAGTGAGTAACCGTTTTTGGTCATGCCATTGATCAGCTCCTGTCGGAACTTGTCGACGCCGCCCGTATGTTTGAACGTCGCCATGGCGCGGCGAAGCTGGTCAGCGCGGCCCGCAGTGAATTTAGCGCCGACAATGGCGACCTGCATGGCCTGTTCCTGAAACAGCGGTACACCAAGCGTCTTTTCCAGGACCTTCTTCAATTTGTCATCGTCTGGATAATCTGGCTTTTCCAATCCCTGCCGCCGCCGCAAATAGGGATGCACCATGTCTCCCTGGATCGGGCCAGGGCGGACGATCGCCACCTGAATGACGATGTCATAGAATTTATTGGGTCTCAGCCTGGGCAACATTGACATCTGCGCCCGGCTCTCGATCTGGAAGGTCCCGAGCGTATCGGCCTTGGAAATCATCTCGTAGGTCGGCTCATCCTCCAGGCCAATGTTCCAGAGCCCCTTTTCTATGCCCTTGAGGTCTTTCAGATATTCGAAAGCCCGGCGCATGCAGGAGAGCATGCCGAGCGCCAGCACATCCACCTTCATGAATTCCAGGAACTCGACATCGTCCTTGTCCCATTCGATGACCTGGCGATCATCCATGGCGGCCGGCTCGATCGGCACGAGATCGTCGAGCCGATCACGGGTCAGCACGAATCCGCCGGGATGCTGAGAAAGATGGCGCGGCACACCTGTCAATTGCCGGGAAAGTTCTACCAAGAGCCGGATGCGCCGGTCGTCGATATTAAAGCCGATATCTTCGATCTGTGCCTTCGGAATATCGTTGGACCAACCCCAGACCTGCGACGACAAGGCTTTGAGCACGTCCTCGGGCATGCCGAGTGCACGCCCGACATCCCGCATGGCACCGCGGGAGCGATAGCGGATGACCGTGGCGCAAAGCGCAGCGCGATCATGGCCATAGGTATCGTAGACCCACTGGATGACCTCTTCGCGCCGTTCATGCTCGAAATCCACGTCGATGTCGGGTGGCTCACCGCGCTGCTCCGAAACGAACCGCTCGAAAAGCAAACCATTGTTGGTCGCATTAATTGAGGTAATACCGAGAGCGTAGCACACCGCGCTGTTTGCCGCCGACCCCCTGCCCTGGCAAAGGATGCCGATCGATCGGGCATGGCGGACAATCGAGTTCACTGTCAGGAAGTAAGGGGCATACTTCATCTTCTCGATGAGACGCAGTTCATAGTTCAGCTTCTTGCAGACGATATCCGGCACGCCGTCCGGGTATCGGTTCGCGGCTCCCTCCCAGGTGTATTTCTCCAGCGCCTCCTGTGGCGTAAGGTGGGCATACTCCTTCTCCTCGGGATATTGGTATTGCAATTCGTCCAGCGAGAATTGGCAGCGCTCCATAACTTCAAGCGTGCGTCGAAGCGCTTCCGGAAAGCGCGTGAAGAGGCGGTGCATTTCTTCCGGGGGTTTCAGGTAGCGGTCGGCGTGGCGCTCGCGGAGGAACCCAGCATTGTCGATGGTGACGTTGTGGCGGATGCAGGTCACGATGTCCTGCAACATCCGCCGGCCTGGTTCGTGGTAGAGCACGTCGTTGGTGACGACGGTTGGCACGCGATATTGCGTGGCTAGGTTGGAGAGGTCAAAGAGGCGGAGCTGATCGTTTGGCCGACGGCGAAGCGTCAGGGCGAGGTAGCAGCGGCCCTTGAATGTTTCACGCATGCGGCGGAGCTGGAAGGCCGCGGTCTCGTCCGCCTCGTCGGGGACCAGAACGGCGATGAGGCCTTCGTTCCAATCCACGACGTCCGACCAGTCGAGATGGCATTTGCCCTTGCCCGCTTTCTTCTTGCCGATAGTGAGCATGCGGCAGAGGCGCCCGTACGCGTCGCGGTCGGTCGGATAGACGAGCAACGACATGCCGTCGACAAGGTCGAGCCGGCAACCGACGATGAGACGCACGATGTTGGCGTCCGCAGGCAGCTCCTTCGCCGCCCTGTGGGCCTGAACGACGCCGGCAAGGCTGTTGCGGTCGACAACCGCCAGGGCCTCGATGCCGAGAGCGCTTGCCTGGGCGAACAATTCCGCGCTGCTGCTCGCCCCCCTCAGGAACGAGAAGTGTGACGTGACCTGGAGTTCGGCGTAGCGCGGCTTCATGCGAAAATTCCGTGCAGGAACCAGCGGCCGAGGCCGGCTGTCACCTGCTGTTCATCGCCCGAGCGGAAGAGCCAGAAGCGTTCGCCGACGGCGTCCTCGACCTGGAAATAATCGCGCACGGCGGCAAGTTCGGCGTCGCGCTTCCACCATTCGCCGAAGATGCGTTCGGGGCCGTCGGCGCGCTTCACCAGCCGGCGCTTGCCGCGCCAGGTGAAGGAGGCGGGCGGGTGGTCGGGCAGGAGCGCCATGACTTCGATCGGCTCGGGCCGGGCCAGCAGGCGCGCCGGGCGCGGCCAGCGGTTCTGCCAGGTCGTGCCGACATCGGGGGCTAGCGGCGGAATGCGGCGGAAGGAACGCTCCGGCACGTCGCTTTCGACGGGGGCGATGCGGTAGAGGCGGGCGGCCCCGATGCGGTTGGCGATCACGTCGACGAGACCGGCAATGTCGGCCTGCTCCTCCTCGATCAGCGAGGAGACCGCCTGTTGCAGGACGAGCGGTTCGGCAAGCGTGGCGGTCAGGTCCATGATCTCGATGCCGAAACCCGGATCGATCGTCTCGATGCGGTCCGAGAGGAGCCGGGTGAGACGGTCTTCGTCGCGAACGGCGCGTGCCGTGCCGACGCGGATCGCCTGGAGCGAACTGTCGACGCGGTGGAACAGGAGATCGAGCCGGCGGGCGCCGAGGCCGCGTTTTTCCAGCGCCTGGCAGAGATCGTGCACGAGGGCCTTCGTGTAGCGCGCGATGGTTTCGGGCGCGCCGATCGGCTCGCCAAACACTTTGCGGACCGTCACGACATCGGGATCGCGCAGCGGATCGACGGGCTCCGAGATCGTGCCCTGGATCTGGTCGAGCCGGCGGCCGAGGAGCGGGCCGAAGCGAAGCACCAGCGGCGCGCGGGGCACGGCCAGCACGTCGCCGATAGTGGCGAAACCGAGCACGCGCAGGCCCGTGACGGTTTCCGGCGGTATCCGCAGCCCGAGGATCGGCAGTGGCGCGACGGTTTCGCCCACCATGCCCGGCGCAATGACGCGTACGGGATCGGCAAGGAAACGGGCGGCGGCATGCGCGGCACCCCAGCTATCCGCCACCGCCGCGCGCGCAAAAATGCCGGAGGCCGTGAGGCGGTTGACGAGGCCGGTCAGCATGCGCTCCTCGCCGCCATGCAGGTGGTCGGCGCCGGTCGTGTCGATGACCAGGCCATCCGGCGGATCGGGCGCGACGATGGGCGCATAGTGCTGCAAGGCCCAGAGCGACAGGCGCTCCAGCGCCGCCGCATCCGCTGCGGGATCGGCCGGCATGGTCACCACCTCGGGGACCAGCGCATGGGCCTTGGTGAGCGGCATGCCGACGCGCAGGCCCGCCTGTTCGGCCGGCTTGCTCACGGCGGTCAGGATGCGGCGCGAGCCCTCCCGGCCGACGAGCACGAGCCGCTTGTCAGGCGGAGGTGCCGAGGCGCCAAGTGCCCGCCTCAGGCGATCGATCGGCCAGCCGGGAAGAAAAAGCGATACGACCCTCGGCATCGGGTGCCTCCACGTCAAAGTCTGCCGCCTCGCCGGCCCGGCAGCGCACGAGTTGCAAAAGCCACTGCGCCCGGCCGATGCCGGGCACGGGAAGGGCGACGGACGGCCGGACGGCAACCCGCCAGCGCGTCACGGCGGCAGAGGGCTGCCCAAAGGCACCCTCTTCCGACCGGTGCTTGAAACGGCGCAGCGCAATGCCGAGCGTGCCGCCGGCCTCTGCCGCCAGTTGCAGGCGGCGCGAGGCGGTGAGCGACAGCCGCGCCACCTCCGCCACCACCGCGCCGAGCCCGCCATGGCGCAGGCCCTCCTCGAAACAGAGGAGCAGGCTTTTTTCATCGCCCGCCTCCACATAGATCACGCGGCCGGGGGCAAGCCCCGCCTGGGCGAGCGCCGGCGCGAAGAGATCCGGCCGCGTCAGGACCCAGAGCACCTGCCCCTTGGTGCGCGCCGCGATGCCGGCGGCAAAGAGCATGGCGGCCGCGCCCTCGACCGCATCGTTGCCGCCGCCGCAGACCTCGTGCAGGCTGGCAAGCGCCAGCCCGCCGCCGGGGAGCCGGTCGTCTATGTCAGGCACGCCGAAGGGCAGCACCGCCCGGTCGCGCGCGGCGCGGCCATCGAACTGCCGGATGCGGTCGCGCAGGTCGGCGACAACGGCATGGGCGGCGGAGGCGGACATCGGCGTTGCGGCTCCCGGGTTTGAGACGGTTTGTTCCTTATTTGTTCTCAAAGTGCGCGAGAGTCAATCACTGAGTCGCAGGGGAAAGATCACAGTTTGAATCATCGGCGGGAACCAACGGGCGCGGCGGTCGTTCTTGCTCATGCCATTCCATCAAATCCAGGAGACATGTCCATGGCTGACGAAAAGAGCACCGGCAAGCGCACGCTTGGTGTCGTTGAAAGTGGCGATAGCATTTCGGAGGATGCCCGTGCGGCGGCTGCGGAAGCGACGGTCAGCGAACAGATCGAAGTGCTGAAGGCGGAAATCAGCCGGCTGAAGGAAACCGCGGGGCTGATCGCCGAAGGTACAGGCCAGCTTGCCGTTGCCAAGGCGGAATCGCTGCGCGAGGATATCCGCCAGACGATCCAGACCAACCCGCTTGCGACCCTCGCAGGCGCCGCCTTCATCGGCTATCTCTTCGGCCTGCGCCACCGGTAAGAATAAGCGGAGGCAATGGTTTGCCTCCGTTTGGTGAAGCACATGAAAAAGCCCGGCACTGCCGGGCTTTTCCAGTTCAGAACCAGCGCTGCTGGCGCCGCGGCGGCTCGCTTTCGAGGGAGCCGAGCAGATAGCCGATGACGACACCGGCAAGGCCGGCCGTCAGCACCACGGTGGACAGTGCGGCCGGATGCTCGCGCGCGGCCTGGGCCACGGCAGCGCCTTCATTGCGCACATATTTCGTTGCCGAACGGACAGCGGGCCGGGCAGCCTCGACGGCATTGCCGGCGCGATCGCGGATCGTGTCATAGGCTTCGCTGCCCCGTTCGCCGAGGTCCTTCTGAAGCGCGGCGATTTCTGCGCGAAGAGCGGAAATCTGGGATTGAACGTCGTTGCTTGCCATTACGGTCTCCTTGTCAGCAATGGAGACCGAACGGCTGGCGGGCGGCTTGGTTCCAAGCGGCCGGAAAAGTTGCCCGTCAGCTTGCCCCCCTCAGCCTGCTTGTCGGCGGCCGTCGCGGCGGATCTGCGAGGGCGTGTCGCCGAAGGCGGCGCGGAAACGGCGGGTGAAGTGCGACAGGCTCTCGAAGCCGGTTTCCAGCGCGATCTCGATCAGCGGCTTGTTGGTACGCACCACCATGTTGAGCGCCGCCGCCATGCGGATCTTCATGTAGATCGCGCTCGGCGAGGCGCCCATGTCGCTCTCGAACAGGCGTTCGAGCTGGCGGCGGGAGACGTTCGTCATGGTGGCGATGCTGTCGATCGACAGCAGGTCTTCGGTGTGCTGCTCCATCATCATGATGGCAAGGTGCACGCGGCGGTCGCGCGCTTCGAGGCCGAGCGGGTTGCGCGGCTGGAGGTCGGTGGCGTCGCGGCGGTGGCGGATTTGCAGGATTTCCAGCGCATTGCGCTCCGCCGCCTCGCCGACATGGTGGCGCACGAGCGTCGCTGCGAGATCGGCGACGCTGCTGCCGCCGGCACAGGTGGCGACCTTGCCGTCGAAGCGGAAGATCTGCTCCGACGTCGCCTCGATATCGGGAAAACGGCCGCGGAATTCGCGGTGGTGCAGCCAACTCACGCAGGCCGTGTGCCCCTTCAGCAGGCCGGCTTCGGCGAGGATGAAGCTGCCGGTACACAGGCCGATCAGCCCGACGCCGGCATTCGCCGCCTTGCGCAGATAGGCGAGCGCATAGCTGTCGATCGGCTCGTCGACCTTCAAGAGGCCGCCGACGACGGCGATATAGTCGAAACAGGAGGGATCGGCGAAGGGCGCGGTGGGGGCGACCTGGATGCCGCTCGACGAGGAGATGAAATTGCGCGTGCTGCTGAGCACGTCCCAGTCGCAATGGACGCGCCGGGAGCGGTCCTCGCTGTCGCTGGCCAGCCGCAGCGTATCCACGAACAGCGCGAAGGCGGAAAGCGTAAAGCTCTTCGACAAGATAAAGCCGACGCGCAACGCCTTGGGACTTGCGGCCCCGCTCACATCCTTCGCCGTCCGAACATCCAACGCCATCCAGATCTCCCAGAGCGTTTTGCCGGACACGATCGTCGCGGGCAAGGACGGCTCACGATACAGCCATAGCAGATTTCCCCCGCTGGCTCCATTCCTTGCACCGACCTTTGTGCGTTCCGAAACGGCCGCATTTGCCACCGCGACGCGTCTGATGCAGGGTGGCTTGATCGGCTTTGCCTCGGGAGGAACCGTGAGCACCCAACTCTTCGACCTGACGGGCAAACGTGCCCTCGTCACCGGCTCCTCGCAGGGCATCGGCCTTGCGCTCGCGCGCGGCCTTGCTGCAGCGGGCGCCGGGATTATCCTCAACGGACGCGATGCGGCGAGGCTCGCGGCGGCCGCGGAAAGTCTCGGGACGAAACACATGCTCGCCTTCGACGCCACGGACCATGAGGCCGTGCGCGCGGCCGTCGATGGTTTCGAGGCGGAGGTCGGCGCCATCGATATCCTGGTCAACAATGCCGGCATGCAGCATCGTACGGCGCTCGAAGACTTTCCGGCGGATGCCTTCGAGCGGCTGTTGAAGACCAATATCTCGACCGTCTTCAATGTCGGTCAGGCCGTTGCCCGGCACATGATCAAGCGCGGCGCGGGCAAGATCATCAACATTGCCAGCGTGCAGACGGCGCTCGCCCGCCCCGGCATCGCGCCCTACACGGCCACCAAGGGCGCTGTCGGCAACCTCACCAAGGGCATGGCGGCCGACTGGGCGAAATACGGCCTGCAATGCAACGCGATTGCGCCCGGCTATTTCGACACACCGCTGAACGCCGCCCTCGTCGCCGACCCCGCCTTCTCCGACTGGCTGGAAAAACGCACGCCGGCCGGCCGCTGGGGCAAGGTCGAGGAACTCGTCGGCGCATGCATTTTCCTGTCCTCGAATGCCTCCTCCTTCGTGAACGGACACATCCTCTATGTCGACGGCGGCATCACGGCCTCGCTTTGATCCTCTAGCGCGCGAATTTCCGCGCGCCGGCGACGCAGAGCACGATGGCAAGCGTGGTGACCACCATCAGCGGGCTGACCTTTTCGTGCAGCAGGAAGGCGGCGAGCAGGAGGCCGAAGAAGGGTTGCAGCAACTGTAGCTGGCCGACCGCCGCGATGCCGCCGAGCGCCAGGCCGCGATACCAGAACACGAAGCCGATCAGCATGCTGAAGACGGATACATAGGCAAGCCCCGCCCAGGCGCTGCCGTCGATGCCGGCCCAGGTCTGCGGCAGCGAGACGAGCGCGATGACCGCCATCGGTGGCAGCGAGAGGATCAGCGCCCAGGAGATGACCTGCCAGCCGCCGAGGCTGCGCGAGAGTTTCGCGCCTTCCGCATAGCCGAGCCCGCAGACGATGACGGCGGCCACCATCAGCAGGTCGCCGACGAGCGAGATCTCCGCGCCGGAATTGAGCGCAAAGCCCACCACCGTCGCGCTGCCGATGCCGGAAAACAGCCAGAACAGCGGCTTCGGCCGCTCCCCACCCCGCAGCACGCCGAAGATCGCGGTCGCCAGCGGCAGCAGGCCGATGAAGACGATGGAATGGGCGGAGGTGATGTATTGCAGCGCCACCGCGGTCAGCAGCGGGAAGCCGACGACGACGCCGAGTGCCACGATCGTCAGCGACAGCAGCGTGTCGCGCGACGGTTTCGGCTGGCGCAGCGCGAAGAGAAGGACGGCGCCCAGCAGCGCGGCGATGACGGCGCGCGCCGAGGTCAGGAACAGCGGCGAAAAATCCGACACCGCAATACGGGTCGCGGGCAGCGAGCCGCTGAAGATGATGACGCCGACGAGGCCGCTGCCCCAGCCTTCCATGGATGATTTCATGACACCTCGCATTCGCATCCTTCGTACATCCGTGGGGCTGGCGGAAACAGGAACGGAGCAGTACAATTCGAAAGAACTGTATGTGTTCAAGGACCAGTACAATGAAGGCAAACTTCGCGAACGAAGCAGCGGCGGGAACCCGGATTTCGGAGGTCGTGGCGGCGATCGGCGGCCGGATCGCCAGCCGCGCCTTGGCGCCCGGCGATCGGCTTCCCTCGATCCGGCGGTTTGCGGCTTCCATGGGGGTCTCGCCCTCCACCGTTGTCGAGGCCTATGATCGTCTCGCGGCGGAAGGGCTGATCCGGGCGCAGCGCGGATCCGGGTTCTATGTCTCGAATGCCGGCCTGCATCCGCTGAAACTGGCGGAAGCGGAGACGCTGAAGGCGCGTGCGGTCGATCCGTTCTGGGTGTCGCGGCAATCGCTCGATGCCGATGCCGGGGTGCTGAAACCCGGCTGCGGCTGGCTGCCGGCGGACTGGATGCCCGACGCGTCGCTGCGCCGCGCGATCCGCAGCCTTGCGCGCAGCGACGGCGACGTGCTCGCCTATTACGGCAGCACGCGCGGGTCCCAGGCGCTGCGCCGGCTGCTGCTTGGCCGCCTGGCGGAGGAAGGCATCGCGGCCGGGCCGGATCACCTGATGCTGGCGAATACCGGCACGCAGGCGTTCGACCTGGTCTGCCGCTTCCTGCTGCGTCCCGGCGATACGGTGCTGGTCGACGACCCATGTTACTTCAATTACCAGGCCCTGCTGAAGGCGCATCAGGTGACGGTCGTCGGCGTGCCCTATACGCCGTCAGGGCCGGATATCGCGGCCTTCGAGACCGTGCTGGATGCGGCGCGGCCGCGGCTCTACGTCACCAATTCGGCAATCCACAACCCGACGGGCGCCACCCTGTCGCCGCAGGTCGCCCATCGTCTGCTGAACGCGGCGGCGGGCAGCGACACGATCCTCGTCGAGGACGACATCTTTGCCGATTTCGAGCCGGAGCCGTCTACCCGGCTTGCGGCGCTCGACGGGCTCGGCCGCGTCATCCGCATCGGCAGCTTTTCCAAGACGCTCTCGGCCTCGGCGCGCTGCGGCTATATCGCGGCGCGGGCGGACTGGATCGAGGGGCTGGTCGATTTGCAGATCGCCACGAATTTCGGCGGCCCGAGCCCGATGTCCAGCGAGATCATCGCCCATATGCTGGCCGGCGGCGGCTACCGCAAACATATGGAGGAACTCCGGCGCAAGCTCGTGCGCGCCCGGCGCGAGACGGTGGACCGGCTCGCCCGGCTCGGCATAGAGCCGTGGCTTTCACCGCGCGGCGGCTTCTATCTCTGGTGCCGGCTGCCGGAGGGGCTGGATTCCGGCGAGGTGGCGCAGGCCGCCGTTGACGAGGGCGTCGTGCTCGCCCCCGGCAACGTGTTCAGCGTGTCGCAGACCGCGGGAAACTTCATGCGCTTCAACGTCGCGCATATGCGCGAGCCACGCGTCTATGAGGTCCTCGCGGCGGCGCTGAAGCGCTAGCGCCGCTTCGCCAGCATGGAGCGCGACAGCATGACGACGAGGCCGATGAGGACCGTCGCGGCGATGAAGAGGAAGGCGGCGGCGGCGATCGCCGGGCTGATATTCTCGCGGATGCTGGAGAACATCTGCCGGGCCAGTGTGCGCTGGTTGGGGCCGGCGACGAAGAGCGTCAGCACCACCTCGTCGAGCGACGTGGCGAAGGCGAGCACGGCGCCGGAGAGCACGCCGGGCATGGCGAGCGGTAGCGTCACGCGGCGGAAAACCGTGATGGGCGCAGCGCCGAGGCTTTGGGCGGCGAGTTCCACGCGCTCGTCGATGCCGGCAAGCGCCCCGGTGACGCTGACGATGACGAAGGGCACGGCGACGACCGTGTGGGCGATGATCACGCCGGCATAGCTGTTCGTCAGGCCGAAGCCGGCAAGCAGCACCTGCATGCCGACGCCGAGCACGACGGCGGGCACCACCATCGGCAGCAGGAAAAGCGTGCGCATCGCGCCGCGAAAGAAGAGGAGGCGGTTGCGCAGGCCGAGCGATGCGGCGGTGCCGAGCACGGTGGCGAGCAGCGTCGTGCCCGTGCCGATGATCAGGCTGTTGATGATCGCGCGGCGCCAGGCATCCGCCGTGAACAGTTCCTCGAACCAGCGCATCGACCAGGACGGGATCGGATAGGTCAGGATGACGCTCGATGTGAAGGCGAGCGGCAGGATGGCGATGAGGGGGGCTACGAGGAACAGGATTGTCAGCGTGGCGAAGGCGACTTTGGCGAGCTTCATCGGCATGGCCTAGCGCCTCCCCGGCTCTTCGGCCGAAAGCCGTGCATAGACGCTGTAGAGCAGGAGCGTGGCGACGAGCAGCACGACGCCGAGCGCGCCGGCCATGCCCCAGTTCGCCGAACCCGTCGCGTAGAAGGCGATGATCGAGGAAATCATCTGGTCGCCCGGCCCGCCGATCAGCGCCGGCGTGATGTAGTAGCCGATCGCCGAGATGAAGACGAGCAGGCTGCCGGAAGCGACGCCGCGCAGGCTCAAGGGAAGCAGCACGCGCAGGAAGGCCCGCCAGGGCGGCGCGCCAAGCGACGCGGCCGCCGGCATCAGGTTCTTCGGGATGGTGATCAGCACCGAATAGATCGGCAGAACCATGAAGGGCAGCAGCACATGGGTCATGGCGATGATGACGCCGGTGCGGTTGAAGATCAGCGGCAGCGGCGCGTTTATGAGGCCGATCGCGCGCAGGAGATCGTTGATGAGCCCCTGTTCCTGCAACAGGATGAACCAGGCGGCGGTGCGCACCAGAAGCGAGGTCCAGAGCGGCAGCAGCACGGCGCCGAGCATCAGGTCGCGCTTCCAGCCGTCGAGCGAGGCCGCGATGATCGCATAGGGGAACCCGATGCAGGCGCAGAAAAAGGTGACGAGGGCGGCGATCCAGAAAGTGCGCACGAGAATGACGCGGTTGACGGACTGGTCTGCCGGTAGGTGCTCGATATCGCCCGCGGCATTGCGGCCGAGATCGACGGCGGCAAGCAGGTTGCGGTCGGTCAGCGGCGACAGCGCATCGGCGATTGCCAGCCAGAATTCCGGCCTCTCCCAGCGCTTGTCAATGGAAACGAGGTCGGCGGGCGGGTTTTCGACGTCGTTAAGCGCGCTCGTCGTCTTGGACATCAGGGTGCGGAAGCCGGAGCGGGCGCTATTGAGGCGGCGCACCATGTCGCCAAGCGCCTGGTCATCGTCGACGGCCTTCAGGTCCTCCATCAGCGCCGCCTGCATCGGCATGGTCGGCGGCGACTTGCGGTCCCAGTCCGGCAGCACCTGCGCGCTGCGGGGTAGCAGGCGCAGCACGGCCGGATCCGACACGGCCTGCGACATCATGCTGAACAGCGGCCAGACGAAGAAGCCGAGGAGAAAGATGAGCAGCGGCGCCAGCAGGATCAGCGAGCGCCCGGTGCGCGACGAGCCCGCGCTCATTGCGCGATGACCCGGCAGTCGCCGGCCGAAAAGGCCGCATAGACCCGCGTCCCCGGTGCGAATTCGCGCGAGCGGCGGCCGAGCTTGGCGATCAGCGGATGCGCGGCGTTCTGCAATTGCACACGAAGATGATCGCCCTGGTAGACGGAATCGGTGACCTCCGTTTCCAGGCAGTTGCGCTGGTCGCCGCGCGTCTCGCTGAGATCGACCCGTTCCGGCCGGATGGAGAGCAGGACCGGCTGGCCGGAGGCGACGCTGCCGGACACGGCCGAGACGATCTCAACGCCCGAGGACAGCCGCACGGTCGCCTCCTGCCCCTGCACGCCCTCGACGACACCCTCGACCAGGTTGGTCTCGCCGATGAATTCCGCGACGAAACGCGTCGCCGGCTCGTCATAGACCTGCCGCGGCGTGCCGATCTGCTCGATCTTGCCCTTGTTGAAGACCGCCACGCGGTCCGACATGGTGAGCGCTTCCGACTGATCATGCGTGACGAAGACGATCGTCAGCCCGAGCCGGCGGTGCAGGTCGCGGATATCGAGCTGCATCTGTTCGCGCAGCTGCTTGTCGAGTGCGCCGAGCGGCTCGTCCATCAGCACGACGCGCGGCTCGAAGACCAGCGCGCGCGACAGCGCCACGCGCTGCTGCTGGCCGCCCGAAAGCTGCGACGGCCGGCGGTCGACGAAGGCCGAAAGCTGCACCATGTCCAGCGCGCGTGCCACGCGCTGGGCGATCTCCGCCTTGCCAAGCCCGCGCATCTGCAAGGGGAAGGCGACGTTCTCGCCGACCGACATATGCGGGAACAGGGCATAACTCTGGAAGACGACGCCCATGTCCCGCTTGTGCGTCGGCACATCGTTGATCGCCGTGCCGTCCAGCACGATGTTGCCCGAGGTCGGCTGCTCGAAGCCCGCAAGCATCATCAAGAGCGTCGTCTTGCCGGAGCCGGAGGGGCCGAGCAGGCTGACGAACTCGCCCTTGCCGATGCCGAGATCGAGATTTTCGACCACGCAGAGCGGGCCGTAGAATTTGGTGATGCGGTCGAAGCGGATGAATTCGGCCACGAAAGACTCCATCGCTAGAGGCGAAGGATACGGCCCTCGGGAATCCGCGGGAACGCATCCGGCCAGACAGGAAGGGCGCCGGCGGCGCCCTTCGTCATGGATGTTCTTACTGGGCCAGCCAGGCGTTGAAGCGCTGTGTCAGCGTTTCGGCATTGTCGATCCAGAAATCGACGTTGAGCGCGATCGAGTCCGTCATGTTGGCGGGATCGGTCGGCAGGTCCTTGGCGAATTCTGCCGGAACCTTGGCGGCCGCGTCCTTGTTCGGCAGGCCGTAGGCAACGAATTCCGGTAGCTTCGCCTGATGTTCGGGCAGGCTCGCAAAGGCGATGAAGTCCTGCGCGGCGTCCTTGTTCTCAGCGTCCTTCAGCACGACCCAGCTATCGACGGCGTAGATGCTGCCGGGGAAGACGACCTTGAAGTTCTTGCCTTCCGTGCGGTTGATGCCGGTGATGCGGCCGTTATAGGCCGATGTCATCGCCACTTCGCCGGAGGCGAGGAACTGCAGCGGCTGGGCACCCGATTCCCACCAGACGATGTTCGCCTTCAACTCGTCGAGTTTCTTGAAGGCACGTTCGACGCCTTCGTCGGTGCCGAGCACGTCGTAGAGTTCGTCCTTCGATACGCCATCGGCGAGCAGCGCGAATTCCAGCGTATATTTCGGCCCCTTGCGCAGCGCGCGCTTGCCGGGGAACTTTTCGACATTCCAGAAATCCGCCCAGGAGGCCGGGCCTTCCTTCAGCTTGTCGCCGTCATAGGCGATCGCCGTGGACCAGACGATGGCGCCGACGCCACAGTCGTTGACGGCGCTGTCGAGGAACTTGTCCTTGCCGCCCATCTTGTCCCAGTCGATCTTTTCATAGAGGCCGTCGGCACAGCCGAGCGCCAGCTCTTCGGCTTCCACCTGCACGGCGTCCCAGTTCGGCGCGCCGGCCTTGACCTTCGACTGGATGACACCGATGCCGCCATCCCAGGCTTCGTCAAGCACCGGCTTGCCGGACTTTTCCGCGAAGGGCTTGAAGTAGATGTCGCGCTGCGCATCCTGATAATTGCCGCCCCAGGAGACGACGGTCAGGTCCCGCGCGAAAGCCGGCAAGGCAAGGCTTGCAGACAGCAGGATTGCTGCGGCGGCCAGAACACCCGATTGAATCTTCGTTTTCATGACATTCCCCTTTTCTTCGTTTGTGAAGGAACCGGTGTGATGCCGGCCCCGATGACGAACTCCTGCGGACTGCTGGCACCACCCTCGCCTTTGGCGTATCGGCGGTTTTGCAGCCTCTCCGGCCGTCGCGCCCTTTCCCCGGGGCGTTTCCAGCCGATTGATGCATTCCGGTCCCTGCCGGTCAACGGGATTTTTCCCGCGATTGACAGGCGTCAGACGTGTTGCCCTCCGTTGATGTGGATTTCCGCGCCGTTGATGTAGGAGGAGGGCTCGGTGCACAGGAAATAGATGGTCTCCGCGACTTCGCGCGGTTCGCCCAATCGCCCCATCGGCACTTCCGCCGCCACCAGCGCGTCCGTTCCGGGCGACAGGATCGAGGTTTCGATTTCACCCGGCGCGATGGCATTGGCCCGCACGCCGCGTTTGCCGAATTCATGCGCCATCTCGCGCGTGAGCGAGCCGAGGGCCGCCTTCGATGCCGCATAGGCGACCCCTGCGAAGGGATGCACGCGCGTTCCGGCGATCGAGGTGACGTTGACGATCGAGCCCTTCGCTGCTTCGAGCTCCGGCATCAGCGCGCGGGCGATCAGCGCCGTCGAGACGACATTGACATTCAGCACATGCGTCCAGACATCCGCGTCCGTGCCCATCACGCCGAGGCGGCTCTTTTCAGGGCCTTTCGGCGAAATGCCGGCATTGTTGACGAGCGCGTGCAGCCGGCCGTTCGGCAGGCGCTCGCGCACGGTCGCGGCGAGGCGATCGATCTGGCTGAGATCGGCAAGGTCGGCCTGGATATGGCTTTCGCGGGCTGACGGCCAGGCGCAGTCTTCGGAGAACGGCTGACGAGAGACGGTGAGGATGCGCCAGCCCTTCGACTGGAACAGCTTGACCGTCGCGTGGCCGATACCGCGGCTCGCCCCGGTCAGCAGCATGGTGCGGCGTTCTTCGGTCATGCGCCCAGTCTCCTTTGATGCTTGATGCATCGTAATTGGCGGTTTTCGAAATGCAAGCCTTCTTTTTACAGCGTCTTCAAGCCCGGCGAACCTTGCGCTCCGTGCCGCGCTCGATGCGTTCGAGGATCGGTTTGCCGCCGAGCAGGATGTCGTCGACGATCGCCATGGAAGCGGCGGCCGGATCATGCCGTTTCAGTGCCTCGACGACCGGATAGTGATGGTCGATCATTGCACGTCCGCCATCTATATAGGCATCGGAAATGTTCGGCCCCATCTGCAACCAGAGCCGCCGCAGGATGGTGTTCAGCACCGGAAGCCCGGCGATCTGCGGCAGCATGAAGTGAAAAGCCTGGTTGAGCTGCGTGCCTCGCAGACGGTCGCCGGCCGCGATTGCCTGCTCGTTTTCAAGCAAAATGCCTTCCAAGGCCCTGATATCCGCGCTGGTCGCCACTTGCGCGGCCGTCTCTGCCGCAAGCCCCTCCAACCGCACGCGAATCGCCCGGATTTCCCGGTAGCGGCTTTCGCTCATCTCGGGAATGCGGATGTCGCGCGGCGAGCGGAAGGTGATCGCCTCGTCATTGGCAAGGCGGAGGATGGCGTCGCGGATCGGGGTCACGCTGGTGCCGAACTGTTCCGCCAGCTCGCGGATCTTCAGCCGGTCGCCGGGCTGGAACCGTCCCTGCATGAGGGCATCGCACAGCGCGCCATAAACGACGCTGTTGAGGTTCTCATGGTCCAGTGTGGTGAATTCAGGCATGGAACTGGTCCGCAAAATCGACTAATAAGATACTTGATGCATCTTTTTCGGCGTGTTTCAAGGTGAACGTCGAGGAAATGCGGAAAACCGCGCCAACGGAGCCACTATGACGAAACCAGCGCCCGCCGCCAAGAAGGCCGATTCCATGTCGGCGACGTGGAGCCCGACATCGCTCGCAGATGCCGAGGCCGCGGTGCTGCGGGTCTATGGCACGAGCGGCGCAATCAAGCGGCTTTCCAGCGAGCGGGACGAGACCTTTCTCTTCACCCGCGCGGACGGAACGGATTTCATCCTGAAGATCGCCAATCCCGCCGAGGACCCGGCGGCGCTGGAATTCCAGGACGGCGCGCTGCTGCATCTCGCCCGTGCCGCACCCGCCGTGCCGGTGCCGCGGCTGGTGCTGACGACGGATGGCACACCGAGCCACACGCTTTCCACCGCCGACGGCCCGCGCATCATGCGCCTGCTCACCTTTCTCGGCGGCGAATTGCAGTACCGCACGCCGGCAACCGAGGCGCAGAGCCGCAATGTCGGCCGCGCGCTCGCCGAGCTGGGACGGGGCCTGGAGGACTATGACGGCCGCCCGCCGGCGGGAAAGCTGATGTGGGACATCTCCCACACGCTCGATCTCGCCGCCCTCGTCGATCACGTCGCGCCGGAACGCCGGGCGCAGGCGGAAGCCGTGCTTGTCGAATTCGAGCGCGCGCTTCCCACCATTGCCGGGCTCCGGCGCCGCCAGATCATCCACAACGACTTCAACCCGCACAATATCCTGCTCGATCCGGCAGCCCCCACCACGGTCGTCGGCATCATCGATTTCGGCGACATGGTGCACGCGCCGCTCATCAACGACCTCGGGGTCGCGCTCTCCTATCATCTCGCGACGGAAAACTGGGCGGCACGGATCGGGGCGTTCCTCGAAGGCTTCCTGTCCGCCCGCGCGCTGGAGCCGGCAGAGGTCGAGCTTCTGCCGCTCCTCACCCGGTCGCGGCTGGCGATGTCGATCATCATCGCCGAATGGCGCTCCGCACGGTTTCCGGAAAACCGCGACTACATCATGCGCAACCACGCCACCGCCTGGCGCGGTTTGCAAAACATATCCGATCTGACGCCGGCCGGGCTGAAGCAGCTCGTGCCCAATCTTTCCGAGGGCTGAATCATGTCGATGGTAAATGCATTTTCGCGAGACGATTTCGAACGGCTGGACGAGACCGAGCGGGCATTGATCGCCCGCCGGGAAAAGGTACTCGGCCCCGCCTACCGCCTGTTCTATGAGAAGCCGCTGCATCTGGTGCGCGGCGAAGGCGTCTTCCTTTACGACGCTGCGGGCGAAAAATACCTCGACGCCTATAACAACGTCGCCTCGCTCGGCCATTGCCATCCGCGCGTGGTGGAGGCGATCACGAAGCAGACCGCCGTGCTCAACACGCATACGCGCTACCTGCACGAAGGCATCATCGACTATGCCGAGACGCTGACCGCGACGTTCCCGGAAGCCCTCAGCCAGGCCATGTTCACCTGCACCGGCAGCGAGGCGAACGACCTTGCCGTGCGCATCGCCCGCCACGTCACCGGCGGCACCGGCATCATTGCGACGGAACTCGCCTATCACGGCCTGACGAGCGCGGTCGCCGAATTCTCGCCCTCGCTCGGCGAATCCGTGACGCTCGGCCCGCATGTGCGCACCGTGCCCGCGCCAGACAGCTATCGCCATTCGCCGGACGAGGTGATGGAAAAGTTCGGCCGCGATGTTGCGGCGGCCATCGCCGACCTGAAGCGCCACGGCATCAAGCCGGCCATGCTGATCACCGACACGATCTTTTCGAGCGACGGCATCTTCGCCGGTCCGAAAGGCTTCCTGAAGCCGGCGGTGGACGCGATCCATGCGGCCGGCGGCCTCTTCGTGGCGGATGAGGTGCAGCCCGGCTTCGGCCGCACCGGGGAAGCCATGTGGGGCTTTGAGCGCCACAGCGTCGCCCCCGACATGGTGACGATCGGCAAGCCGATGGGCAACGGCTATCCGATGGCCGGAATCGTGCTGCGCCCGGAAGTGATCGCCGATTTCGGCCCCCGCGCGCGCTATTTCAACACGTTCGGCGGCAACCCGATCGCCGCTGCCGCCGGCAAGGCGGTGCTCGATACGATCCGCATCGAAGGCCTGCAACAGAATGCGCTGGATGTCGGCCAGTATTTGATGGATGGGCTCAGAAACCTCTCCCATCCGGCGATCGGCGATGTGCGCGGCTCCGGCCTGTTCATCGGCGTCGAGATCGTCGCCGACCCGGCGGCGAAGAGCCCGGACGCGGCGCTGACGACCCGCATCGTCAACGGCCTGCGCGAGCGCCGCATCCTGATCAGCGCCTCCGGCCCCAACGCCAATGTGCTGAAAATCCGCCCGCCGCTGGTCTTCTCCCGCGAGAATGCTGACCTGCTGGTGGATGCGCTGGGCGACGTGCTGAAGACGCTGTGAACGCAAAAAAGCCGAGGCTGCGTTGGCAGCCTCGGCTTTCGATTGATGTCAAAAGGCTCAGACGAGCGCGGTGACCTGGATTTCGACCAGCAGTTCCGGGGCCGCGAGGCGGGCTTCCACGGTGGCGCGGACCGGCAGGTTGTCCTTGTCGACCCACTGGTCCCAGACTTCGTTCATCTGGCTGAAATGGGCGATGTCGCGCAGCCAGATATTGGCGCTGATCAGCTTGGCCTTGGACGAGCCGGCCTCGGCCAGCAGGCCGTCGATCGTCGCAAGAATGTCGCGGGTCTGGGCAACCGTGTCGGTGCCGTCGCCGGTGACGCCGGCGGTGGTGACGATGCCGTTGACGACGACGGCCTGGCAGAAGCGCGCGCCGGGCTTGATACGCTTGATCATGAAAGGTCTCCCATTGGTGTGATCAGAGAATGGTCTTGCCGAAAGCCGACAGGATGAAATTGGCGCATTCCGCACCGATCGGCGATGGCAGCGCGGCATCAATGCCGGAAATGCTGAGCGAGCGCAACTTGCCGCTGAGCGCTGCCATCTCCATTGCCGAATGGGTCTCGCGCACCGTGATGCCGCCAATGCCGCCGCTCCAGCCGGACATGTCGGTGGCCGTCGGCGAGTAACACAGATGGAAGCCGCGTGTGCCGGCGCACGCCAGGGCGATCGCCTCGCGCATCGCCTGGCGCAGCCCCACCGCATCGATTTCCGCCATGGTGAAGACGCGCATGCGGGATGCCTTCAGCGCCGCGACCTCTTCCGGTGCGGCATTGCGCAGGCCGATCAGCACGATGTTTTCCGGTGCGACATGCGGCGGCAGGCGGCTGAGCATGCGGCGGAGCACGGCGTTTTCAGCCGGCGCGTTGGCGCCTTCGTCCGGCATCATCGCGGCATCGGAATCGATCCAGATCATGCCCAGCGCATCGTGCCGGCGGCCTGCCGCCTCCACGAAACGAATGACATCGCGCCGGCGGGCGCAGACGGAGAGTGCCAGTGCATTTTTCGCCGATGCCCTTTTCAAAGCCCAGTTGTTCGATGCGTTCCGCGACATTCTGCACGACGACCAGCGCGCCGCCGATCGCGTCCGTCTCGATCGCGAAGGCCCTCGCTTCGCCCGCCTCCTGCACATCCCGCATCGGAACCTTCTCCACATATTCGGACGTCATCACCGTCAGCAGCGCGCCGTAATTCATGCGGAAACTGACATTCTCGCCGACAGCCAAGGGCGGGTCGGCCTCGGTGAGGTCGAGCACCAGATGGTCGCTGGAGGCGCCGAGCACGCGCACGCCCGGCCGCGTCGGGAGCAGCCCTTCGGCAATCACGTCCTCGCGGCCGATATTGGCGATGCCGCGCAGCCGGTCGCCCTCGTCGATGAAGACGGGCACATTGCCGAAGGCGTCGATGCCGGAGAGGCCGATCGGCATGGCGGGTTTCGTCTTGACCTCCAGCAGTTCGCCGGTGAGTTCGAAGGCATCGCGGTCGAGCGCGTCCCAGGGATCGGTCAGGAACGTATCGCGCCCGCCCTGCAGGATGGCCTCGCCGATGCGCAGGTTGTTCACGCCGTTCGGCATGCCGCCGGCGAGCAGCAGGGGGAGCGGCGTGATGCCGGCTTGACGGCAGAGGTCCACGACGGTCCGGGCATTCTTTTCGATGCGGGCGAGGTCGATCGAGATTTACGGGTCGGACATCGCGTCAGTTCCTTTAGAGCACGCCCGCCGTATCGATCTCCGGCTTGCGGCCAGATACCAGATCGGCGACCAGCCTTCCCGAACCGCAGGCCATGGTCCAGCCGACATGGCCGTGGCCCGTATCGAGGACGAGGTTTTCGTAGCGCGCGCGCCATGCACCGGCACGGAGCCCGAGATCATCGGCCGGAGGCCCGACCAGAACACGGCCTTTTTCTCATCGATCGCGCCGGGGAAGAGATCGTGCGCCGTGCGGAGGTGGTGAGGGCCGTGGGCGACGCCCAGGCGGTGGAATCGCCTGGCGAGACCAGGCCGGCATTGCTCTGGCTCGTGCCGCGCGCCACGTCCTCGTGCCGTTCCAGCACGGTCACATCATAGCCGTCCTTCGACAAATACCAGGCCGCGGCCGTGCCGACGACACCGCCCCCCAGAACGACCACTCTCACGTCTTCCCCTTAGCCTTAACTACAAACTGCGCCCTGCTTGAACGTCGGCGCGAAGCCGCCCGGATCCCGTCGTTGAAGCGGATGATGCGCACCTCCTCCTCGAATTTTTCACAGGACTGCCGCCACACGAACCGGGCCAAACCAGTTACGCCGAGGCATCGAGCGGTCGGTAGAGCGCCGTATAGAGCGTGCCGTAGCCGCGCCAGTAGGAGGTCTGGTAGACCGGCGGGCGCAGGAAACCGGCAAGCACGCGCTGCGTATCGGCGGCACCGGCCAACTACTTCTCCACCGCCGCGTCGCGCTCAACCGGCGAGCGCTATCGCCGTCCGTTTCCTATCCATAGGCGCCGGGCGGCCAAGGTAATATCCCTGCGCCTCCACACAGCCCTCGATGCGCAGGAATGCCAGCTGCTCTCCGGTCTCAACACCCTCTGCCAGAACGGGAATGCCGAGGCTCCGGCCCAACGCAAGCACGGAGCGGACGATCGCCCGCGCTTCCGAGCTGTGCTCCGCATCCCGCGTGAAGCAGCCGTCGATCTTGATCTTGTCGAAGGGAAAGCTGCGCAGCGTATCGAAGGAGGAATAGCCGACACCGAAATCGTCGATCGACAGGCTGACGCCGAGCGCTTTGATCTGGCGCAGGACATGCAGCGCCTTCGCCTTGTCGGCGATGAAGGTCGACTCGGTGATTTCGAGATCCAGTCGCTCTGGCGGAAGCCCTGTTTCCATGAGGACGTTCTGCAGCAGGCCCGGTATATCGGCATTGATGAATTGAACCGGCGAAAGATTTACGGCGATCCTGTGCGGCAGCTCCCACGTCGTTGCCTCCGCGCAAGCCGTGCGCAGCACCCATTCGCCGATCGCGATAATATGGCCGGTTTCCTCGGCGATCGGAATGAAGACCGCGGGCGAAATATAGCCTTCACGTGGATGGTGCCAGCGCAACAGCGCTTCGTAGCCGACGGCCTCGCCGGTAGCGACGCATTTCTGCACCTGATAGTGCAGCGCGAACTGCCCGAGGTCCAACGCCCGGCCGAGATCCTGCACGAGGGCATAGCGTTCCAGGATCGCACGCTCCATCTCTGCTTCGTAAAAGGAGATGCGATGCGTAAGGTCGGTCTTGGACTGGTACATCGCCACATCCGCATGACAGATCAGCCCTTCGCGATCGGCCGCGTCGTCTGGATAGATCGCGACCCCGATGCTTGCGGCACTCGCCAGATCCGTGCTGCCTATGCGCAGCGGAGCGGTTAGTGCCGCGTCGAGACGGGCGAGGAAAACCTCGAGCTGAGATCGCTCTTCGAAACGCTTCACAGCCATGAATTCATCACCACCGATCCTTGCGATGAATTCCCCCTCCTCCAGCAACGCGGCCAGCCGCCGGCCGATCGTGCCGAGGACGTCATCCCCTGCCTTGTGGCCATGCACGTCGTTGATCTCCTTGAAGCGGTCGAGATCGATGCCGATGACTGCGACTTTCAGGCCTGTCCGGGTTGCCGCCGCCAACTCGCTGTCGAGATGGTCGAGGGCGCTGGGGCGGTTCGGCAGGCCAGTCAGCGTATCGTGCAGAGCGAGTTGCCTGAGGCGCTTCAGCGTCTCTTGCGAAGTCTGCTCGTCGATGAGGTAGCTGATGGCGCCGGAACCCGCCACGAGCATGCCGACGCCCACGACGGCGAAAGCCGCAAGCGCCGAGGATGCCGCCGAATTTTCGGCGGCTGCGGCCGGCGTCACCGTGATTGCTGCCATTCCGGTAAAATGTAGGCTGACGACGGTGAGCACAAAAAGCCCGACGGGCAGCAGGCCGGCATTCTTCACGAGGGGTTTTACCGCCTGTCGAAACGTCAACGCCCCGAGCAAAACTGCGAAAATCAGCGAGAGCAGGATGTAACCGGCTTCCCATTCGATCGTGCCCTCGATGCGGAAGGCGAACATGCCGCTGTAATGCATTGCAGAGACTGCAAGGCCGACGATGGCGCCGCCCAGTTCCGGACATGCGCGCAGCGACGGGGAGAGTGCCAGCCACAGGCCGTAGGTCGACCCGGCCACTGCGACGAAGAGTGAGACCATCGTCCACGCCGGATCGAAGGTTATGGGCGCGCCTGCGTCATAGGCGACAACGGCGATGAAATGCATGCACCAGATCGAAGAGCCCGCCGCCTGCGAGGCCAACAGCACCCAGCCCGCGCGCTGCCTCCCCTCTCGCGCCTGTGCCTGCCGAAAGAGGCGGAACGTCACCCAGCTTCCGGCGATACCGACGAGGAGGGCAAGCAGGACGAGCCATAAATTGTGCTCGACCACCAGGCACGAAATGACACGCATTCAAATACCCCGGAGACGGGCGGCGCGAACGCATAACGCGTGTATTCGCATTAAATTCCGCACGCCTAGCGAGAACCAAGAATGTGCAAAACTCTCTAAAATTCGGCTAGCGGTTATGGTTAATACGAAGATGCACTTTTTGAGTGCAATCCCGAATTGGGTCAGGTCCAAGCGTAGCGCACGATATGGAAGAACACGGGGGCTGCGAAGACGAGGCTGTCGGCGCGGTCGAGCATGCCGCCGTGGCCCTCGATCATGTGGCCCCAGTCCTTCACGCCGCGGTCGCGCTTGATGGCCGAGGCGACGAGGCCGCCGAAGAAGCCCATGATACAGGCGAGACCAGCAAGGGCGCCCGCTTCGAGCGGCGAAAAGGGTGTCAGCCAGTAGAGGCCGGCGCCCAGCGCTGAGGCGCTCAAAATGCCGCCGATCAGGCCCTCCCAGGTTTTTGATGGCGAGACGTTGGGCGCGATCTTGTGGCGGCCGAAGAGTTTGCCGAAGATGTATTGCAGCACGTCGCTGCCCTGGACGGTGGCGATCAGGAAGGCGATCAGGAGGAGGCCGCGGCCCTCGTTGCCAGGAATGGGCAGCGTCACCAGCGCCGGCACATGGCTGATGCAATAGACCGACAACATGATGCCCCATTGCTGCTCGCTGACCCGTTCGAGGAAGAGGGACGTGTCGCCGCGAATGGCAGTCAGCGCGGGCATGGCGAGGAAGCAGTAGACCGGCACGAAGATCGAATAGAGCCCGTACCAGTCGATCCAGATCAGGTAATATTGCGTCGGGATGACGATCAGGAACATGCCGAGCAGCGTCCAGCGGTCGGCGTGGCGCGTGTTGGTGAGGGTGACGTATTCGCGAAGGGCTGCGAAAGAGACGAAGGCGAAGAGCATGATGACGCCGCCGGTGCTGAACAGGAAGGCGACGCTGATGCCCGCGACCATGATCCACCAGGCCTTGATGCGGGCGTTGAGATTGTCGAGCGTCGCCGGCAGCGGTTTTTCGCTGCGGTAGGAAAGTACGCCGGCGACGAGGCTTGCCGTTACGAGCACGGCGACGAGGCCCAGGAAGAGGCGGGTGGTGTCGTCGCTCATCGGTGAACATCCTTTTGCGGCGCGAGCAGGAGAAGGGACTGGCGGGCGCGGTCGAGAAAGACCTTGCGGTCCTCGCCTTCTTCCAAGGTGAGCGGCGCGCCAAAGACGACGCGGCAGAGGAGCGGCACCGGCAGCACGGCGCCCTTGGGCAGCACGCGGGACATGTTCTCGATCCAGCAGGGAACGAGCTCGACATCCGGCCGGGCGAGCGCGAGATTGTAGAGGCCGGAGCGGAAGCGCAGCAGCGGCTCCTCCGTCATGTTGCGTGTGCCCTCGGGGAAGAAGATCAGCGATTCGCCGGCCGCAAGCGCGTCGAACATCACCTGCATCGGATCGGCCGTGCGCTCCACCCAGTTGCGCTCGACGAGGACGGTGCGCAGCAGTTTTTTCGCGATGACACGGCGGATGGCGCCGGCATTCCAATAGTCCGCTCCGGCGACGGCGGCGGTGCGGGCACGCTCGCCCGGCGGCAGGCAGGTGGAGACCAGGATGAAATCGCCATGGCTTGCATGATTGGCGAAATAGATGCGCTGCCGGCCGGTCGGCGCCGATCCGGCCCAGATCGGCCGCACGCCGGTGACGATGCGGGCGAGGCCGGCAAGGGCCGCGCCGGACACGACTTGCAGCACGGAGGCGCCGCCGCCGCTCAGCATAGGCAGGCTCCATCCGTCGCGTCGATGAGCAGGATGGCGTAAAGCGCCACGGCGATGAGCAGCGATATGCGTTGCAGCCAGAGGAGCCGCCGGCAGCCTGCAAGGCGCGTGGCCAACGGTGCCGGTGTGCCGTCGCGGGCGCGAAGTCCCGTGCGCGCAAGCACGTCGTCAATGGCGGCGAGGCCCGTGTCCTCCCCGTCATGCGAGCCGGCGAGCCGGAACAGCGCGGCATCGAACAGAAGATGCACCGACAGCGCGAGGGGCAGAAGGCAGAAGGCGAGCAGCAGCCACCAGGCGAGCGGCGAGGCAAAGCCATGGGCACCGGCCGTCGGCGGAGCGATGGCGAGGATCAGCAGGGCCACCGCCCCGCCAATGAAGCCATTGCGCCGAAGGCGGCGGGTCGCATCGGCCGTCACCGCGGTCCATTCGGTCATCGTGTCGCCTCTTCGATGACGACATAGGTTTCGAGCGTGATATGCACCGGACGCCCCGCGGCCTTGATCTGGGCGACGGCCGCGGCGCCACCGGTCGCGAGGCCCGACCGGATCAGCCAGCAGGCCGCGACGACGACGCTGCGCTGGAAGCCGAGCGCGCAGCAGATGAGAACGGGGCCGTGCCGCCGGGCTTCCTCCACCGCAACGGCCGCGGATGCGCACGGCGGGGACGGGAAGCAGGTCGAGCGTCGGGAAGGCATGCCAGGCGAGGCCGGGGGCCACGACGCCCGGCAGTTCCGCCGCCATGTCGATGACGGCGGCATAGGTTGCGAGTTCCTCACGGTTCGGAACCCGGCCGAGGAAGACGCCGTCGGCGATCTCCACCGCCGCTGGCAGACGCCGCGTCCACCAGCGGACATTTGCGCGCGCGCCGAGCCGGTAGGGCAAGAGCAGCCAGCGGCTTGCAAGGCTGATGCGGCCATCCGCTGGCTTCTGGAAGACACCGACACCGGCGCCGGCATAACCGGCCGCGACGATGGCGAGTGCGAGCGACGGCCAGAGCAGCAGCAGGCCTGCCCCGGAATCGAGTGTCGCGAGTACGGTCAAAACGAGGAAGGCCGCAGCGCCGGCGGCATAGTAGGTCGCGAGCCGCCACGCCTTCGCATCCTCTGTTCGGTGGAAACCGGCGAGTGGCGAGGGTTTTTCTGCGGGGAAGAGCCAGAGTGCGAAGAGGCCGAGCAGCGCGCCGGTCGGGATGTCGATGGCGTGGTGTTGCCAGGTTGTCAGCACGGAAGCGCCGATCAGCAGGCTCCAGACATGCCACAGCGCGAGCGCCTTGCCGCGTAGCCGCCCGCGCCAGTGATCCCAGATGATGACGAGCAGCGCGATATGCAGCGACGGCGCCTGGTTGAACGGCTTGTCGAAGCCACCGAGCACATCGAACATGAAGCCGGGCAACCCATCCGTCTCCGGCCGCACGAAGATCGCCTGCAAGGGGAAGGCGATGAAGCAGAGGACGGCGATAACCTGCGCCGTCAGATAGCGCCGCGCCAGCCGGCCGACTTCCGCTGGCGTGTCGTTGACGAAGAGCGAGAGCGCGTAGAAGGCGTTGATCGACCAGTAGGGCAGGATCGTCCAGGCAATGAAGGGAATGTGTTTTTCCCAGCCGAAGGCGAGGTTTGGCACGTCGGTCCTGAGTGAGGCCAGCCAGTTCGCCGTGCCGTAGGTCAGGTAGAAGAACGGTGCCAGAAAGACGAGCCACAGGGTCGCAGCGCGGAAAACCGCGCGGCGGTCGACGGCTGGAACGGATGCGACGCCCTCCCCCATGCTCGCCTCAGACGCGCTCGGCCAGCGACACGGTGAAGATGCCCCATTTGTCGATGCGTTGCTCGATCTTGCGGAAGCCGGCGGCAGCGACAAGCTGGTCCATCTCCTGCTGGGTGCGCCGGCGCATGATCCAGGCCTCGCCGCCGCGATGCGAGGTGAGCGCCCGGGCGATCATTTCGAGCTGCGGGTGCCAGGGCTGGCCGGTATAGACGAGCAGCGATCCGGGCTCCAGCGCCCGCGCGAGGCCCGCAAGCGAGGCCTCGATCAGGGCATTATCCGGAAAAAGTTCATAGAGGCCGGAGACGATGGCGAGCGTCGGGCGCGGGTCGATGGCCGCCAGCCCCTCCCCGTCGAAGGCGTCCGCCCGGTGGAAGGCAGCGACGTCCTGCAGGCCGCGCTCGGCGATCAGCGCCGTGCCCTTCTCCACATTGATCGGCGAATAGTCCTGCAGGCGGATGTTTTCTGGCTTGGCCTCGGATGCCGCCACCGCATCGAGCACGTAACGCCCGTGGCCGGCGGCGATGTCGAGCACGCGCAGTGGCTTGCCCTCCGCCTTGTGGCGCGATAGCGCGGTGCCGATCAGCTCTTGCAGGTGCACCTTGCGCTGGCGGATGCCGCGCCAGCCGATCGCGTCGAGGAATTGCCGGTCGATCAGCCGGCCGCCCGGGCCGAGCCCGCGCGCCTCGTCCTCATAGACGTAGTCCAGCGTGGAGCCGGAATCGAAGCCGGTCTTCACGCCCGTCTCGATGCCCTTGGAAAAGAGGCCGCCAAAGCGGATCGAGGCGCGCGTCATCGCCCAATAGAGCCCGCGCGCGGAAAACAACGAAAGCGGCGTCGCCAGCCGGTCGGCCTCGTCGCGGGTATAGCCGGAAAGGTGCGCTTGCCGGATATCCGCCACCACCGGCGGCTCGGCAAAACGGGCGGTGAGGAAGGCGCGCACTTTCTCCAGCGCCTTGGCGCGGTCCTTTTCCCCGAGCGTGTCGTGGTAGAAGCCGGGCAGGACGTGGCGTTCCTTGATCGTGCTGCCAAGGTTTTCGAAGAACCGGTGCTGCGGCGCGTGGCGCACGACGAAGTCGCTGCCGGAGATGAGAAGCTGCGTCGGCACCGTGATGGCACGCGCATCGGCGACCACGCGGTCGGCGGCCTCGTACAGTTCCAGCAGGATATTGGAGGCGATGGGGCGGGTGATCAGCGGGTCGCTCTCGAAGGAGGCGATGCGCGCGGGATCATGCGTCAGGAAGCGCGCCTTGACGTAGGAATTGACGAAGAACGTGCCCTTGAGCTTCTGCCAGAGCGCGATGCCCTCCTTGGCGAAGGGAACGTAGAGCTTCACATCGAAGGCCGGCGAGGCGAGCACCAGCGCGCGGATATGCGGCGCATAATCATGCACCCAGGTCGAAGCCAGCACGGCGCCGACGCTCTGCGCCACAACGGCGATCTGATGCGTCGCGAAACCGCCGGTCTCGCTGATATGGCGCACGAAGCAGTCGAGATCGCGCACCGAATGGGCAAAGGACGGGGAATAGCCACGTTCGCCGGGCGACCGGCCGTGGCCGCGGGCATCCCAGGCGTAGAAGGCGAAATCGTCGAGCCCGAGTTCCTCCACGAGATGCGCCACCCGGCCGCCATGCTCGTGGCCGCGGTGCAAAAGCACGATCGCGCCCTTCGCGGTGCCGGAACGGGCGGGCCAGGCGCGGTAGAAAAGTTCCACGCCATCATGGCTCGCAAACGCCTTCTCGATCATTCTGTCCCTCTCCCATGCAATGCTCACCCCACCTATACGGATGAGACGCCATGTTTGCAGTTGATTTCATGGCGTTGCGTCTGCATTTGTTGAGCGCAATCGAGCGGATTCGAGCTTTCATGTCGATCTATAAACTGAAATCGTCCTTCCAGAATATGCTTCGCCCGCTTGTCGGCCGGCTGGCGGCCATGGGCGTCACCGCCAACCAGGTGACCCTGATCGCCGCGGTCGTCTCGGTGGCGATCGGCGCACTCCTCGTCGTGAACCCCGCGCCCGCGCTCTTCGCGCTCGTGCCGGTCTGGATGTTCCTGCGCATGGCCTTCAATGCGGTGGACGGCATGCTGGCGCGCGAACACGGTCAAAAGAGCCCGCTCGGCGGTTATCTCAACGAGATTACCGATGTGGTTTCCGATGCCGTGCTCTACATCCCCTTCGCGCTGGTGGCGCCATTTTCCCTGCCATGGTTCATGGCCATCGTCTTTCTCGCGACGCTGACGGAATTTGCCGGCGTGCTCGGCGTCGCCCATGGCAACGGGCGCAGCTACGAGGGGCCGATGGGCAAGAGCGACCGGGCGCTGCTTTTTGGCGCGCTCGGGGCGCTCGTCGCGGGCTTCGGCACGCTGCCGCCCTGGACCTGGCATATCCAGCCGATGGCCTGCGTGCTGCTCGTCTGGACGGTCGTCAATCGCGTGCGGGCGGGCCTTACCGAGGCTTAGCGTCCGAACCGGCGCGGCGTCGGCCGGCCGGTCACCTGGTCCCAATGTTCGTCGGCGCGCCGCTCGAAGGTCGCCGCATCGCGGGCGTCGCTCTGGTAGAAGCTGCCGCGCGACACATCCGGCGCATAGGTTTGCTCGCTCCAGCCACGCCCGTCATCATGCGGAAAGGCGTAGCCGACATGGCCGAGGGCGGCCGCGCCCTTGTAATGCGCATCGCGCAGATGCATCGGCACGGACGACGGCGCTTCCTTCGCCACATGGGCGAGCGCCAACGAGATGCCGCGGCAGGCGGAGTTCGATTTTGGTGCCCGCGCGACGTGCAGTGCAGCATGGGCAAGAATAATCTGCGCCTCGGGATAACCGATCTTCTCCACCGCATGCAGCGCCGCGACAGCGGTCTGGAGCGCCGTGTTGTCGGCAAGGCCAACATCCTCCGAAGCGTGGATCATGATGCGGCGCGCGATGTAACGCGGGTCCTCGCCGCCATGGATCAGCCGGGCGAGCCAGTAGAGCGTCGCATCGGGATCGGAGCCGCGCATCGATTTCACGAAGGCCGAGACGACGTCGTAATGCGCGTCGCCCGACCGGTCGTGATTGACGGGCGCTGCCGCATAGGCCTCCTCGATCATCGCCTCGGTAATGACGACCGGCTTGCCCGGCGCGTGCCCGACCGCGAGGCTTTCCAGCACCGTCAGCGCCCGGCGCGCATCACCGCCGGAGCGCCCGGCTATACGGCGCAGCATGGCGGGCTCCAGCACAACCTCGATGCCGCGCTCCGCCAGATGGCTGAGGCCGCGGCGCACCACCTCCTCCATCTCCTCGATGGCGAGCGGTTCCAGCTTAAGGATGATCGAACGCGAGATGAGCGCGGGCGTCAGCGTGTGATAGGGATTGCCGGTCGTCGCCCCGATGAAATCGGCGACACCCTCCTCGCAGAGCGCCAGGAGATGATCCTGCTGCGTCGCGCTGAAGCGGTGCACCTCGTCGGCAAACAGCAGCGTCGGGCGCATGCGCGCCTCGTCGGCGATCTTGCGGATGTCGGCGACGTTGTTGTGCGCGGCATGCAGCGGGCGGAAACTCTTGCCCAGCATATTGCCGATGGCGCGCGCGATCGACGTCTTGCCGAGGCCGGGCGGGCCGTAGAGGATAATGCTGCCGAGCCGGCCGGCCGCGATGCGCCGCCGCAGCATCGATCCCTCGCCGATGATCTTCTCCTGCCCGATCACGTCGTCCAGCGTTGCCGGGCGCAGTTCGGCGGCAAGCGGCATGGAGCCGGTGCGCGGTGCGGCGTCGAAAAGATCGGTCATGGGATCCCCCGTCGAAAGGTTGTCCGTCAACCGGGCGCAAAAAAGCCCGCTCCGGCCGGATGACGTTCGTCTATCGGCCGGAGCGGGCAGGGTCAAATGCCACCTTCAATGCAGCCCGAAGAGGTGGAGCAATTCCTCGCGGTGGCGCACGAATTCCGGCGAACTGCGGTCGCGCGGGCGCGGCAAGTCGATCTCGATCAGCCGCGGCTCGGCGTTCTTCTCGCGTGGGAGAATGAGAATGCGGTCGGCAAGGTAGATCGCCTCCTCCAGGTCGTGGGTGACGAGGATGGTCGTCACGTCCTCGTCCCGCCAGATGCGGGTCAGTTCCTGCTGCATGCTGATCTTCGTCATGGCGTCGAGCGCGCCGAGCGGCTCGTCGAGCAGCAGGATTTCCGGCTGGACGGCAAGTGCGCGGGCAATGCCGACGCGCTGCGCCATGCCGCCGGAAAGCTGGCGCGGATAGGCGTTCTCGAAGGATTGCAGCCCGACAAGCTGGACATAGCGCTGCGCGCGGCTTCTCGCCTCCTGCCGGCTCACGCCGCGGGTATCGAGGCCGAAGGCGACGTTTTCGAGCACGGTCAGCCAGGGCAGCAGGCGTGGCTCCTGGAAGATGACGGCCCGTTCCGACCCGACGCCCTTGACGGCCCGACCGTCGATCAGCACCTCGCCGCTATCGGCATCGTCCAGCCCGGCGAGGATGCGCAGCAGCGTCGTCTTGCCGGAGCCGCTGGCGCCGACGATGGCGAGGCTTTCGCCCGAGCGGACCTGCAGGTTGACGTCGGCGAGCACCGGCAGCGGCCGGCCGTCGAGGGTGAAGGACTTGGAGAGGTGACGGATCGTCACCTCTCCGCGGAGCGTTGCGGGTGCGAGGCTCATGGTCGCGCCTCAGTTCGTGGCTGTGTCGGGCGAATAGAGCACGTCCTTGGCTGCGAGCTGGCCCTCCTTCAGCTTGCCCTCGCGCACCAGCACGTCGATCCAGAACTGCACGTCGCGCTCGACCGGAAGACCGCCGGCACGCACGCCGTAACCGCGGAAATATTGTGCGATGTCCGGGTTTTCACCGCGTTCCTTCAAGGCTTTTGCAAAGACCTGGCGGGTTTCTTCCGGGTGTTCGCGGGCATAGTCGAGCGCGCGGGCGGACTGTTCCACGAAGGTCTTTGCCGCTTCCGGATGCGCCTTGACGAAATCGCGGCTCAGCACGACGAAGCCGCCGGCGATCTCGCCGAGCACATCCGTATCGTCGAAGATCGCGCGCAGGCCGCCGGTCTTCCGGGCTGCGCCCTCGAACGTCGTCTGCCAGTAGCCGAAGGCGGAGATGTCGACCTGGCCGGAGCGCAGGACCTGTTCCAGCTGCGGACCTGGCACGACGACCTGGTTGGCGCCGTCCGTCGGCAGCCCGACGGAATGCAGCGCCTCGCGGATCGTGTAGTCGAGATGGGCGCCGAGCGTGTTGACCGCAATGCTCTTGCCGGCAATATCCTTGATATCCTTGATCGGGCTGTCTTCCAGCACGTAGAAGATCGACTGCACCTCGTCGTTGATGCCGTTCGACGGGTAGGCCGCGACGAAGTCGTTGCCGCTGATGATCGCGTTGAGCACGGCGGAGGTCGCCGCGCTGCCGATCTCCACGTCGCCGGAGGCGAGCGCGATCAGCGAAGCGGGGCCACCTGCCGCATAACCGACGTTCTCGATGGTGATGCCGGTTCCCTCGAAGTAGCCGAGTTCGGCGGCGAGTTCATGGGCGGTCAGCCCGCCCTGGCTGGCGAGGTAGCGCAGGTTGACGTCTTCCGCCGAAGCGGCGCCGGCAAAGCCGAGAAGGAAGGCTGCGGAGAGGAGAAGTTTTCGCGAATGGAAGGTCATGGCGGTGTCCTTTGACAAAGAGGGTAAGGGATCAGGCGTTCGGCTGCGCCCAGCGGCAGAGTCTGCGCTGGAGGAGAACGAGCACCGCATTGGCAACGAGGCCGAGAAGCGCGAGCAGCAGGATCGCGGCAAACATCAGCGGGATCTGGAAGTTGTATTGGGCGTTCATCACCTGGAAGCCGATGCCCTTGTTGGCGCCGATCATCTCGGCGGCGATCAGCAGCAGCAGCGCCGTGGTGGCAGAGAGACGCAGGCCCACGAAGATCGCCGGAACCGAGGCCGGCAGCACGACGCGGCGGAAGATCGTCAGGCGGCCGGCGCCATAAGTGCGGGCCATTTCGACGAGCTTTGTATCGACCTCCTTCACGCCGCCGATCGTTGCCAGCAGGATCGGGAAGAGCGTCGCCCAGAAGATCACGAAGACTTTTGAGGTTTCGCCCAGCCCAAGCAGCAGGATGAAGACTGGATAGAGTGCCAGCGCCGATGTCTGACGGAAGAACTGCAGCAGCGGATCGAGCGCCTGTTCGACGATGCGCGCCTGGCCCATGACGAGGCCGAGCGGGATGCCGATCACCGCCGCGGCGGCAAAGGCGATGCCGGATCGCTGGAGGCTGATGGCGATATCATCGAGCAGCGCGCCGCTCGCAAGACTGTCCCACAGGGCGGAGAGGATGAGGTCGAGCGGCGGGAAGACGGAAGGATTGACCCAGCCTTGCGTGCTCGCAATCTGCCAGAGCGCCAGAAAGCCCAGCACGATGCCGTAGCGGGCGAGGAGCGGCGACACAAACGCTTGCACCTGGCTGGCGAACCGCGGCGTGGCGCTGGGCCGCAGGCGGAAATCGGCGCCGAGCGTGGAGTTGACGTTTTCGTAGGACATCGACGCCTCCCTATTCGGCAGCCTGAGCGGCTGAACGCGCGCCGGCCCAGCGGTTGACGGGGAACGGTAGGCCGAGGTTTTCGCGCAGCGTCGTGCCCACATATTCCGTGCGGAACAGGCCGCGGCGCTGAAGCTCGGGGATGACCAGGTCGACGAAATCGTCGAGCGCGGTCGGCAGCCATGGCGGCAGGATGTTGAAGCCGTCGGCGGCCTCGTTCTCGAACCACTCCTGGAGCGTGTCGACGATCGTCTCGGGCGTGCCGACGATCGTGTAGTGGCCGCGGGCCGAGGCGATCCACTGGTAGAGCTGGCGGATGGTGAAGTCGTTCTCGTCGGCGATCTGGCGGATCAGCGCCTGCCGGCTTTTCATGCCTTCCGTCGGCGGTGCGGGCGGCAGCGGGCCGTCGAGATCGTAGCCACGCAGGTCGAGCGTGCCACCGGTGAGGCCGTTGAGCAGGCCGACGCCGTCCTCCTCGACGATCAGCGCGGTCAGGCGATCGTATTTTTCGCGCGCCTCTTCCAGCGTGCGGCCGACGAAGGCGGAGACGCCGGGCATGATGAGGATATGATCCGGGTTGCGGCCGAGGCCGCGGGCGCGCGCCTTGATGTCACGGTAGAATTCCTGCGCCGTCCCGATGTGCTGGTGGGCGGTGAAGATCACTTCCGCCGTGGCGGCGGCAAGCCCGCGGCCGTCGTCCGACTGGCCGGCCTGCACGATGACAGGGTGGCCTTGCGGCGAGCGGGCGACGTTGAGCGGCCCGCGCACTTGGAAATGTTCGCCGCGGTGTTCGCTCTCGTGCAGCTTCTCCTGGTCGTAGAAGACGCCGCTTTCCTTGTCGCGGAGGAAGGCGTCGTCCTCAAAGCTATCCCAGAGCTTCTTGACCACGTCGACATGCTCGGCGGCGCGGCGATAGCGCGCAGCATGGGGAAGCTGGGTCTCGCGGTTGAAATTCTGCGCGGTCGGATCGCCCGTCGTGGTGACGACGTTCCAGCCGGCGCGGCCGCCCGAGATCAGGTCCAGCGAGGCGAATTTGCGCGCGGTGTTGTAGGGCTCCTCGTAGGTCGTGGAGGCCGTGGCGATGAAGCCGAGATTCTTGGTGAAGGGTGCTAGCGCGGAAAACAGCGTCACCGGCTCGAAGCCCGCGATGCGAGCGTTGCCGCCTTCGCGGGCGCCGCCGAAGCCGATGGCGAGATTGTCGGCGAGGAAATAGGCGTCGAACAGGCCGCGTTCGGCGATGAGCGCCAGCCGCTTGTGGAATTCGAAGCTGGTTGCCCCGTCGGCCGGCTGGTCGGGATGCCGCCAGGAGGCGACGTGCTGGCCGCCGCCGGGAAGAAATGCGCCAAGCCTGATCTTGCGTGTCATCTCGTTTCCTTTCGCTTCATCTCGAAGGGCCTTTTCAGGCCACAGGTTCGCTGTCCCGCCCGCGGCGGGTCATGGCAGTCGCAGATTGCTGGTTGGGTTGGCCTGCTTAGCCTTTAGCGGGACACGGCATGATAGCGTCCGTCCTGGTAGAGCAGCGAATGGCCGTTGCCGATGCGGATCGCCAGTACCTTGCCGATGACGATGATATGGCTGTGCCGCTCGATCGCTTCTTCCACGACGCAGTCGATCGCCGCCACCGCATCGACGAGCAGCGGCGCGCCGCTGACGGCGGTGGTCCATTCACCGCCGCGGTAGCGCTCGGCGCCGCGCAGGCCGCCGCGGCCGGCGAACTGGTTGGCCAGCGCCTCGTGCTCGGCGCCGACGATGTTGATGCCGAGATGGCCGAAGCGTTCGACGACGGGCCAGGTGGAGGAGGAGCGGTTGAGCGAGACGAGCATGCGGGCTGGCTCGACGGAAAGTGCCGTCGCCGAGGTGACGGTGGCGCCCGTGCGGGCCTCGCCCTCGCCCGCCGTGATGATGCTGACGCCGCCGCCCAGCGTGCGCAGCGCTGCCTTCAGGTGGTCGGCATCGGCCGGATGATCGATCACCGGCGTATCGCGTGTGGTGAAAAGAGTGTTTTCGGCATGCGCATTCATCGTGTCCGCTCCGCTTGAGACCCCGGATGTCCATAGGGATAACAAAGGTCAACGCGGCAGTGCAGGCACGGCTTTCTGAAATATACTAATTTTATAGAAAATATGAACGCGCTGAAACGCGCCGGGATATTGGCTTGCCACGCTCGGGGTTACCTGCGCCGGGCCGCGAGCGCCGTCACCTCCACCCGCATCTCCGGATCGGCAAGTGCCGCGACGCCGACGGCGCAGCGGAAGGGATAGGGCTTCTTGAAATAGGCGCAGTAGACCTCGTTGAAGGCTGGACGCTCCGTGATGTCCGTCAGATAGATCGTCAGGTGGATCACGTCGGCAAGGCTGCTACCAGCCTTTTCCAGCGAGCTTTTCAGGCTCTCCAGCGTGGCGATGCTCTGCGTGCGGATATCGCCCGTCTCAAGCGAGCCATCGGCGCGCAAGGGGATATGCGTGGTGGCGAGCAGGTTGCCGATGCCTGCGACATCGGAGGAAATCTCGTCCTCGTCGGTATCCTCGATGAAAAAGGGGGCGTCGTTTTCAGCCATGGGCGTTTCTCCTTTGATGCTTCTTGTCGTTGAACTCACCACACCGTTCCGCGCGCGGCGACATCCTCCACGCGAGTAACGACGCCGTTGCGGTGGAAGACCATGCGGTCGAAAAGATTGCTGACGACGCAAGTATGGTTGGGCACGATATGCACCACGCTGCCGATGGCGGGAAAGGCCTTCCGGCAATCGCCGATATCAACCACGGCATGTTCTTCCGAGAGCGAGACGATGCGCGCACCCTCGTAGCCTTCGATTTCGCCGAAATCGCTGAAGCCGAGCAGGTCGGAGGTCAGCGCCTTGGAGCCGGCATCGAGCACCGCCCGGTCTTCCGCCGGGCGCGAAACGACGGTTGCGAGGATGTGCATGGCGAGATCGCCGCGCGTGCAATGGCCGGCGCGCACCATGCTGCGGTCGTTATAGACATAGGTTCCCGCGCGGTGCTCGGTGGCGGAGGGCACGAGATGGGCCTTCCACAGGTCCGGCGAGCCGCCGCTGGAGCGCACCGGGCAATCGATGCCCTTGGCGGCGAGGAGGGCCATGGTCCCGGCCATGAAGGCCTCCACTGCCGTTGCACCGCCTGGTGCTGGATAGGTGAGGATGCCGCTGAAGCGGAGACCGGGAGCGGCTGCGATGCGCACTGCCAGTTCCGTCGCCGCCTCGGGCGTCTGCACGCCGCAGCGCCGGCCGCCCGTATCGCATTCGACGAGCACGGTCAGCGGGCGGGCGGCATCGAAGGCACCGGCGAGACCATCGACGGTCGTCGCGCTGTCGGCCACCACGCTGAGGTGGGCCACTCGCTCATGCAGGGCGCGCAGCCGCGCCAGTTTCGCTGCGCCGAGAATGTTGTAGGTGATCAGGATGTCCTCGAAGCCGGCATCGGCGAAAACCGCCGCCTCGCTGATCTTCTGGCAATTGATCCCGATGGCGCCTGCCGCGCGCTGCGCCTCGGCCACCGCGACGATCTTGTGCGTCTTGATATGCGGGCGGAATGTCTTGCCGTGTTGGTCGAAGTAAGCCTGCGCGCGGCGGATGTTGGCGGCGAGCCGGTCCTCGTCGATCACCGGCATGGGGGTGAGGATACGGTCGAGCGGTGTGCCGATGTCGGGCCAGGGAGACGTCATGGAAAACCTTCCGGTCTTGGCGCCTGCGGCGCGTGTTGTTGTGGGTCTGGCAGCTTAGGCCTTGCGTTCCTGGAGGATGTTTCCGCCGTCCACCACGAGCACGGCGCCGTTGATATAGCTCGCCTTCGGCGAGGCTAGGAAGGCGACGGCCGCAGCCACCTCGTCCGGCCGCCCGGCGCGCCCGCAGGGGGTGGCTTGAGCGGCGCGGCGTTCGTCCTCGGTCGAGGCGCTGGTCTCGATCCAGCCGGGCGCCACGGCATTGATGGTGACGCCCTGCGGACCTGCCTCAAGCGCCAGCGCGTGGGTCAAGCCCACCATGCCGGCCTTCGCGGCGGAATAGGCCGTCTCGCCCGGATTGGCGACATAGGGTCCGGTGACCGACGCGACGTTGACGATGCGGCCGTAACCATCGGCCAGCATATCCGGCAGGTAGAGGCGGGTCGCGAGAAAGGTGGTCTTGAGGCTGACGGAAATCCCGCGGTCCCAATCCGCCTCCTCCAGTTCGACGAAGGTCCGCTGGAGCGCCGGCTCAGAAACGCTGCCCATGCCGGCATTGTTGACGAGCACCCCGGCGGGCCCCGTGACTTGGCGGAGTTTTTCGACCGCGGACTTCACCGTGAGGTCGCAGATATGGCCGGTCGCCGAAAAACCTTCTCCGCGCAACGCCTCCGCGCGGGCAAAAATGCGCTCGCTCGTCGCGACGAGGTGCACGGCAAAGCCCTCTTCCGCGAGGCTTCGGGCGCAGGCGAAGCCGATGCCGTCTTCGGCGCCCGCGCCCGTGATGATCGCCGTCCTGCGCTGCATCCGTCCCTCCTCAGTAACCGGCCGTCACGCCGAAATCGATGGACAGCGCCGCGCCGGTGATCGGGGCCGCGTCCGGCTCGCAGAGATAGGCGACCATGCGGGCGATCTCTTCCGGCCGTATGAACCGCGCCGCTGCCCCTTGCGGATAGTTGGAAAGCAATTTCGCCTTGTAGCCATCCGGATCGCCGCCGCCGTAGCGCTCCGCCTGGAACTCGATCATCGGTGTTGCGACGTCGCCCGGACAGACGGCGTTGACGCGGATCTGGCGGGGCGCGAGTTCGAGCGCCAGAGCCTTGGTGAGCAGCACGAGCCCGCCCTTGGAGGCGCAGTAGATCGATGCGCCATTGTTGCCGACCAGGCCGGCATCGGACGCGATGTTGACGATCGAGGCGCCGGGGCCGAGATGGGGAATGGCGGCCTGGATCAGGAAGAACGCGCCCTTGAGATTGACGTCCATGACGATGTCCCAGTCGTCTTCCGTCATCGTCCCGGCCTCGCCTTCCCGCCAAACGCCTGCGGCGTTGACGACCACGTCGAGACGGTCCCGCCAGCCCAGCACCGCCTCGACGGCGGCGGCACAGGAGGCGATCTTGCGCATGTCGAGCGGCACGGGAAGCACGTCACGTCCCTCGGCTTGCAGCTTTTCCGCCGCTGCCGTCAGGCGTTCGCCGGAGAGATCCGCGATGGCGACCGCGTAGCCGGCGGCCGAAAGCCGCGCGGCGATCGCCGCCCCCATGCCGCCGGCCCCGCCGGCAATAAGCGCTGTTCGGGTCTGGTCGGTCATGCCTGCCTCTGCGTCAATGGAACGCCGAGCAAGATGAACGGGCCGGGGTGATAGTCAACAGCAGAAGTCTAGAGTTGGTGCAGCACGAAGGGTTTTCCCTCGATCGTCTCGACGCGCATGGGGAAGCCGAAGACGGTTTCCAGCCGGTTCGGCGTCAGGATGGCGGTCGGCGCTCCGTCCGCGACGATGCGGCCCGCCTTCATGGCGATGATCCGGTCCGCGTGCGCGCTCGCCTGGTTGATGTCGTGCAGCACGATGACGATGGTCTTGCCCTTCTCGTCGGCGACCTTGCGCAGCGAACGCATCAGCTCGCGGGCATAATACATGTCGAGATTGTTCAGGGGTTCGTCGAGCAGCAGGTAATCCGTCCCCTGCGCGAAAACCATGGCGACGAGCGCGCGCTGGCGCTGGCCGCCGGAGAGCGTCTCGATGAAACGGTCGGCCAGATCGGCGAGGTCGAACTGGGCGATGGCCGCGTCGATGATGGCATGGTCCGCTTCGGTCAGGCGCCCGCGGCCATGCGGGAAGCGGCCGAAGCCGACGAGTTCACGCACCTTGAGGCGGCTTGCGACCGCCGTGTCCTGCCGCAGGATGGCGATCACCTTGGCGAGCTCGCGGCCGGGCGTCGTGTTCACCGGCAGGCCGTCGATCTCGATTGCGCCCGTCTGGAGCGGATGCAGCCGGGCCACGAGCGAGAGCAGCGTGGATTTGCCGGCGCCGTTCGGGCCGATCAGCGCCACGACGCCGCCCTTCGGGATCGTCAGGTCGATATCGGTGAGGATCGGCGTCGCCCGGTGCTTGAAGGAGACGTTTTCGATGCGGATCATTTGCGGCTCCCCAGGACCAGCAGCAGGAGGAAGACGAGCCCTCCGACGAACTCGATGACGACGCCGAGCGCCGTCGCATTGCCAAGCACATGCTGGAACAGCGTCTGTCCGCCGACGAGCACGATGATGCCGGCAAAGGCGGCGGCCGGCAGCAGCAGGCCGTGGCGGCGGCTGTCGACGATGCGTTCGGCAAGGGCGGCGACCAGCAGGCCGAAGAATGCGACCGGGCCGACGAGCGCGGTTGAGACGGCGACGAGGGCGGCGACGACGAGCAGCAGCCCGGTCACCGTTCCGGCCCAGCCGACGCCGAGGCCGGTCGCGGTATCCGGCCCGAGCGAGATCACGTCGAGTATATGGCGCGCGCGCCAGGCGATGATGGCGGCGATGACGGTCACGATGGCGGCGAAGACGAGCAGGTCGGTGCGCACGGCATTGAAATTGGCAAAGCTTGCCGATTGCGCCACGGCGAATTCGTTGGGGTCGATGAGGCGGGCGAGCAGGGAATAGAGGCTGCGGAACAGCACGCCGAAGACGACGCCGGCGAGCAGCATCAGGCCCATGTCGAGGCGACTCTTCAGCATGGGCAGCAACAGTGCCGCGGCGAGCGCCATCAGCAGAAGAACCTCCATGCCGAACTTCAATTGCGGATCGAGCGCCACATAACCGACGCCGCCGAGCAGGAAGACCATCAGCATCTGGCCGAAGAGGTAGAGCGCATCGAGCCCCATGATCGAGGGCGTCAGGATGCGGTTGCCGGTGACGGTCTGGAAGATCACCGTCGAAATGGCGATCGCCACACCGACCTGCACGAGCGCCGCGAGCTTCAGCAGGCGCAGCTCCAGCACGAAGGCGATGTTGCCCCTGATGCCGATCGCCAGGAATGCGACTGCGGCGAGGATAGCCGCGATGGCAAGGCCGAGAAGACGACGCTCAGCCATGCGCGCGTCCCCGGAAGATGAGCCAGAGGAAAACCGCGCCGCCGACCACCCCCATCACCGTGCCGACGGGGATTTCGTAGGGGTAGCGGATGAGGCGCCCGGCAATGTCGCAGGCGAGCACCAGCCCCGCACCCCCGGCCGCGACCCAGCCCAGCGTGCCGCGCACATTGTCGCCCATCAGCCGCGAAACGATGTTGGGCACGGCCAGCCCCACGAAGGGAATCATGCCAACGACGGTGACGGCGAGTGCGGTGATGACGGAGACGATGACGAGGCCGATCTGCATCATGCGGGCATAATCGATGCCGAGCCCGATGCTCGCCTCGCGCCCGAGCGCCATGATCGTCAGCCGGTCGGCGACGAACCAGGCGACGGCGACCATCAGCGCGGCGATCCAGAGCAGCTCGTAGCGCCCGCGCAGCACGCCGGAAAAATCGCCATTGGTCCAGACGGAGAGGAATTGCAGGAGGTCGGCCTGCCAGGCGGCGAAGGTGACCACGGCCCCGATGACGCCGCCATAGACGATGCCGAACAGCGGCACGAGATAGGGCTGCGCCGGCGGCAGGCGATGGGCGGTGGCGAGGAAGACCGACGTGCCGACAAGCGCCGCGCCGCTGGCGACGAGCGTCTTTTCCCAGAGGGCGGCGGCGGGGAAAAGAAGCGTGACGAGGAGGATGCCGAGCTCCGCGCTTTGGGCCGTTCCGGCGGTCGCCGGCTCGACGAAGCGGTTGCGCGACAGCGTCTGCATGATCAGCCCGGCAATCGCCAGCCCGGCGCCGCAGAGCACGGCGGCGAGCGTGCGTGGCAGGCGGCTGACGACGAGAAGCTGGAGCGCTTCCGGATCGCTCAGCACCCTGTTCAGCGGCATGGGGCTGACGCCGACGGCAAGGCTCAGCACAAAAAGCACCGCGAGCCCGAGGCCCGCGATCGTTTCGGTTCGTAGAAGTGGTCTTGCGGCGGCAGCAGTCATGTCGCGGTTTGAGACGCGGCCTGCCGCCGCCAGTCGAGCGGCTGAAGTTCTTCGCGGAAAGCGAAACGCAGGAGATGCGATTCGATGACGTGCTGCGTCTGGGCAAGCCCCTCCTCGTCCTCGGACGTCGCGACCAGGCGCAGGCCCTTTTCATCCGCATCGAGAAGGCTGGTGCCGCAGGAAAACTGGCATTCTCCATGGGTTTCCGAATAGGAAACCGTGATCTTGTGCGCAAAATGTTTGCAGAGCTGCACCAGGTATTTGGAGCCGCTGGCGGTTTCCAGATAGGCGGCGGATTCGAGCATGGCCTTCCCTTTCATCCCTGGACGGCGGCCGGACCCTGCGCCCCGCCCCGTCAAAAACATAACGTCTTTACTCATGTTTTCCCGGCGAGGGAAGCCAGCCATTTTTCATGGAGGTAAACTTGACTATGTAAATCAAGTTAAGCTATTTCTCATGCAGAAGCAGTCGCCGGCATGAGCACGGCCGATGGAATTTGAAAGGGTGGCAATGGCGGCGGCGCTTGGCGATGCCGAAGATCGTGGGTGTTTCGTGCGCCGGTCTCCGCGCCGCGGCGGCGTTTTGCTTTTCTGTAGAAGGACCGCGCCGTGACGGAGGGAGATGCCACCTCGCTGCTCTATGCGACCCACCGCCCTGCCCTCGTTCGCTACGCGACGCGCATCCTCGGCTCGCGCGAGGCGGCAGAGGACATCGTGCAGGACGCCTTCCTGCGATTCTCGCCGGCCAATGCCTACGGCGCCTCGGCCAGCCAGACGCTCGCCTATCTCTACCGCATCGTGCGCAACCTGTGCCTCGACCTCATCAAGCGGCGCAAGATAGAGATGCGGGAGCGTGACACGGAGCCGCCGTTCTGGTCCATGCCGCGCGCCATCGAGACGCCGGAGGAAACGGTGCTGCTGTCCGACGAGGTGCGCATGATCACCGAGGTGCTCGACGGCTTTCCGCTCGATGTGCGCGTCGCGGTCGAAATGCACCGGTTCGGCGGTTACACGCTGGAGGAGGTCGCAGCCCATCTCGGCATCTCGGTCGCCACAGCCCACCGCCATGTGCGTGCCGCACTGGTGGAGATCACGCTCAAGCTCGGCAGCGCCTCGTGACGGGCAGGCGCCTGCCGTGAAAAAAAATCGTGCGCAAATCGTCCCTACGCAGCAATTCGATATTCGGCTAGAACCGTGCACGGCACGGAGCGCCGGGGCATAGGGTATATCTTGATTCAGGACGACAGCGAAAAGCGCCGCGCGGTGGAAGAGGCCATGGACTGGCTGCTGCGGCTGAAGGCCGACCCCGATTGTCCGCAAACCCTGCGCGAACACGGGGAATGGCTGGCGCGCACCGAGGCCAACCGCTCCGCCTGGCGCGCCGCGCTCACGACCTGGGAGGCGCTCGGCGAGGTGAAGCCGCGCCATGCCGACCTGTGGCCCGCCCGCCCGGCACCCGCCCTGCCCCGCCGCAGCCGGCGTATGTGGGCCACCGGCGGGGTGTTTGCGCTCGCCGCCGCTCTCCTGCTGGTGCTGGCCGCACCTGCCCTGATGATCTGGCTGCAGGCCGATTTCCGCACCGGCACCGGCGAAAGCCGGGTGGTGACGCTCGCCGATGGCAGCGCGGTCAACCTTTCCGCCGACAGCGCCATCGATGTCGACCTGACGCCGCAGGGACGCCATGTGCGCCTTCTCTCCGGCCAGGCCTTCTTCGACGTGGCGCATGACGGCAAGCGCCCGTTCACCGTCGATGCCGGCAATGCCAAGGTCGTCGTGCTCGGCACGGCCTTCGACGTCGCGCTCGACGATGCGGCGACGACGGTGCAGCTCGCCCGCGGCGTGGTCGGCATTTCCGGAGAGGGCGCGGCACGCGGCGTTGCCGAAATGGCGCCCGGCGACATGGCGACCGTCGATGGCGAGACCGGCCTGATCACCCACGCCACCGTGCCGCTCGAAGAAATCGGCGCCTGGCGCAACGGCCTGCTCTTCGTCAACGACGTCACCGTCGACAGCGTCGTCGCAAGGCTGCGGCGCTATCATCCGGCCTGGATCAGCGTGCCGGACCGCGCGCTCGGCCGCCAGCGCGTCACCGGGCTTTATGACCTGCGCGACCCGGATCGCGCGCTCGTCGCCCTCGTCCAGCCGCTTGGCGGCAAGGTGCGCTCGGTCTCCGCCTATGCCCGCATCGTCACGCGTTTCTGATGATCCCTAAAACTTTTCGGAAAAAATCAGGAAAATTGCAGAGGGCGTGAAAAATATCCCCGAGGCGGTCGTCTCTGCACCGGGAATGCGCGCCTGGGGCAGCGCATTCCGAGGTATGACACCGGGGGTAAAATGCGTTTGCATAGCGATCGATCGACCACGACGCGCGCCAAGGGGCGTGTGCGCACCGTCTTCTTCACCAGACTGATGGTTTCCACCGCGGCGGCACTTCTGTTCAGCCTGCCGCAGGCGGCCGTGCAGCCGGCGGCAGCCCAGGCGAAAACCGCCCGCATCGGCGCCATGGCCTTCGATATCCCGGCGCAGTCGCTGGCGGCCGCCCTCAATGCCTTCGGCCGGCAGTCCGGCCTCCAGGTGTCGCTTGCCGCCGCCACCTCGCGCGGCGTGACCTCGAAGGCGGTGAAGGGCACGTTCACGCCGAAGGAGGCGCTTGCAGCACTTCTGCAAGGCACCGAGACGCAGCATTCGATCACCCCGGACGGCACGGCGATCGTCACGTCCAAGCATCTTTCGCCGCTCGTCACCGGCTCCGTCGAAAACGGCTCGACGACGCTCGACCGCATCACGGTGGAAGGCGAGCAGGTCGGCGAGGGCGACGTGAGCGAGCTCAACATCACCTCCGAGGATTTGGAGCGCAAGAACCCCGCCACCATCCAGGATGTTTTCCGCGAGGAGCCGAGCGTCAAGGTCGGCAGCTCGCTGCCCATGTCGCAGAAGGTCTATGTCAACGGCATCGAGGAAACCAACCTCGCCATCTCCATCGACGGCAGCCGCCAGAACAACAAGGTCTTCCACCACAATGCGACGACCCTGATCGACCCGACGCTCTTGAAGGCCGTCAGTGTCGATGAAGGCGTGGCGCCGGCCGATGCCGGCCCGGGTGCGCTTGCCGGCTCCATCGTCTACGAGACCAAGGATGTCGGCGATTTCCTCGACGGCAACGGCTATGGCGGTTTCGTCAATTCGAGCTTCAACACCAATGGCAACATCTTCACCACCGGCCTCTCCACTTTCGGTAAGCAGGACGGTTTCGAATATCTCGGTTACTTCAACATCGGCCGCGGCCAGGAATTTTCCGCCGGCAATGGCGACGAGGTGCTCGGCACGCGCACGCATTTCTTGAGTGGCATCGGCAAGGTCGCCTATGAATTCGAGAGCGGCGATCGCATCGAGATCAGCCATGAGGCGATCAAGGACGAGGCGCCGCGCCCGTTCCGCGCCAATATGGGCTCGACGACCGGTGCAAAGCCCTGGGAGCCTCTCGTCCGCGATTACAGCCTCGCCCGCCAGAACACGGTCTTCACCTATACGGACACCACGCCGGAAGGCTGGTGGGACCCGAAGCTGGTGCTCGCTTATGGGGAGACGGATGTCACCACCAAGGTTTATCTCAAGCCCGGAACGGTGCCGGAGACATATGACGTCACCGGCACGACGGGCACGTTCAACGGCAAGTTCGAAAACCGCTTCCACACCGCCATCGGCACGGTGACCGCCGGCGTCGACTTCTATGACGACAAGGCGGAGCTCGACGACCTGTTCGAGCCGGCGACGGAAAAGGCGAAGAACCTCGGCGCCTATGTGCAAGCGCGGCTGGAGCCCTTCGAGCGCACACGGATCTCCTTCGGCGGCCGTGCCGACCATCAGTGGTTCACCGGCACGGGCGGCCAGGAATTCAACAATTCCGGCCTCAGCGGCAACATCTCTGGCGAATACGACATCATTCCGGAATACCTGACTGCCAAAGCCGGCTATTCCCACGTCTGGGCCGGCATTCCGCTTGCGGAAAACTTCATCATGAACCCTGCCTGGGCCTATGATATCGAGCCGGACCCGACGACATCGGACAATTACACCGTCGGCCTCGTCGCCAAATACAACGGCTTCACGCTCGAAGGCTCGGTGTTCCGCACCGAAATGGACAATGCGCGCGCTGCCCGCTACGCCTATGCCTATGCGGCGCGCCAGGTCGAATCCGAAGGCTTTTCGATCGGTGCCGGCTATGACTGGGCGGATGGCTATGTCCGCGTGAAATACGCCAATATCGACACGCTGATCGACGGCAAGCCGGCCGATTCCGATACAGGCACCTATCTGACGACGCCGGTCGGCGAGATCATCACGGTCTCCGCCGCCCACACCTTCGCCGATTGGGGCCTGACCGTCGGCGGCGACGTGGAGCTTGCGCCGAAATACGACAAGGTTCCGGACGGCAGCCCCGCCTTCAAGGCCTACCAGGTCGTCAACAGCTTCGTCGAATACAAGCCGCCGACGCACCAGAACCTGACGCTGCGCGCCGAGGTGAAGAACATCTTCAATGAGACCTATTCCGACCGCGCCACCTACGGCCAGGAATTCGGCGAGGTGACGCCGCTCTACCAGCCCGGACGCGCGTTCATCGTGAGCCTGCGCGCCACGTTCTGACGGATACGGTCCCGGCTTGCCGCCGGGACCGCCCTACCGGAGACCAAGATGAAGGCCTGCTTGAAATTTTTTGCGCTGACGGTTGCGCTTCTTGCCGCCGGCACTGCGCTTGCCGCCGAACTCGAAGTCGGCACGGCAGCCGGACCGAAGACCGTGAAGACGCCGGTCGAAACGGTCGCCGTCTTCGACATCGCGGCCGTCGATACGCTGGACAAGCTCGGCATCAAGCCGGCAGGCCTGCCGTCCAATCTCTACCTCCAGGAGCTTTCCCACCTGAAGGACGGCGCGACGGTCGTCGGCGACATCTTCGAGCCGGACCTCGAAGCGCTGAGCGCGCTCGCGCCCGATCTCATCATCCTCGGCGGTCGTTCCTCGACGAAGGTGGACGCGACCACGCAGGTGGCCCCGACGATCGACATGACGATGGACGGTGACGACCTGCTGGAACAGGCGCGCGAGCGGCTTTCGACCTACGGCCGCCTGTTCGGCAAGGAAACGGAGGCGGAGGCCGCGGTCAAGGAACTGAATGCCGCCGTCGAAAAGGCCCGCGCGGCAGTTGCCGGCAAGGGCAAGGCGCTGATTGTCATGACCAATGGGCCGAAGATCACGGCCTATGGCCCCGGCTCGCGCTTCGGCTGGCTGCACCGCTCGCTCGACCTGCCGGCGGCGATCTCCGACGTTCAGGCGGCGACCCATGGCGAGGCGGTGTCCTTCGAGTTCATCCGCGAGGCGAACCCGGACTGGTTGATCGTGCTCGACCGCGCCGCCGCGATCGGCTCCAACGACCAGAACGCAAAAATCACGCTCGACAACGAACTCGTCGCGCAGACCGTTGCGTGGCAGAAGGGCCAGGTCGTCTACCTGCCCTCCGGCGATTTCTACATCGCCGCCGGCGGCGCGCAGGCGATGATGCGTGTCTATGCCGCGATCAGCGAGGCCTTTGCTGCCGCGAAATAGGCCGGATCAGTTCAGGCGCTGTTCTGTTTCCGCGTCGAAGACGTGGAACAGGGCGGGGTCGGCGCTAAGCGCTATTTCGTCGCCCGGCTTGATTTTTGTCGAGGCCGGCAGGGTCGCGACGAGGCGCTGGCTGCCGATGGTGGCCGTGACGACAAGCTCCGGCCCGGTCAATTCTGCCACCTCGCAACGCGCCGCAAGCGGCAGCCCCTGCCCGGACGCCCCGATCGCCTCCGGCCGGATGCCGAGCACCAGGCGGCGGCCCGCCGGAACGTTTTCGAGGCCCGGTACGGCGATATCCGTACCGTCGATCCGCACACCACCCTTGTCCGCCGCTCCCGCCAGCAGGTTCATCGGCGGCGCGCCGACGAAAGTCGCCACATAGAGCGTCGCCGGACGATTGTAGATGGTTTCCGGCGTGTCGAGCTGTTCGATGCGGCCATTGCGCATAACGGCGATGCGGGTGGCGAGCGTCATCGCCTCGATCTGGTCATGCGTCACGTAGACGACGGTCGTCTTCGTCAACTGGTGCAGGCGCTTCAGCTCGGTGCGCATCTCCATGCGCAGCTTCGCGTCGAGGTTCGACAGCGGCTCGTCGAACAGGAAGATTTTCGGATTGCGCACGAGCGCGCGGCCGATGGCAACGCGCTGGCGCTGCCCGCCGGAAAGCTGGCCGGGCTTGCGGTCCAAGAGGTTCTCGATCTGCAGCAGCTTTGCCGTTTCATGCACCGCCCGGTCGCGCGTGGCCTTGTCGACTTTGCGCATTTCCAGGCCGAAGCCGATGTTCCGGTGCACGGTGAGATTGGGATAGAGCGCATAGGACTGGAACACCATGGCGATGTCGCGGTCCTTCGGATGCACGCCGATGATCGAGTGCTCGTCGATGCGGATGTCGCCGCTCGTCGGCTCGGCGAGGCCGGCGATGATGTTGAGCAACGTGGACTTGCCGCAGCCGGACGCCCCGAGCAGCACGAGGAACTCGCCGCTTTCGAGCGCGACGTCGATGCCCTTCAGCGTCTCGACGGTGCCGTAGCTCTTGCGGATGGCGCTGATCGTCAGGGTGCTCATGCCACGGCTTCCTGCAAGGTGGGTGCGTAGGTTCTGGGGTGGGTGGAAATGGCGCGCGAGGCGACGCTGATGCCGGCGGTTAGGCTCGCTTCCAGCCCCTCGCCCGCCGCAAAGGACGCGAGAAACGCGGCATTGAAGACGTCGCCCGCGCCGATCGTGTCAACGACGGTGACGCGCGGCGCATCGGCGCGGAAGACCGTGCCGTTCGCATCCACGGCGATCGCGCCGTTCGGCCCGCATTTCACCACGACGATCGCGTCCGCCGGCATGCCCTGCCGCAAAACATGTGCCGCCTCTTCGGGATCGGAGACGCCCGCAAGGCTCGTCGTCTCCACCTCGTTGAACAGTGAGATCCGGCAGCGTGACAGCCATCTCCTTGCCGCCGCCTTGTTCCGCTCGGTCCAGCCATCCAGCGGCCAGCCGGTGTCGAGCGCCACCGCGATATCATGGCGATCCGCCCAGTCGAAGAAACGGTCGTAGTCTTCCACTAGCTTCTCCGTCAGGAACGAGCCGCAAAGGAGCACAATGCCGCCCTTGAGCCGCGGGCCGTCGAGCACGGCAAGGACATCCTCCAGGCTGAACAGCGGCAGGTGTCCACGCGTCGTGAAGAAGGTGCGCTCGCCATCCGGATGGGTAATGCCGACGGAGAGCGTCGTGCTGTCACCATGCACCGGCCAATGCCGTGCGTGATCGCCGAAACCGTTCGCCAACCAGGCGCCGAACTGGTCGGCGCCGATGCTGGCGGCGATTTCGAAGGGCGTGCCGAGCGCCATCCAGGCGAGCGCCGAATTGCCTGCCGAGCCGCCGACGCGCAGCTCGTCATGGTCGACGATGGTCTCCGTGCCCGGCTGCGGCCAGGGAGCGGCCGGCCCCATGATCAGGTCGACATTGACGTTTCCGACGACGGCAAGCGGTCTCACTCATTCACTCCGGGTAATCTTCGTCGAGCGCACCGGCGTGCCGGCATTGTCAACGCGCGCGGCGGCGAAGGCGATCATCAGCCGCTGGGCGGTCGGCAGCATGGCGAAGACAGCGGCAAGACCATTGAGGGCTGGGAAGGTGATCGTCGCAGCGCCCGCGACCGGCGGCCGGCCAGAAGCGTCGAACAGTACCAGCTTCGCCCCGGCCTCGACCACCGAGGTCGCCATCGCCGTCACCAAGTCGGCCGTCGCATCGTCGCCGCGGAAGAGGATGACGCCCATCTGCGGCGACAGCATCTCCATCGGCCCATGCCGCAACTGCCCGCCCTCCAGCGAGAAGCACGGCACGCGCGAAAGTTCCGTCAGGCCAAGCGCGATGGCCTCGGCGAGACCTTGCAGATGCCGCCCGGATGTCACCACCGAGCGCACGCCGGAGAGCGTTGCAAGCGCGTGATCGATTGCCGGCTCCTGCGGGTTTTCCAGTGCGTTGATCGCCTGTGCCGGGTCTTCGCCCAAAGCGGCGAGGATGGCGAGGTGCAGCGCAAAACTCACCGTCAGGCTGCGGGTTGCCGCAAAGGCCTGCTCGGTGCCTCCGGCGCCGACGAGGCAGGGCGCCGTGCGGGCGAGGAAGGAGCTGCCTTCCAGCGAAAAGCCAAAGGTCTCGGCATTACCGCCTGTCTCCTCGAACCAGCGCAGCACCTCGGCGCTTTCGCCGGATTGCGAGGTAATGAAGACCGTGCGGCCGTCAAGCGTGAGCGGTGCGCCGAGCTGTTCGGAGAGAGGCAGGGCGATCGCGTCGATGCCAAGACGCCGGTAGAGCGGCTCGACGGCGCGGCCGACGGCGTGCGAACCGCCCATGCCAAGCAGCAAAAGCTTGCCGGTGCGCTTCAGGCTGGCGGCGGCCTTCTCCGCCATCTCGCGATTGCTGTGGAAGGAGGTGAGCGCATCGGCATGCTGCCGGGCCATTTCCCGGTCGATTGCCTGAAGGCCTTCCGGTCGTGTCGTCGTGTTCATCGTCATCCTTTCACACCACCGCTGGTGAGGCCCGAAATCAGGGCACGTTGCATGATGAGGCCGACCAGCACCGGCGGCAGTGCGGCAAGCACCCCGGCCGTGGCGATCAGCCCGTAGTCGGAAACCCGCCCGCCCGCGAGATCGGCTATAGCGACCGTCAGAGTCCGCGCGCCCTGGTCGGAGGTGAAGAGCAGCGCATAGAAGAATTCGTCCCAGCCGAGCAGGAAGGCGAAGAGCGCCGAGGTCGCGACGATCGGCATGGCGAGCGGCAGGGTGACGATGCGCAGCGTGGCAAACAGGCTCGCGCCATCCATCATCGCCGCCTGCTCGATTTCGCGCGGGATGCCGTCGAAGCCGGATTTCATCAGCCAGGTGGTGAAGGGCGCCAGAATGCTGAGATAGACGAGCGCCAGGCCAAACACCGAGTTCAGAAACCCGACGGTCGCGAGCGCCATATAGAGCGGCACGGCAAGCGCCACCGGCGGCAGCATATAGGTGGCGATCACCAGCGACAGCGACCAGCCGATCGACGGCGTGCGCGACACGGCCCAGCCGGCCGGAACCGCGAGCACGATCGCCGCGATGGTCGCCATGCCGGCGACGAAGATGCTGTTGACAAGCGAGGCGACGAAGGCCGCACCCGCACTGTTCGGAATGGTCGAGAGCAGCGTGGCGTAGCGCGAAAAATCCATCGCGCTCGGCCACCACTTCAAGGGTCGCGCGACGAGATCGGCGGCCGGCGAAATGCTCATCACGAAGAGCCAGAAGATCGGCGCCAGGATGACGGCGGCGAGCAGCAGGGCCGCGCCGTGGATGAGTATCGATGCGAGAAGGCTGCGGCGTTCCATCAGGTGGCGCTCCCCGCGGTGCGGCGCACGAGCATGCCGTAGCCGACCGCCAGCACTGTCACAATCAGCGTGACGACCAGCGCCAGCGATGCGCCGGAGCCGGCGCGCTGGAAGGAGAAGGCTTCCTGATAGACGAGGATCGACAGCGTGCGCGTCGAATTGGCCGGGCCGCCGCGCGTCATCACCCAGATGATGTCGAACACCTTGAAGGCCTCGATGGTGCGCAGCACCAGCGCCACCATCAGGGGGCCGGCGAGATAGGGCAGGATGACGAAACGGAAGCGGTTGAAGGGGCCAGCGCCGTCGACGAGCGAGGCGGCGGTGATATCGCGCGGCACGGCCTGCAGGGCGGCCAGCGCGATGAGGGCGACGAGCGGAAAGTTCTTCCAGCAGTCGGCGACGATCAGCGCCGTCATGGCGGTGCCCGGCTCGCCGAGCCAGGAGCGATAGCTGTCGAGCAGGCCGATCTGGGTCAGCGCGGAATTCAGCGCGCCGTATTCCGGATTGTAGATGAGCCGCCACAGCGTCGCGTTGACGACGGTCGGCAAGGCCCAGGGGAGGATCAGCAGGGCACGCAGCACGGCGCGGCCATAGAATTGCTGGTTCAGCAGGAGGGCCGCGAGCACGCCGATCACCATCTCCGCGGTCACGGAGACCACGGCAAACCAGGTGGTGGCGTAGAGCGCGCGCTGGAAATTGCTGCTCGACAGCATCTTCACATAATTGTCGATGCCGACGAAATTGCCGCCCGTGCCGACCAGCTTGGCATCGGTGAAGGACAGCCGGACCGTATCGATCATCGGCCAGCCGATCACGGCGATCATGATCACCAGAAGCGGCAGCATGAGCAGCCATGCCCGGGTCGTCATCCAGGTGCTGGACATAGCGTCCTCTTCATATCGTCTGGGTGGTCAGTGTGCGGGCGGCCGGAGCCGCCCGCAAGTCCGGGTGATCAGAGGCCGCTGTTTTCCGCAGCCGACTTCAGGGCATCCTCAGGCGAAGCCTGATCGAGCAGGGCTTCCTGGATGGCCTGCTGCAGGGCCGTGGAAAGCTCCTGGTATTTCGGCGTGGTCGGGCGCGGATACATGGCAGCAAGGCCGAGCTTGGCGGCGGCGATCAGCTCTTCCTGGCCGGCGGTGACGGCCGGGTCCTCGTAGGACGAGGCCCAGATCGGCAGGCTTAGCTTCGCATAGGCGTTCTGCGTTTCCTGCGAGGTCATGTGCACGATGTATTTCCAGGCTTCTTCCGGGCTCTTGCTCGTCGCGGTGATGCCGAGGCCCATCGAGCCGTTGACGGCCGAAACCTCGCTCTTGCCCTCGACGCCCGGTGCCGGCACGACGCCGACCTTGCCCTTGACCTTGCTGTCTTCGCCGCCATTGGCCATGTTGTACATGTAGGTCCAGTTGAGCGCGAAGGCCGCCTCGCCGTTCTGGAAGACGTTGCGCACGTCCTCTTCGAGGAATTCCTTGGAGTTCGGGTTGGTGAGGCCGGACTTGTAGCTGTCGACCATGTAGGTCAGTGCTTCGAGACTGCCGCCCTCGGTGAAGGCCGGCTTGCCGTCCTTCAGGAACGCGCCGCCATAGGCGCTGACCAGCGTGGTGTAATCGCAGATCGCGGCTTCGGCCTGCGACCAGCTCCAGGCGATGGGCGTGGCGAGCAGGCCCTTGTCTTTGATGACCTTCGCCTGTTCGCTGAGTTCGGCCCAGGTCTTCGGCGGTGCCTTGATGCCGGCCTTTTCGAGGATTTCCTTGTTGTAGAACAGGTATTTGGTGTCGAGGATCCACGGCATGCCATAGGACTTGCCGTCATAATCGACGGTCGTCCAGGCGCCCGGCAGAACACCCTTCTTCATGTCGTCGGTGATGCGGGCAGAAACATCCACCAGCACGTTGTTCGTCGCATATTCGGCCGGCCAGATCACGTCGAACAGCACGACGTCGTAGCCGCTGCCGGACCCTTGCGCGAGCACGGCCTTGTCGTGCAGACCCTCGTAAGGCACGAATTCCAGGTTCACCTTGATGTCCGGGTTCGCCTTCGTGAAGGCGTCGGTCATGGCGCGCACATCGGCTTCGCTATAGGCGGCCTGCGCCATGAAGAGTGCGTTGAGCGTCGTCTCCGCGAAGGCGTGCGGGGCGGACACGGCCGCAATCAGCGCTGCACCGAGCAAGGTCTTCTTTATGGATTTGAACATGATCGCGTCCTCCTGTTTGTGAAGTCGTTTCGGCGCGGCACCAGGCCCCACCGTTCCCTGAAACTCTCTGGTCTCTTATTAAGTCAAATGGCTTGACTTAAATGTTCTGTATTATTCAAATGGTGTCAAGAGGGAAGTGCCGATGAACGAACTGCGGACGATCCGGGCCAAGAGCGGGACCAATCAGGAAGGCACCAGCGCCCACAACCGGCGCGTCCTCATCGAGGCCATCCGCTTGAATGGGCCGCTTTCCCGTGCCGATCTCGCCCGCGCCACGCGGCTCACCAAGCAGACTGTCTCGAACCTCATCGAAAGCCTGGAGGCGGACGGTCTCGTCGCCTCGGAGGATGTGGTGCGCGGCGCGCGCGGCCAGCCCTCGACGCCCTACCGGCTGGTGCCCGAGGGGGCCTTCGCGCTCGGCGTGCAGATCGACCGGCACCTGACGCGCGTCGTCGCCGTGGACCTGCTCGGGCGCGAGGTTGCTCGGGCCATGGCGAACCTGCCGCCTGGCGGCCCTGCGGAAGGCAGCAAGCTTATCCTGCGCCTCATCGAGGCCGTGCGCCAGGATCTTGCCGGCCGTATTCCGGAATCGGCGCACCGGCTCGCGGGGCTCGGCGTGGCGATGCCCGGGCCATTCGGGCTGGAACCGTCGGACGATGATACCTGGATGATGGCGCAGTGGCAGGATTTCCCGCTGGTGGAAACGCTCGCCGCTGGCACCGGTCTTGCCACCAGCCTCCAGAACGATGCGAGCGCCTGCGCGACGGCAGAGCGGATGAACGGTTCGGCCGACGGCCTCGACCATGTCGTCTGCATCTATTTCGGCTACGGCATCGGCGCCGGCCTCATCCTCGGGGGAGAGCTCTATACCGGTAGCAACCGCAATGCCGGCGAGATCGGTATGGTGCTGTTTTCGCGCGGTGGGGTGCAGTCGCCGCTGGAGCACCGTGCCTCGCTCGCCTCGCTCTTCCAGCATCTCGGCCTCGATTCGGCGACCACCGAAGCCTATGCCGAAGTCGAGCGGCTGACGCTGGCAGACGATCCGCGCGTGCTGGAATGGCTGGCGGGCGCCGCCGCCGACACGCGCCATGCGGTGCACATGGTCGAGACGATCTTCGACCCCGAGACCGTCATCCTCTCCGGCAGCGCGCCCGAACCGCTGGCCAAGCGCCTCTTCGCCGAAATGTTCCCCCTCATCCCGTCGAATGCCGATCGCCAGGGCCGCGCGCTGCCGCGCCTGCAACTCGGCATGATCGGCCCCTGGGCCGTTGCACTCGGCGCCGCCGCCGAGCCCATCCGCCGCGCCTTCGATCCGCTCTTCTCGGCGATCCTGAAGGAAGCCTCCTGATCTGCCCATTGCGTAGGCATTTTTTGCTCAAGGGGCGGGCAAAAGTGTACGGGGATGCAATTTATTTGCACAGGCGTACCGGAATCGCCGAATCAGACCTTCCCTGCGCGGGGGCAAGACCTTATCCGGATACCACTCGCGTAACCCGCGAGCTTCCCCGCGTCATTGGGAGCCAAACCGTGGCGCTCGCTGCCCCGCTTCGTGCGGGGCTTCTTTTTTTCTGACACCTGCTCAGGCCGTCTGGAAATTCCGCTTGTAGGTCGAGGCGATCAGGGTCCCGGCGGTGCTGGCGGCCCTCTCCTCGTCGCGCGCTTCGATGGCAATGAGGATCGCTTCGTGCTGGGCCAGCGACTGGCCGAACCCGCCGGATGCCGCCATCGTCTTGGGAATGCTGATCGACAGGGCGGCGCGGATGACCGAGGCGACGGGCAGCAGGAAACGATTGTGCGCCGCCTGGAATATTTGGAGATGGAAGTCGATATCCGCCTCGATCGCCTCGTCGAGGCCGGCCCGTTCTTCCGCCATGCGCAGAAAGGCGGCGCGGATCTGCGCATGTTCGCGCGCCGAGCCCCGCCGGGCGGCCAGCCGCGCGGCCAGCGGCTCGATCGACAGGCGGATCTCGAAGAGTTCTTCGGCAAGCGCCTCCTGGTCGTCGGCGTCGCCCTGCCAGGAGAGTACGACCGGATCGAGCGTGTTCCAGTGCTCCGCCGCCCGCACGCGTGTGCCCAGGCGGGGTTTCGCTTCGATAAAGCCCTTGGTCGAGAGGATTTTCAGCGCTTCGCGCAGCGTTGTGCGGCTGACCCCGAGGCCGGCCAGCATGTCGGCTTCCTTCGGCAGGGTGTCGCCGACCTTCAACTCGCCAAGCGTGATGCGCCGGCCGATATCGCCTGCGATGCGGGCCGGCAGGCCGCGATCCTCCCGAGCGATGACCTTCATGCGCGCCCTCTCCCCTGCTTTTCTCCCTCGTTCATAGACCGTCGCCTTTATTCGGGAAAGCCACCCATCGAGGCGGCGTAGCGCCGGGTCATGTCGAGGCCGATCGATGTCGGCCGCATGGCTGGTGCGCGGTCGTGGATGGCGATGCCCGCGCGCTCGCCGAACAGGCGCTTGCCGTAGCAGATGAGGTTCTCGATGCCCTGCATGGTGAAGACCACGCCGGGCAGCATGCGGCGGTATTCCTCCTCCGCGTGTTCGTCCCAGCCATCGCAGAAGAACTCGTAGGCGCGCACGGCAAGATCGATGGAATCGGGCGCCAGGATCAGGCCGCGGCAGCCGATGCGCAGGTTCTCCAGCAGTTCCAGCCCCGCGCGGCCGTTGAAGACCGGCAGTTGCCCTTCTGTCACTTCGATAAGGTGGGCGATGTCGACGACCGGCCCTTCGCCCTTTACCAGGCGGATGTTCGGGTGCTGGCGCACCAGTTCGCGGATGTCGGCGGCCGTCAGCCCGCGGCCCATCAAGGCCGGCGCGTTCTGGATGGCAAGCGGCAGGTCGGTGCGGTCGGCGACGCGGCCGAAGAAGCGGATATATTCGGCGGCGGAATATTGGCCGACCATCGGCGGCTGGAGGATCAGCCAGTCGGCGCCGGCGGCGGTGGCATGTCGTACCTGCCGCACCTGCTCCTCGACGGAGGCGCCGAAGATCGTCAGCGCGACGGGCACGCGGCCGGCCGTATCCTCCACCACCCAGTCCATGACCGCCATGCGTTCGCGCTCATCCAGTTTGGCGGCTTCCGTCGCGAGGCCGAGCGCTGCCATCCCATGCACGCCGCTCGCCAGGCATATTTCCGTCTGCCGGCGCATCGCCGCGCGGTCGAGCCTCTCCTCGCCGTCGAAAAGCGCATAGAGAATGGCATGGATGCCGTGGAGGTCTTCGACACGAAAATCGTTCATACACACCTCCTCAATGGCTTTCGCGCGGGACCGCGTGGCCGCGACTGCCGACGAGGAAATCGAGGTCGGCGCCCGTATCCGCCTGCATGACGCGCTCGACATAAAGGCCCTGGTAGCCGCCGGTCATCGCGGGAACCGGCGCCCTCCAAGCGGCCCGCCGCCGCCCGAGTTCGGCCTCATCGACATCGAGATGAAGCCTGCGGCCCGCGACGTCGAGTTCGATCCAGTCGCCATCCTCGACCAGCGCAAGCGTGCCGCCGACGGCGGCTTCCGGCGCCGTGTGCAGGACCACGGTGCCGAAGGCCGTGCCGGACATGCGGGCATCGGAAATGCGCACCATGTCGCGCACGCCCTGCTTCAGCAGCTTCTGCGGCAGCGCCATGTTGCCCACCTCGGCCATGCCGGGATAACCCTTGGGGCCACAGTTCTTCAGCACCATGATCGAGGTCTCGTCGATCTCCAGCGCCGGATCATCGATGCACGCCTTGTAGTGGTCGATCGTCTCGAAGACGACGGCGCGGCCGCGGTGCTGCATCAGCGCCGGTGTCGCGGCGGAGGGTTTTATGATGGCGCCGCCGGGCGCGAGATTGCCGCGCAGCACGGCGATGCCGCCGCTCGCGGTCAGCGCCTTGTCGCGCGGCAGGATGACGTCGTCATCGTAGTTCTCGACGCCCTCAATATTGGCGCCGACGCTTTGCCCCGTCACCGTCAGGGCGTCGAGGTGGAGAAGGTCGGCGATCTCCTTCATGACGACGGGAAGGCCGCCGGCATAGCAGAAATCCTCCATCAGATACGCGCCCGATGGCATCAGGTTGAGGATCGTCGGAACGTCGCGACCAAAATTGTCCCAGTCGTCGAGCGTCAGTTCGGTGCCGATCCGACCGGCGATCGCCAGCAGATGCACGACGGCATTCGTCGAGCCGCCGATCGCGCCATTGATGCGGATGGCATTGGCAAAGGCCTCCCGCGTCAGGATCTGGGACAGGCGCAGGTCCTCGGCGACCATTTCCACGATCCGGCGTCCGGTAAGCCGCGCCAGCCGCGCCCGGTGGGCATCGACGGCGGGATAGGCGGCATTGCCGGGCAGCGCCAGGCCGAGGGCTTCCACCATCGAGGCCATGGTGGAGGCCGTGCCCATGGTCATGCAATGGCCGGGTGAACGCGACATGGCGCTTTCGGCGGCCTGGAAATCCTTCTGCGACATGACGCCGGCACGCACGTCCTCGGAGAATTTCCAGACATCGGTGCCGGAGCCAATCGTGCGGCCCTTCAGCCGACCATTCAGCATCGGCCCGCCGGAAATGACGATGGACGGCAGGTCGCAGGAGGCGGCGCCCATGACCAGCGACGGCGTGGTCTTGTCGCAGCCCGCCATCAGCACGACGCCGTCCATCGGATTGCCGCGGATCGCCTCTTCGACATCCATCGAGGCGAGGTTGCGGAAGAGCATGGCGGTCGGGCGCAGGTTCGATTCGCCGCAGGAGAAGACCGGGAATTCCAAGGGCAGGCCGCCCGCTTCCAGCACGCCCGCCTTGATATGCTCGACCAGCCCGCGGAAATGCGCGTTGCAGGGTGTCAGCTCGGAGAAGGTGTTGCAGATGCCGATGACCGGCCGCCCGTCGAAGGCGTCGTCCGGCAAACCGTTGTTCTTCATCCAGCTCCGGTGAATGAACGCATCCTTGTCCATTCCGCCGAACCAGTGCTGCGACCGCAATTTCCGGGACATGTCCCCTCCTCGTCTCAATGGCGTGCCGATTTCATTATTCTCATATAATCGGAGTTATTATTGGTCAAGCGAGGAACGAGCAAAGAAAAACCTCCGGCGAAGGGTGCGCCGGAGGTTTAGGTGGTTTGACGGTGTGGGTGTTCAGGGGTGATGCAGGACGCTCAGGCCGCCATCCACCGTCAGGCAGGTGGCGTTCATGAAGGGGCACTCATCGGATGTCATGAAGAGAGCGGCCTTGGCGATCTCTTCCGGCGTCGCGATGCGCCCGCCCGGATGGAGCTTCATCGTCGCCGCTTCTGCTGCGATGGGATCGGGAAAACTGTTCCAGTATTCGACGGCCTTCTGGGTGCGCACGTAACCGGGCGCCAGCGCATTTACGCGAACCCCCTGCCCGGCATATTCGAGGCCGAGGGCCTTGGTCATGCCGAGCAGCGCATGTTTGGCGACGGGATAGGGGAAGGTGTGCGGGATGATGGTGAAGGCATGCGTCGAGGCGATGTTGAGGATGACGCCGCCGCCGCCCTCGATCATGCCCGGCAGCACGGCTTTACTGCAATTCCAGGCACCCTTGAGGTTGATGTCGAAGCAGCGCTGCCAGTCGGTATCGGAGAGCTTTAGAGGCTCGAAGAACACGTTGACGCCGGCATTGTTGACGAGCGCATTCGGTCGGCCGATCTCGCTGGTCGCAACGGCGACGGCGCGCTCGATGGCGTCCGCATCCGTGATGTCCGCCGGTGCATGGGCAACTCGGTCACCGGCGGTGCGAAGCCGATCTGCTTCCGCCGCAAGCAGGTCGCCATCGCGATCGATCAGGAAGAGGCTCGCGCCTTCGCCAAGAAAGGCCTCGGCAATGGCAAGGCCGATGCCCTGCGCCGCACCCGTGACGACGACACGTTTTCCGTCAAGACGTCCAGCCATATCCGTTCTCCTTACCACTCGGCCACGCTGCCATCCTCATGACGCCAGACGGGATTGCGCCAGCGATGGCCTTCCTTGGCCCGCTCGATGACATAGGCCTCGTCCACCTCGATGCCGAGGCCCGGTCCCTGCGGGATCGACACGAAGCCGTCGGCGTAGTGGAACACCTCCTTGTTGGAGATGTAGTCGAGGATGTCATTGCCCTTGTTATAGTGGATGCCGAGGCTCTGTTCCTGGATGAACGCGTTGTAGCTGACGGCATCGACCTGGAGGCAGGCGGCAAGCGCAATCGGTCCCAGCGGGCAATGCGGCGCCAGCGCCACGTCATAGGCCTCCGCCATCGCCGCGATCTTGCGGCATTCCGTAATGCCGCCGGCATGCGACAGGTCTGGTTGCAGGATATCGACATAGCCGTCCGCCAGCACCGACTTGAAGTCCCAACGCGAATAGAGCCGTTCGCCCAAGGCAATCGGCGTCGAACAATGATTGGCGATCTCCTTCAGCGCCTCGCGGTTTTCCGACAGCACCGGCTCCTCGATGAACATCAGCTTGAACTGTTCGAGTTCCTTGGCCAGCACCTTGGCCATCGGCCGGTGCACCCGGCCATGGAAATCCACACCGATGCCGATATAGGGGCCGACCGCCTCGCGGATCGTCGCGATGGTTTCGACCGCCTTCTCCACCTTGTCCCAGGTATCGACGATCTGCATTTCCTCACAACCGTTGAGCTTGATCGCCTTGAAGCCGCGGGCGACGACCTCGCGGGCATTGTTGGCGACGTCCGCGGGGCGATCGCCGCCGATCCACGAATAGACCTTGATCTTGTCGCGCACCTGGCCGCCGAGCAGGGCATGGATCGGCTGGCCATAGGCCTTGCCCTTGATGTCCCACAGCGCATGGTCGATGCCGGCGAGTGCCGACATATGCACGGCCCCGCCGCGATAGAAGCCACCGCGATACATCACCTGCCAATGATCCTCGATCAGCAGCGGATCCTTGCCGATGAGGTAGTCCGACAGTTCCTCCACAGCCGCCTGCACGGTCAGCGCACGGCCTTCCACCACCGGCTCACCCCAGCCGACGATGCCCTCGTCCGTCTCCACCTTCAGGAACAGCCACCGCGGCGGCACGATATAGGTCGTCAGCTTCGTGATCTTCATGATGATACTCGTCTTAGAAGGATAAAGGGCGCGGTCATTCGCCGGCGGGCGGATGTTTCCGGATGGCGAGCGCCAGGTCGCGCGCGGCAAGGTCGAGCATGCGGTGCGAGCAGTCGCGCGCCGCCGCCTTGTCGCGCATGCGCAGCGCCTCGACGAGCTGCTTGTGGATCTCGACGGCTTCGCCGCGTGCATCCACCGCCTCGTTGGAGGCGTAGAGCGAGAATTCCAGCGCCGCCCGGATGATGCTTGCAAGCTGCATGAACACCTGGTTGTGGCTGGCCTTCAGCAGGCCGGCATGGAAGGCGACGTCGGCCTCGGTGAAGCGCGCGACATCACCCTCGGCGTCGCGCATCTGCTCCCAGGCCCGCTCGATTTCGGCCACTTCCTGCACCGTCGCGCGTTCGGCGGCGAATTCGGCGGCGAAGGGTTCGATGGCGCGGCGCGCGTCGAGCACGCATTTCAACAGGTCGAGTTCGAAGATGCGCGGCCCGATCCATTCCAGCACCTGCTGGTCGAGGATGTTCCACTCCTCCTTGGCGCAGACAACGGTGCCGACGCGCGAACGACCGCGCACAAGGCCCTTGGATTCGAGGATCTTCAGCGATTCGCGGATGACCGTGCGGCTGACGCCGTAGCGCAGGCACAGTTCGTTTTCCGTCTGCAGGAAGCCGCCGACCGGAAAGACGTCGGCGCAGATATCCGAGGCGATCGCCCGCGTAATGTTTTTCTGTACGCGCGGGCGGCGCACCGGCGCCTCGCCTTCGGGCGCGCTCACGCGCTCATCCTGTTCCTGCACAGCCATTCTCCACCCCATTCCGTCCGCGATGCATATCCCGTTTCCCGCCCGAAGGCGACGACCGGATTCGCGTCATCCCGACATTACTATCATACACTGATATTTAATTCATCATACAAACGCAATTGACGAATATGATGAAAGACATTACACCAAAGCCCACTGCAAGCGCAGTTAATTTGGGAGAGAGACAATGGGCTTTATCAAAGCAGCCATCCTGGCTGGCACCGTCGCCGTGTTCACCGCGACCTCCGCCTTCGCCGCCGACGTGAAGATCGGCTTCATCGTGAAGCAGCCGGAAGAGCCGTGGTTCCAGGACGAATGGAAGTTCGCCGACGAGGCCGCCAAGGAGAAGGGTTTCACCCTCGTCAAGATCGGCGCTGAGGACGGCGAGAAGGTTCAGTCGGCGATCGACAATCTCGGCGCACAGGGCGCGCAGGGCTTCATCGTCTGCACGCCGGATGTGAAGCTCGGCCCCGGCATCGTCGCCAAGGCAGCCGCCAACGAGCTCAAGCTGATGACCGTCGACGACCGCCTGGTCAATGCCGATGGCAGCCCGATCGAGGACGTGCCGCATATGGGCATCTCCGCCACCAAGATCGGCGAGGCCGTCGGCCAGACGATCGTCGAGGAAATCAAGAAGCGCGGCTGGGACATGAAGGACGTCGGCGCGATCCGCGTTTCCTACGATCAGCTGCCGACCGCCGTCGACCGCGTCGACGGTGCGCTCTCCGTGCTGAAGGCCGCCGGTTTCCCCGAAGCCAACATCTTCGACGCCCCGCAGGCCAAGACAGACACGGAAGCGGCGCTCAACGCCTCGACCGTCGTTCTCAACAAGAATGCCGGCGTCAAGCATTGGGTCGCCGTCGGCCTCAATGACGAGGCCGTGCTCGGCGCGGTGCGCGCGACTGAAAGCGTCGGCATTGCCGCCGACAGCATGATCGGCGTGGGCATCGGCGGTGCGGATTCGGCGATCAACGAGTTCAAGAAACCCTCTGCCACCGGCTTCTTCGGCACCGTGATCATCTCGCCTAAGCGTCACGGCTATGAGACCGCGCTCAACATGTATGAGTGGATCGCCAACGGCAAGGAGCCGGAAAAGCTGATCCTGACCGCCGGCCAGGTCGCGCTGCGCGACAATTACGAGACGGTTCGCAAGGACCTCGGCATCGAATAATCATCCTCCCAAGGTGATGTCATCCCGGCGGCGTGCTGCCGCCGGGCCTCTTTGCGGGGTGGAGAGATGCAGGACTTTCTTGAATTCAAGGCGATATCCAAGGGATATCCCGGCGTGCAGGCGCTCGCCGACGTTTCCTTCTCGGTGAAGAAGGGCGCGGTGCACGGCCTTATGGGCGAAAACGGCGCGGGCAAATCGACCCTCATCCGCGTGCTCTCGGGCGATCAATCCGCCGATACCGGCGAGATCCGGATCGACGGCCAGTTGCAGCACTACCGCTCGGTGCGTGATGCCTTCGACGCCGGCGTCATCGTCATTCACCAGGAACTCCAGCTCGTGCCCGAGCTGACGGTCGCCGAAAATCTCTGGCTCGGCCGCTTCCCCGGCAAGGCCGGCGTGATCGACCGCTCGCGCCTCGTTGGCGTGGTGAAGCAGAAGCTTGCGGACATCGGCATCAACATCGATCCGACCGCCAAGGTGGCTTCCCTCTCGATCGGCGAGCGCCAGATGGTCGAGATCGCCAAGGCCGTCATGGCGGATGCGCGCGTCATCGCGCTCGACGAGCCGACTTCTTCGCTCTCGTCCCGCGAAAGCGAAATCCTCTTCACGCTGATCGATCGCCTGCGTGCGCAGGGCAAGGTCATTCTCTACGTCTCCCACCGCCTCGACGAGATTTTTCGCCTTTGCGACAGCCTCACCGTGCTGCGCGACGGCAAGCTTGCCGCGCACCATCCGGAAATCGCACAGATCACGCGCGAGCAGATCATCGCCGAAATGGTCGGCCGCGAGATTTCCAACATCTGGGGTTTTCGCCCGCGCGAGCGCGGCGCCGTGCGGCTGGAGGTCAAGGACCTCGCCGGCCGCAAGCTGCGCACGCCGATCAATTTTTCCGTCCGCCAGGGCGAAATCCTGGGCTTTTTCGGCCTGATCGGCGCCGGCCGCAGCGAGATGGCGCGCCTGGTCTATGGCGCCGACAGCCGTTCGCAGGGCACCGTCAGCGTCGATGGCGTCACGGTCGCGCCCGACAGCCCGCCGCAGTCGATCCGCTCCGGCATCGTGCTTTGCCCAGAAGACCGCAAATTCGACGGCATCGTGCAGGGACGCAATATCGAGGAGAACATGGCGATCTCCTCGCGCCGGCATTTCTCGCCCTTCGGCATCTTGCAGCCGAAGAAGGAGGCGGAGCTTGCCGAGCGCTTCATCGCGAAACTGCGCGTGCGCACGCCCTCCCGGAAACAGGAGATCGTCAACCTCTCTGGCGGCAACCAGCAGAAGGTCATCCTCGGCCGCTGGCTTTCCGAGCAGGGTGTCAAAGTCCTCATCATCGACGAGCCGACGCGCGGCATCGATGTCGGTGCCAAGTCGGAAATCTACGAGATTCTTTACGAACTCGCCGGCCAGGGCATGGCGATCGTCGTCATCTCCAGCGAACTGCCGGAGGTGATGGGCATCACCGACCGCATCATGGTCATGTGCCAGGGCCGGGTGGCGGCCGATATCGAGCGCGCCGATTTCGACGAGCGCCGCATCCTCGCCGCCGCCCTTCCCGACGTGGCGAGCGCCAGCGAACTTCCCAACCAGCAGGTCCAGTCACGATGACGTCTCTGAAAAAACTCCTCCTCGGCGAACAGGGTCTGGTCGTCATCTTCGCCATTGCCTTCGCCATCGTGGCCCTGACGGTCCCGAATTTTTTGACCGAGCGCAACATGCTCGGCCTCTTACAATCGGTCGTCACCATCGGCATCGTCGCCTGCACGATGATGTTCTGCCTCGCCTCGCGCGATTTCGACCTCTCGGTCGGCTCCACCGTCGCCTTTTCCGGCATGGTCGCCGTCATGGCCTCGAACGCCTCGGGGTCGATCATCATCGGCCTCCTCGCGGCGCTGCTCTGCGGCGGCGCTGTCGGCCTCGTCAATGGCGTGGTGATCGCCCGCTTCCGCATCAACGCGCTCATCACGACGCTCGCCACCATGCAGATCGTGCGCGGCCTGGCGCTGATCGCGTCCGACGGCCGCGCCGTCGGCATCAACGATCCGGGTTTTTATCAGCTCGCCTTGTCAAAGTTCCTCGGCATCCCGACACCGATCTGGGTCATGGCCGTATTCTTCATCATCTTCGGCTTCGTGCTCAACCGCACGGTCTTCGGCAAGAACACGCTGGCGATCGGCGGCAATCCGGAAGCCTCGCGCCTGGCCGGCGTCAACGTCTCCAATATGCGCATCTGGATCTTCGCGCTTCAGGGCCTCGTCTGCGCCGTTGCCGGCGTGCTGCTCGCCTCGCGCATCACCTCGGGCCAGCCGAACGCCGCGACGGGCCTCGAACTCTCGGTCATCTCCGCCTGCGTGCTCGGCGGCGTGTCGCTGGCCGGCGGGCGGGCGGCGATGACGGGCGTCATCGTCGGCGTGCTCATCATGGGCATTGCCGAAAACGTCATGAATCTGCTCAACATCCAGGCCTTCTACCAATATGTCGTGCGCGGCCTGATCCTGCTGCTCGCCGTGCTGCTCGACAACCTGCGCTCTGCCGCCGCGGGCCGCCGAACCTAGTTCGGGGGCGGAAAGCTGCCGGGAAAGGCCTCGCGTAGCAGCGTCATGGCTGTCTTTTGCAGGGCGTCGGAGCGGACCTGGTCGGGATTGAACGTGTCCCAGTACCAGGCGCCCTGCACGAGATAGTTGAGGCCTTCGGCGAGTGTCTCCGTATCCACGCCCACGTGGCCGCCGTCGCGGGCGACCTCGGCAAGCAGCGCGCGGGTTTCGGCGAGATAGGCGCGGTCGTTGGGCAGGCTGATCTGGCGATCAAGCTGGAGGGTCTGGCGGTCGCTGCCGAACAGCACCCAGACGGAAACCCAGTCCGGATGCCGGCTGCGAAAATGCCGCGCGCAATCGAGTGCTGCGACGATGCGCCCCGCCGCCGAAAGGTCCGGCCGGCGCACGGTCTCCTGCCAGAGGCGCGCGAACTGGTCGTTGAGATATTCCAGCGCCGCGCGAAAAAGCTTCTCCTTCGTGCCGAAATGGAAGACGACCAGCGCATTGGACGAGCCGATCTCGCCGGCGATGCGCTGCATGGTGACCGCGGCCATGCCGTCCTCCGCGATCAGGCGGATGGTGGTGTCGATGATGCGCTGGGCACTCGCCTGCCCGCGCAGGTGACGGCGATCGGCCTTGCCGGCCTTGGTGATCGGCGCATCGTCGCTGGTGGCGGCTTTGGGTTTCTTCACTGCAAGGGTCTCGGATTGCCGGACGGTCCGTCGCCTTATCGGACGACGGACAGCCTGGGTCAACGTTACAAGGCCGGACGGCCCGCCGCATCGCGATACCAGCCGCCCTGCGCTTCCTCGAAGGCGATCCCGGCGCGGAAAACATCGGCGTCGCAATAGGTGCGGCCGACGATCTGGATACCGGTCGGCACGCCGTTGCCGGCATGGCCCGTGGGCACGGACAGAACGGGGCAGCGGCTCATCATGTTGAAGGGCGTCGTCATCGCCCAGCCGAGCATGGGATGCACCACCTTGCCATTGATCTCGACCGTGTCCTTGGACTGGTCGAAATCGGCCGGTACGGCGGGCAGCGCATTGGTCGGGCAGACGAGCACGTCATAGCGCTCCAGCAGCGGCCCCAGCGTCTGGTACATCTCGCCGATTACCTCCAGGGTCGCGACGAAATCCGTCGATCTGGAAACCCTGCCCCGCTCGGCGAACTGCCGTGCATAGGTCGTCATCTCGTCGGCATGCGCGTCGAGCAGTTTCGAGACGTAGCCTCCAAAGAGATGTTGCAGGTAGCCGATGCCGGCATCGAGCACGTTCTGCTTCCAGCCGAGATCGACCTCCTCGACCGTCGCGCCGAGCGAACGGAAGACGTCGAGGGCGGCGAGCGTGTTCTTCTGCACATCCGGATCGACCTCGAAGAAACCGAGATCCATAGAAAAGGCGATCTTCCAGCCCTTGATCGGCTTGTATTCCAGCGGCAGGCGCAGTTTCGGCCGAAGCGTCGTGATATCGTGCGGGCTCGGGCCGGTCATGACGTTCTGCAGCAGGATCGCGTCCTTGACCGTGCGGGCCATCGGGCCGGTATGGCAGAAGAAATCCAGGTTGAACGGCGGGTCGTCCGGGTTGCGGCCATAGGGCGGCTTGTAGCCGACGACGCCGCAGGCGGCGGCCGGAATGCGGATCGAGCCGCCAATATCGGAGCCGGTCGCCAGCGAAGACGTGCCCGCCGCAAGCGAAGCCCCGGCACCGCCGGAGGAGCCGCCGCAGGTGAATTCCGGGTTCCAGGGATTGCGCGTGACGCCCCACAGCCGCGACCAAGTGGCGCCGGAGCAGCAGAATTCCGGCGTCGCCGTGCGCGCATGCACGATGCCGCCCGCCGCCAGGATGCGCGCATTCATTGTCGAGGTGCGCGTGCTGACATGGTCCTTGTGGATGAGCGAGCCCATGGAGCTGGGCTTGCCCTCGATCTCGCTCTCGTCCTTGATGCCGACCGGCAGCCCCTCCAGCGCGCCGGTGCGCACACCCCGCGCATATTTCGCCTCCGCCTTTCGGGCGAGAGCCATCGCTTCGTCGAAATGGATGTAGGTCAGCGCATTGATCGGCGCCTTCACCGCTTCTGCCCGGCGGATCGTCGCCGCCATCAGGTCGACGGGAGAAAGCTCCCGGCTTTTGAAGCGGCGAAGCGCTTCGTGGGCGGGCAGGTAGCAGAGATCGAGATCGCTCATGGGTCCTCCGGTGTGAAATCCTGTCGGCCACGCAGCTCCTCCCCGCTGGCCGATGAAGCAAAATAGAAAACAAACTGAATACTCAGTCAAATAGTTTTTGCGCGACGACCGACCTTTCTCCAACCTCAAAATCCCGCGCAAGCGCCCTGGCCATGTCGGCCATATGAAACTTCAGAGAAAACAAGGACCCCACCCCGTTTTGGGCAATCCGGATATTGACTTTACTTGGCAGGTCGCATTCCATGAAGATCAGCTAAACCTGAGTGGGGCAGGGTCATGACCAAATTTGTTGCCGCAAAATGGACTTCACTCGCGGCCATGTTGTCAGCGTCTCTCTTCTTGAGCGGCTGCGAAACAACCGCTGGCAAGCCGACGGTCACGACCGTCAAGTGCAAGCAAGGCCCCTGTAAAGTCGTGAAGAAGAAGACTGCCCGCGAAGTGGCAACGACGACCCGCGGCCGTAGCAATTATTGATCCTTTCTCTCGATCCGGCGCGAATCCGGCTATCGGCGCGGTCTTCCAGTACCGGTAGACGATACGCTGCGGCTGTTCTACAGGCTGCCAGCGATATCCAGACTGCTCCTTTACTTGAGCTTGAACGGGAAGACGGGCGGGACGTCATCCTGCCGACCAGCCGCAAGCTGATCGACCGTGTCGCGACGCTGGCCATCGCCGATTGCCTCACCGGCGGCAGCACCCATCGCAGACGGGCGATCCGCGAAATTCTGAACGCCGCGGCGTTTCCGAGCTGGAATCCCGTCCATTTCCTCGATACTGCCGAAATGACGACGGGCGTGGCGCTCGGTCTTCTCTGGACCCGCCCCCTCCTCTCGCGCACCGAGCGCGACACGCTGGCGACGGCAATCGTCGAAAAAGGGCTTTCCCCCGGCCTTGCGGCTGCTGCGGCCGGTGCGCCCTGGATGGCAGCGAAAAACAACTGGAACATCGTCTGTTGTGCCGGGATGATCGCCGGTGCAGCCGCGCTGGAGGGCGACGAGAAGGAAGTCCGAGACGCCGCGCTCGGCTGCTTCGTGCCGGCCATCAACCACGGCTTGCGTGCTTTCGAGGCGGATGGCGGTTATCTGGAAGGCCCGGACTATTGGGAATATGCCGTGCGCTACGCCGTGCTCGCGCAGGCATTTATGAAGGACCTGGGCATCGGCCCCGATACACCCAGAGCACTCCTCAGCACTTGGCGCTACGGGCGCGATCTCACCGGTCCCAGCGGACGGGTATTCAATTTCGGCGATGCGACGGAAGAGCCGCGCCGTTCGCCGGTGCTCGGCTGGCTCGCCAACCGCACGGGCGATCGGGAAGCCATGGCCTGGCAGCATGCCGCTCCCGGCGACCCGCATCCCTTTGATCTTCTCTGGTGCGCGCCGGACATCGAAACGACGACCGCGGGCGACGGACCCGTTGCCTATGAACCGGCGGGCATCGCGGTGCTGCGCAAGGGCACAACCTGGCTGGCCCTCAAGGGTGGCCGCAACGATGTCAACCACGCCCATCTGGACCTCGGCACCTTCGTGCTGGAAATGGCCGGCCAGCGTTTTGCCGGCGAACTCGGCCGGGAGAACTATGCCCTGCCCGGCTATTTCGATCGGGCGCGGCGGTTCGGCTATTTTCGCACGCAGACCGCCGCCCATAACACGCTGCTTATCGATGGCACAGGGCAATCGATCGACGCCTACGCAACTCTCCTCGGCACCGGAGAGGAGGGCGAAAACCGCTTTGCGGCCTACGAGATTTTTGACGAGCGGCCATCGGTCTGGCGTCGGGGCGTCGCGCTGGCGGATGGCGGCGCAGTCTTCATCGTCGACGAACTGGAGTCGGGCGACGGTCCGCCGCTCCGCGCGACATGGCAGATCTATACACAAGCGACGGTGACCCTCGATGGCGCACGCGCCAAACTCGCCTTGGGGGATGTGATGGCGGAGGCGGAAATCCTGGAACCGGCAGGGCTCGTCTGGTCGTTTGAAACGGCTCCTTCCCCCGCGGGCGAGAGCAGCAACGCCGCCTTCGGACGCTTGTTCTTTGACGTGCCGGCGTCAAGGGAGGCGCAATCCATTACCGTCAGGTTCTCCCTCGCCGGTGACGCCGGAGGATGGAAACCAGCGGCGATCGCCGGCTGGCCGCTTAGCATCTGAATGTCGTCTCACCCCGCTATTTCCACCCGCATCGTGCAGACTTCGTTTGACTCCGCCAAATCCCGGCAATAGCCTTGATTCATCGGCGCTTTCCGGCCTGTCCGGGGGATCGAGGAGGAGGCGGAATGGGGATTTTCGGCTGGTTGCCGCGGCGCGGCCCAAAGCCTGCAACACCGGAGGCCGAGCCGGAGCCGACCCTCGCAATCTATGCCTCGCAGCCCTCGCTCAGCGCGATCATCGTCACCCTCATCGGTGTCGATGCCGCGCAGGTCGACGAGATCATCGACGTGACGAACCAACGCTTCGGCGGCCGGCACAAGATCGTTTATCTCACCGACAGCCTCGACTTCATGCATTTCCGCAACCGCGGTGCGATCTTCGAATATCTGCCCTCGGCGCTCGAACAGAAGCTGCATGCCGCCGAGATTTCGTGGAATGCCTATCTCGCCAAGCGCTGGCAACTGCTCGTTTCGAAATGGCAGCCGGTGCATGTCGTCAGCTATGGGCAGAACATCGATGCCTTCCTCGCCGCCGCTCCGCGCATGACGGCCCGGAACGAGCGATGAGTGCGACGCTTGACATCCTCTTCGTCGCCGACGTGCGCTTCGAGGGAGGGACATCGACCGCGCTCGCCGTCGAGATCCGGGCGGCCGCCCGGTCGGGTCTACGGACGGGGCTTCTCGCCATCAAAGGCCCCCTGCTCGGCCTGCCCTTTCCCATGCATCCCGATTTGCGAAAACTGATCGACGACGGGCTGACGGAGCGCATCGATCCCGACATGCGGCTCATGGCCCGCCTGACGCTGATCCACCACCCGACGATCGTCGAAAACCGCCCGACGCGACGGCTGTCGATCACCACCGACAAGCTGCTGATCGTGCTGCACCACCCGATGTATGACGGTAACGGCCGCCGGCAATACGACCTGGACCGCGTCATCGCGCATGCCAGCGATGCCTTCGGCGCCGACGTGCATCTCGCCCCCGTCAGCGCCGTCGTGCGCGACAGCCTGCCGCGCCTGCTGCCGCCCTATGCGCATATGCTGGACGAGGACTGGGGCAACCTCATAGAACTCGACGACTGGCCGGCAAAACCGGTCCGCCCGCCCGCCTACCCCGTCGTGATTGGCCGCCATTCGCGCCCCGACCCCCTGAAATGGCCGACCGCGGAAGACGCACGCCTCGCCTATCCGGCCGATGGCAGCCGTTTTCGCGTGCGGGCGCTCGGTGCCGATGCGTATCTTGCGGAGAAATACGGCACGCTTCCCACCAATTGGGAGCTGATCCCCTTCGCCTGGGATGGCGTTCCGGATTTCCTCGGCACGCTTGATTTCTACGTCTATTTCCACGATCCCGCCTGGTCGGAGGCTTTTGGACGCACGATCCTCGAAGCGCTGGCGACCGGCCTCGTCGTGATCCTCCCCCCGCATTTCGCGGTGCTCTTCGCAAAGGCGGCCGTCTATGCGGAACCGGCCGAAGTCGAAAGCGTCATCGCGCGTTTCGTGGCCGATCCGGCGCTCCACCGGTCCCAATGCGAGCAGGCCCGCCGTTTCGTCGAAAACAACTATGATGCGGCGATCTATAGCGATCGCGTCGCGCGCATCATGGGTGACGAAACAACATCACCGGCCGCTGACGGGCTTTTCCCGCCGTTTCCGCAGCGAAACGTGCTTTTCGCCTCCAGCAACGGCATCGGCGTCGGCCATCTCATCCAGCAGCTGGCGATCGCCCAGCGCCTGCCGCCGGATCTGACGCCGGTCTTCGCGACTATGTCCTATTCCATGAAGGCGGCCGTGCAGCACGGCTATCAGGCGCATTTCCTGCCGCATCACCGCATTCTGGAAGCGGACCCGGAGGACTGGAACACCTGCCTTGCCGAAGAATTGTTCGAGCTCGTCGCCCATCTGCGCCCGGCCGTCTTCGCCTATGACGCCACAGCCGTCTTCGAGGGCGTGACGCGGGCGCTCGACATGTTTCCGGATATTTTCAAGATCTGGGTCCGCCGCCCGCTCTGGCAGGAATCGCACCGCGTCTTCCTCGAATTCTCAGACAGTTTCGACGCCGTCATCGAGCCGGGCGAACTGGCGGAAACCTTCGACCACGGCCCGACGGCCGCCTGCCGCAAGGAGGTTTTCCTCGTGCCGCCGGTGCTGCACCTCGATCCTTCGGAGCGCATGTCGCGCGAAAGTGCCCGCGCCGCGCTCGGCATCCCGGACGGCATGACGGTCGTGGCGTTCCAACTCGGCGCGGGGGCCAATTTCGAAGTCAAGGACTTGCGCGCATCGCTTCTTGCCGAGGTGCTCAGGCGTCCCGATACGATCGCGCTGGAAATCCAGTCGCCGATCACGCCGAATGCCGCGGGCCTCGAAATTCTCGGCGAGCGGCATCGCACGGTCGAACTCTTCCCAAGCTTCCGCTTCAGCCGGGCCTTCGACGCGGCGATCTCGGCCGCGGGCTACAACACGTTCCACGAACAGGTGCTGGGTTCTATCCCAACGCTCTTCGTGCCGAACGAGGGTGACGAGATGGACCTTCAGGCGAGCCGCGCCCGCTGGGCCGAACTCACCGGCCGCGGCTGGATGATGCGCCGTGACTACGATCTCGGCTTCGCCGCCCAGCATGTCGAGCGCCTGCTGGACCCGCTGGAACGCGCGGCCGTCATTCGCCGTTGTCAATCGATCGTGTGGAAGAACGGCGCCGTGGACATCGCCCGCTATGTGGAGGATCACGCGCGCATGCTGCGCACCGATTGGGACATAACGAAGCTCGGCAGCACGTGAGGATGTGGTGACCCCACCAGCCTGCAACATCTGTGGCAGTTCGGCCTTCGGGGATACCTATGGCAAGGCGGGCAGTGCCTTCATCCGCAGGAATGTGCGGTGCGAAGGCTGCGGCTCGCTGGAGCGTCACCGGCTGATCTTCGAGCTGCTGCGCTCGCGCGGCCTACTCTCCGGAAACCGCCGCGTCCTGCATCTGGCACCCGAAGAATGCCTCGCCACCATCCTGCGCAACCGCTTCGGCGGCAACTATCTCTGCGGCGATCTCGATCCGGGCCAGTTCTCCTTCCCCGTCACGCGCATCGACCTGTGCAGCGATCTCGACCGCTTCGCCCCCGCTTCCTTCGATATCGTGCTGCACAATCACGTGCTGGAGCATGTGGCGTGTGACTACAAGGCGGTGGCTGCGCGCCTGGACGGCCTTCTGAAGCCCGGCGGCCTGCATATCTTCAGCGTGCCCTTCCTCGAAGGCGGCTTTCGCGAGGCTCTGGACGAGCAGACGAGCGACTACCGCACCGACCATTTCGGCCAGTGGGATCATATGCGGATTTTCTCGCCGGAGGATTTTTTGCAGACCCTGGGTTCGGCCCTGCCGCTGCCGGGAAATTATGACGCGACCCGCCTCGTTCCAGCCGAACGGCTCCTCGCCATCAACGTGCCGGAAGACGCCTGGCGCGGCTTCAACAACAATTCCGTCTTCCTGCTCAAAAAGCGGCAGGTGGAGGAGCCGGTCGCGGCTTCTCCGGCCATGCACCTTGCAGCCTCCGCGCCCTCTCCTCATCGCCCGGATGCGGTGCTGTTCGTCTCGGCCAACGGCATCGGCCAGGGACATCTCACGCGCCAGCTCGCAGTCGCCCGACGCCTGAAGCACCGTCCTGCCGCCTTCCTGACGATGAGCTACAGTGCGGGGATCGTGCGTGACATGGGGTTTCCGGTGCATTTCGTTCCGCACCACGGCCTCTCGGGCGAAGAGCCCGGCGCCTGGAACGCCCGGCTCGCCGCGGAGATCGAGCTGCTGCTCGACGCCTACCACGTCACGACCCTGATCTACGACGTCAACTTCGTCTTCGATGGCATCATCGAGGTGCTGCGCAACAATGCGAAGCTCCAGGCGGTCTGGATCCGGCGCGCCATGTGGCCGAGCCACCATGCCAGCTATATTGGCGCGGGCGTGCATTTCCCCATCATCATCGAGCCGGATGATTATGCCGCAGCCCTCGACACGGGGCCGACCACCACTGACCGCGCGAAGACCACGCTGGTGCCGCCGATGCTGCTGATCGATCCCTCGGAGCGCCTGGAGCGTGGCGCCGCCCGCCAGGCACTCGGCCTGCCGCAGGAGGGTTTCGTCGTCCTCGTCGATCTCTCTCGCTCCTCCAATCCGGATCTCACGCATCTGCATGGACGGCTGCTCGACGATCTGCTGGCGAGGCCGGACATCCACATCGTGGAGCTGAAATCGCCGCTCACCGGAAACGTCGCGCCACGCCACCCGACGCGTCATCGCCTGGTTACCCTCCACCCCGCCTATGCCCATAGCCGCGCCTTCGATGCTGCGATCGTGCGGGCGGGATACAACACCTTCCACGAGCACATTGTTGGCGGCATTCCCACCCTGTTCGTGCCGGACGAAAGCCCAGACATGGACCGCCAGGTCGACCGCGCCCGCTGGGCGCAAGAGCGTGGCGCCGCCTTGATGCACCGCCTGGGCGATGGCGAAGTGGGGCTTTCCGCCGCCATCGACAGGTTGCTGTCGGCCGATGCACGGGCCGCACTGACGGCCGCCTGCGTCGCCATCACCGGCGCACGCTGGCAAAACGGCGCAGACGTGCTCGCCGGCATGCTGGAAGGTCGCTTCGACGGCGGAGACACAGAATAATGCGCCGACGCATCCCGTCTTGCTCAATATCAGGCTGCGGGACTATGCTGTAATGGCTGGTCGGACTTTCATGGGATGCCGATGCACATGCAACGTTTCTTTCTGCTTCTCGCGTTCCTTCTCTGCACGGCGACGGCAACGTTCGCCGCCAAGGAAAACCGTGTCGCGCTGGTGATCGGCAACGGCAAATACAGCGCGCTCCCGCATCTGCCCAATGCGGAGGGTGACGCGCGGCTGATGGAGAAGGCGCTTTCGGCGGCGGGCTTCAAGACCTTCCCGGTCATCGACGGCAACCGCCAGCAGATGGTGCGCGCGATGCGCAGCTTTGCCGATGCGCTGACGCCAGAAACGAATGCCGTCATTTATTATGCCGGTCACGGCATCCAGTTTGCCGACGAGAACTACCTGATCCCGACGGACAGCCAGCTCACGAGCTCGTCCGACCTGCCGCTTGAGGCTTTCAGCCTGAAGATGGTGACGGAGCAGATCGAACGGGTTCGGCCTCGCATCGCCGTCTTCATCGTGGATGCCTGCCGCAACAATCCGCTGGAGACCAACCGCTCGGCGGGCGCCGCGGCCAATGATGGTGCGACCCGCGGGCTTGCGCGCGCCACCGGCCCGCTCGGCACCTTCATCGCCTTCGCCACGGCGCCGGGCAAGGTCGCGACCGACGGCACGAAAGGAAACAGCCCGTTCACGAAGGCGCTGGCCGAGCTCATCACCGCGCCGGGCCTGCCGATCGAGCAGGTTTTCAAGCGCGTGCGCGAACGGGTGGTCGACGAGACCGGCGGCGAGCAGGTGCCGTGGGACAATTCCTCGCTGACCAAGGATTTCTTCTTCACCGAAGCGCTGCCGGAGGAGCCGAAATTTTCGGCAGAAGCGACGCAGGATGCGGAGGCCTGGCAGGCCGCGGCGGACGAGGACAACGCCGCAAGCTACAAGTCCTATCTCGCCACCTTCCCGCAGGGGCTCTTCGCTGACATTGCCGAGATGCGGGTGGAGGTGCTGGAGGAGGCTAAGAAGCCCAAGGAAGAGGAAGTCGCAGCTCTTGCCGTCGACCGCAGCATTAATGCCGCCGAAGACCTGCTGATGTGGAACGACATCCAGGCCGCAGGCACCGCCGAACAATACCGCATCTACCTCGAAAAGTTCCCTGAGGGTGTCTTCGCCAAGCTCGCGCGCCTGCGGCTGGAGGACGCCACGAAGGGTTCCGACGAGACGGTGCCGGCAATTTCCGGGCGCGTTACGGCGAACTACGAGGAATTCTCGGAAAACCCGCTCTATCCGGAAATCACCGACTGCGACCGCGAGGCCGGCCATGTGCAGGAGATCGCCGACCCTGCCGTCGGCGTCTATTTCAAGCAGATCAAGCCGGACACCGCCGTTCCCGCCTGCATGGCGGCGCTCAAACAATATCCGGACAGTTTTCGCATTCTCATGAACTACGGCCGGGCGATCGACGCCGCGGGCCGCCACGCCGAGGCGCGTGAAATCTATCGCACGGGCGCCGCTGCCGGCTTCCCGATTGCCTATCGCTCGCTCGGCGACGTCTATCGCGACGGCCGCGGCATCGAGAAAAACCTGAACGAGGCCCGTTACTGGTATGTGCTCGGCGCTGCGAAAAAGAACGTCTTCGCCGAGTTCAACCTCGCGCTCATCTACGAAAACGGCCTTGGCGTCAGTGCTGATCCGCAAAAGGCGGCCTATTGGCTCTGGCGGGCCGCGAAACAGGGTTTTGCCCCGGCCATGGAGAAGCTTTCGGCCTATTATCTCGACGGCAAAGCGGTGCCGAAGGACGTCGCACAGGCGGAAATCCTGCTGACGGGGGCCGCCGAGATGGGGCATATCTATGCCGAACTGCGGCTCGGTGACCTCTATATTGACGGCAGCGCCCTGAAGCAAAACCCGGCCGCCGGCGCCGAGTGGATCCGCAAGGCTGCGCGGCAGGGCTATAATGAGGCGCAGTTCCGGCTCGCCACGCTCTATCTCGACGGCATCGGCCTGAAGAAGGACCCCGCCGAAGCGCTCGCCTGGTTTACGTTGGCCAAGACCAACGGCGTCGAGCGGGCGCAGGAGAATGTGGCGACGCTCAGCGAGAAACTCGGCAACAAGGCGGTCAAGAAAGCCGAAAAATTCGCCTCAAGCTTCCAGCCGATAGCCGTCAAATAAACCGCTTTAACGGATGATCACGCGGTCGCGGCCGGATTTCTTGGCGTCGTAGAGGGCGTTGTCCGCGCGGGAAATGACCGAGCCGACGCTTTCGCCGGTCTCGCATATCGCGCCGCCGGCACTGACCGAGACTTTGAAGGGTTCGAGGCCGACGGCGAAAAGGTCTGCGCCGATTGCGCTGCGAATGTTCTCGGCCACCGCGTAGACGGTTTCCCGCGTGCCCGCGCCCAAAACCACGGCGAACTCCTCGCCGCCCATCCGGCCGAAGCAATCGCCGGGATGCAGCACCTCGCGGCAGCGCCGGGTGAACTCGATGAGCACGAGATCGCCGACGCCATGGCCGTATCTGTCGTTGATGGACTTGAAGTGATCGATGTCGAGCATCAGGAAGGCGATCGGCGTGCCGCGCCGCTGGCTGTCCGCATGGATGCGATCGGCTTCCTCGAAGAAGCGCCGCCGGTTCATCGCGCCGGTCAGCGGATCGGTATCCGCCAGAACTTTGAGCTCTTCGGCATAGGCCCGCTCGCGCGTCACGTCGATATAGAGATTGACGTTGAAATTGCCGATGGTGCGGTGGCGGAACTGGATGGTGCGCCGGGCGCCGCTGGCCGTCATCACGTCCAGGTCGAACGGCGTCATCTCGCGGTCTTCGGCGCGCGCCGCGGCGATCGACGTGTGCCACTGCGTGCGGGCGAATTCGCGATATTCAGGGTCCGGGTAGGCAAGCCGCCACCAGTCCTCGATATTGGCGATGTCGTCCATCGTGTAGCCGAACAGCTCCTTGAAGGTCGAATTGGCGAACTGGATCTGGTCTTCGGAGCTGGCGATCTCGAAGCCGAACGGCAGCCAGTTGAGCAGCGAGATGACGTTTTCCTGCCAGCCGGCGAGCGTCACGGAACCTTGCGGCGGCGCATCGACGAAGCTGAAAAGGCGCAGGATCTCGTCTTCCACCGCGAGCTTGGTGACCTGCACCATGAGCGTGCGCTCCTGGCCCTGGACGAGCGCGCGGATGAGGAAAGGTTCCCCCGGAACGCCGACGGGCGCTACGCTCCAGATCTGGCCAAGCATCAGCGCCGCTTCCGGGCCGACCAACTCGTCCACCGGGCAGGCGCCAAACGGCTCCAGGCCGAGGCCGAAGAGGATCGCGGCATTGCGGTTGGCATAACGCACCGTCAGCGCCTGCTTCTCCATGAGAACCAGCGGCGCGCCGACGCAATCCATCCAGAAATCCACCTCCTGGCGTGATCGTGCACGAGCCGGATCGCCTGCTGCCCCATCATGGGGCGAAAGGGCGTTCGTCTTGGCGGCTTCAGGCATGCTCATGCGCTCGGTACTCGCTACGGATAAGGCGTGACCATCCAGGGTCCGAGGAGATTAGTGCGTCGGTGTAAGGATTTGGTTTACGTGGGGCACAAACGTTATTCGGCTGCGGATAAGCTCGCCGCCGGCACACCGTCCCGTACAACGATGCGGCCGCGGCGGATGACGGTGCGTTTTTGCGGCGTCAGCGCGACGGCTTCGGCGAGCGTGCGGGCCGGCACCAGCACGAGGTCGCCGAAATCGCCGTCCGCGAAACCGTAGCCGGCAAGACCGATGCTCTCGGCGCCGCCGAAGGTGCAGATGCGGGTGGTCTCGGCAAGGTCGGCATCGTTGGTCATGCCGTTGCGCTGTGCGAGATATTTTGCCCGCTCCAGCATGTCGCCATTGCCCCAGGGCTCCCAGGTTCCCTGGATGCCGTCCGAACCGGACGCGACGACCAGGCCGCATTGCCGCATCAGGCGCAGCGGCAGGGCGGGCGCGGCGGGACTGGCGACCGTCATCACGGCGATCCGCTCGGCCGCAAGCGCCTCTATGAGCGCGCGCTGTCGGCTCGGCTCCAGCATGCCGAGGCAATAGGCGTGGCTCACCATCACCCGGCCCTGCAAAGCGAGCGCGCGGGTGCGTTCGATGATCAGTTCGAGGCAAAAGGCGCCGAGCTCGCCGAGTTCGTGCAGGTGGATGTCGACAGGTTTTGTGTAGCGGTCGGCGAGCGCGAAGATCGCGTCGAGATGGCGCACCGGGTCGCGCTCGATCGTGGCGGGATCGATGCCGCCGACGATATCGGCGCCGGCCCGCATCGCCGCATCCATCAATTCCAGCGTGCCCGCGCGCGGCAGCATGCCGCTCTGCGGAAAGGCGACGACCTGCACATCGACAAGATCCCGCAGCGCCTCGCGAGTTTCGAGAACGCCCTCGATGTTGGCGAGGCCGATTTCGGTGTCGATGTCGACATGGCTGCGGATGTGGAGAACGCCGTGTTGCAGCGTCTGGAGAATCTGGCGGGCGGATTGCCGGCGCGCATCGATGGCGAGCTCCCGCTTGGCCTTGCGGTCTGCAAGGATGCGCTCGTTTCGGGTCGGGCCGATGCGGTTTTCGAACCAGTCCATGCCGATCAGCGTCTTGTCGAGATGGGTATGCGCCTCGACGAGCCCGGGCAGCGCGATATGGCCGGAGGCGTCGATCTCCTGCGCGGCAGGGTCGCCGGCCGTGCTGAAATGGCCGTCGCGGATGACGAGGTCCACCGGCTCGCCGCCCATGGGGCGGGCGTTGCGGATGAGAATGTCTGCGGTCATGTCCGGTCCTCCCTCAGGCCAGCCCGGCGCGTTTCATTGCCAGCCGGAACGGCGCCTCCGCGCGGTCGAGGATCGCGCCTTCATCCTGATGCAGCAGTTTGCGCCCGCGCATCAGAACGCGGCCGTCGACGATGGTCGTGTCGACATCGGCACCGTTGGCGAAGCGGGCGAGGCGCTGCACTGGATCGACCGGCGGCCAGAGATGCGGTTGGCGCATGTTGATCAGCAGGATATCGGCGCGCTTGCCGACCTCCAGCGAGCCGATCTCGTCCTCCATCGAAAGCGCGCGGGCGCCCTCGATCGTCGCCATTTCGAGAAGCTGGAGTGGCGGCAGCACGGTGTCGTCGCAGAAATGGCGGGCGTGATAGCGATGCGCCTGGAACATGTTGCGGAACATGTCGAAGGAGCGGTCGGGCGCCGCCGCATCGGTGCCGAGCGAGACGGTCACGCCGTCCGCCATCAGTTCCGGCGCCGGGCAGCGGGCGTAAACGGACATCAGCGCGCTCGGGTTGTGCGCCACCTTGGCGCCGGTGCGCTTCAGCACTTCCCGGTCGGCGTCGGTGAGATCGACGCAATGGGCGAGCAGCGAACGGCCGTCGAAAAGGTCAAGGCGGGTGTCATTTGCGGCAATCGAGCCGTCGCGGTGGCCGTCCTGCACCAGCAGCACGCCCTTTTCCCGTGCCAACGCCCGGGCTTTGCGGGAGAGCGTGAAAACGGCCTCGTCTTCCAGCTCCTGCGCGGTGAACACCGGCAGCGAGGCCGCAAGCTGCAACCGGTCATTGCGGCCCGCCCAGGCATCGATCAGCGCCGCTGTGACCGCGAGTTGTGTATCGGTGGACACGACAATATCATTATACAATTTACCGTGGTAATTTCTGTATACACTCGCCGCTGACGGCCGGTTGGGGCCGATGGCGAGAATCTCGCGCACGCCCATTTCGGCGATGGCGGCAAGGTGGGCCTCGGCGGCTTCCGGGGCTTCGCTGCGCATGATATCCGGCCCGCCGCCGAACAGCAGCGCGGCGGTGGTGGTGCCGCATTTGATGCGCTCGGCGGCGGAGAGCGCGGCCTCGGCGCCCCAGAATTCCGCATCGGTCGCTTCGGCGTAGATCCGGCCGGTCACCGTCATCCATTCCTCGGAATCGCTGCCCAACCCCTTGGTCAGCATGTGCCCGGCATGGGCGTGCGTGTCGATCAATCCCGGCATCACCACCATGCCCGCGGCATCGATGCGTTCCACTTCAGGCGCGACGGCGGGCGTTTCAACGCCGATCGCGGTGATGCGGCCGTCCTCCACCAGCACATAACCGCGCTCCAGGACGCGCCGGCCGGCATCCATGGTGACGATCACGCCATTCTCGATCAACAGGGTTTTGGTCATCGAATCTCTCTCCCAACAAGGATCGCATACATATTTTACAGATTATGTACGCAAAATCTAATTCTGCCATCTTGATATTGTGCGCGCATTATGTACAGTCATAATGAGAATTATCGTATGCAAATTTTTTGGGAACCTGCATACAAATTGGGAGAACCCTCGTGAAATCCACTGTAAAAGCCCTTCTGGCGGGGCTGGCCATCCTGGCGCCGCTTTCCGCCCCCGCCTTTGCCGAGACGCTGCGCTGGTCGGCTTCCGGCGACGTCATTTCCTATGATCCGAACGCCCAGGTCGACAGTTTTACCCAGAGCGTGCAGCACATGGTGTTCGACCCGCTCGTTCGCCGCAACAAGGAACTGGTGCTGGAACCGGCGCTGGCCACCTCCTGGGAAATCATCGAGCCGACCCGCTGGCGCTTCAAGCTGCGCCAGGGCGTGAAATTCCATGAAGGCCAGGCCTTCAATGCCGACGACGTGGTCGCGACGATAGAACGCCAGATCGATCCGGGTGCGCGCAACCGCGAAAACCTCTCCGCCGTCACCGGCGTCGAGAAGGTGGACGACTATACGGTCGACCTCATCCTGCGCGGTCCCTATCCCCTGCTCCTCAACGACCTTGCCGCCATCTACATCATGAGCAAGCCGTGGATGGCGGAGCACGATGCGCTGAAGCCGGGCAACACGGCGACCGGCGTCGTCACCTATGCCAGCAACCACGCCAACGGCACCGGCCCCTTCAAGCTGAAGAGCTACGAGCCGGATTCGCGCTCGATCTTCGAGGTGAACAAGGAGTGGTGGGACAAGCCGCAGCATAACCTGACCGAGGTCGAGTTCCGCCCGATCGCCTCCGACGCCACCCGCGTCGCCGCCCTCCTGTCCGGCGAAGTCGACATGGTCGTGCCGGTTCCCTTGCAGGATGTCGACCGCATCGCTTCCACCGAGGGCCTGAAGGTCGTCGAAAACCCGTCGCTGCGCACCATCATGCTGGCGCTGAACTTCAAGAAGGAGCTGCATGCCGCGCCCGGCGTCGCCAACCCGATGCTGAACGTCAAGGTGCGCCAGGCGCTCTGGCACGCCATCGACCTCAACACGATCCAGAAGCGCCTGATGCGCGGCAAGTCGCGCGTCGCCGCCATGCTCGTCGCCCCCGCCGTCACCGGCCATGACGATGCGCTCGACGTGCCGCTGGACTACGATATCGACAAGGCGAAGGCGCTGCTGACGGAAGCCGGCTATCCGGATGGCTTCAAGACGGGCCTTTCCTGCTCGAACGACCGCTATATCGCCGACGAGCAGATTTGCCTCGCGATCTCCTCCATGTGGGCGAAGATCGGCGTGCAGGTGGATCTCAGCGTCGAGAGCAAGACGACCTATTTCCCGCGCATGGATAACGGCGAACTCGACGTCTACATGCTCGGCTGGGCGTCGCTTCCGCCGATGGACGGTTTCAGCGTGCTTCAGGCGCTGCTCGCCACCAATGACGGCACCTATGGCGGCTCGAACCCGAACGGCCTCTCCGATCCGCGCATCGATGCGCTCGCCCGCTCGGCTGCGGTCGAACTCGACGAAGCCAAGCGCGTCGACATGCTGAAGGAAGCCTTCCGCATCACCCACGACGATGCGCTGTTCATTCCGCTGCACCAGCAGCCGGTCGCCTGGGCGATGAGCAACAAGGTCGATATCCCGCAGTTCCCGGATGAATATGTTCGTCCGTGGTTCGCGCAGGTCAAGCAGTAGCGGGTTTCTCCCGAGGCGCGATCCCGGCAGGCGAAAGCTTGCCGGGATCGCTTGGCAACCGGCCCGACCCCTCCAGAAGCCGCTGGCATGGAGGGAATAGAGCGAAACGGCCCGGTTTTTCGCTCACTTTGTTTCGACGCAGTTCCGGACGCAAAACCGCGTTCCGCACTTTTGCTGGAACTGCTTCTGGGGCCTGATCGCTCGCAAGGACTATTCCGATGTTCAGACTTTTCTCGATGAGGCTGCTTCAGGCCATCCTCGTGATGATCGCCGTGACGGCCATCGCCTTCGTCATGTTCCGCTTCGTCGGCGATCCGATCTCCTCCATGGTGCGCGAAGGTGCCACCCAGGCGGAAAAGGATGCGTTGCGCATGGCGCTCGGCCTCGACAAGCCGATCCTCACGCAGTTCTTCGATTTCGTCGGCCAGGTGCTGACCGGCGATCTCGGCACGAGTTTTCGCTATCAGCAGCCGGTCGTGAGCCTGCTGATGAGCCGCCTGCCCGCCACGCTGGAACTGGTGATCGTCGCCACCTTCCTGGCGCTCGCCGTCGGCATTCCGCTCGGCGTGCTCTGCGCCTTAAAGCCGCATTCCTTCCTCTCGCGGCTTACCCAGGCGACGACGCTCATCGGCATTTCCATGCCCACCTTCGTCACCGGTCTGCTCCTGATCCTTGTCTTCGCGGTTACACTGCGCTGGCTACCGTCCTCCGGGCGCGGCGATCTCGTCGATCTCGGCCTCTGGAAGACGGGTTTTCTCACGTTTTCGGGCCTGAAGTCGCTGATCCTGCCGTCGATCACGCTGGCGCTGTTCCAGCTGACGCTGATCATGCGGCTGGTGCGCTCGGAGATGATCGACGTGCTGTCGTCGGATTACATCCGCTTCGCCTTCGCCCGCGGACTGCCGCGCGCCTATATCTACGGCCGCCTGGCGCTGCGCAACGCGCTGATGCCGGTCGTCACCGTCACCGGCTTGCAGATCGGCCAGCTCATCGCCTTCGCCATCGTCACCGAGACGGTGTTCCAGTGGCCGGGCATGGGCCTGCTCTTCACCAATGCCGTCGGTTATCCGGACGTGCCGGTGCTCGCCGCCTACCTGCTCTTCGTCGGCTTCCTGTTCGTCATGATCAACATGATCGTCGACATTCTCTACACCTTCATCGATCCGCGCCTGAGGACACGATAATGGCCACGCAAACCCTGATGCGCCGGCTGCCGCCGGTTTCCGTGATGATCGCCGGCCTGGTGCTCGCCATCATGCTCGTGCTCGTCGTCTTCGCGCCGCTGATCGCGCCGATGGACCCGCGCGACGTCTCCTCCTACTCGCTGATCGACATGGAAATCCCGCCCGCCTTCATGGATGGCGGCGACCCGCGCTTCCTGCTCGGCACGGACAACCAGGGCCGCGACCTCGTCTCGGTCATCCTGTTCGGCCTGCGCATCTCCGTCGTCATCGGCCTCGGCGCGGTGCTGTTTGCCGCAGCCCTCGGCGTGGTGCTCGGCCTCGTCGCCGGCTTCTTCGGAGGTTTCGTCGACAGCATCGTCATGCGCATTGCCGACGTGCTCGTCAGCTTCCCGACCATCCTCGTCGCACTGCTGATCAGCGGCATCGCGCGGGCGCAGCTTAGTGCGGATACGATGCTGACATGGGCGCCGCTGGTGCTGATCTTTTCGATCGCCGTCAACGAGTGGGTGCAATATGCCCGCACGGTGCGCGCCTCCACCATGGTGGAAGTCGCCCGCGATTATGTGCGCGCCGCCAAGGTTATCGGCCTTCCCGCCGGGCGCATCATGGGCCGGCACATCCTACCGAACGTCATGAGCTCGGTCATGGTCATCGCCACGATCAACCTTGCCGGCGCGATCCTGACGGAGGCGACGCTGTCCTTCCTCGGCGCCGGCATGCCGCCGACCTATCCCTCGCTCGGCACGCTGATCCGCATCGGCAACCAGTTCCTGTTTTCCGGCCTCTGGTGGATCGCCGTGATGCCGGCGGCGGTTCTCGTCGTCCTCGTGCTCGCCGTCAATGTGATCGGCGATTATCTGCGCGATCGCTTCAACCCGAAACTGATGGCCCGCTAAGATGCCCAACGAGACAATTGCCACGAAAACCCCCGTTCTCGACATCCAAAAACTCCGCGTCGAATATCCGCTGGCGAGCGGCGACACGCTCGTCGCCGTCAAGGATATCGACCTTCTCATCCGCCCCGGCGAGATCCACGCCCTCGTCGGCGAATCCGGCGCAGGAAAAACCACCGTGGGCAATGCGCTGATGGGCCTGTTGCAGGCCCCCGGCAAAATCGTCTCCGGCTCCATCGAGATCGCCGGCAAGCCGATCGATCTCCGCACCGGCCGCACCGAGGGCATAGTGCCCGGCCGCGATGTCGGCGCGATCTTCCAGGACCCGATGACGAGCCTCAACCCGCTCTTCACCGTGGAAAGCCAGCTCTGCGAAGGCATGCTGGCGCATCTGAAGCTCTCCAGGGCCGAGGCGAAGGCCCGCGCGCTGGAGCTGATGAAGGCCGTCGGCATTCCCGAACCGGAACGCCGGCTCGGCTCCTATCCGCACCAGCTTTCCGGCGGCCAGCGCCAGCGTGTCGTCATCGCGACGGCGCTTGCCTGCAGCCCGCAGCTCATCGTCGCGGACGAGCCGACCACGGCGCTCGACGTGTCCGTGCAGGCGCAGATCCTCAAGCTGATCCGTGATCTTGCCGACCAGCGCGGTGTCGGCGTGCTGCTCGTCACGCACAATATGGGCGTCGTCGCCGAGATCGCCGACCGCGTCACCATCATGCAGAACGGCGCGGTGGTGGAAAGCGGCCTGGCGCGCGCGGTGCTGACCGCGCCGAAGGCGCCCTATGCCCGCACGCTGATTGCCGCCGTGCCGCCGATCGAACACCGGCTCGACCGCCTGCCGGTGCCGAGCGAGGAAACGCAGGTGACGCTCGATGCCCGCGCCTCCGTGCGCAGCAAGAGCACGAAGAGCGAGACGGGAAGCCGCGACGACGTGGTGCTTTCCGTGCGCGAGCTTGCCGTTGAATATGGCGGCCGCTCGCTGATCCCCGGCCGCAAGGCTTCGGTGTTCAAGGCGGTCAAGGGCGTGTCCTTCGACGTGCGCCGCGGCGAGATTTTCGGCCTCGTCGGCGAATCCGGCTGCGGCAAGACCACTGTCGCCAACACGATTGCCGGCCTCGTCACCCAGAGTTCCGGCACCATCGATTTCCAGGGCACGGCGCTCGGCGCAAAACGCGAAAAATCCGTGCGCAAATCCCTGCAAATGGTGTTCCAGGACCCGTATTCGGCGCTCAACCCGCGCCTGCGCATCAATTCGGCCATCGCTGAGCCGATCCTGTTCTACAAGCTCGCCTCCAATGCGGAGGAAGCCCGGCAGGATGCAAGGACGCTGCTGGAAGCCGTCGGCCTGCCGGCGGATGCCGGCTCGCGCTTCTCGCACGCCTTTTCCGGCGGCCAGCGCCAGCGCATCGCCATCGCCCGCGCGCTCGGGCCGCGCCCGTCGCTGCTGATCTGCGACGAGCCGACCTCGGCGCTCGACGTGTCGGTGCAGGCGCAGCTCCTCAACCTCTTGAAGGACCTGCGGGACCTTGCCGGCCTCTCCATGCTGTTCATCAGCCACGACCTCGCGGTGATCCGCCAGATGTGCGACCGCATCGCGGTCATGAAATCGGGCGAGATCGTCGAGCTGGCGGAGACCGAGACACTGTTCACCGCGCCGAAGCATGACTACACCAAGGAACTGCTGCGCCTCGCGCCCTCGCTCGACCGCATCCTGTCGCGGCAGGCCGCGGAATAAACCGGAGACTGCCATGGCCGACATCCTCATCAAGAACGGCACCGTCATTGCCATCGATCCGGACCGCCGCATCATCGCCGACGGGGCGGTCGCCATCACCGGTGACCGCATCGTCGCCGTCGGCAGGACGGATGAGGTCGAGGCCGCGCACCCGGCCGGGGAGGTCATCGATGCGCGCGGCATGGCGATCATGCCGGGCTTCGTCGATGCGCACGCCCATGCCGGCCACGGCCTGATCAAGACGCTCGGCGGCGGCAGGAGCGACCCGTGGTATCAGGCCTGCCGCGGTGCCTACACGGTCGGCTCGACGCCGGATTTCTGGTTTGCGGAGGCGCAGCTCGCCGCGCTGGAGCGCCTGCGCTTCGGCGTCACGACCGGCGTCTCGCTGCTCGGCGGCGGCGATTCCGTCATGCGCACCGACGAGCAAGCCTATGGCGATGCCCATATGGAAGGCGTGCTCGGCATCGGCACGCGCTCCGTGGTCGCCGTCGGCACGACGCGCCCGCCGCATCCGCTCACCTATGCCCGCTGGGAGGGCGAGACGCGCACCGACTATCCCGTCTCCTTCGACCAGCAGTTCGCCACCTGCAAGACGCTCATCGACCGCTGGCACGGCAGCCATGGCGGCCGCCTGCACCTCGCCCTGCTGACGCCGACGCTGCACCGCGGCTATCGGGAAGCCGCCGGCGCGGAGGAGGCCGTCGCCCAGTCGCGCGCGGTCAAGCACTATGCCGAGGAGCGCGGCCTCGTCTTCACGCAGGACGGCCACACCAGGGGCAGCGTGCGCATCGCCCACGAGATCGGCATTCTCGGCCCGCGCACCCTGCTGTCGCACGCGACGGGCCTCGACGACGAGGAAATCGCGATCTGCGCCGAAACCGGCACGACCATCGTGCACAATCCGAGCGCCGTCGCCGCCATTCTGGCGCGCTGCCCGGCGACGGAACTGCTGGATGCCGGCGTCACCGTCGTCATCGGCTCGGACGCGACGGCCCCGGACCGCTCGGCCGACATGTTCCGCCACATGCAGCAATGCATGCACTATCACCGCACGCATTTCCACGATCCGAGCTGGCTGCCGCCGGGCAAGGCGCTGGAAATGTGCACGATCGACGCCGCCCGCGTGCTCGGCCTAGACGCCGAGATCGGCTCGCTGGAGCCGGGCAAGAAGGCCGACATCATCCTCGTCGACCTGCGCCGCCCGCATCTCTACCCGGCCCACATGCCGGAGTTCCGCGTTACCTATTTCGCCAACGGCAATGACGTGCACACCGTGCTTGTCGGCGGCAAGGTGCTGCTGCGCAACCGTGTCGCCATCCATGTCGATGAAGACGCCGTGCTTGACGCCGCCCAGCGCGAAGCCGAGCTGATGATCGACCGGCTTGGCCTGCGCTATGCGCTGGAGACGCCGCGCATGTTCTGGGGCCACAGCCGCGACACGGACGTGCTTGACTAGGCGGTCACGGTTATGCGGGTTTCCACAGCCAGCGCCTCGCCCGGCGCCAGGATTTTCAGGCCGTGATCTTCGGCCGTGCCGGGAAGGTTGAACGCGTCGACGGGGTGCGTGACGGGCTCGAAGCAGAAGAAATCGGCATCCGCCGCCGGAGAGAAGACGACATAGTGGCGTAGCGCCTGGCTCGCGGTGACCTCCGCGGCAAGGCCGCGCGCGGGCCACTCGATGCGGGCCTCGCCATCCCAGCCGTCGAACCAGTTGTTGATCCAGCGCGCGGGCAAGAGCCGCGGCTGGTTGAAATCCATGTCCGTATGCGCGGCAATCGGTTCATACGCCTTTGGAAGATGGTCGGGTTGCTCCAGCCAGACGCCGCGGGCCGGTGCTGACAGCGTCGTATCCGCGTCGCGCACGAACCAGGGGTGGAAGCCCGCGCCATATGGCAGGCGGATTTTCGCGCGGTTGACCACGCTCAACGCCATGACGAGGCCTATGCCTTCGAGTCGATAGCTCATCGTCGCATCATAGCGGAAAGGCCCCGGTCCCTCGGAAGAGAGGCTGAGCGTGATGGCGTCCGCGCTCTGCGAGATCACATCCCAGTTCGCCGAGAAGCCGTTGCCGTGCAGCGGATATTTTTCCGCCTCCACGTTACGCGGCAGGGCGTGAAAAGTCCCGTCGAACGAAAAACCACCACCCGACACCCGCCCGGAAAAGGGCACGAGCAGGATGTTGGAAAGGGCGAAGGGATGCGCCGTCGCCGGATCGACCTTGCGCAAGATCGCTTGCCATCCGCCGCCCTGCCGCACATCGAAGGCCGTCAGGCCGGCGCCGAGATCGGGGCGCACGACGATGCGGGCCGTACCATTATTGAGTTCGATCGCAGTCATCACCAGCCGCCGTCGATTGTAATGTTCTGGCCGGATCATATCGGAGGTCGGCGAGACAAGGAAATGCTCGCGTTCGGCCACGTCGACCCGCCGGAGGCGGGCCTTAGCGACTGGTTTTCGAGGATTGCTCGGCGATGACGTGCGCTTCCGTCTCCGAGACTACTGCGCGTTTCTCCCAATCATCCCTTGTTAAGGCGAACCTAATGGCGCCGAAATCCGCAGCCAATTTTACAAATGACAGACATCAATCATCTTTTGTCATTTTGGTGTATTGACATATGTCGACGTAAGGGTGTTATTTGTAAGTACGCGATGGGAGTGTCGCGGAAATGCCGGGAGGGAAGCATGCAGCCGCTCTTGAAGGTGGAAGGGCTAAAGAAGTCGTTTGGCGGGGTCGCGGCCCTGCGCGACGGCCGTTTCGAGCTCGCAGCCGGCTCGGTGCATGCGCTTTGCGGCGGCAACGGCGCCGGCAAGTCGACGTTTCTCTCGATCCTGATGGGCATCCACAAGCGCGACGGCGGCACGATCCTGCATCGCGGCAAGCCGGTCGAATTCGGCAGCCCGGCCGAGGCTCTGCGCTCCGGCATCGCCATCATCGAGCAGGAACTGAGCCCGGTTCCGCACATGACGGTGGCGGAAAACATCTATCTTGGCCGCGAACCCTCGGCCCGCTTCGGCGGCATCGATTTCAAGACGATGAACCGCAATGCGCAGGCATTGCTGGATCGTCTCGAATTCAGCATTTCCGCACGCGAATATATGATGAACCTCTCGGTCGCGCAGATGCAGCTCGTCGAGATCGCCAAGGCGCTGAGCCATGAAGCGGACGTCATCTTCATGGATGAGCCGACCTCGGCGATCGGCGAGAAGGAAGCCCAGCATCTCTTTTCGGCGATCCAGCGTCTGAAGGCAGACGGCAAGGGCATCGTCTACGTCTCGCACCGGCTGTCCGAAATCTTCCAGATCGCCGACAGCTACACGGTCTTTCGCGACGGCGGCTTCGTCGGTGCCGGAAACCTGGCCGATATCGACCGGCGCGGCCTCATCCGCATGATCGTCGGTCGCGAACTGGGCGAGGAATATATCAAGACGAACACGCCGACCGAGATCGCCGGCCTCGAAGTCGCCGGCCTCTCGGCCCCAGGTAAGATCGACGATATTTCGTTCACCGCCCATAAGGGCGAGATCTTCGGCATCTACGGCCTGATGGGTTCCGGCCGCACGGAAATCTTCAACTGCCTCTTCGGCATGGACCGCCCGTCCGCCGGCGATATCCGCCTCGACGGCCGTGCCGTGACCATCCGCCAGCCGGCCGACGCCATGGCCGAGGGTATCGCCTTCGTCACCGAGGACCGCAAGGTCACCGGCCTCAACCTCATCGATAGTGTGCGCAACAATATCTGCCTCGCCAGCCTACCGGACATGAGCCCCAGCTTCGTCATGCAGAAGAGCCGCGAACAGGCGGCGAGCGCCGAGATGATCGAGCGTTTCGCCATCAAGGCGGCGCGTGACACCATGCCGGTCTCCGGCCTTTCGGGCGGCAACCAGCAGAAGGTGGTGCTCGGAAAATGGTTCCTGCGCCAGCCGCGCGTGCTGCTGCTCGACGAGCCGACGCGCGGTGTCGATGTCGGCGCCAAGCGGGAGATCTACCGCATCATCTGCGACTTCGCGGCCGCCGGCGGCACGGTCGTGATGATCTCCTCCGAAATCGACGAAATCCTGGGCATGTCCGACCGCATCCTCGTCATGCGGCAGGGACGCTCCGCCGGCATTCATGACCGGCAGGACACGGATGCCCAATCGCTCGTGCACCTGTCGACCTGAAGAGAGCCCGACGACGCCGCACGCATTGAACCCGCATGGCAAGAGGTGACACCCGTGTCCAGCATTGAGAACAAGTCGTCCAGCTCCTGGCTGAATTCCGATCGCCGCCGGCTGATCCTGCAGGAATACGGCATCTTCCTCGCCTTCCTGCTGCTCGTCGGCATTTTGGCGCTCTCGAACGAATTCTTCCTGACGCCGGGCAACATTTCCAACGTGCTGCTCCAGACGTCGATCAACGGCGTGCTCGCCATCGGCATGACCTTCGTGATCCTGACGCGTGGCATCGACCTGTCGGTCGGCTCGGTCGTGGCGCTGGCCGGCATGGTGAGCGCCAGCTTCGTCACCAGTTCGGCGACGGCCGGCATCGCCGGAGCGCCCTACCCGATGGTGGTGGCGCTGGCGGTCGGCATCCTCGTCGGCGTCTGCTGCGGCGCACTGGTCGGCTTCATCGTCTCGCGCTTTTCCGTGCCGGCCTTCGTCGCGACGCTCGGCATGCTCTCGGCCGCCCGCGGCGCCACCCTCATCTATGGTGGCGGCAAGCCGGTGCCGGGTCTGTCGCCGGACTTCCGCTGGATCGGCACCGGCAACATTCTTGGCATTCCGATGCCAGTCATCCTGCTCGGCATCGTCTTCGCCGTCTCCTGGTGGGTGCTGACCCGCACGCGCTTCGGCCGGTACATCTACGCCGTCGGCGGCAACCCGCATGCCGCCAAGACCTCCGGCCTCAACGTCACGCGCATCCGCTTCCTCGTCTATGTCATCTCGGGTGCGCTGTCCGGGCTTGCCGGCATGATCCTCTCGGCGCGCACCGGCTCCGCCCTGCCGCAGGCCGGCATCGCCTACGAGCTTGATGCGATCGCGGCAGTCGTCATCGGCGGCACCTCGCTTTCAGGCGGCGTCGGCCGGGTGACGGGCACGCTGATCGGCGCCCTCATCATCGGCGTCATGAACAACGGCCTCGATCTGATGGGTATCCAATCCTACTACCAGCAGGTCCTCAAGGGCGCCCTCATCGTCGGCGCCGTCATGCTCGACCAGAAGCGAAACCAGGGCGGCTAGCCCCACAAATACGGGCGTCCCGCGCCCGTCGTCGAAACGGTTTGCCAGACGGCAGCCGGAATCTCAAAGGAGGAGAATGTCATGAAGAAACTGATGATTGCACTTGCGTCCGCGACGGTGCTTTTCGCCTCGTCCGCGATCGCCCAGGAGAAGCTGAAGATCGGCGCGGCGCCTTATGGCCTCAACGCGGAATTCATGCAGATCTGGTCCGCGGCACTCGAAGAGCACCCGGCCGTGAAAAGCGGCGAAGTCGAGCTCACCGTCTTCGACGGCCGCTATGATGCGCTGGTCCAGCAGGAGCAGTTCAACACGATGATCACCCAGAAGTTCAACGCGATCATCTTCGTGCCGATCGACATCGAAGCCGGCGCCACCGCCGTGCAGGCGGCATCTGATGCCGGTATTCCGGTCGTCGGCTCCAACACCCGCGTGAACTCTGACCTGCTTGCCGCCTATGTCGGTTCCGACGACACGATCTCCGGCTACATGGAAGCAAAGGCCGTCCTCGACAAGATCGGCTGCAAGGGCAATGTGGTCATCATCGAAGGCCCGATCGGCCAGTCGGCGCAGATCTCGCGCCTCGAAGGCAACCAGAAGGCGCTCGCCGAGTGCCCGGACGTCAAGGTGCTGGAACAGCAGACCGCCAACTGGTCGCGCGCTGAAGCCCAGACGCTGATGGAGAACTGGCTCACGTCCCATCCGGGCCAGATCAACGGCGTCATCGGCCAGAACGACGAGATGGCGCTCGGCGCGGTCGAGGCGATCAAGTCCGCCGGCCTGAAGACGAGCGACTTCGCCATTGCCGGCATCGATGGCATCACGGATGCGCTGACCGCCGTCAAGGAAGGCACGATCACCTCGATCCTGCAGGATGCCCGCGCCCAGGCGCAGGGCGCCCTGGACCTCGCGATCCTTCATGCCAAGAAGGGCGACTACAAGCCGCAATCCGACATCTGGGCGCAGTATCCGGACATGCCTTTCAACGACGGCAAGGACAAGGAGTACAATGTTCCGTGGACGCCGGTCACGGCCGACAATGTCGATAAGCTCCTGGAAATGCGCAAGTAACACATGATCCGCGGGGCGGCCCTGCCGCCCCGTTTCTCCCGAACACGAAGGCTGGACCGATGACCGATACCCCTCCCAAGATCGACCTCAACTTCCCGCTCGACGGCAAGGTCGCGCTCGTCACCGGCGGCGCCTCCGGCATCGGCGCGGCCATCGCTTCGGCTTTCGCGTCGAAGGGCGCCAGGGTTGCCGTGCTCGACATCAATGCCGATATCGCGACGGCGAAGGCGGAAGAGCTTGGCGGCGCAGCGCGGCCTTTCGTCTGCGATGTGGCGGATGCCGCATCCGTCCAGAAAGCGGTCGATGATGTGGTCGCGGCCTTTGGCGGCATCGACATCGCGGTCAACAGCGCCGGCATCGTGGCGCTTGCGCCTGCGGAAGACCTGACGCTCGCCCAGTGGGACAAGACGATCGACATCAATTTGAAGGGAAGCTTCCTCGTCACGCAGGCGGTCGGCCGCCGCATGATCGCGGCGGGCAAGGGCGGCAAGATCGTCAATCTCGCCTCGCAGGCGGGCTCCGTCGCGATCGAGGAACACGTTGCCTATTGTGCCTCGAAGTTCGGCGTCATCGGCATGTCGAAGACATTTGCCGCCGAATGGGGCAAACACGGCATCACCGTCAACACCATTTCGCCCACCATCGTGCTGACCGAACTCGGCAAGAAGGCCTGGGCCGGCGAGAAGGGCGAGGCCGCCAAGAAGCGCATCCCCACCGGCCGTTTCGCCTTCCCGGAAGAGATCGCCGCCGCCGCCGTGTTCCTGGCCTCGCCGGGCGCCGACATGATCAACGGCGCCGATCTCGTCATCGACGGCGGCTACACCATTCTGTGAGAGGACTTGTCATGCAGCGTTTCATCAACGATCCGGATCTGGTGGTCGAGGATACGGTCAAGGGTTTCGTCAAGGCACATTCGGATATCGTGCGGCTGGCGGAAAACCCGCGCGTCGTCGTCGCGAAGGACGCCCCGTTTGCCGGCAAGGTGGGCGTGGTGACGGGCGGCGGTTCGGGCCATGAGCCAGCCTTCATCGGCTATACCGGCAAGAACATGCTCGACGCGGTCGCGGTCGGCGAACTGTTCTCCTCGCCCACGGCCAAGAGCTTTCACGATGCCATCCGCGCGGCCGATGGCGGCAAGGGCGTCGTCGTGCTCTACGGCAACTATGCCGGCGACAATATGAACGTGAAGATGGCGACGAAGCTCGCCGCCAAGGACGGCATCGAGATCGCGATCGTCGTCGCCAATGACGACGTCTGCTCCGCCCCGCTCACGGAACGCGAAAAACGCCGCGGCGTGGCGGGCGAAATCTTCATGTGGAAGATGGGCGGCGCGAAGGCCGCGACGGGCGCCAGCCTTGAGGAGGTGCGCGCCACCGCCCAGAAGGCGATCGACAATTGCCGTTCGATCGGTGTCGGCCTCGGCCCCTGCACGCTGCCCGCCGTTGGACACCCGAATTTCCAGATCGAGCCCGGCACGATGGAAGTCGGCATCGGCCATCATGGCGAACCGGGCGTGCGCGTCGAAAAGCTGAAGACGGCGGAAGAGGTCGCGAAGGACATGGTGAAGATCGTGCTCGACGATCATGACCTGCCGGAAGGCACCGAAGTCGCGGTGCTCGTCTCGGGCCTCGGCGCCACGCCGCTCAACGAGCTCTACATCCTGAACGACACGATCGAGAGCGAGATTTCCGCCCGCGGGCTGAAAATCCATAAGACCTGGATCGGCAACTACTTCACCTCGCTGGAAATGGTCGGCGCGACGCTGACCGTGATGGCGCTTGACGATGACCTGAAAACGCTGCTCGATGTCGAGACGCGTTGCACGATGATCCTGTGACAGGAGGACACCTCATGCAGACCTTCGACAATGCATCCTCCGGCGCCATCGTGTTGTCCATGGCCGAACGGATCGTGGAAAACCGCGCCTATCTCAGCGAGATCGACGGCAAGATCGGCGACGGCGACCATGGCGTCAACATGGCCAAGGGTTTTGGCATGGCCGCCGAGCGGCTGAAGGGCAAGGACATGGCGCTCGCCGAATCGCTCGACACGCTCGGCACCGTGCTGATGACGGAAATCGGCGGCTCGATGGGTCCGCTCTATGGCGTCATGTTCACGGAATTTGCCGAGACGATCCAGGGCACCGAAAAGATCGACGCCGCGGCCTACAGCAAGATGCTGCACGCGGGTCTCGCTGGCATCCAGGCGATCGGTTCCGCCAAGGTCGGCGACAAGACGCTGATCGACACGTTCGTGCCGGCCATCGAGGCCTTCGACAAGGCGACGGCTGAGGGCAAACCCTTCGGCGAGGCGCTGGAGGCCCTGGTCGTCGCAGCGGAAACCGGCCGCGACTCGACGATAAACCTGATTGCCAAGATCGGTCGCGCCAGCCGCCTTGGCGAACGTTCGCTCGGCGTGCTCGATGCGGGAGCCACCTCCTGCGCCATCATCCTCAAGGAACTGTCCGACGGCGCGCGCGCGCGTCTCGCCTGAGCAAAGGATCCTCCCAGGATGCGCGGCCCGTTTCCTCCCGGGCGGGCCCCGCGCCGCCTTTTTTCGATTCCGGTTGCAAACCGGCGGCGTTGCTCCCATGTTCGCCGCCAAAAGGGGGACCGGCGAAACCGATGGCATTGAAGACTTCCTCGCCGCGCAAGGGCGGCATCGGCCGGGTGAACGGGCCGGAAGGCGTGGATTCGATCCCGCTGCGCTACGGCGATGACCCTTATGTCTGGGCCTGCTGGCTCTATTATGAAGACGGCATGACGCAAGGCGAGATCGCCGAGGCGATGGGCGTGTCGCGCGCCACCGTCAACAGCTATCTCGCCGACGCCCGCGAAAAGGGCATCGTCAATATCTCGATCGAGCCCGCCCGCCTCGCCTCACTCACCATCGCGCAGGAACTCAAGCGCCATTTCGGCCTTTCGGATTGCCTCGTCGTGCCGAACGACGACGATTCGCGCCCGCTGATCGGACGGCTGGGGGCGGCCGGCGCGCAGGCGCTCGCCAAGATGATCAAGTCCGGCGACACGCTCGCCGTCGCCTGGGGCCGCACGATCCTGTCGGTCGGCGAACATCTGGAAATGGGGCCTTTGCAGGACGTCACCGTCGTGCAGGCGACGGGCGGCACGACCGCCAGCTTCGCTTATACGCCGGAGCTGACCACGGCGGCGGTTGCCCGCGCCATTGCGGCGCGCTGCGTCAACATCACCGCCCCCGCCGTCGTCGCCTCGGGCGAAATGCACCGCATGCTGCTCGCCGAACCCCTGATCCGCGAACAGTTCGACACGCTCGCCCGCGCCAACCGCATCGTCTTCGGCATCTCGTCGCTGCGCCCCAACTCGACGATCCACACCAGCGGCTTCTTCGAATCCGTGCCCTTGCAGCACTATCTCGCCAAGGGTGCGGCGGGCGTTCTCGCCGGTCGTTTCATCGACGAACGCGGCCGCCCGGTCGCCGGCCCCCTTGATGATCGTACGATCGGCATCTCGCTGGAAATGCTGCGCGGCATCGGCACCCGCGTCGCCGTCGCCGGCGGCTTCGACAAGGTGCCGGCTTTGCTCGCCGCGCTTCGCGGCGGTTACGTCAACGTGCTGGTGACGGACGCGGCCACCGGTGCCGGCATCCTGCGCGCCGATGGCGTGACGAGCCTCGACGGCAAACTCTCGCAGCGCCAGAAGAGCGTGCCGGTTGCCAACAGCTACCGCAGCCACGTCAAGAAATTCCTCAACAATCCCAATGATGTGGTCGAGGAAATGCTGGACGGCCTGATCGCCGCGCACAAGCCCTATCTGGAACCGGTCGCCGGCTCGCGCCGGGCGCTCGTCGCCCGCGATGGCCCGCGGCCGGGCAAGGTCGGCCTCGTCATCGGCGGCGGCGCGGGGCACGAACCCTGCTTCGTCGGCTATGTCGGCAAGGGTCTCGCCGACGCGGTGGCGATCGGAAACATCTTCTCCTCCCCGCCGCCCGACCCGATCGTCAAATGCGCGGTCGCGGCCTCCGGTGGTGCCGGCGTGCTCTTCGTCTACGGCAACTATGCCGGCGACGTCATGAATTTCGAGATGGCGGCGGAGCTTGCCGAGGAACAGGGCATCCCGATCCGAACGGTTCTGACGACCGACGACATCGCCTCCTCGCCGGTCGAGGACAAGGAGGGGCGCCGCGGCGTCGCCGGCAATTTCTTCGTCTTCAAGGTGGCGGGTGGGGCCTGCGACCGCGGTTTGACGCTGGACGAATGCGAGGCCGTCACCCGCAAGGCCAACGACCGCACCTTCACGGTGGGCGTCGCACTCGAATCCTGCTCCATGCCGCAGACGCGGCGGCACAATTTCGAGATCGGCCCGGACGACATGGAGCTCGGCATGGGCATCCATGGCGAGCCGGGCGTCTCGCGCGAACGCATCCGCACCGCCGACGAGATCGTCGACACGATCATGGACAATATCTTCAAAGAGATGAAAGCCGAGCCCGGCGACCGCGTGGCGGTGCTGGTCAATTCCTTCGGTGCCACGCCGCTGATGGAACTCTACATCCTGTTTCGCCGGGTGGAGCAGCGGCTTTCCGCCAAGAACATCACGATCGAGGCGAGCTGGGTGGGGCACTATTGCACCTCGCTCGACATGGTCGGCGCCTCCATCTCGATCCTGCATCTCGACCGGCAGCTGACTGATCTCATGCACCACCCATGCCGGTCGTCGATCTTGACCGTCAACACGCCCTGAAATGCCTTAGTGGAGGAAGACATGTCGGAAAGCGCGGCGCGGGCTCTCGCCAGGATGTTCGGGCGCATGGCCGAGGCGATCGAGGCGGAGAAGGATCATCTTTCCGAGCTGGACGGCGCGATCGGCGACGGCGACCACGGCATCACCATGTCGCTCGGCTTCAAGGCGGTGAACAAGGCGCTCGCCGCGCTCGATCTCGACGCGGCGAGCCCGTCCGAGGTGATGCAGACGGCCGCGACCGGTTTCCTCGACGCCGTCGGTGCCTCCACCGGCCCGCTCTACGCCACCGGTTTGCGCCGTGCGGCGCAAGCGCTCTCCGGCCGCGAGGAGCTCGACCTTGCCGCCTGCCGCGACATGCTGGCCGCCTTCTCCGAGGGCATCCGCGATCGCGGCAAGGCGCAGCGCGGCGACAAGACAATGCTCGACGTCTGGCTGCCCGCCGCCGAGGCCGCCGCAACCGCGGTCGCCGATGGCCGGTCGAAACAGGATTTCTGGAAAGCGGTGACGACCGCCGCCGACAATGGTGCGGCCGCGACCGCCACCATGGTCGCCACCAAAGGCCGCGCCGCCCGGGTGCGCGAGCGCTCGCTCGGCCACCTCGACCCCGGTGCCGCCTCCGCGGCCGCCCTCGTGCGGGCCATGGCGGAAACACTGTAGCGAGCAAAAACTTGGGGCTTGACCTTCCCATGGGGGAAGGCGGCATCCTGTTGGCCACACATCAGGAGACCACCTATGGATAACAGCACCACCCTCGCCTTCACCGTGCCGGACATGACCTGCGGCCATTGCGCAAAGACCATCACCGGCGCGGTTATCGTCGCCTATCCGGCCGCCAAGGTCGATATCGACCTCGCCACCAAGCGCGTTTCGATCGAAAATGCCGGTGACCGGGCCGCCGTCGCCTCCGTCATCGCGGCGGAAGGCTACTCCCCAGCCTAAGCGGCAAAAAGCTGCTTGACCTTGACATGATGGGAAGGTGCACGATCTATCCGACACAGGATGAAAGGTGCACCATGCTCACCACCACACCGCCGGTAGACCGCCAGACCGTAAAACTCTCCATCTCCGACATGACCTGCGCGTCCTGCGTGCGCCGCGTCGAGAAGGCCATCGAAACGGTGCCGGGCGTTGCCGGCGCCGCGGTCAACCTTGCGACGGAAAAAGCCGATGTGACCTTCGATGGCACGCCCGACGTGGCGGCCGTGGCGGAAGCGGTGCGCAAGGCCGGTTACGGCGTCATGGAAGAGGTCATCGAGTTCCCCGTCGAGGGCATGACCTGCGCCTCCTGCATCGGCCGGGTCGAAAAGGCGCTGAAAGCCGTGCCGGGCGTGATCGAGGCGACCGCCAACCTCGCGCAGGAACGTGCCCGTGTCCGCCTCGTCAAGGGGACGGCAAGTTTCGAGGATCTTTCCGCCGCGATCGAACGCACCGGCTACAAGGCCATTCGCGAGACCGCCGCGACACCCTCCGAGGACGACCGCCGCGCGGCGGAAGCCAACATCCTGCGGCGCGATCTGGTGATCGCCGCGCTGCTGACGGCGCCGCTCTTCGTGATGGAAATGGGCGCGCATGCCTTCCCGTCCTTCGGGCACTACATCCACGAGACGCTCGGCATGCAGACGAGCCGGATCATCCAGTTCGTGTTGGCGACGCTGGTGCTGGCCGGTCCCGGCCTGCGCTTCTTCCGCAAGGGCATTCCGGCGCTCGCGCGGCTGGCGCCGGACATGAATTCCCTCGTCGTCATCGGCACGCTCGCCGCCTGGAGTTTCTCCACCGTCGCGACCTTCGCGCCGGGCTTGCTTCCGGGCGGCACGGCGAATGTCTATTTCGAGGCCGCCGCCGTCATCGTGACGCTCATCCTCGCCGGGCGCTACCTGGAGGCGCGCGCCAAGGGTCGCACCGGCGAGGCAATCCGCCATCTCGCCGGCCTGCGCGCCAAATCCGCCCGCGTGTTGCGCGATGGAAAAACGGAGGACGTGGCTCTGGAAAGCGTCGTGCCGGGCGATATCGTCTTGGTGCGGCCGGGTGAAAAGGTGCCGGTCGACGGCGAGGTGACGGAGGGCAGCTCCTATATCGACGAGTCGATGATCACCGGCGAGCCGATGCCCGTCTCGCGCCAGGCCGGCGACCTCGTCACCGGCGGTACGGTCAACACGACCGGCTCGCTGACCTTCCGCGCCACCCGCGTCGGCGCCGACACGGTGCTCTCGCAGATCATCCGGATGGTCGAGGATGCGCAGGCGGCAAAGCTGCCGATCCAGGCGCTGGTCGACCGCGTCACGCAATGGTTCGTGCCGGCCGTCATCGCCGTCGCCCTCGTGACCTTCGGCCTCTGGCTGGTCTTCGGCCCGAGCCCGGCTCTCGCTCATGCGCTGGTCAATGCTGTCGCCGTACTCATCATCGCCTGCCCCTGCGCCATGGGGCTTGCGACGCCCACCTCCATCATCACCGGCACCGGCCGTGCGGCGGAACTCGGCGTGCTCTTCCGCCAGGGCACCGCGCTCCAGACGCTGGAAGGCACCGACATCGTCGCGGTCGACAAGACCGGCACGCTGACGCTCGGCCATCCGACATTGACAGAGATCGTGCCGGCGGATGGCTTTGCGCGCGACGCGGTGCTGGCGCTGGTCGCCGCGGCGGAAGTGCATTCCGAGCACCCGATCGCCGCTGCCATCCATGAAGCGGCGGTCGCGGAGGGCATCGACCTTCCGGCGGCAACCGGCTTCGTGGCGAGTTCGGGACAGGGCATTTCGGCCGAGGTTTCCGGCCGCAGGTTGGAGGCAGGCTCCGTCGGCTTCATGCAGGCGCGCGGCCTCGATGTCTCGCCCTTCGCACACCACGCCGACCGGCTCGCCGCCGAGGGTGCCTCGCCGCTCTATGCCGCCATCGACGGCCGGCTGGCGGCGCTCTTCGCCGTCACCGATCCGGTGAAGCCGACGACGAAGGAGGCGATTGCCGCGCTGAAGGCGCTCGGGATTGAAGTGGCGATGATCACCGGCGACAACCGCCGCACCGCCGAGGCCGTGGCGCAAAAGCTCGGCATCGACCGGGTGCTGGCGGAAGTGCTGCCGGATGGCAAGGTCGCGGCGGTGCGCGAGCTATCGGCCGGCGGCGCGAAGAAGGTCGCCTTCGTCGGCGACGGCATCAACGACGCGCCAGCACTTGCCGCGGCCGATACCGGCATCGCCATCGGCACGGGCACCGATGTCGCCATCGAGAGCGCCGACGTGGTGCTGATGGCGGGCGACATGCGCGGTGTCGCCGTCGGCATCGCGCTGTCGCGGGCGACGATGCGCAACATCCGCCAGAACCTGTTCTGGGCCTTCGGCTACAATGTGGCGCTGGTCCCGGTCGCTGCCGGCCTGCTCTATCCGGCCTTCGGCATCCAGCTTTCACCGGCGCTCGCGGCCGGCGCCATGGCGCTTTCCAGCGTGTTCGTGGTGTCGAACGCGCTGCGGCTCAAGCGTTTTCGTCTCACGTTCCGCAAGGGAGATCAGGCATGAATATCGGCGAAGCGGCGGAGGCGACGGGCGTCTCCGCCAAGATGATCCGGCACTACGAATCGATCGGCCTCATTCGCGAGGCCGGGCGCACGGGCGCCGGCTACCGCACCTATGGGCCGAAGGACCTTTCGACGCTCTCCTTCATCCGCCGCGCGCGCGACCTCGGCTTTTCCATCGCCCAGATCCGTGACCTGCTGGCACTCTGGCAGGACCGCGCGCGAGCCTCCGGCGATGTGAAGCGCATCGCCAACCAGCATGTCGACGAGATGAAGGAAAAGATGCGCCTGCTGCAGGAGATGGTGCACACGCTGGAGCACCTTTCCGCCCATTGCCACGGCGACGACCGGCCGGACTGTCCGATCCTCGAACAGTTGGCGAGTGGCAAGGCGGAGGAGGCGTGCTGCTAGATCAGGCGGCGGCCGAGAGGTGTTCGTGCACGGCGAGCCAGCGGCCGGCGGGATCGCGCGAAAAAACGATCGTCTCGCGCTCGTTGTTCGTCATGGTCTCGCCACCCACCGAAACGTCGGTCTCCACGGCATGGGTGAAGATCGCCACGTCGCCGACGAGCCGGACTTTCCGGTCCGTGGAACGGCAGCCCAGCACGCGAAAGCCGTCGCGCGTCTCCCACAGCGCCCACTCCGCTTCATAGGCGGCGCGGTCGTCGAGCGTGCGGTCGAGATTGTAGAAGAGGAAGGTCGCCTCGGGCGCGAAGGCGGCAAAATAGGCTGCGCGGTCATGCCGGGCGAAGGCGCTCACCAGGGTATCGGCGGCGGTGAGGACGGCGGTTTCCGTATCGGTCATGGCATTCTACCTGCGGCTCAGACGATCTTGATGCTGCTGATGAGGGCGGCGATGGGCTCGTGCTGGGCGTTGACGCGCGCCTTCAGCTCTTCGAGCGGCATGGCATCGACCTTGCAGAACTCGATGAACATCATGTTGAGATTGTTGAAGAAAACTTCGCCCATGGTCTTGGCGTCGACGCCCGCCTGGATCACCCCGCGCGCCTTCAGCGTCTCAACGAGCTGCACGACCTGGGCGCAGAGCTGTCCGTCGAGTTCGGTATAGCGCCGCGACAGCGGCGTCTCCGGCTGCTGGATGGAGATCGCCATGGCGGTGCGCCACATTTCCTTGGAGAGATAATAGAGCGAGTGGTCGTAATATTGGTCGATCAGCGTGCGCAGCGCTTCCGCCACGTTGAGCGGCGGATTGGCGACGATGCGGGCGCCGCCCTCCAGCACCTCCGTCACTTCCATCGCGACGGTGGCGACGAGGATGTCGCCCTTGTTCTGGTAGTAGTTGTAGAGCGTGCCGACGGAGACTTCTGCCATCTCGGCAATGTCCTCGATGCGGGCGCTGTCATACCCCTGCTCGCGGAACAGCGTGGTCGCGGCTTCAAGGATGCGGCGGGTCTTGTCCGCCTTCTGTTTTGCACGCAATCCAGCCATGGAATCCTCCGTTGGAATCTCCTCAAAAATGAGATTGACTTAAAAAATGAATTCGTTCAATCTTTTTCTCAAGGCACCGGAATGAGTGCCATTCGCCTGGGCCAAAAGCCTTCAGCCAGAGGGAAAGATGATGACGAAAACCGTTTCCAGCGGGTTCTCCCGCCGCATGCTTCTTGCCACCGCAGCCGTGTTGGTTCTCGCTCCCGCCGGCGCGCAGGCGCAGGACGAGCTGAACGCGCTCGTCTGGTGCGACCATACCGATCCGGCGCTGGTCGAGCCCTTCGAAAAGGCCAACAACGTCAAGGTCAACCTCAAGGAATATGAGGGCACGGGTGCCGCGATCTCGATCATCGAGCAGTCCCGCCCCGGTGACTGGGACGTGCTGGTGATCGACGCCGTCGACGTGCCGCGTGCCATCGACATGGACATTCTCGGCGAAATGCCGGCCGACAAGCTGCCGCTCGGCGATCTCTTCCCGGAAGTGCGCATGGACGAGACGACGACCAAGGACGGCAAGGTCTACGCCGTTACCGAAAAATTCGGCTACAACACCATTTCCTTCGACAAGACGAAGGTCGATCCGGCCGACATGGACGATCTCTCCGTCATCTGGTCGGACAAGTACAAGGGCCGCATCGCGCTCTATGATTATTACCTGCCAATGGTCGGCCTGACCGGTGTCGGCATCGGCAAGAAAACCGCCGATCTCAAGCAGGAAGACCTGCCGGCGATCAAGGAAAAGCTCTTCGAGATGAAGAAGGTCGCCCGCCAGGTCAGCGACGTCATCGCCTCGCAGACGGCGCTGGCGACCGGTGAGGTGGACATCGTCGTCGGTGGCGGCGAGTGGCTGACGGCTGGTCTTTCCGGTGAAAAGCCGAACCTCGACTGGACGATCCCCAAACAGGGTGCGCTGCGCTGGGCGCAGTCGATCGGCGTCTTCAAGGATTCCGAAAAGCAGGATCTGGCGCTGAAATTCGTGCAATACATCGTCAGCCCCGAGGGCCAGGCACGGCTTGCCACGTCCTCCTGCTACTGGGCGATGCCGGCCAATGCCAAGGCGGGCGAGCACCTCACCGATCCGCAAAAAGCGGCGCTGCGCTGGGACAAGCAACCGGAATACCTGAAGAACTCACAGCTCTATCCGGTCGCGGACGCCGACATGGATGCGGCGATGCAGGATGTCTGGACTGAGATGTTGCAGCAGTAAGGTTTTGGGGGATGCGTGGATCCTCGGGTCAAGCCCGAGGATGACGGCGGGGAGGGTGTGAGCCTTCCCCATCGAACGGCGCGGCATGCTTTGTCGTCGCTTTAGTCGCCAAACCTCTATTCTTCCGTCATCCTCGGGCTTGACCCGAGGATCCAAGCTCCAAGCACTGACGAGGACCAACCCCCATGACCGCCACTGCCTATGAGCGCGCGGAGCGCCGCAAGGCCTGGGCTTTCGCTCTGCCGGCCCTACTCTGGACGGGGTTCTTCTTCCTCTTGCCCTTCGCCTATATGGCGGCGATCAGTTTCAGGACGCGGCAGGGGCGCGAGATCGTCGCGACGTGGACGCTCGACAATTATGTCGCCTTCTTCGAGAAAGCCCATCTCTTCAAGGGCTTGGTGGTCTCGCTGGAGATTACCGCGGCCGTCACCGTCATCTCCATCCTGCTTGCCTATCCGCTCGCCTGGATCATCGCCGAGCGGGTGCCGAAGAAGTGGCAGCGTTTCGCCCTCATCATGGCGATCCTGCCCTTCTGGACGTCCTATGTCGTGCGCTCCTATTCCTGGCTGCTGGTGCTCTCCAAGGGCGGCGTGGTCAACCAGGCGCTGCTCTGGCTCGGCGTCATCGCCGAACCGCTGGAGCTTTCCGCCAACCGCACCGGCACGATCATCGGCTTCGTGCACTTCTTCGTCATGCTCTTGACACTGACGATCTACGCCAACCTTATCCAACTCTCCCCGAACTATCGCCGCGCTGCCGCCGACCTCGGCGCGAATGCCTTCCAGACCTTCTGGCACGTCGTGCTGCCGCTGACGCTGCCCGGCATCATGGTCGGCGCCTTCCTCACCTTCGTGCTGTGCATCGGCGACTACATCACGCCGCAGATCCTCGGCGGCAACAACGAGCTGGTGCTGCCGCAGGTCATCATGCTGCAACTCGGAAGGCGGGCGGATTTCCCGATGGCGGCAGCACTCTCGCTGGTGCTGATGGTCGTCGTCACGCTTGCCTATATCGCCTGCGCCCGCTGGCTGAAGATGGAGCGGACGTAACATGCGCCACCTCACCACGGCCCTTGCCGCGCTCTATGCCGGCCTCATCTACCTCTTCATCTTCCTGCCGGTCGTCGTGCTGGTGCTCTTCTCCTTCCAGGACGGCACGCTGCCGGTGCCGCCGCTGAACGGGCTGACGCTGCGCTGGTACGAGGCGATCTTTTCCGATGGCAAGCTGATGGCGGCGCTCGGCAATTCGCTGATCGTCGCAGTCGTTTCATCGGCCGTCGCCTGCGTGCTCGGCTTCCTCGCCGCCTATGCCTTCGCCCGCTACACGCTGCCCGCCTCCGGCCTCCTGCGCGGCCTCATCGTCGCACCGATGACGGTGAGCACGCTGATCATCGGCCTCGGCCTGCTCTCGGTGCTGAATCTCACCGGCCTCAGGCTCTCGCTTGTCACCGTCGGTATCGGCCATGTGGTGATCAACCTGCCGCTCTGCTTCGCCATCATCTATGCCTCGATGGGCGGGCATCAGGTGAATATCGAGCGGGCGGCGCGCGATCTCGGCGCGAAGGACTGGCAGGTCATGCTGCTCATCACAGCACCCATGCTGCTGCCGTCGATCCTCGCCGCCTTCTTCCTCTCCGTCACCTTCAGCTGGGACGAGTTCATCGTCGCCTTCCTGCTGTCGCGCTTCGACGTGACGCTGCCCGTCGAGATCTGGAGCATGCTGCGCTCCGGCCTCGACCCCCGGACAAACGCCATCGGCAGCGTCGTCTTCCTCGTCTCGGTCGCGTTCCTCGTCGTCATGGAACTCACCGTCTTCAGAAAGAAAGCCTCATGACCGCCGACGTTTCCATTCGCAACGCCACCAAGGTCTTCGGTGCATTCCGGGCGCTCGACGACGTGTCGCTTGACATCGCCGCCGGCGAGTTCATCGTGCTGCTCGGCCCGTCGGGCTGCGGCAAGACGACCCTGCTCTCCATCCTCGGCGGCTTCATCGAGCCGACTTCCGGCACGGTTTCGATCGGCGGGCGCGACATGACCCATGTCTCGCCGGCCAAGCGGCCGACGACGACAATGTTCCAGGACTACGCCCTCTTCCCGCATATGTGCCTGCGCGACAATGTCGGCTTCGGGCTGCGCATGCGCGGCATGGGCAAGGCGGAGCGCTACGAGAAGGCATTCTCCCTGCTCGATCTCGTCGGCCTCAGGGCCTCCTCCGCCAAGAAGCCGCACGAGCTTTCCGGCGGCCAGCGGCAGCGCGTGGCGCTCGCCCGGGCGCTGGCGGTCGATCCGGATGTGCTGCTGTTGGACGAGCCGCTCGGTGCGCTGGACCTGAAACTGCGCCGGCAGATGCAGGATGAATTGAAGGCGATCCAGAAGCGCGTCGGCACCACTTTCGTGCATGTCACGCACGACCAGGAAGAAGCGATGGCGATCGCCGACCGCATCGTGGTCATGAACAAGGGCCGCATCGAGGATGTCGGCACGCCGGCCTCGATCTACATGCGGCCGCGCTCGCTGTTTTCCGCAGGCTTCATGGGAGAGGCGAACTTTTTGCCGGCCAAGGTGCGCGGCACGGCGGCAAACGAGGCGGAAGTGGAAACCGCCCTCGGCCGTGTCGCCCTGCCCGCCTCCGCCTTCTTGTCCGGCCTGCCGACGGCGGGCCGCGATGTCACGCTCTGCATCCGCCCGGAGCATTTTCGCAGCGGCAGCACGGATGTTCCGACCGTCTCGCTCGGCCGCGGCCGCATCACCGGCAACGCCTTCTTCGGCACGCATCACCGCTGCCATGTCGCGGCCGATGGCACGTCGTTGACAGCCCATCTTCCCCAGACCGACAATCCGCAAGTCGGCGCCGAGCTTGACCTTCGGCTAAAGGCGGATAGCATCGTCGTGCTTCAGGACGGAGCGGGAGTCGTAGAGTAAATGCAGCGCATCCGCCCGGAGGATTGGTACAGCGTTCGTCGCCTCGGCGACGATGTCACCTATATTTCCGAGCCTTACATCCAGGAATTCTACCGCTGCAACATCTGGCACATACGCGGGCGCGACCGCGACATGCTGGTGGATAGCGGCATGGGCGTCGTTTCGCTGCGCGAATGGGTGCCCGTCGTCACGGAACGCGACCTCATCGCAGTGGCGAGCCACACCCATTTCGACCATATCGGCTGCCACCACGAGTTCGAGTGCCGCGCTGTGCATTCCGCCGAGGCGGATCTGCTCGCCAATCCGACGCGGGAAAACACGCTCGCCGACCCTTACGTTACCGACGACATCTTCGACGCCCTGCCACCCGAGCCCTATTGCTCGAAATGTTACGCGGTGAAGCGGGCGCCCGCGACGCGCATCCTTGAGGATGGCGACGTCATCGACCTCGGCGACCGGCAGTTCGAGGTCATCCACACGCCGGGACACTCCCCAGGGGGTATTGCGCTCTACGAAAAGGCGACAGAAATTCTCTTCTCGGGCGACATCGTCTACGATGGCCCGCTGATCGAGGACACCTACCATTCCGACTTGGGGGATTACATCGCCTCGATGGAACGGCTCCTGACCCTGCCCGTGCGGCTGGTGCATGGCGGCCATTTTCCAAGTTTCGGCGGGGAACGCTACCGCCAGCTCATCAAGGGCTGGCTTGATGAAAAACAGAAGTGACGGGAGAAAAACATGCTCGACAAGCGCAAATTCTACATCGACGGCCAGTGGGTCGACCCGCTGAAGCCCAACGACCTCCAGGTGATCAACCCGGCAACGGAAAAGCCGATCGCGGTCATCTCCATGGGCACCGCCGCCGATATCGACCGTGCCGTCGCTGCCGCCAAGAAGGCCTTTGCGACCTACAGCCAGACCAGCGTGGAAGAGCGCCTCGCGCTGCTCGAAAAGCTGCTCGACATCTACAAGCGCCGCTATGAGGAGATGGCGCACACCATCACGCTGGAACTCGGCGCGCCGATCACCATGAGCACCGAGCAGCAGGCGGATGTCGGCGTCGGCCACCTGCAGGGCTTCATCGAAGGCCTGAAGCGCCTGAAGGGCCGCGAAGTGCTGCCGAACGGCGACGTCGTGCGCCGTGAGCCGATCGGCGTCGCCGGCCTCATCACGCCGTGGAACTGGCCGATCAACCAGATCGCGCTGAAGGTCGTCCCGGCGCTCGCGACCGGCAGCACCTGCGTGCTGAAGCCGTCCGAATTCACGCCGCTCAACGCGTTGCTCTATGCGGAAATGGTGCATGAGGCCGGCTTCCCGGCGGGCACGTTCAACCTCGTCAATGGCGACGGTCTCGAATGCGGCGCGGCGCTTTCCAAGCACAAGGACGTCGACATGATGTCCTTCACGGGCTCCACCCGCGCCGGCATCGCCGTCAGCAAGGATGCGGCCGAGACGGTCAAGCGCGTCACGCTGGAACTGGGCGGCAAGTCGCCGAACATCGTCTTCGCCGATGCGGACCTCGAAGACCGCGTCGCCGGCAGCGTGCGCGAATGCTTCAACAATTCCGGCCAGTCCTGCGACGCGCCGACCCGCATGCTCGTCGAGCGCTCGGTCTATGACAAAGTGGTCGAGATCGCCCAACGCACCGGCAAGGAAGCCAAGGTCGGCAACCCGGAAGAGGCCGGCGAGCATATCGGTCCGCTCGTCTCGCACATCCAGTTCGGCCGCGTGCAGGCGCTGATCGAGGCGGGTGTTGCCGAAGGCGCGCGCGTGCTGGTCGGCGGCCCCGGCAAGCCGGAAGGCTTCGAGACCGGCTATTTCGTCAAGCCGACGATCTTTGCCGACGTCAACAACGAGATGCGCATCGCGCGCGAAGAAGTGTTCGGCCCGGTGCTGTCGATCATCCCCTTCGACACCGAAGAGGAAGCGATCGCGATCGCCAATGACACGGCCTACGGCCTCGCCGCCTATCTCCAGACCGGCAATCCGGACCGCGCCGAGCGCGTCGCCGCCCGGCTTCGCGCCGGCATGGTACACATCAACGGCGGCCCGCACCGCTACGGCAGCCCCTTCGGCGGCTACAAGCAGTCCGGCAACGGCCGCGAAGGCGGCATCTTCGGCCTTGAGGACTTTTTGGAGGTGAAGACGGTTCACCGGCCGGATGCGGCTTGAGGCAGCCTGGCGACAACCCCTCCTCCGTCATGCTCGGGCTTGACCCGAGCATCCACGCCTCAACCGCGGCATGGGTCCTCGGCTCAAGGCCGAGGATGACGTGGAGGGGGGCAAGGTTTATCGAAAAACACAGGCGGCGCTCGAAAGGGCGCCGCTTTTTCATGGATGCAAAGTTTTCCGCTAAATTAGCGGCGCCCGTCTGGTTCAACCCGGTGCAGTCTGATAGCTCGCTGGCATCCTGATGCCCGGACCGCCGCCTTGTCCCCGATTGCCGTCTCCACCCATCGCCGTCTTGCGCTTGCAGCCCTTCTGATCGGGGGCGCTGCCATCGGCGGCTCGCCGATTTTCGTGCGCCTGTCGGAAGTGGGGCCATTGGCAACGGCGTTCTGGCGTGTCTCGCTGGCGCTCCTGCCGTTCTTCCTGATATCGCGCGTCGCCAGGGAAGCGGATGAAGAGCCGGCCGGACTGCGCGACTATGTCGTGCTTCTGCTGCCCGGCATCTTTCTGGCCATCGATCTCGTCGCCTGGCACCTGTCGCTGCACATGACCTCCGTCGCCAACGCGACGCTGCTGGCCAATCTGGCGCCGGTTTTCGTGACGCTCGGCTCCTGGCTGATCTTCCGCACGCGCATTACGCCCGTCTTCCTGGCGGGGCTTGCGCTGGCGCTGGTCGGCGTCATCGTGCTGAAGGGCGGACCGGCGGCAATCGGCGGCGGGCAGCTTGCGGGCGATGCGACCGCCATCGTCGCCGCCATCTTCTACGCCTGCTACATGCTGGCGCTCGGCCATGTCCGCTCGCGGTTCTCGACCCTGCGCATCATGGTCTGGACGACGTTTTCGGCCGCCGTCTGCATGTTGCCGATCGCCTTCTTCTTCGAGGGCAGCATGTTGCCCATCACCCTCTTCGGCTGGGCGATGGTGGTCGGCCTCGCCTTTATCAGCCATGTCGGCGGGCAGGGTCTCGTCACCTATGCGCTCGCCTATCTGCCGACGGCCTTTTCGTCGCTGACACTGCTCCTGCAGCCCGTGGTCGCCGCCATCCTTGCGTGGATCCTGCTTGCCGAACCCGTCGGCATCATGCAGGCGGTGGGCGGCGTCATCGTGCTAGCCGGGATTCTGGTCGCCCGGCGGGGTTGAAGTCTGGCCTTCCGACTGTTTTGCCTGCATGACCGCCCTTATGCCGGAGAACAGGATCAGGCCGTTGATGGCGATCCCGAACAGGAAGCGGCCGGGGGCGAGGCCGAAGCTCAACGGCGCGTCGGGATTGTAACCGAGGCTCGCAAGGCCGCCCATATCGTTCATCAGCAGGCCGGAGGCCAGCCACCAGGCGCCGGCGACGATCATCACCCAGCCCCATACCTTGCCGTTCTTCATGCTGCACCTCCGTTGACGTGGCCATGCTCCTGCGAAAAAGACGGCTGGATGCCGCGCAATATTCCGCCGGGCTGATCAGTGGTTGTGCCGCGGCGGCGTTTTGGCGATTTCGCGGAAATCGGCGGCCCCCTCGATGACCGCGCCGTCCGAAAGCTGGGTCACCGTCTTGCGGTAGAGCCGCTGCCACGGCGTTGCATCGGCCGGCACCGGCGGAATTCCGTCGGCCTTGCGGCGCTCGATTTCCGCCGCCTCCACCAGCATGTCGCACCGCCCGTTTTCGAGGTCGATGCGGATCATGTCGCCGGTGCGCAGCCACGCAAGCCCGCCGCCGGCCGCGCTTTCCGGCGAGGCGTTGAGGATCGACGGGCTGTCGGCGGTGCCGGACTGCCGGCCGTCGCCGATCGTCGGCAGGCTGGTGATGCCGCGTTTCAGCAGATGATCCGGCGGCTGCATGTTGACGACCTCCGCCGAGCCCGGCCAGCCGAGCGGCCCGGCACCACGGATGACGAGGATGGTGCGCTCATCGATGCCAAGCGCCGGATCGTTGATGCGCTTGTGGTAATCCTCCGAGCCATCGAAGACGACGGCCTTGCCCTCGAACGTGCCTTCCCGGCCCAGCTCGCTCAGATAACGCGCGCGAAACTCCGGCGAGATCACCGAGGTCTTCATGATGGCGAAATCGAACAGGTTGCCCTTGAGAACGAGGAAACCTGCCCGTTCTTTCAGCGGCTCGCCATAGGGCCGGATGACCTCTCGGTCGGTCGCCGTGCGACCTTCCAGATTCTCCGCAACAGTGCGCCCGGTGACGGTGGGACAGCCTCCATCGAGCTTTCCGGCATCGAGCAGTTCGTTCATGATCGCCGGCACGCCGCCTGCCCGGTGGAAGCGCTCACCAAGGAAACGCCCGGCCGGCTGCACGTCGGCGAGCAGCGGGATGTCGTAGCCGTGCACCTGCCAGTCCTCCGGCTTCAGCTCGACGCCTGCATGTTTCGCCATCGCCATCAGATGCGGCTGCGCATTGGTCGAGCCGCCGATCGCCGAGTTGACGCGGATCGCGTTGAGGAAGGCTTCGCGCGAGAGGATGTGCGAGGGGCGGATGTCCTCCAGCACGAGCTCCACCGCACGACGGCCGGTGCGATAGGCCATCTGGCCACGCTCGCGATAGGCGGCGGGGATGGCGGCGCAGCCCGTCAGGGACATGCCTAGGGCTTCGGCCAGCGCGTTCATCGTCGAGGCGGTGCCCATCGTGTTGCAATGGCCGATGGAGGGCGCAGAATCCATCGCGGCCTGCAAAAACTCCTCCTCGTCCATCGTGCCGGCTGCAAGCTTGCGGCGCGAGCGCCAGATGACGGTGCCGGAGCCGGCGAGGTCGCCCTCGTGCCAGCCGTCGAGCATCGGCCCGCCGGAGAGCACGATCGCCGGAATATCGACTGTCGAGGCGGCCATCAGCGCAGACGGCGTGGTCTTGTCGCAGCCGGTGGTCAGCACGACGCCGTCGAGCGGATAGCCGTAGAGAATCTCGACGAGGCCGAGATAGGCGAGGTTGCGGTCGAGCGCCGCGGTCGGCCGCTTGCAGTTCTCGAAGATCGGATGCGTCGGGAATTCGATGGGAATACCGCCCGCATCGCGGATGCCGTCGCGCACCCGCTTGGCGAGGTCGACGTGGTGGCGGTTGCACGGCGTCAGGTCGCTGCCGCTCTGCGCGATGCCGATCACCGGCTTGCCGGAGCGCAGTTCCTCCGGCGTGATGCCGTAGTTCATGAAGCGTTCGAGGTAGATCGCGGCCATGTCGATATGGTCGCGGTTGTCGAACCAGTCCTGCGATCGCAGCCGGCGCTTGCCTGTCTTTTCGTCCGTCATGAAATGACCCTTGTAAACAATATCCACCCGCACTGTTCCATCCCTCTCGTTCGGGATCAACAGATGCTTGATGCAGCTATCAAAATTGCTGACTGGATCGGCCCCGTGGAATGTGTCACAGCCCTCCCATCCCGAGATCCGAGTTTCCGCCATGACCGATATCACCGCTTCCTCGCCCGCCTCCGGCACCGCCCGCCTTGGCGTGATGCTGATGCTGCTCGGCATGGCCATGTTTTCGCTGAACGACGTGCTCGGCAAGTGGCTGGTGGCCACCTACTCCGTTAGCCAGCTCATGCTGATCCGCAGTGCCGCCGCGATGCTGGTGCTGACGCCCTTCCTGTGGCGCACGGGATGGCGGCAGCTTATCGATGTCGATCGCCCGAAACTGCATTTCCTGCGCTCTGCGCTCTATGCGTTCGAGGCATCCGCCTTCTACTTCGCCGTCGCTTATATGCCGCTCGCCGATGCCATGACCTACTGGCTCGCCGCGCCGATCTACGTGGCGGCGCTGTCGCCTCTGCTGCTGCGCGAAAAGGTCGGCTGGCGGCGCTGGACGGCGATCATCATCGGCTTTATCGGCGTGGTCATTGCGCTGGAGCCGTCGAAGGACACGTTTACGCTGCCCGCCCTGATCGCGCTTGCCGGCAGCCTTGCCTTCAGCGTCGCCATGGTGCTCGGCCGGTCGTTGCGCGCCGCGCCCGATACGACGTTGGTCTTCTGGCAGATGGGGGCGGCGGTGATCTTCGCGGGTGTCTGGTGTCTCGCCGATCCGTCCGGCTGGGCGCCGGTCAGCGGCACTGGTCTCGGTCTGCTGAGCCTGCTCGGCATCGTCGCGATGAGCGCACATATGCTGGTCAACCGCTCGCTGAAGCTGGCGGATGCCGCGACCGTCGTGCCGCTGCAATATACGCTGCTGCTCTGGGCCGTCATTTTCGGGTGGATTTTCTTCGGTGATCTGCCCCGCCCCGCCATGCTGATCGGCGCCGGCTTCATCGTCGCTTCCGGCCTCTTCATCTTCTTCCGCGAGCAGCAGCTGAAACGCCGCGCCCGCGGCTGAGACCGTCAAAGCGGCAGTTCGGTCGTGTATTTCACGCTCTTCAGCGCGAAATGCGAGGACGAGTTCGCGACCGCCTCGTGGGTCAGGATCGCCTGCATGAGAAGCTGCTCGTAATCCCGGACGTCCTTCACGACGACGCGGATCAGGTAATCCCATTCGCCGGACATGGAATAACATTCCAGCACCTCCTCGTGCGTCTGCACGAAGCGCTCGAAATCCCGACGCGCGATGGGGTCGTGCGATTTCATGCGCACCTGGCAGAAGACGTTGAGGCCGCGGCCGATGCGGTCCGGATCGAGCAGGCGGACGGTCGGGCCGAGAACGCCCGCCTCCTCCAGCGCCTTGATTCGCCGCCAGCAGGAGGCGCTGGAGGCACCGACCTCCTCGGCAAGCGCCGCATGGCTGATATCGCCGCGCCGCTGCAGCACCTTCAGGATTCTCCTGTCGATGGCGTCAAGCTGAATGGAATTCATCGGAAAATCCAGAAATGAGATACGGACGTTTCATTTGTATCGCAAATCCCGTGCTGTTTGAAACGCTTTTTCGCCTGCCGCGTCCTACACTTTCCATCCATGCACATGCGGGAGGAAACCATGGCACAGGCCGCGCTCAAGCCCATCGCCCGAAACGCGCCGGATGAAACCGTCGACTGGAAACGCATCACCTATCTGATGCACCTGTCGCGCGCGCTCGACGAGATGGAGGAAACCCGCCTCGTGCCGGAGAAGAAGGTGCTCTACCAGTTCTCCGCCCGCGGCCACGACATGGCGCAGATCCTGCTCGGTAGCCACCTCACCGACCGGCACGATGCGACCTGCGGCTACTATCGCTCGCGCCCGCTTCTGCTTTCGCTCGGCGTCGATCCCGCCGATGCGCTGGGTTCCGCGATGGGCCGTGCCGGCGGCTATTCCGACGGGCGCGACATCGGCGTCGTCTTCAACTATCCGAACCTCGATGGCGCGTCGGCGCTTCCCATGTGCGGCGGCGTCGGCGCGCAATATACGCCGACGGCCGGCTGGGCGCAGGCGGTCAAATATTATGCCGACGTGCTGGGCAAGGCGGAGTATCGCGAGAGCATCGCCGTGGTGCTCGGCGGCGATGGCTCGGTCGCCTCGAACGGTTTCTGGTCGGCGCTGACGATCGCCACCACCCAGACCCTGCCGATGCTCTTCTACATCGAGGACAACGGCTACGGCATTTCGGTCCCCTCGACCATCCAGACGCCGGGCGGCAACATCGCCGCCAACCTTTCCGGCTGGAAGAACCTGACGATCTTCGAAGGTGACGGCACCGATCCCGCGGCTGCCGCGCGCCTCACCGGCGATGCGGTGGAGCATGTGCGCCGCAGCCGCGGCCCTGTCCTGCTGCGCCTCACCGTGCCGCGCCTGCAAGGCCATAGTTTCCAGGATACCCAGGCCTACAAGAACGAGGAGACGGTGCGCAGCGAATGGGCGCGCGATCCGCTGCCGCGCCTGAAGGACTATATCGTGCCCGCTGTGTTGAGCGAGGCGGAGTGGAATGCCGCGGATGACGACGCACGGCAGGCGGCGGAGACGGCGCGCATCGCCGCCGAGGCCCGCCCGACGGCGGTGCCCGAGACGGTGACCCGGCACGTCTTCTTCGATGGCGAGGTGCAGGTGATGGGCGGGCAAATCCGCCACGGCTATAGGGCGCCGGAGACGGTCGCCACGGTGCTGGCGGACGGCCAGCGCATCAACATGGTCACCGCTATCCGCCGCACGCTGGATCATGAACTGTCGATCAACGAGCGCGTCGTGCTGTTCGGCGAGGATATCGGCCCGAAGGGCGGCGTGCATGCGGTGACGCTGGGGCTTCAGGAGAAGTTCGGCAGCGAGCGGGTGTTCGATACCTCGCTTTCGGAAGAAGGCATCGTCGGTCGGGCCGTGGGCATGGCGCTTGCCGGCCTGATGCCCGTGCCGGAAATCCAGTTCCGCAAATATGCCGAGCCCGCCACCGAGCAGATCAACGACTGCGGCACGATCCGCTGGCGCACCAACAACCGGTTTGCGGCCCCGATGGTGCTGCGCATGCCGGGCGGTTATTTCAAATGCGGCGACCCCTGGCACAGCCAGACGAACGAGGTCGCCTTCGTGCACCAGCCTGGCTGGAAGGTCGCGGTGCCGTCCAATGCGGCGGATGCCGTCGGCCTGTTGCGCACCAGCCTGCGCGGCAACGATCCGGTGATCTTCTTCGAACACCGCGCCATGCTGGACCACGCCTGGGCACGCCGGCCCTATCCCGGCGACGACTTTTCGCTCCCCTTCGGCAAGGCCAGCTTCACGCGCCGGGGCGACAGGATCACGCTCGTCACCTGGGGTGCGATGGTGCATCGCTGCGAGGAGGCCGCGGACGGCATTTCGGCCGATGTCATCGACCTGCGCACGCTGATGCCCTGGGACAGAGAGGCGGTGCTCTCCTCCGTGCGCCGCACCCGGCGTTGCCTCATCGTTCATGAAGACCTCGGCACCGCCGGCTTTGGCGCGGAAATCTCGGCCGTGGTGGCCGACGAGGCCTTCATGGACCTCGACGCGCCGGTCTCGCGGCTCACCATGCCGGACATACCGAGCCCGCACAATCCCGTGCTGCTCGACTGGGCGGTGCCGTCGGTCGGGAAAATCCGCGCCAAGATTGACGCGCTGCTGGAGTTCTGAGTATGGCCGATCTGATTGATGTTCTTGCCCCTGAGGAACAGGAAGGCACCAAGGCGGTCGTGCGCAACTGGCTCAAGGCCGTGGGCGAGACGGTGGCGCTTGACGATCCGCTCGTCGAGCTCGAAACCGATAAGGTGACCCAAGAAATTCCCGCGCCCATCACCGGCATCCTGCACGAAATCCTCATGCAGACCGGCGAAAAGACGGAGCCCGGTGCGGTGCTCGGCCGGATCAAGTTTACGGGCTCCACGGAGGCGCGCGTGGCGGCCGCACCAGCCGCCGCGAAGGAGGCTGCGCCGGCAGTGTCGGAAGCGGTGCACCATTCTCCGGCGGTGCGGCGCGCGGCCGAGGAATACGGCATCGACCCGGCAACGGTAACCGGCTCCGGCAAGGGCGGGCGCGTGACGCGCGCCGACATGGACGCCGCGCATGAGGCGGCCAGAGTAGCGCCTGCGCCGCAACCCGCCAGAACGCCGCCGCCGAAGTCGGAAAAGCCGAGCGGCGACCTGCGCTCCCGCTCGATCAAACACTCGCCCATGCGGCTCGCCATCGCCGAGCATATGCAGATGTCCGTCTCCACGGCACCGCATGTCACCGCGGTGTTCGAGGCCGATTTCAGCGCCGTGATGCGCCATCGCGAGAAGAACAAGGCCTCGTTTGCCGCTTCCGGCGTCTCGCTCTCCTACACGGCCTATATCGTCGCTGCTTGCGTTGCCGCGATGAAGGCCGTGCCGGCGGTCAACAGCCGCTGGTTCGACGATCGCCTGGAGGTCTTCGAGGATGTGAACATCGGCATCGGCACCGCGCTTGGCGACGACGGCCTCGTCGTGCCCGTCATCCGCGAGGCGCAAAACCTCTCGCTCTCCGGCATCGCCGCGCACTTGCAGGATCTCACGACCCGCGCGCGGGCGAAAGCCCTGACGCCGGCCGATATGCGCGGCGGCACCTTCACCATTTCCAACCATGGCGTTTCCGGTTCGCTGGTCGCCACGCCCATCATCATCAACCAGCCGCAATCGGCGATCCTCGGCGTCGGCAAGCTGGAAAAGCGGGTTGTGGTACGGGAGGTCGATGGCGTGGACACGATCCAGATCCGCCCCATGGCCTATGTCTCGCTCACCATCGACCACCGTTCGCTCGACGGCCACCAGACCAACACCTGGCTGACCCGCTTCGTCGAAACGCTTGAAAGCTGGCCGCAATGACCGCTTCCCATGACTATGATCTCCTGGTGATCGGCGGCGGTCCCGGCGGCTATGCCTGCGCCATCCGCGCCGCCCAGCTCGGCCTGAAGACGGCCTGCGTCGATGAGCGACAGACGCTCGGCGGCACCTGCCTCAATGTCGGCTGCATCCCCTCGAAAACCTTGCTGCACGCAACGCACCTGCTCGAAGCCGCCCGTGACGGCCACATGGGTGACTTCGGCATCGAGACTGGCCCGGTCTCTGTCGATCTCGCCAAACTGATGGCGCGCAAGGACGCAACCGTCGCCTCGCTGACCAAGGGCATCGACTTCCTGTTCCGCAAGAACGGCGTGACCCGCCTCGCCGGCCGGGCGCGCTTTGCCGGACCGGGCCGCGTGGAGATCGCCGGGAAGACGGTCGGCGCGAAATCCATCGTGATCGCCACCGGCTCGCAGCCTGCAACACTTGCCGGCGTGACGGTCGACAACGCCGCCGGCATCGTCGTCGATTCGACCGGCGCGCTGTCCCTCTCCCGCGTGCCGGAGCGGCTCGTCGTCATCGGCGGCGGCGTCATCGGCCTCGAACTCGGCTCCGTCTGGCGCCGCCTCGGCGCCAGGGTGACGGTCGTCGAATATGCCGAGCGCATCCTTCCCGGCATGGATGAGGATATCCGCACGGCGATGACGAAGCTCCTCACCCGCCAGGGCATGACGATCCTCGCCTCGACCGCCGTCACCGGCGTCGAGACCGGAAGCGGCGGCGCGACCCTCACCCTCCGCGCCGCCGATGGCGGCACGTCGGAGCTGACGGCGGATGTCGTGCTCCTCGCCACCGGCCGCAAGCCGAATACTAGCGATCTCGGTCTGGAAACGGTCGGCATCACCCCCGATGACGGCGGCTTCGTGCCGGTCGATCATCGCGGCTGGACGGGCGTCGAGGGCATCCACGCAATCGGCGACGTGACGCGTGGCCCCATGTTGGCGCACCGTGCGGAGGACGAGGGCATTGCGGTTGCCGAACGGCTCGCCGGCAAGCCCGGCATCGTCAACCACGCCATCATCCCGGCCGTGGTCTATACCGATCCGGAAGTTGCCGCCGTCGGCAAGACCGAACAGGCGCTGAAGGCCGAGGGCATCGCCTACCGCGCCTCGACCTTCCCGATGCTCGCCAACAGCCGCGCCAAGGCAAACGGCAATACCGAGGGTTTCGTGAAGCTGCTGGCCGAGGAGAAGACCGGCATCCTGGTCGGCGCCCATCTCATCGGCGCGGTGGCCGGCACGATGATCGTGCAGATCGCGCAGGCGATGGAGTTCGGCGCTACGGCAGAGGACATTGCCTATACCTGCCACGCGCACCCGACGCACAGCGAGGCCATCAAGGAAGCCGCCCTCGCCTTTACCGGTGCCGCCATCCACATCTGAAATCGGGTGGCCTTCCATCGGATTTGAAAGCAAGGATCGGAGTGTGAAAGCCGCAGCTTGGGGGCATGGTGGCCGCGATCCCTTCAGGAAGGCGAAGACGATGACCCGATTTGCATCCACACAACCCCTGTCACCCGTGGCGGACGACCCGCGCTGGGCGCGCATCGTCGCCCGCGACAAGGAGGCCGATGGGCGACTGTGGTATTCGGTGGCGACGACCGGCGTCTATTGCCGCCCCTCCTGCCCGTCCCGCAGGGCCAATCCACGCAACGTCATGCTGCACGACACGCTGGAAAGCGCGCGGGCGACCGGCTTCCGGCCGTGCCAGCGCTGCAATCCCGAAGGGCCGTCGCTTGAAAGCGAGAATGCGGCGCTCGTCGCGCGCGCTTGCCGGATCATCGAAGACAGCGAGGAGGAGCCGGCCTTGGAGGCGCTGGCGGAGGCGGTCGGCCGTAGCGCCGGCTATTTTCACCGGGTGTTCAAGGCCGCGACCGGATTGACGCCCAAGGCCTATGCCGCCGCCGACCGGGCGAAGAAGGTTCGCGAAGGCCTCGAAACCGGCAACAGCGTCACCGCGGCGATCTACGATGCCGGTTTCAATTCCAGCGGGCGGTTTTACGAGAAATCGACCGGCATGCTCGGCATGACGCCGACGCAATATCGCGCGGGCGGTGCCGATGAGGCGATCCGCTTTGCCGTCGGCCAGACGTCGCTCGGCGCGATCCTCGTCGCCTCCAGCACGAAGGGCGTCGCCTCCATCCTGCTCGGCGACGACCCGGATGCACTGGTCCGCGATCTTCAGGATCGTTTTCCGAAAGCCCGCCTCGTCGGTGCCGACAAGGACTATGAAGCGCTGGTCGCCCGCGTTGTCGGCTTCGTGGAAAATCCCGGCATCGGGCTGGAACTGCCGCTCGATGTGCGCGGCACGGCATTCCAGCGCCGCGTCTGGCAGGCGCTGCAGGAAATTCCGGCGGGCGCGCGAACCTCCTATTCCGAGATCGCGCGGCGCATCGGGTCGCCGACGGCGGTGCGCGCGGTGGCGGGCGCCTGCGCGGCGAATGCGCTTGCCATCGCCATTCCCTGCCATCGCGTGGTGCGCACCGACGGCGCGCTCTCCGGTTATGCCTGGGGTATCGAGCGCAAGCGGGCGCTGCTGGAGCGGGAGGCAGCGCGGTCGATTTGAGGTTATGGTGGTGGTCGTGTGAGCCAGGAAAACGCCATGCCCCTGCAAAACCGTGTCACGCCCTTCGGCGAGATCGTCGCCCTTCCGCAACACGGCCTGTTCACCGGCAATCGCGGCATCATCCACGATCCGGCGACCAAAACCCTTCTCACCAAGCGCTGGTCGAGCAAGGCCTGGCTGATCTGCGTCTGCGAATATCAAGGCCGCCGCCGCGCGGTGATGGGCGGGCGGAGCTGGACCGAACTGTTCTTCCTTGATGAGGCCGTTGCCCTCGCCGCCGGCCATCGCCCCTGCTTCTTCTGCCGGCGGGAGGCGGCGGAGGGATTTCGGGCCTCTTGGGCCGCCGCGCGGGGCGAAGCGCCGCCCCAGGCCGGCGTGATGGACGTCGTGCTCCATGCTGAGCGCGTCGCCCGCCGCCGCAAGCGCATGCATCCGATCGCCGGGCCTTTGGCGGCACTTCCCGATGGCGCGGTCGTCGCGCACGGGACGGAGGCGTTTACGCTTCGGGGCGGCCTTGCCTATCGCTGGACGGTGGAGGGATATGCCGCGCCGCAGCGCCTCGACAGCGCCGACGGGCTGCTGACGCCACCCTCCACCGTGGGGGCGCTCAGGGCTGGCTACCGGCCCGTCTTCCATCCGACGTTGGAAAATTGCGGGCCGGCTGCCATCGTGGATTGCGGATTGCCGGAAGTTGAAGCATAGTTCTAATTCAACTTCACCTATCGTGACAAAGGGCCGTGTCGCATGCCGGCTTACCCGCTTGGTCCCGAGCATTCCGCCGCCCGCTCGACGGGCCTTGCGCCCTTTGCCGGCGCGCCGCTTGACGCACCCAACCAGTTCCTGCCGAACCCGCGCATCGCCCTCCTCCCACCACTGACCCGCAAGGCGAAGGCCGCCGAGGTCGCGCTCGCCCGTGCGCTGATCGACGACATCACCATGGGATTGTGCGCCATGCGCACCGTTTCCGTCGTCGCGCCCCATACCGCGAGCTGCCTGCGCAACGAGCCCGACTGGCTCGACCATCTGGAGCGCAACAAGGTCCAATATATCCTCGACGCGCGCAGCACGCCGGAAGGCCTGCTGCTTCAACTCGTCTTCCTGCCCTCCGACACGATGATCTGGGCGGCGCGGTATGCGCTGCACGTCGCCGTCCTGCCGGATCAGCGCCGGGAAATCGCGCGGGCGGTCACGGTGCAGCTCGCGCAGGAGCTTGAGCGCAACGAGGTGTTCTACGCCGATTATGTGCGAAACGCCCGCGCCTACCACCTCTATCTCCGGGGCCTGGATCGGCTGAAGGCCGTGACGCTCGCCGACAGCCTCTGGGCGCGCGAGGCCTTTTTGCAGGCGCTGGAGGAGCACAAGGATTTCGCCCCGGCGCTGAGCGGGCTGTCGCGCACATTCACCATGGAATGGCTGTTGCGCGGGCGGGACGACCAGGCGCTGTTGCAGGCGGCGGAAAATGCGGCATGCGAGGCCATCCGACAGAACCCGCTTTCGCCGCTTGGCCATCGCGAGCGTGGCGTCGCGCGTCTGTACCAGGGCGGGGTGGAGGAGAGCGTCGAGGCGCTTTCGACCTCTGTCAGCCTCGGCCCGCACTATGCGGATGCCATTTACAGTCTCGCGGACTCCCTCGTGCACGCCTCCCGCCCGCTGGAGGGGCTGGCGACCATCGAGCGGGCGCTCGCGCTCAACTTCATCCCGCCGGACACCTACCTCTGGAGTGCGGCCGGCGCCTGCTTCTTCCTCGAACGATACGAGGAGGCGATCGACTTCGTCCAGCGCATGAAGGTTTCCGCCCCTGCCGCGCGCCTTGCCGCTGCCGCCTGGGGCATGCTCGACAATGTGCAGGAGGCCGCCGCCGAGCGTCGGCGCGTGCTTCAGCTCAATCCGGATTTCGACCTGGAAACATGGCTCGCCGCCATCCCGATCAAGGAGCGGTGGCAGAAGGACATGTACCGGACCGGCCTGAAGAAAGCAGGTTTCTAGCACTTGGACGTGCGAGAAAACAAAGAGATGGAGCCTTTTCGCGATCCCGCGAAAAGCTTCGGCAACCCGAGAGAAAGGAAAGCAATATGGCAAATACCGTTGTGATCGGCGTGGAAGGCGATGCGGCTCTCTACATGATCGACCTCGATGCGAAGACCGTCGAGCCCATCGAAGCGCTCGGCCAGGACGCCCTGTTGAAGGCGAATGCAATCCGCTCGACGGGTGCGCCCGTTATCAACAGCATCAATTTCGCCGTGAAGGTCGCGCAGGCGCCGGCTCTTTCGGCCGGCCATTTCGACGGTCACTAGGACCGGCGCGATCGGCGAACGTCCGGTCAGGATCGACAGACGCCGAGGCGATGAGAGGGTTTTACAACCCTCCCATCGCACGTTTCTGGAGCATCGGTTTCGACGGAGATGACGGTTACGGGGAACCGTAGCCGGACATTGTCGTTTCTTCCGCATCCAAAAGAGGAGAACGACGATGCAGACGAAACTCATTCTTGCCACGGCGGCGCTTCTGACCCTGTCGGCAACGGCCTATGCGCAGGATACCGTCATCATCCAGCAGACCGACCCGGTGACCACGGAATCGACGGTCGTCGTGCCGGGTGAAGTTCGCACCTACGTACTGGAACAGCAGGTTCCCTCCGCCGCCTATGAAGGCGACGTCCTGATCGGCCGGGTGATGCCCGACACCGTGGAAATCCACAGCGTCGACGGCCATTCCGACTATGGCTATACTGTCGTCAACGAACAGCGGGTGATCGTGGACCCGCAGACGCGCACCGTCATCCAGGTGCTCGAATAATTGGCAAAGCCCGGCGGTATCCGCCGGGCTTTTTCTTCGTATTTTCTCACAAGCTGTCGGAAAGCCGTCCATGCGATCGTCCTTGCCTTGAAGGACAAGGGAGGCGCCCATGCAGGGGACGGATGACGAGCTGGTGATGTTCGAGAGGGATGGCGCGCCGCCGCTCCCGGCCTCCATCGCAGAAGGTTTTGTCGCGAATGACGGCGCCAGGATCTGGTACGCGGTCCACGGCGCCGGCTCGGCCGTCATCCTGCTGCATGGCGGATTGGGCAATGCCGGAAACTGGGGCAACCAAGTGCTGGCTATCGTGCGGTCCGGTCGCATGGCCGTCGTGATCGACAGCCGTGGCCATGGCCGCAGCACGCACGATGCTGGGCCGTTCGGCTATGATCGTATGGCGGGCGATGTGCTGGCGGTGATGGATCATCTCGCTATCGAAAAGGCGAGCCTCGTCGGGTGGAGCGATGGCGCCTGCACGGCGCTCATCCTTGCCGACAAGCACCCGCAGCGCGTCTCCGGCGTGTTCTTCTTCGCCTGCAACATGGACCCGAGCGGCGCGCTACCCTTCAAGCCGACGCCGTTGATCGACCGCTGCTTCAGCCGCCACCGGCAGGATTATCAGGCGCTCTCCGCGACGCCGGGCGATTTCGAGACATTCGTGGCCGACGTATCGCGTATGATGGAAAGCGAGCCGAACTACAGCAGCGAGCAGCTCGCCGGCATCAAAGTGCCGGTCTCCGTGGTGATCGGCGAGAACGACGAATTCATCCGGCGGGATCATGCGGAGTATCTGGCGCGCACCATTCCCGGTGCCGAGCTGGTGGTTCTGCCCGGTGTCAGCCATTTCGCGCCCTTGCAGCGGCCGGAACTTTTCAACCGCGCGGTCCTCGGGTTTCTCGACCGGTTCGAGTGAGGTTTGCCTTACACCTGGGTCTGGAGCCATTGCACGAATTTGCGCATCGCCTTTTCGTTGCCGCGCCGCTCCAGATGGACGAGATACCAGCCGCCGGGCTGCATGACGTCGGAGGCGAGCGGGGTGACGAGCGCGCCGCTGGCGATATCGCCTTCCACCAGGAAGGCCGGCACGACGACGAGCCCCTGCCCGTTGATCGCCGCCTCGATGGCGAGCAGGTTACTGTCGAAGAGCGGCGAGGATTTTTGCGAGTGGCCGGCAGCACCGACGCTCGCCGCCCAGGTCGCGGCATCCTCGGTCGTGCCGCTGACGGCCAGGAACGAGAAATGCCGCAGGTCCTCCGGCGCTTTGACCGCCTTGGCGATGGCGGGCGAACAGACGCCGACGAGCCGCTCGCGGCGCAGAAGCGTATAGGTCAGGTTCGGCCGGTTGGGCGTGCGGGTGTAGATGAAGCCGATATCGGCGCGGTCGGGGTTGAACTCCCAGTCGAGCAGGCTCGCATCGAGGCTGACGGCGACTTCGGGCGAGGCTTCCTTGAAGGTTTGCAACCGCGGGATCAGCCAGCGCACGGCGACGGTGACATAGACCTGCACCGTCAGCGCGGCCGGCGTGTTGGTCTGGCGGATGAGGTCCGTGGTGAGAGCGATCCGGTCGAGCGCGTCCTGCACGACGGGAAAGTAGATCGCGCCCGCCTCGCTGAGTTCGACGCGGCCGGGCAGCCGAAGGAAGAGCGGCGTGCCGAGATTGCGCTCCAGCGAGGCGACCTGATGGCTGATGGCGGATTGTGTGACGCGCAACTCCTCGGCGGCCGCCTTGAAGCTCAAGAGCCGGGCCGCCGCCTCGAAGGCCCTCAGCGTCGTCAGGGGCGGCAGGATTCGCCGGACCATTTTTCGCAACCCACATGAATTTTACTCATGTAGACGTTAATTCTAATCGTTTGCAAGCCGGGCGCCCCGTTTTCATACTCCCGCCATAATCCGAAAACGGGGAACCGAAATGAAACGAGATCTTCTGAGAACCACGGCGCTCGCCGTGGCCATGGCCGGCTGCGCGCTTTCGACGGCCGCCTTCGCCCAGCAAGGCTGCGTACGCGTGCTCGGCTACGAATCCGATGGCGAAAAGCAGACGATGGACCCGGCCGCACTGATTGGCACCGACAGCGTCTACCACATCCGCGCGGTCTACGAGCCGCTCGTCGACCGCAGCAACACGATGCAGCCGATGCCGGTGCTGGCAGAATCCTGGGAAGCCAATGCCGACGCGACGGAATGGACCTTTCATCTGCGCAAGGGCGTGAAGTTTCACGACGGCTCGGATTTCGATGCAAAGGACGTCGTCTACTCCTATCGCCGCCTGCTCGATCCGGCGATCTCGCCGGGTGGTTTTTCCACCCTCGCCTTCCTCGATGCAGACGGCATCACCGCCGTCGACGACCATACGGTGCGCTTCAAGGTGAAGCAGCCCGTCGTCGAGCTGCCTATGCTGATCGCCACCAAATATGCGCTGATGGTGCCCGAGGGTGTCAAGGCCGAGGAGCTGCGCGTCAAGGGCAACGGCACCGGCCCGTTCGTCCAGCAGACCTTCACCATCAACGGCGCCGTGCGCGTGATGGCGCGCAACCCGGCCTATTGGCGCGCCGGCCTGCCGAAGGCCGATTGCCTGGAGATCACCACCAGCCTGGAGCCGACCTCCCGCCTTTCCGCGCTGTTGTCGGGCACGGTCGACTTGTCGCTGACGGTCGATCCGGCGAGCCTCATCACGCTGAAGGACAATCCCGCCGTCGAGCTTGCCGCCACGCCCGGGGCGACTTCGCTCTATCTCGCGGTGTGGACGGATACGCCGCCCTTCGACGACGTCAGGGTGCGCCAGGCGATGAAGCTGGTGATGGATCGGCAGAAGATCGTCGACACCGTGCTGCTCGGTTATGGCGAGGTCGGCGGCGATACGCCGATCCCGCTCTCCTCGCCGCTCGGCCTCGGCACGCCGGCCCAGACGGCGGATATCGAGAAGGCCGCGGCGCTGCTGGCAGAGGCCGGTCACGCGGATGGCATCGACTTCGATCTCTACACCTCGGATTCCTATCCCGGCATGATGCTGCTTGCCCAGGTCTATGCCCAGATGGCCGCTCCCGCCGGCATCCGCGTCAACGTCATCACTTCGCCGGCCGAAGGCTACTGGGACACGATCTGGTTGAAGAAGCCGGCGGTCATCTCCTACACCAGCGCCCGCCCGCCGGCCGAAGCCCTGACGCTGTCGCTGAACAGCAAGTCCGAATGGAACGAGACGCACTGGAAGCGTGACGATTTCGACGCGCTGGTCGTCAAGGCCGGCCAGACGGCGGACGAGACGCAGCGCAACGCCCTCTACCGCGATGCCCAGCGCATCGTCGCCGATGAAGGCGGCATGATTCTGCCGGTCTTCACCTCCGTCGTCGCGGGCCTGCGCAAGGGCTGCACCGGCTACACGCCGAATGTCGACGTGAACCGCATCGACTATGCGAACCTGAGCTGCGGCGAGTAACCGCCCTTTTTCCACACCCAAGACCACCGCATCCACGGGGCAATCCGCGCCCCGTGGAAGAGGATAGCTGCATGACCACTTCCGCCCTGACCACCTTTCTCATCTGTTTTGCCGATGCGCTTGAGCAGGACGCGCGGCCCGTCTCGCGGTCGCACGCCGCCCGGCTCCGCCGCCTTGCCGAGCGCCTGCCGCCCGTTCGCGACGTGGCACCGGCCCGCGTGCCGATCCAGGCGGCCTGCGAGGCTGAACTCGCAGCGACCGAAACGCCGCTTGCCCGGGCGCTCGCAGCCCTCCTGCCGGCCATCCACATTACCCGCAGCACCAGCTACCTCGCCAATCCGCCCAGCAGCGATTTCGGCGCGAATTACGGTTACGGCGTCATCTGCGGCCCGCAAGGCGGCCCGCCGACGCTGATTGAGGATCCCGATATCGCCTTCGGGCTGATGTTCCTGGGGCCGAAGACGCATTATCCGCTGCATCACCACCCCGCCGACGAGCTCTATTATACGGTCACTGCCCCCTCCTTCTGGCGGGCGGGCACGGCGGACTGGACCCGGCGCGGGATCGATGAAATCATCCACCATCCGCCGTGGCTGCCCCATGCGACGCTTTCGGCCGAGCGGCCCCTCGTGCTGCTCTACATCTGGGAGGGCGACCTCAAGACCGATGCCGCCTTCATTCCCGACACCGTGACGGCGGACGCCGCCCTCGTTTCCGTGGGATTGGATGCGACATGAGCGTTTTTCGCCTGCTTGCCAGCAGAATCCTATTCTCCGCGCTGACCCTGCTTCTGGTCTCAGTCCTGATCTTCCTGATCCTGGAGGCGCTTCCCGGCGACGTCGCGACCCGCATCCTCGGCCGCGACGCGACCGTCAGGGCGCTGGAAGTGCTGCGCAGCCAGCTCCATCTCGACCAGCCGGCGCTGGTGCGCTACTTCCACTGGCTCGGGGATTTCCTTCGCGGCGATCTCGGCGCGTCGATCGCCACCGGCCGGCCGATCGCCGACGTGCTCGGCCCCCGCATCGTCAACACGCTGCTGCTCTCGCTCTTCGCCTTCGTGATCTATCTCGTGCTGGCATTGGTTCCGGCCACCATCCAGGCGACGAACCGCGGCAAGGCCGTCGACAACGTCATCTCTGTCATCACGCTTATCCTGCTTTCGTTGCCGGACTTTCTGCTGGCGACGATGCTGCTCTTCCTGTTTGCCGTCGCCGTGCCGATCCTGCCGGCGCTGGCGACGATCTCGGAGGCCAGCACCTGGCAGGAGACGCTGCGCGCCATGGTGCTGCCCGCCGTGACACTCGCCATCATGATGGCGGTCTATGCCATCCGCGTGTTGCGCGACAGCCTGATCGAGGTGCTGCGATCGGACTATGTGCGCCTTGCGGAACTCAAGGGCCTGCGCCCCCGCGCCGTGCTCTTCCGCCATGCTTTGCCGAACGCCATCGTGCCAGCGCTCAACGTCACGGCACTGAACCTCGGCTTCCTGATCGGCGGCGTCGTCATCGTCGAGCGGGTGTTTTCCTATCCGGGCTTCGGCACGCTGCTGATCGACGCGCTGCAACTGCGCGATATCCCGCTGATCAAGGCGACCGTGATGATCAGCGCCGCCGTCTATGTCGTCGCCAACCTCGTGGCGGACGTCCTCGCCATCCTGTTGCAACCGCGCCTGAGGGCAAGCCGATGAGCACGATCACCTCTCCCCCCGCCAAGCGGCTTCCCCGTTTCGATGCCGCCCGCTGGCACGCCACGCCCGGTCCCTTCAAGGTCGGTGCGGTCATCCTTCTCGCCCACGCGCTCTTCGCCATCGTCGGCGTCTTCTGGACGCCCTACGGCTTCGCCGAAATGGGCGCAGGCCTGCCGCTCTCCGGCGCCTCGTGGCAACACCCGATGGGCCTCGACCAGATCGGCCGCGACGTTTTCAGCCGCTTCATGCATGGCGCGCATATCGTGCTGCTGCTCGCCTTTGCCGGCACCATTCTCGGCATGGTCGCAGGCACCGCGCTCGGTCTCCTGTCGGGCTATGTCGGCGGCTGGTTCGACGAGGTTACCCAGCGCATCGTCGAGGCGATGATCAGCATTCCCTTCCTGGCGCTTGCCCTGGTCATGATCATCGCCGCCGGCCCGGCGCTTGCCGGCGAGCCGGTGCTGATCGTCTTCGTCGTCGGCCTCGTCTATGCGCCGCGCATCGCCCGCATCGCGCGCGCCGCCGCCATGGAAATCGCGACGCGCGAATATGTCGCCGTGGCGGAACTGCGCGGCGAAGGCACCTGGTCCATCGTCTGGCGCGAAATCCTGCCGAATGCCGCCAATGTGCTGCTGGTCGAGTTCTCGCTGCGCCTCAGCTATGCGCCCATCCTCATCGGCGCGCTCGGCTTCCTCGGTTTCGGCATTCGCCCGCCGACGCCGGAATGGGGCCTGATGATCAGCGAGAACCGCAACCTGCTGATCGCCTCGCCGGTGACGGTGTTCGGCCCGGGCCTCGGCCTCGCCTCCCTCGTCATCGGCTTCAACCTGTTCACCGATGGCCTGTCGCGCATGCTTGGCCAGCGGGCCGTCGCGGGAGCGTAAAATGAAGAAACTCATCGAAGTCCGCAATCTCAACATCGCCTATGGCAGCCCCGCCGGCTGGACCAATGTCGTGCAGGGCGTCTCCTTCGAGATCGCGCGCGGCGAGGCCTTCGGGCTCGTGGGCGAATCCGGCTGCGGCAAGTCCACCGTCGCCTACCGCCTGCTCGGCTACGGCACCGTCAACAGCCTGGTGCAGACCGGCGAGGTGCTGTTCGACGGCACCGACCTGCTGAAACTCGACGCGAAATCGCTCGGACGAATGCGCGGCAACCGCATCGCGCTGGTGCCGCAAAACCCGACGACCTCGCTCAGCCCCGGCATGCGGGTCGGCTCGCAGATCCGCGAGATGATCGCCACCCACAGGGCCTTGCCGTCCGGCATGACCATTCAGGCGCGCATCGCCGAGCTTTTTGCGCTGGTCGGCCTGCCGGATGTCGGCCATCGCTATCCGCACGAGCTCTCCGGCGGCCAGCAGCAGCGCGTGACGATCGCCATGGCCGTCGCCTGCAATCCCGACCTGCTGGTGCTGGACGAGCCGACCACCGGCCTCGACGTCACCACGCAGCGCCAGATCATCCAGCTTCTCAGCGATCTCAGAAGCCGCATCGGCATGGCGATGCTCTACGTGACGCATGACCTCGCGCTGCTCGCCCAGATCGCGGACCGGGTGGGCGTCATGTATGCCGGTCAACTCGTCGAGGTGGCGCCTTGCGATCAATTGCTGGCGGCTCCGGCCCACCCTTATGCCCGCGGCCTGATTGCCTCGATCCCGACCGTCGACGGCACGGAGCGCCAGGCGCGCGGCCTGCGCGGCGTGCTGCGCCGCGATCAGATGTCCACCGGCTGCAAGTTCGAGCCGCGCTGCGATTTCGCGACCGCCGCCTGTCGCAGCACACCGCAGGTGCTGGAGCCGGTCGCGGACGCCCGCACTGTCGCCTGCATGAAATGGCGGGAGGCGGCGGTGCCGGAGACACCGGCCGTCAAGCCGCGGCTCGACGAAAGGGCCACGGCAAAGCCGGAGCGCCTGCTCTCGATCGCCGACCTCGATCTCACCTATCGAAAGCCGGGCCTTTTCGACAAACTCCTCGGCCGCACCAGCCCGTCCGTGGTGCGCGACATCGACCTCGAACTGCGCGCCGGTGAGGTGGTGGCGCTCGTGGGCGAATCCGGCAGCGGCAAGTCGACCATTGCCCGCGCCATCAGCGGCCGCCTGCCGCCGCGTACGGGCCTGATCAGCCTCGATGGCGGCCTGCTCGATCCGGTGCTGAAAAGCCGCTCGGTCGAGCAGTTGCGGCAGATCCAGTATATCTTCCAGAACCCCGACGCATCACTTAACCCCCGTCGCCGCATCCGAGCCATCCTCGAACGCCCGCTCGACCATTTAGGTATCGCGGCCGATGAGAAGACGCTCGAAGGTGTGCTCGAAAATGTCGGCCTGCATGCCGGTTATCTCGACCGTTTCCCCGAGCAGCTTTCCGGCGGCGAGCGCCAGCGCATCGCAATTGCTCGCGCACTGCTGGTCAATCCGAAACTGCTGATCTGCGACGAGATCCTGTCGGCGCTCGATGTCTCGGTGCAGGCGCGCATCGTCGAACTGCTGCGCTCCCTCAAGGAGAAACACGCCGTTGCCATGCTGTTCATCTCGCACGACCTCGCCGTCGTGCAGCAACTTGCCGACCGGGTGGCGGTGCTCTATCGCGGCGAGTTGATGCAGCTGGCCGAGACCGAGACCCTGCTCGCCGCGCCGCTGCATCCCTATACAGAGATGCTGCTGGAGGCGGCACCCGGTCTCAGCAAGGACCACTACGTCTCCCGCCCGGCGGCCATGCCGGCCTCGAAGCCGGTGCCGGGGGTCGGTTGCCCGCTCGCCGGCCGCTGTCCCCGACAGGTCGGCAGCGTCTGCGCCGAGACGCGTCCGCCGGTGCAGGCGATCGGCAGCGGCTTCATTCGCTGTCACGTCCCGGTTGAAAAACTGGCGACCCGCGCGGTCCCGCCGGTGGAAAAGCGGCCGGTCGCCGCCCTCTAGGCGATGCGGGACGCGACGAGCCGACGCAGGCCCTCGACCTCGCCATCGTCCAGCGTCCGGACCGCGCCCTTTTCCAGATCGCCGAGCGCGAGATTGCCGATCGAGACGCGCACGAGCCGCAGGCAGGCGATGTTCATCGCCTCCAGCATGCGGCGGATCTGGCGGTTGCGGCCTTCGTCAAGCTCGATTTCGAGCCAGGAGTTCCTGTTGCCTTCGCGCAGTTTTCGCACGCTTTTCGCCCGCAGCAATTCGCCGTCATGGTGCACACCGGCCTGCAAGGCGGCGAGAAGCGTGTCGTCGGCTAGGCTGTCCATCTGGACGTGATAGGTTTTCGACACATGGGTTTCGGGATCGAGCAGCGCCTGGGCGAATTCCGTGTCGTTGGTAAAAAGCAGCAGGCCCTCGCTCGCTTTGTCGAGGCGGCCGACGGGCGAAAGATGCGCGTGGTCGAGCTGTTTCAGGCAGTCATAGACCGTCGGGCGTCGTTCCGGATCGTGCCGGGTGGTGACGAGGCCACGCGGCTTGTTGAGCATCAGATAAACCCGCTCTTCCGCCGCGACGGGCTTGCCATCCACGGCGATCACGGCGTTCGAAAGATCGACCCAGATGGCCGGATCGGTGACCACGCGGCCGGCAAGCGCCACCCGCCCCGCCGTGATCAGCTCTTCAGCCTGCGTGCGCGAACAATAGCCGAGCTTGGAGAGCGCGCGTGGCAGCGTGACGCGCTTGCCGCCCGGCGCCGGCTCGACCTTTCGAGGAGCGGCCGGTTTCTGCCGCTTGCGGATGTCCTTCATGACGCCGTCCTTGAAACCTGCCATATGTCCCGGGATCGGTTGACCCGCCGGCCTTTCTGATTCTAAAGCACCGTCTTAGCAAATAAGTGAGAGTGCGTTGACCCAGGACGATATTACCCGCGAACTCGTGACGCTGCGCGATTATTGGCGCTATGCGATTTCCCGTTTCAACGCCGCCGACCTCAGCTTCGGCCACGGCACGACGACCGCCGGCGACGATGCCGCGTTCCTGCTGCTCGATTCGCTGGATCTGCCGATCGACGCGCTCGATCCCTTTCTCGACGCGCGGCTGCTTCCCGCGGAACGCAAGCGGCTCGCCGAGCGCATCGAGACGCGCGTGACGACCCGCAAGCCCTCCGCCTATATCACCGGCCGCGCCTATATCCAGGGCGTGCGGTTCCTCATCGATGAGCGGGTGATCGTGCCGCGCTCGCATATCGGCGAGATCCTGTTCAATGAATATGTGAATTCGCCGGGCTCGTCCTTCCTGCCCGACCCGATGGCCGTGACCAGCGCCGTCGACATCTGCACCGGCTCCGGCTGCCTGGCGGTGCTTGCGGCAAAGTTCTTTCCCTATGCCGCGGTCGATGCGGTGGATCTCTCCGCCGACGCGCTGGACGTGGCGCGGCTGAACCTCGCTGAACACGAGGTGGAGGGTCAGGTCACCCTGCATGAAGGCGACCTTTTCACGCCGCTTGCCGGCCGGAGATACGACCTGATCATCACCAACCCGCCCTATGTCGACCACGCCGCGCTGGGTGCCTTCCCCGCCGAGTTCCGCGCCGAACCGCAGATGGCGCATGATGGCGGTGAGGATGGGCTCGATCTCGTGCGCCAGATCCTGGCAACGGCGGGCGATCATCTCAATCCCGGCGGCGGCATGATCTGCGAGATCGGTTCCGGCCGGGAAATCCTGGAGGAAGAATTCCCCCATCTGGAGTTCCTCTGGCTGGAGACGGCGGAATCCCAGGATGCGGTGTTCTGGATTTCCGCCGAAGCGCTGGGCGTGGCGTGATCGCTACGCCTTGACCCGCAGGCTCTTCGGGTCATAGGCCGGCGAAAGCCAGGCCGTGACCGCGAAGCGTTCCCCGGCAAGCTCGACCTCGAAACGGCCGCTGGTCAAAAAGTCCTTGTCGACGCCGGATGGATGTTCGATCAGGCCAAGGGCGACGGCGCGGCCGAGCGTGTGGCCATAGGCGGCCGAGCGCACTTCGCCGACCGGCTTGCCATCCCGCAGCACCAGTTCGCCGCCCCACAGCATGGGCGACGGATCGTCGACGGTGAACTGCATGATGCGCCGCGTCGGGGTGCCTTTGGCCTTGGCCTCGACCAGCGCCTTCCGACCGATGAAGCCGCTCGGCTTGTCGAGCGAGACCGCGAAGGCAAGACCCGCCTCGTAGGGGTTGATATCCGGCGTCAATTCCCGGCTCCAGGCGCGAAAACCCTTTTCCAGCCGCAGCGCTTCCAGCGCGTAATAACCGCAATCCATCAGCCCAACGTCGCGGCCCGCCTCCTGCAAGGCCTCGTAGACGCCGACGGCGAATTCCGTAGGTACGATCAGCTCCCAGCCGAGCTCGCCGACATAGGTCATGCGGTTGGCATAGGCCGTGGCATAGCCGATATCGATCTCGCGGACCGTCGCGAAGGGGAAGGCCTCGTTCGAAAGGTCGGCGGAGGTGAGGCGCCCGAGAATGTCGCGCGAGCGCGGCCCCATCAGTGCCAGGACGGCATAGGCCGAGGTGACGTCGGTGAGCGTGACATGGGCGTCGGCGGGAATGTTCTTGCGGATCCAGTCCGCATCATGCACCGCCTGCGCCGAGCCGGTGATGAGGAGAAAGCGGTCTGCCGCAAGGCGCAGCACCGTCAGGTCGCTTTCATAGCCACCGCGCGCGTTCAAAAGGCCCGTATAGATCGACCGGCCGATGGCGACATCGATCTCGGCGGCGCAGATACGGTTCAGCGCCGCGGCGGCATCGCGCCCCTGCACGAGGAGTTTCGCGAAGGAGGTCTGGTCGAAGAGGCCGGCGGCCTCGCGCGTTGCGGCCATCTCGCGCTTCACGGCCTCGTGCCAGTTCTGTCGGCCGAAGGCATAGTCCGTCACCGGCGTCTCGCCTTCCCCGGCAAACCAGTTGGCGCGTTCCCAGCCCATTTTCGAGCCGAAGCAGGCGCCCCTGGCGGCAAGCCGGTCGTAGAGCGGCGAACGGCGGAAGGGCCGTGCGGTGTCGAGCTCCCGGTTCGGCCACGGCATGGCATAGTGCAGGCCGAGCGTTTCCTTGACGCGGTCGTGCAGCCAGCGCGGATTGTTGTTGAAGCCGGCGAAACGGCGGATGTCGACGGGCCAGAGGTCCATGGTCGGCGCGCCGTTGACGATCCACTCCGCCAGCGCCCTACCCGCGCCACCGGCACTCGCGATGCCCATCGAGTTGAAGCCAGCGCCGACATAAAAGTTCTTCAGCTCCGGCGCCTCGCCGAGGATGAAGTTGTTGTCAGGGGTGAAACTTTCGGGGCCGTTGTAGAACTTCTTCACCTCGGAGGTCGCGAGCTGTGGCACGCGTTCCAGCGCGCTCTGCATCAGGATCTCGAACTGGTCCCAATCATCCGGCAAGAGGGCGAATTCGAAATCGTCCGGAATGCCCGCCATGCCCCAGGGCTTGGCCTCCGGCTCGAAGCCGCCCATGACGAGGCCGCCGACCTCCTCCTTGAAATAGATATAGCCGTCGGGATCGCGCATGACCGGCAGGTCCGGATGCACGCCCTCAATCTTGCCAGTGACGATATACATGTGCTCGGCCGAATGCAGCGGCACCGAGACGCCGCACATCTGGCCGACCTTGCGCGCCCACTGGCCGGCGCAATTGACGACGATCTCGGCGGCAATCGTGCCGCGGTCGGTTTCTACGCCGGTGACGGCGCCGTTCCTGGTTGTGATGCCGGTCACCCGCATGCGTTCGAAGATGCGAACGCCGCGGTTGCGCGCGCTTTTGGCGAGCGACTGCGTGAGGTCGGTAGGGTTGGCTTTGCCGTCGCCCGGCAGCCAGACGGCGCCGGCGAGATCGTCGATCGCCATGACCGGCCAGAGATCCTGCGCCTCCTTCGGCGAGATGACCTCGATGTCGACGCCCTGAGCGCGGGCCGAGGCGGCGGTGCGTTTCAGCACGGTCATGCGGTCGGCGGTGCGGGCCACGGAAACGGAGCCGCAATTCTTCCAGCCGGTGGCAAGCCCGGTTTCGGCCTCCAGCTCGCTATAGAGCTGCGTCGAATATTTGATGAGGCTCGTCATGTTGGCATGGCTGCGCAACTGGCCGACGAGACCGGCGGCATGCCAGGTGGTGCCGCCGCTGAGCTGCCCCTGTTCGAGCAGCACGACATCGCGCCAGCCGAGCTTGCTCAGATGATAAGCGACCGAACAGCCGATGATGCCGCCACCGACGATGACGACCTGTGCCTGTGTTGGAAAATCCTGTGCCATGTGACGACCTCCCGGAACCATGGAAGGCCGCACTGTAACAAGGCGCCGACAGATAACAAGACAAAAAGTTACAAAAGATTACATTATCTCACGTCGAGACGATCAGGCTCGGCCCTTTCCGCTCCAGCGCCTCGCAGATCGCCTCCGGTGGACGGCGGTCGACGATGACCCCGGCGGCCAGTTCGAAACGCGGAATACGCAGCGGTGTCAGGCGGCCGAACTTGGAACTGTCGAGCACGAAATAGGCTTTTCCCGCCAGTGCTGCCATGCGTGAACGCTGCTCGGCGCCGCTGCGGGTAAAATCCGTCACCTCGCCATCCGGCGACAGGCCGCCGCCGCCGAGAAAGGCGACATCCACGCGGAAATGGCTGATCGCCTCCAGCGCATCGATGCCGACGGCGGCCTCCTCCACGGGGTCGATCTCGCCGCCGAGCATATGGACACGCACCAGCGGCTGGCGGCACATCAAGAGCGCGATGGACAGCGACGTGGTGCAGATTGTCAGGTTCTTGCGCTCGGTCAGCGCCTGCGCCACGGCAAGCGTCGTGGTGCCGGAATCGAGGAAGACAACCATGCCGTCGCGCACCAGATCAGCAGCCGCGCGGCCGATTGCTGCCTTGGCCCCGGCGTTCTCTTCGCGCCGTTCCGTGAAGGCTGCTTCGGTCGGTTCGAACAATGTGGCGCCACCGTGCACGAGATCGAGCTGGCCGCGGTCCGCCAGGTGTTTGAGGTCGCGGCGGATCGTCTGCCGTGACACGTCGAAGAAGTCGGCGAGCGCGGTGATGCTGACCGTTCCATCCGCAGCGAGGCGGCGAAGAATCTCGCCGTGGCGGCGGGGCGCGAGGGCGCGGGGGTTTTGAGACTCTGACATGGTCCTATCTGCGATCATTTTTGTCGCTTTGACAAGCAGGGCGGGAAAATCCTCGATTTGTGGCGGTCTGACGCCTTTGCAACGCAGAAAATTCAGCCGAGAGCACTCTCTACATGTTCAAACATGTTGCAAAATGTAATTATTATTTGCATTCTTCGCCCGTACCGCATTGGGAGGAAAACGATGCAACAGGCATGTGCACAGACCGGCAGCTTCACCTTCTATCTGCTCGATGGTTTTGCGCTGCATGCCTTTTCCGCGGCGACCGAGGCGCTACGCCTCGCCAATGAAGCGGCCGGCCGCGTGGTCTATGACTGGCGGATCGTGACGGCGGATGGCGGGCCGGTGCAATCGTGCTGCGGCACGCGCCTTGCGGCCGATGGTTCGCTCGCAGAGGCGCGCGACCGGCTGCACCAGGCCGGGCATCCGCGCGTCGTCATCTGCGGCGGACGCGCCGTCCCGCCGTCCGACCGGGCGCTCGAAGGCTGGCTGCGGCTTTGCCGGCGTTGTCGGGTTCCGCTCGCAGGCCTTGCCGGCGGGCTTTACAGCCTGGCGCGCGCCGGTGTGCTCGACGGGCGCCGCGCCGCCGTGCACTGGGAGCATTTCCCGGACTTTTCCGAACGGTTTACAGCGGTCGATGCCCGCCAGACGGCGTTCGAGATCGACGGCGATCTCTTCACCTGTGCCGGCGGCAATGCCCCGTTCGACATGATGCTCGGCATCGTCGAGGCCGATTTGGGGCAGGATATCGCCAACCGCATCTGCGAAATGGCGCTGTGTGAACGTGTGCGGCCAGCGGGCGAGCGCCAACGCCTGCCGCTCCAGGCCCGCCTCGGCATCGACAATGCGGTGCTGATCGCCGTCATCGAGCAGATGGAGGCGAACCTCTCCGAGCCGCTGAAGCTTGCCGAGATGTCGCCGGCGACGGGTCTCTCCCGGCGCAAGATGGAGCGCCTGTTCCGCCGTGAAATGGGGCGGTCGCCGGCGCGCTATTATCTCGATATGCGGCTGGAGCGGGCGCATCTGCTGCTGCAGAACTCGTCGCTTCCCGTCATCGAGATCGCTATGGCCTGCGGCTTTTCCACCGCCTCGCATTTCTCGCGCACCTATCGGGAACATTATGGCTGCACGCCGCAGCAGACGCGGATGGCGGAAACGGAACGGCGCCGGCTCGACCGGCCGGAGCGACGCGTGGCGTGAAAGGGAGGGCGCCGGGTGCGCTCTCGCACCCGGCATGGGCCTTGGCTATCGCCAGGCCTGGGTGCGGGCCAGCAGGCCGCGGGCGACCAGCGCGTGGATCAGCTTGGCGGCGACATTCGTGTAGAAGATCATCATGCCCATGGCCGCGGCCGGGGCGATATCGCCGGCATCGTCCATGTTGAGCACGGCGACGGAAGCGAGCTTCGTATCCGTGGCGTAGAGGAAGACCACCGCCGAGACCGTCGTCATCGCATTGACGAAGAGATAGATCGCTATGTTGAGGATCGCCGGCAGGCAGACCGGCACGGTGACCCGGAAGAACAGCCGGTGGAAGGGCTGCTTGAGGGAGGCCGCGACGGATTCGAATTCCGGGTCCATCTGCTTCAGCGCGGTCAGCGCCGTCAGGTGCGCGACGGTGTAGAAGTGCGTGACCGTCGAGACGACGAGGATCGTCATCGTCCCGTAGATGGCGTTGAGCGGATTGGCCGGATTGTTGAAGAAGAAAATATAGGCAAGGCCCAGCACCATGCCCGGAACGGCCATCGGCATCATCGCCAGGAAATGGAAGATGCTGCGGCCGAGGCGGAAACCATCCGCCTTTTCCACCATATAGGCGCCGGCGAAGACGACGAGCGAGCCGAACAGCGCCGTCAGGAGGGCGAGCTGGATCGAATTGCCATAGGCCGCCCAGCCGCCGCCATCCATCAGGTCGAAGGCAAAATTCTTCGTCGTCAGCGTCAGGTCATAGGGCCAGAATTTCACCAGCGCCGCGATCTGGCACATGGCGATCATGCCGAGGATGAACAGGCTGACGAGGCAGGCGAAGGCGAAGCAAACCGCGTCCAGCCTTGCGTTCGGCTTCGGCGAATAGGGCACGGCGCGCGCCGAGAGCAGCGCCACCTGGCGCTTCTGCATGCGCCGGTCGACGGCGAAAGCGAGGATGGCCGGCACGAGCAGGATGACGGAAACGACCGCTCCCATCTCGAAATTCTGCTGGCCGATGACCTGCTTGTAGATGTCGACGGCGAGCATGCCATATTGGCCGCCGATCACCTTGGGCAGGCCGAAATCGGTGATGACCAGCGTGAAGACGACGAAGGCGGCCGAGACGAGGCCGTAGCGTGCGCCCGGCACCGTGACGGTGGTGAAGGTGCGCCATTTGCTGGCTTTCAGCGAGGCGGCGGCTTCGTAATGCCGCGCATCGGCGACGGAGAGCGCGGTCAGGATGATCAGGAAGGCATGCGGCAGGGTGAAGAAGACCGAGCCGATGACGATGCCGATCGGACCATAGATGGAATAGCCCATCAGCCAGTCCTTGAAGACACCCTGGTTGCCGAAGAGATAGACGAGCGCGATGCCCGGCAGCAGCGACGGCACGAGGATCGGGATCGTCAGGATGCCGCGGAACAGGCCCTTCAGCGGCATGCAGCTTCGCGTCAGCCCATAGGCGAGCGCGAAGGCGATGGAAATCGTCACCACCGTGCTGATCGCCGCCATCAGTACTGAATTGTAGATGGAACGGGCGAGCGCCGGCGTCGAAAAATAGGTCTTGAAGTTTTCGAGGCCAAGGCTGCTTGCCGGCCGCAGAACGACGCGCCGGAACGTGCCGGACTCGTATTCCCGCCATTCCGTGCCCTTCTCCAGCGTCGAGCCCGCAAGGAAGGCCGTATCGGCAGTCGTGCCGCGAATGCGGTAATGGACGGGGCTGCGGAAGCTGAAGTCCGGGAAGAATTTCGTGGCGGCGAGCCGTCCGTCGGAGCTGCTGTCGAGCTCCTCTTGCTTCACCGCGCCCAGCTTTTGGTTGAGCGCATCCGCGGTGACGATCGGCCCCCAGTTGGCGCCCGTCTCGTCGCTCACCTGGAATTCGAAGGCGGCGAGGTCGAAGCGGTAGGTCGATAGCGATTTCGACAGCATGACGGCGAGCGGCGCGCCAAGGGCTATGATCAGGTAGAGCCCGATGACGGCCATGAAGCCGAGCTTGATGCGGTCGTCGCGCGAGGATTCCTGCCGGACGCGCTTGCCGGGTGGGGCGAAGTCGAGTGCAAGCGTCATCGTCATGCCCCCCTCGGAAAGAGCAGCAGGCGATCTTGCGGGATCTCCACCTGAATGACGCCGCCCGTCTCGATCTGCAGCCGGCGCACCGCATTGACGGAGAAATCGGCGACGAGCGTGCGCTCGCCGAGCCGCGGGGCCGTCAGCCGCGTGCGCCAGAACATGCCGAGGAACTCCATCTCCCGCACTTCGGCATCAATGAGGTTCTGCGGCGTCGTGGGCCGATCGATGGCGTTGATGGCATGCGCATAGGCGCCATGCGGAATGATATCGACCGGACGCACCACGGCGGTCGCCGTGTCGCCCGTCGCGAAATCCTCCGTCAGACAGCAGAAGGCCGAATGGCCGATCTCGACCTGGGCGTCTGGCAGGACTTTTGCGGGAAACTGGTTGGTCTCGCCGATGAAGTCCGCGACGAACAGGGTTTTCGGATGGCGGTAGATCTCGGTCGGGGAGCCGACCTGCTCGATGACGCCGTGGTTCATGACCACGATGCGATCCGCCATGGCGAGCGCTTCTTCCTGGTCGTGCGTCACCATGATGGTCGTGACGCCGAGCTTGCGTTGCAGCGACTTGATCTCGTGGCGCAGGTGCACGCGCACCTTGGCATCGAGCGCCGAAAGCGGTTCGTCGAGCAGCAGCAGGCCAGGGGAAATGGCGATGGCGCGGGCAAGCGCGATGCGCTGCTGCTGGCCGCCGGAAAGCTGGGAGGGGTATTTTTTGCCATGCGCCGAGAGGCCGACCGTTTCCAGGAGTTCCGCGACGCGCGCGGTGATCTCCGCCCGGGAGCGGCCGGTGTTTTCCAGGCCGAAGGCGATGTTCTGCTCGATCGTCAGGTTGGGGAAGAGCGCGTAGGACTGGAAGACGATGCCGTAGTCGCGGCTGGAGGCCGGCAGGCTCGAAATGTTGCGGCCGCCCTGAAGGATTTTCCCGTGGGACTGGAGGTCGAGGCCGGCGATGGCGCGAAGCAGGGTCGTCTTGCCGCAGCCGGAGGGGCCGAGGAAACAGACGAACTCGCCCTTGGCGATGCTGAGCGAAATGTCGCGCAGGGCTACGAAATCACCGTAGCTCTTCCAGAGATCGGAGATTTCGAGGTAGGAAGCCGCCTCTCCGGGCGCGCGGTGAATGCTCGTGGGTGTCGGTTCGATCGACATGGCATGTCTCATCTGCAAGCTCCGCTGGCTGTCAGGCACGTTTCGAGAATGCGAAGGGCGGAGCGCTTGGCGCCCCGCCCGGCCGATCGATGTCAGCTCTTCGGTTCCGACTTGGCGTCGTAGCGCTTCTGCCATTCCTTCAGGATGGTGGCGCGGTTGTTCGCGGCCCATTCGAAGTCGTTCTCGATCATCTTGGAGGCGATGTCGGACGGCAGGTGTTCGACCGCCTTGGCGACGCCCGGATAGGCGACCACGGCGTAGCCGACATTGTACATCTCGTTGGCTTCCTTGGTGACGGACCAGTCGACCAGGGTCTTGGCGGCCTCGAGGTTTGCCGTGCCGGCGATGATCGCCGTCGCCTCGGCTTCCCAGCCCGAACCTTCGGAGGGGAAGATGATGTCGATCGGCGCGCCGGCGCTTTTCGCCTTGGCGCCGGGGAACTCGAAGGACACGCCGATCACCGCTTCGCCGGCGCCCGCCATCTTGCAGGGTTTCGAGCCGGAATGGGTATAGGCCGAGATGTTTTCGTGCAGCTTGTCCATGAAGGACCAGGCCTTCTCCTCGCCCCACATCTGCACCCAGCCCGAGACATCCAGGAAGCCGGTGCCGGAGGAGGCCGGGTTCGGCATGACGATATGGCCCTTGTATTCCGGCTTCGTCAGGTCTTCCCAGCTCGTCGGCGCCTTGAGGCCGAGCTTTTCGCCCTCGACTGTGTTGTAGCAGAGGGCCGCGACATAGGCGTCCATGCCGACCCAGCTCGGCGGGTTGTCCTTGTCGACGAATTTCTTGTCGAGCGCCTCGACGCCCTTCGGCGCATAGCCTTCCAGCATGCCCTCGGTCTTGAGGAGCAGCAGCGACGTCGCGGCGAGCCCCCAGACGACGTCGGCCTGTGGATTGTCCTTCTCGGCGAGCAGCTTTGCCGTCATGACGCCGGTGGAATCGCGCACCCAGTTGATCGTGATGTCGGGATGCGCCTTCTCGAAGGTCGCCTTGTAGCGGTCGAGATCGACGGCCTCGACGGCGGTGTAGACGGTGAGTTCACTCTGGGCGAAGGCAATGGAAGGAAGCACAGCGGACATGGCGCCGGCAAGCAGAAAAAGCATGCGTCTGTTCATGATTGAAAATCTCCTCTGAAGGCCTGGAAAAACCGGGGAAGCGCGGCGGGTGATCTAGTTGTCGCCCTTTGATGATCGGCTTCGAGAGGCATTCTGCGCAGGGGTTTTCGGTAAGTAAAATTTATTATTCTTATCGTTCGGAAGGTAGAATCTATAGGTTATACGTCGCCAAAATGGTCCTTTTCGGCAACGAAAAAAGGGAGCCGCGCGAAGGCAGCTCCCAGAAAGGGTGATCCCGCAGGGGTTTGCCCGGATCACCAGGGCAGGGAAAACGTCTTGACGTTGGTAAAGCTCTTCATCGCCTCGATGACGCCTTCCTTGTAGCCGTTTCCGGAATCCTTGATGCCGCCGAAGGGGGACATCTCGATGCGGTAGCCAGGCACTTCCCAGATGTTGACCGTGCCGACCTTGAGCCCGGCTATGTATTTCTGCATGCGGCGGAAATCGTTGGTGCAGACACCGGAGGAGAGGCCGAACGCCGTCGAGTTCGAAAGCGCGATCAGCGCATCGTCGTCATCCGGCGCGCGGACGATCGGGATGATCGGCGCGAAGGTTTCCTCCATCACGAGTTCGCTCGAATGCGAGACGCGGTCGATGACGATCGGCGGCAGCAAGGCACCCTGCCGGCCCGGATTGTAGAGGATCTCCGCCCCCTCCTCCGCCGCCTTGTGTACGCGGCGTTCGAAGATCTCCGCGGCCTTGGCATGCACGACTGTGCCGAGATCCGTCGTGCGGTCCATCGGATCGCCGAACCGGAGCTTCTTCGCCCGCTCCAGCACCAGCGGCACGAAACGATCGGCGACGCGCTCCTGGCAGAGGATGCGTTTGACCGCCGTGCAGCGCTGGCCGGAATTCTTCGTCGCGCCCGCCACCGCGAGGTCGGCGGCTCTGGCGAGATCGTCGTCCGACAGGTCGTTGAGGATGATCAGCGGGTCGTTGCCGCCGAGTTCCAAAATCTGGCGCTTGTAGTGGGCGTGCGCGGCGATCAGTTTTCCCACCGGCACGCTGCCGGTGAAGGTGATGAGGTCGAAATTCGGATTGGTGATCATCTCCATGCCGATATCGGCCGGCCAGCCGGTGACGACGGAGAGCATTTCCGGCGGCAGGCCGGCTTCATAGAGAATGTCGGCCAGCACCAGCGCCGTCATCGGCGTCAGTTCGGTCGGCTTCAGCACCACGCAATTGTTGGTGGCGATAGCCGGCGCCACCTTGTGCGCCACCATGTTGAGCGGGTGGTTGAAGGGCGTGATCGCCGAAATGGCGGTCAACGGCTCGCGGGTGGTGAAGATCTTGCGCGCCTTGCCGTGCGGGGTGAGGTCGCAGGAGAAGATTTCGCCGTCGTCATGGATGCACATCTGCCCGGAGAGCGTGAAGACATCGAAGGCGCGGCCCACTTCATAGAGCGAGTCCTGCTTGGAAATACCGAGCTCCAGCGTGATGAGGTCGGAGACCTCTTCCTTGCGGGCGACGAGCAATTCGGCTGCCTTGAGCAGGATGCGCTGCCGCTCGTAGCGCGTCAGCTTCGGCTGGTAGGCGGCGGCAATCTCGAAGGCCTTGCGGGCATGTTCGGCATTGCCCGCCGGAACGGTGCCGATGACGGCGTCGTTCCAGGGATAGTGCACCTCGACCACGCCTTCGGTATCGACCTTCTTGCCGGCGATCCGCATGGGTTCGTGGCGGATCGCGAATGTCGTTTCGACCTTGGTCATCATCCGCTCCCTATTGTGCCGGCTGCGCGGCTGCGACGAGCGCGTAGTAGAAGGCATCGAAGTTGCGCAGCGTGCCGGCGGAAAGAAGCTCCGGCAGCGTGCGGTTGGCGATGAAGGGCACTTCCTGCTCCGTGAGCCCGCCGTGAGAGCGCAGCGGCTCGTTGAGTGCTGCAAGGTCGTGCCGGTGCTCGCTGGTGCCGAGCGTCTTGTTCTCCGAGGAGACGAGCACGATATCGCCGATGCGGTCGTCCGGCAGCTCGAAGCGCACGCAGGCTTCCGGGCGCGACAGCACGACATCGATGCCCTCGATCGCCTTCAGCCGCTCGATGATCTCCTCCTTGTCCGTGCCTTCAGGAAGGTAGGCGGTGGCGAAGGAGCCGAGCGCGCCATGGTGCACGACATAGGGATCGGTGATCGGCAGGATAACGCGGGCGGCGTCCTTGCCGAGCCATTGGTCGAGCAGGTCCTGCACGTAGATCACGTCCGGCGAGCCATCGGCCTTGTGCTTCGGCTTCATGCCATGGTCGGCCGTGACGATGATCGCGGCACCCAGCGCATCGAGCTCGGTCAGGTACTTGTCGAACATTTCGTAGAAGACATTGGCTTGCGGCACGCCGGGAGCATACTTGTGCTGCACATAGTCTGTCGTCGTCAGGTACATGACGTCCGGGCGGAATTCCTTGAGGAGCTTGACGCCGGCCGCGAAGACGAACTCGGAGAGTTCCGCGGAATAGACTTCCGGCACCGGGCGGCCGAGCCAGGCGGATGCATTGTCGATGCCGTGTTCCGCCTTGGTCGTCGTGTCGGACTTTTCCGAGGAGAAGCAGATCGCCCTGCCCTCATCGAACTTCAGGCCGTGGCCGAGAAGGGCGCGCAGCTTGTCCTTCGCCGTCACGACGGCGACCTTGGCGCCGGCATCGTAGAAGGCCTTGAAGACGGTCGGCGCGCGGAGGAACCGCGGGTCGTTCATCATCACTTCCTTGCCGGTCGCGGGCTCGTAGAGATAGTTGCCGCAGATGCCGTGGATGGACGGCGGGCGGCCGGTGGCGATCGACAGGTTGTTCGGGTTGGTGAAGCTCGGGATGACGCTGAGCGCGGTGCGCTCCGTGCCGGTCTTGCGGATGCGGGCAAGCGTCGGCATCAGGCCGGCCTTGATGGCCTCGTCGAGATAGGCCGGTTCGCAGCCGTCGAGGCAGATGGCGATGGCCGGGACATTCGGCCAGGGATAGGTGCGCCGGTTGGCGGTGACGGTGAGCTTGGACATCTGGTTCATCGGAAATTCCATCCTTATTCAGGCCGCGAGGCGGCTGCGTTCTTCAAGGGCGATGGCCGGGGGCGCGGCATTGTCGACGCCCATTTCGGCAAGGGAGGAGCGGGCGGCATCCACCACGCGGCGCATGACATGTTCGTCCATGCGGCCGATGCAGCCGACGCGGAAACTGTCGACGACCGTCAGCTTGCCGGGATAGATGATGAAGCCCTTGTCCTTCATCAGCGCGTAGAAGTGGTCGAAGGCGAAGGCCGGATGGGCCGGGCTGAAGAAGGTGACGATGATCGGCGACAGCCACCGGTCGGCGAGCAGCGTCTCGAAGCCGGCCTCGCGCATGCCGGCGACCATGACGTCGCGGTTGCGGGCGTAGCGGGCGCCTCGGGCGGTTACACCCCCCTCCTCCCGGTGCAGGCGCAGCGCCTCCAGGAAGGCGGCGACGACGTGGGTCGGCGGCGTGAAGCGCCATTGGCCGGTCCTGTTCATGTAGTCCCACTGGGCGTGGATATCGAGGCTCAGCGAGTGGCTGCGACCCTTGGCGGCTTCCAGCTCGCTCTTGCGGGCGATGACGAAGCCGAAGCCCGGCACGCCTTCGATGCACTTGTTGGCGGAGGAGACGATCGCCTCGTAGCGGAAGTCGGCGATGCCGGCGGGCACGGCGCCGAAGGCGCTCATCGAGTCGACGATCAGCTTGCGGCCGCGGGAATAGACGGCGTCGGAGATTTCCTTGAGCGGGTTGAGGATGCCCGAGCTCGTCTCGCAATGCACGACGACGACATGGCTGATCGCCGGATCGGCATCGAGGGCTGCGACGACTTCGGGGCCGCGCGGCGGCATGTAGTCGCCCTTGTCGATCGTCACATGGTCGCGGCCGAGATAGGCGAGCGTCTGGGCGATGCGCTTGCCATAGGCGCCGTTGCTCAGTACCAGCACCTTGCCGTCGCGGGGAACGAAGCTGCCGAGCATCGCCTCTACCGAGAATGAGCCGCTGCCCTGCATGGGCACGCAGTCGAACTCGCCGGTCGTATCGCCGGCGATGTCCAGAAGCTGGTGGCGCAGGTCCGCCGTCATGGCGCGAAAATCAGCGTCCCACGAGCCCCAGTCCCGCAGCATCGCTTCTTTGACCGAATAGGCTGTCGTCAACGGGCCGGGCGTCAGGAGATAGGGTTCGCCGAGCCTTGGCGTTTCCAGCGGCGCGATGGTTCTGTCAGAAGCGGTGTTTGGCATGGTCCGTCCTCGCATTGGCGTCTCTGGAGCGACAATGCGGCCGGCAGACATATATGTAAAATCGTTCTTTTGTATGAAAATATAGATTTAGCTTATGATAGCGCAGGCGGCGACCGCGGATGCGCTTTTGCCCTTTACATAAGAGGAATCGTTCGGTCTGATGATTGCATCACCTTGATCGATCGAAAGACGGCTCCATGCGCTATGTCCAGCTTCGCGCTTTCCATAACGTGGCTATCCACGGCGGCTTTTCGCGCGCAGCGGAAGCGCTCTTCCTCACCCAGCCGGCCATCTCCGACCAGGTGCGCAAGCTGGAGGAGGAATATGACGTCCTGCTCTTCAACCGCAACAAGAAGCAGGTGACGCTCACCCAGGCCGGCCAACAACTGCTGGAAGTCACCCGCCGCATGTTCGACGTGGAGCAGCAGGCGCTCGACCTCTTGTCGGAATCACGCGCGCTCCGGGCCGGCAAGCTGCGGATCGTCGCGGATGCCGCCCACCATCTGCTGCACATCCTCGCGGCCTTCCGCCGCGCCTATCCGACCGTGCAGGTCTCGATCGACGCCGGCAATACCGAGACGGTCATCACCAGCCTGCATGCCTATGAGGCGGATATCGGCGTTCTCGGCGAAATCCCGCAATCCAGCGACTTCGAGATACTGAAGCTCAATTCCACGCCGATCATCGCCTTTGCCAGCCGCGATTATCCCCTCGCTGGCCAGACGGAGATCACGCTTGCCGAACTCGCCAAGCACCCCCTGGTCTTTCGCGAGCGGGGCTCCAAGACACGGCAGAAGCTGGAGGCGATGGCGGCGCAATGTGGCGTCACGCTGACGCCGCTCATCGAGGCGGAGGGGCGCGAGGCGGTTCGCGAGATCGTCGCGGCGGGCGGCGGGGTCGGTTTTGTCTCTTCCGCCGAATTCGGCCAGGACAACCGGCTTGTCCCAATCCGCATCGATGCGCCGGAAATGCTGATGGACGAGGCGCTCATCTGCCTGCGCGAGCGCAGCAACGGCAAGCTCGTCAACGCCTTCTACGAAATAGCCCGCAAGCTGGCGCAAACGGCGGGTTGAAGGGCCCACCAGTCGCGCAATGCGGCTTCTCAAGAAAAAGCCGAGGGTTTTTCGCGAGGCGATCGCCGCTTTTTCGTGGTAGCGTGAAGGCGGTTTCATCGATCGGGTGGCGTAAAATCAATCTATACAATCTCTATAGAATGTGATCTTTTTGCCCCGGTTAAGCCTGTGCGCCTGAAACGGCATCCGCAAGGAGAGACGACATGGGTATGATCTCGTCAGCACTCGACCGCCCAACGCGAACCGCCGCCGTCATCAGCACCGAGGATGAGGCGCTGACCGTCGTCGGCACGATTGCCGGCATTTTCAGTGCTGCCGCGGGCGGCACGCTGGCAACGGCGGAGGCCCGCCTCGACCTCCTGTCCCGCTCGGGCCTGTTCGGCATTTCCGTGCCGACGGAGTATGGCGGCATCGACGTTTCCAACACGGTTCTGGCGGATGTCTGCGCCGTGGCGTCAGCGCAATCCGCCACGCTGGGCGAGATCCTAGCCGCCCATTTCGTCGTGCTCGAAGAGCTTCGCAGCCACGGCACGGACGGCCAGCGCAGCGGGGTTTTCTCGGCCGCTCTTTCCGGCGCGCGGCTCGCCCGCGCCGTCCCCCGGCGCAATGGCGAGGAAGCCGAAACACTGCCGCTCGCCGCAAGCGGCCTTGCCTGGAGGCTCAGCGGTGAAGCGCTCTGTACGCCGTGCACCCGCCACGCCGACTGGTTGCTCGTGCCGACCCGCAACGACGGCGGCAAGGCCGCAAGCCTACTGTTGCCGACGCGCATCGACGGCCTGCACTATGTTGCCAACAACTGCGAGCCGGCAAACGGCGCGCCGCAATCGGCCGAACATGTGCTGTTCAAGGATGTGCTGGTCGATGGCGATGCCCTGCTGCATGCGCCCGGCGAGGTGGCGGTGCCGCATTCCCTCGGCCTGCTTCTGGGCGCAGCAAGGCAACTGGGCGCCGGCCAGCGGGCACTCGGCCGTGTGCTGGACAAGGCGGAGGGCGATGTTTTCGAGGCCGGCCTGCTTTCCGCCCGCCTTGCCGCCGCGCAGGCCATGGTCGCCGAGGCGGGTCGCGCCATAGACGCGGCACAGATCGGGATTGCGGACCAGCACCGGACGAACGCCTTTCTTGCCGCCACTGCGGCCCGCGCCGTGGCGCAGGAGGCCGCCGATCATCTTCGAGCGGCAGGCGGTGGTGCGCAGCGGGAGGGCCTGTCGGCGAATCTCGCCGAGGCGCTCAGGCAAAGCGGCCGGCTGCGGCGCGAAGCGCACCGCAACCCTGAGGACGGGTAAAACTAGTTTTTTCGCGGATGTGCGGGCGCGGCTTCAGCCGACCCGCTTTTCCAGCTCTTCGTCGTCGATCATCGCGGCAGCGCCCGGCACGGCGACGAACTGTTCGAGCGTCATCGTGTCGAGAATGGCGGCGATGGCGTCGCGCACGTCGGTCATGGCGCGGCGGACCTGACAGGTTTCCGGATCGGCGCAATCCTCGCAGGCCTCATAGGCGGTGCGGCTGGCACAGCGGATGGGCGCGAGCGGGCCGTCGAGCACGCGGATGGCGTGGCCGATTCGGATTTCCGAGGCCGGATGGGAGAGCGAATAGCCGCCGCCCGGCCCCTTCTTGGAGCGCAACATGCCGGCATTGCGCAGTTCCAGCAGAATCGTGTCGAGGAACTTTTTCGGAATGTTGTTTCGAAGCGCGATCTCGCTGACGAAAGCGGTTTGGCCCGGCGCCAGCCGTGCGAGGTCCACCAAGGCCTTCAGTCCGTATTTTCCCTTTTTCGTCAGCATTTCAGCCTGCTTTCCATCAGCATATGTGCATTACCCGGATATGCCCGGCAGCGCGGACGCGCACGCCGCGTCCCGCTGTTTCCATCCGTCGTCCTCGGGAAGATCGATCGGCTCACCTTTGACGGTGATTCTGGCTCATTCTTGGCACCGGAGTGCGAAAAACATATAAAAACAATATAATTTATTTATGAGCATAACGCCAAGGAAATTGGCATTCTCCGTCAACCCCTTATGCCGATTTTTGGCTCCGGCGTGCCCATTTCGCATCATTTTTCGCGACAATCGGTATTTCTTCTGCTCGTCATCAATTTTGCCCCAGGCGCGCCGTTCCGCCCGAACCGCAGAAAAACGCAAAACCAATTGCGGCAAAGCCGGCAAATTGAGGCAAATATTTCTCTACTAAATTTATGGAATGGATAGCCTGAATTACCGGCCCGCGGCAGACCGCGGCAACGGCAATTTGAGGAGAGGACCATGACCATCAACCGCAGAACCCTGCTTGCCGCGACCGCCGCCCTTGCCATGGCCGCGTCGTTCGGGACCGCCTTTGCCCAGGAGGTGACGCTCAACATCGGCTACCAGCCGATCGTCGAGCCGTCCCGCGTGCCCCAGGCCGACGGCACCTATGAGAAGGTGACCGGCGCCAAGATCAACTGGCAGAAATTCGACGGCGGCGCCGACGTGATCGCGGCGATTGCCTCCGGCTCGCTCGATATCGGCTATGTCGGCTCCTCGCCGCTGGCCGCCGCCTCCAGCCGCGAACTGCCGATCGAGCTGGTTTACATCGTCGGCCTGATCAGCGAGGCGGAAGCGCTCGCCGTGAAGTCGATCGAGAGGCCGGAAGATCTCGTCGGCAAGAAGATCGCCACGCCCTTCGTCTCCACCGCCCATTACAGCCTGCTGACGGCGCTGAAGCACTGGAAGGTCGATCCGAAGTCGGTCGAGATCCTCAACCTGCGTCCGCCGGAAATCGCGGCCGCCTGGGAACGCGGCGATATCGACGGCGCTTACGTCTGGGATCCGGTTCTGGCGCAGCTCAAGAAGAGCGGCACGGTGCTTGCGACCTCGAAGGATGTCGCCGACTGGGGCGGCCCGACCTTCGACGCCTGGATCGTCAGCAAGAAATTCGCCGAAGAGCATCCGGACGTCGTGACGGCCTTCGTGAAGGTGACGGGCGATGCGACCGCCGCCTATCGCGCCAATCCGGACGCCTGGAACGCCACCTCGCCGGAGGCCGAGAAGATCGCGCGGCTGACCGGCGCCAAGCAGGACGAAGTGCCGGCGCTTCTCAAGGGCTACGTCTTCCCGACGCTGGAAGAACAGGCCGGCGAGGCGCTGCTCGGTGGTGGCACGGTGAAGGCCGTGGCCGATACCTCCGCCTTCCTGCTGGAACAGGGCAAGATCCCGTCGGCGCTCTCCGACTACAAGCCTTACATCTCCACGCGCTGGGTTACGAACGCGACGAAGCTGTCCTACTGACCGGCGACAAATCCTGCGGCGGAGGTGGCCCGGCGGCGTGAAAGCGCTGCCGGGCCATCGCCGACAGATAGGCCAAGACACTCCCGGAGGTTCCATGAGCATCCTGACATTCCGCAACGTTTCCTTGCGTTATCCGCCAAGGGCGGGACGGGGCGGCGCCGCTGAAAAACTCGTCCTCGACGGCATCACCCTGCAAGTCGCCTCGGACGAGCTGGTCGCCATCATCGGGCGTTCCGGCTCCGGCAAGACGAGCCTGCTCAACCTCGCCGCCGGGTTTCTGGAACCGACCTCCGGCTCCATCACCGTCGACGGCGTGCCCATCAAGGGGCCGAATGCCGACCGGGCCGTGGTCTTCCAGGACGATGCGCTCTACCCCTGGCTCGACGCGCGCGACAACATCGCGCTTCCCTTCAAGCTCAAGGGCATTCCCCTTGCCGAACGGCGCGCGAAGGCCCAGCAGCTTCTCGAACGCGTCGGCCTTGCGGATGCGGGTGACCGGCGCATCTGGGAGCTTTCCGGCGGCATGCGCCAGCGTGTCGGCATCGCCCGGGCGCTCGCCGTCGAGCCACGCTTCCTGCTGCTCGACGAGCCGCTTGGCGCGCTCGATGCGCTGACCCGCACCCGCATGCAGGCCTTCCTGCTGCGCATCAAGGCGGAAAGCGGCGCGGGTGCCCTGCTCATCACCCATTCGATCGAGGAGGCGCTGCTGCTCGGCACGCGCGTCGTTGTGCTGTCGCCCAATCCCGGGCGCCTGACGGCGGAGATCGAGGCCGGCTTCAATGCGGAGGTGCTGAACGGCACGCCGGTTGCTACCGTCAAGGCCTCGCCGCTGTTCAAGCGCATGCATGCCGGGCTCAACGGCCTCATCCAGTCCACCACTGACGAGGAGTTGGCCGCATGACGCTCTCCACCGATATCGAAGCCCTGCCGCAGCCGGTCGAGACCACCACGGAGGCTGCCCTCCCCCGCGCATCGCGCCCCGTGCCGATCGCCGTCATTTCGACCATAACCGTCGTTGCGATCATCGGGCTGTGGGGCTTGGCCTCGGCGTACGCGCTGGTCTCGCCCGTCTTCCTGCCCTCGCCGCGGCAAGTGGTCATCGCTCTCTATAACCTCGTCGTGACCGGCTTCGTCGATTCGACACTGGCCGAGCATGTCGGCGCCAGCCTCTACCGCATTTTTGGCGCGCTCATTGCGTCGATCCTCATTGGGATTCCGGCCGGCATCGCCATCGGCACGAGCCGCGTCGGCCGCGGCATCCTCGATCCGATCGTCGAATTCCTGCGCCCGCTGCCGCCGCTCGCCTACCTGCCGCTCGTCATCATCTGGGTCGGCATCGGCGAGGCGTCGAAGATCACGGTGATCGCGCTTTCCATGCTGCCCTCGATCATCCTGTCGACGTCTGCCGGTGTACGCGGAGTCTCGAAGGACCATGTCAACGCGGCCCGCTCGCTCGGCGCCAGCAAGCGTCAGGTGCTGACGGAAGTCGTGCTGCCGAGCGCCGTGCCGTCGATCCTCACCGGCATCCGCATCGCGCTCGGTGCCGGCTGGACGACGCTGGTCGCGGCGGAACTGGTGGCGGCGACGAGCGGCATCGGCTTCATGATCCAATCGGCCGCGCAGTTCCTCGTCACCGACATCGTGATTGCCGGCATCATCGTCATCGCGCTGATCGCCATCTTGCTTGAATTCATCGCGCGGCTGATCGAGCGGCGCCTGGTGCCCTGGGCATCGCATCGCTGAGAGCGGCGATGCCAGCGCTCAGTTGAGCGCCAGCCCCATGCTTGCGACGGCCGCCGTGAACAGGCGGCCGTCCTGCGTTGCGGCGAAGGGATCGCGCTCCGCCCGTGCCTTCAGCAGTTCCAGGAAATCGTAACCCGCCGTCCAGCGGCCGAAGCCGCTCGCGATGTTGATGTGGCCGGCATTGCCGATATCGATGAGATCGCTGCCCCAGGCCTTGGCGCTCTGGCGCAGCCGGTCGACCGGCATATAGGGATCGTTCAGGCTGCCGACGACGAGCGAGGGAAACGGCAGCCGCTTAGCCGGCATGGCGCCGAAGCGGACCACGCAAGGGTGCAGGGTTTCCGTCGTGTCGAGGTCGCAGGGCGCGACGAGCAGCGCGCCGCGGATGCGCGAGGCAAGCGGGCTTTCGGCAAACTGCGCGGCCAGCACGCAGCCGAGGCTGTGGCCGACGAGCCAGAGGTCCTTGCCGATCATGTCGACCTGACGTTCCAGCTGCACAAGCCAGCTCTGCCGGTCCGGGCAGTTCCAGTCGAACTGCTCGACGACGCGGCTTTCGGGATTGTCGCGCGCCCAGTGACGCTGCCAATGGTCGCTCGCGGACCCGTTGAGGCCCGGCAGGATCAGCGTGTCGACGGGGATATCGAGTGACGGCATGGCGGCGGCCTTCCTTCGCAAACCAGATCTGTCCGGAAGGATGCGCGACACAACGCGGAATGGTAAGGAAACCGCTGCTAAACTCTTCAAAATCCATAAAAATTTTTTGCATCACGGCGATTATGCGAAGCATCCGGCGGCAAGGGCGCCCGATGCCTTTTAGAGGTTTCTCAGCCGCGATGATCGAGGCGTGCGACGAGCCGGTCGCCGAGCCACTGGATGCCGCAGACGAGCACGATGAGAACGGCGACGACCGCCACCATGACCGTCGTTTCGAAGCGCTGGTAGCCATAGCGGATCGCGAGGTCGCCGAGACCGCCGGCACCGATCGCGCCCGCCATGGCGGAGGCGCCGATCAGCGTTACGAGCGTCACGGTGAAGCCCGCGACGATGCCCGGCAGCGCCTCGGGGATCAGCACCTCGCGGACAATCGTCCAGCGGTTGCCGCCCATGGCGCGCACGGCCTCGATCAGCCCGCGGTCGACCTCGCGCAGCGACACTTCGGCGATGCGCGCATAATAGGGTGTGGCGGCGATCGACAGCGGCACGATCGCCGCCCAGGTGCCGATCGACGTGCCGACGATGAGGCGCGTGACGGGGATGAGCGCCACGAGCAGGATGATGAAGGGCACGGAGCGGAAGCCGTTGACGATGGCGCCGAGCAGGCGGTTGGTCCAGAGGTTTTCCGCAATGCCGCCGCGCGCGGTCGCCACCAGCGCCAGGCCGAGCGGCAGGCCGAAGGCGAGCGAAATGACGCCGGAGGCGGCCGTCATCACGACCGTTTCCCACAGCGAGCGGACGAGAAGCTCAAGCATGATCGGCGACATGACCGAGGACCTCCACCTGTGCGCCGAGGCGCTCTGCAAACGAAACGAGGCGCGCGGCGGCATCGGCCGGCACCGCGATGAAGAAGCGGCCGACGGCCTGTTCCTGGATATGATCGACGCCGCCATGGACCAGGCGGTAGCCGCCCGGAAATTCCTCCGACAGCTTCTGGAACAGCGGACCAGTGGCGGCGGGGCCGGCAATGTCGAGGCTGAGAATGGCCTCGCCTGCAATATCCGCCGTGAGGCTTTGCGCGATATGGCCGGGCAGTTGCGGGCGGATGCCGCTGAGCAGGCTCTTCGTCGTCTCCGCCTGCGGTCGTGAAAACACTTGCCAGACGGGACCTTCCTCCACGATTCGGCCGGCATCGAGCACGGTGACGCGGTCGGCGACGTTTCGCACCACTTCCATCTCGTGGGTGATGAGCAGGATCGTGAGGCCGAGCTTGCGGTTGATGTCCTTGAGCAGCGCCAGGATCGAGCGCGTCGTTTCCGGGTCGAGCGCGGAGGTCGCCTCGTCGGAGAGCAGCAGCGCCGGGCTTGCGGCAAGCGCGCGGGCGATGCCGACGCGCTGCTTCTGGCCGCCGGAGAGTTCCGAGGGATAGGCCTTCGCTTTGCCGGTCAGGCCGACAAGGTCGAGCAATTCGGCGGCGCGCGCCAGACGCCTGGCTTTCGCCCAGCCCTCGATCTTCAGGGGCAGCGCGACATTCTCCTCCACCGTCTTGGCGGAGAGCAGGTTGAAATGCTGGAAGATCATGCCGATGCGGCGGCGCAGCGGCTGAAGCTCGGCCTCGCTGAGACCGGTGATCTCGCGGCCCTCGATCTCGATCGTCCCGCTGTCCGGCCGTTCCAGGCCATTGAGGCAGCGGATGAGCGTTGACTTGCCGGCGCCGCTGCGGCCGATGATGCCGAGAATCTCGCCGCGGCGCACATCGAGCGAAACGCCATCCAGCGCGGGCGTCGCGCCAAAACGGCGGCGGACGTCCGACAGGCGGATGACGTCTTCTTCGGCGGTGGCGGTCTGCGCCGGCTTGCCTGTCACATGTTTGTTCATGCGCGGTTCCCTTCCGGAAACGGAAAGACAGCCCGCGGCGGCTGAGCGCATCGCGGGCTGTCTCTGCTGGTTGTCGAATGCCTTAGTAGGCGCTGATGCCCGTGCCTTTGTAGACGCGGTCGAACTCGGCCTTCACGACGTCGTTCTGGTAGGCGTCGACCAGCGGCTTGACCCAGGCTTCGTCCTTCGATTCCTCGCGAACCGCGATGAAGTTGCGGTACGGATTGTCGGCGACCGGCTCCTGCGCGATGCGGTTTTCCGGGGTGAGGCCGCTCTTCAGCGCCCAGTCGGTGTTGACGATCGCGGCATCCAGGTCATCGACCGAGCGGCCGACGATGCCGGCGTCGAGTTCCTTGATCTCCAGCTTCTTCGGGTTTTCCGAGATGTCGGCGATGGTGGCGAGAATGCCGGTGCCGTCCTTCAGCTTGATCAGGCCTTCGTTCTGCAGCACGCGCAGCGCCCGGCCTTCGTTCGACGGATCGTTCGGCACGCCGACGACGGCACCGTCCGGCAGTTCCGTAACCTTGGTGTGCTTCTTGGAATAGAGGCCGATCGGCCAGACCGCCGTGTAGCCGACGGGCACGATCTTGTAGCTGTGCTGCTGGATCTGGTTTTCCAGATAGGGCAGGTGCTGGAAGGCGTTGGCGTCGATCTCGCCGCGGGCAAGCGCCTCGTTCGGCTGGGTATAGTCGTTGAAGACGACCGTTTCGATGGTCAGGCCCTTCTTGGCCGCCCCGGCAACGACGACGCGCCAGACATCCTCGTCCTCACCGGAGATGATGCCGACCTTCAGCTCCTTCTTGTCCTCGGCAAAGGCGGGCGTGGAAACGGAGAGCGTGGAGACGGCGACGGCTGCCACCGCGAGCGCCGCAAGAGCGGAACGACGGGAGAGAAATGCGCTTTCGAGGAGTTTCTTGCTGATTTTGGACATGCTGGCCTGCTTTCGCGATGGGGAGGATCGACTGCGAAACAATGGTGTTTCTACCTGTAAAATCGCAAATGCCGCATTTGTGGACAACGAATGGCGGTTTATTGGGCAGGCCCAACGGGAACTTTCGCTCCCGGATATCGAAGCAAGGCGGAAAATATTTTCTACTGATTTAGTGGAGTACAGCGCAGGCGTGATCCGGACCTCCCGGGAGAGGCCTGGATCACGCCGTGGCCGGCTAGGCGGACGCGGGTGCGAACATGGCGCGCATGCGATCGCGATAATGGTCCTCGGAGGTCGACCAGCGCAGCGCGGCGAGCATCTTCGTATCGGCGCCGGCGAGGTAGCGCAGCCGGTCGCCCTCGTCAGTCGCGGCGGCATAGGCGGCTTCGGCCACTTCCGCCTCCGTGCAGTAGGCCGTCGGGTAGTTCGCCATCCGCGCGAAGGCGGCCTGGGCGAAGGCGCCGTAATCCTCCGGAATCAGGCCCTGCATGCGCGGGCCGCCATTGGCGGTGAAGCTGGTCGTCGGCCCGTAGCCCGGCTCGACCAGCCGCACCTTGATGCCGAACTGCTCCAGTTCGTAGGCGAGCGATTCGGTAAAGCCCTCGACGGCGAACTTGCTGGCCGCATAGGCCGCCACCAGCGGCATGACGCCGATCGTGACGCTGGAGGTGACGTTGACGATCACGCCGTGCCCCTGCCTGCGCATCTGCGGGATGATCTCGCGGCAGGCGTTGAACACGCCGAACGTATTGGTTTCGAAAAGCTCGCGGATCGCGCTGTCCGGCGTCGCTTCCACCGCGGACGCCATGCCGATGCCGGCATTGTTGATCCACACGTCGATCGACCCGAAGGCCGCGACGGCTGCGTCGATCGCGGCACGGATCGTCTCGGGGCGGGTGATGTCGAGCGGGACGATCTTCAGCCGCTCGGCCGGGCCTTCGATGAGGCCGGCTTTCTGGGTGCGCATCGTCGCGACGACGTTCCATCCCCGTGCGAGGAAGAGTTCCGCGGTTGCCCTGCCGTAGCCGGACGAGGTGCCGGTGATCAAAACCGTGTTTGCCATCTGTATCTCCTGTCTGAATGGCCCGATGATATCGGTTGGCGGGAGATGTTGAATAATTCAAAGTCCAGTTTGCATTACCGATCGTCCAGATGATAAGGTCAACCAAACCCGCGTTACGGATCGTGCAAAATGGATGCTTTCACCGATGTCGTGCAATTGCTGCGCCCGAAAACCGTGCTGATGGGCAGCATGGTGGCGCATGGCACATGGGGCGTGCAGGTGCCGCCACAGCCGGGGCCGATGCTCTATTTCATCACGGCCGGCCAATGCTGGTTCCGCGCGGGCGGCGGTGCCGCCCTCCAGGTCGGGGCGGGTGACTTCATCCTTTCGGCAAGGCCGGTGATGGATACGTTCTTCAGCGCGCCCGGGCAAAAGACCGTGCTTTCCGACGATGGTTTCAAGGCGCGGCACATGGTCGACGGCGAGATCCATATCGGCGACCCGCATCGCGGCGACGCGACGCGCATCCTCGGCGGCGTCATCCTGTGCGATCCGACCAATGCGGAGCTGCTGGCGGAGATGATGCCGCGGCTCGTGCATGTCTCGGCCGAAGACGGTATCGGCGCGCGGCTCGGCACGCTCGTCGCCCTCATCCGCGGTGAGGCGGCGCTGGCGGGACCGGGCAGCGCTCTCATCCTGTCCCGGCTGATCGAGGTGCTGCTGATCGAGACGCTGCGGCGCGAGGCGGCGACGCTGCCGCATCCCGGCATGCTGCGCGGCCTTGCCGATCCGCAACTCGCCCGGGCGCTCGCCGATATCCACGCCCATGTTTCCCGGGACTGGACGATCGCCGAACTGGCGCAGAAGGCGGGCATGTCGCGCTCGGCCTTCGCGCGGCGTTTTTCCGAGGCCATCGGGCTCCCGCCGGTCGAATACCTGCTGCGCTGGCGCATGGCGATCGCCAAGGATGCGCTGCGCCATCGCCAGGGAACGCTGGAGGAGATCGCCGAGCGGATCGGCTATCGCTCCGCCAGCGCCTTCAGCACGGCCTTCAGCCGCAAGGTCGGCTGCCCGCCGAGCGAGTTCGCGCGCAGCGCTGCCGCCTAGAAAGTCGGCGGGGTGTTGATCCAGATCAGCACCGTCTCGCCGTCATGGCGGTTGCGCCAGGCGTGGCGGCGGCAGCTTTCGAAATAGAGGCTGTCGCCGGGGCCGAGATCGTGGAATTCATGGCCGTCGAGCACCATCTCGACCCGGCCGGAGAGCACGTGCACGAATTCCTCGCCCTCGTGCTTGTAGGCGCCGTCGCTGGAGGCGCCGGGGGCGAGCACGAAGCGGTGGCAATCCATCATGTTGCGCCCGTCCGCCAGCACCTGCACGGTGACGCCCGGCGAGGTTTCCGGCCAGAACTTCCACTCCCCTGCCCTGACGACCGACCGGTTGGCCTCTTCCTCTTCGCCGGAGAGTTTTGAGACGGTCGTGTCGTAATAGGCTGCGAGATCGTGCAGCACGCGGAACGTCACGCCCTGCGACGTGCGCTCGAAGGTGGAGAGCACGGAGGTCGCAATGCCGATATCGCCCGCGACCTGCTCCAGCGTTTTGCCCGTGGCATGGCGCAGGCTGCGCAGCTTGCGGCCGACGCCCTGCGGTGCGTCGCCTTCGGAAACCGTAGTTTCGCCTGCGGGTTCCTCCGCTTCCAGCGCCTCGCGAATGGCGGCGGGGTTCAGGCCGCGCTCTGTCCTGTACCAGGCGATGCGTTTCAGTCGGGCGACGTCGTCGCCGCTATATTGCCGGTGGCCGGTCTCCGAGCGTTCCGGCACGACGAGGCCTTGCGTTTCCCAAAGCCTGAGCGTGGACGCGGAAACGCCAGCAAGCCGCGCGGCCTCCGCCACCTTGTAGTGCACCGGTTCTTCCGAACCCATCGCGCCAATCCCTGATTCTGGTTATATTTGCTTATAGCATTCCCGGCGGACTGCGCCCGACTTCGCACCCCTGAAAATCCGTCGCATTCCCATCTTAAAATGACCGTTGCATTCTTGCAGAAAAAATGTAGGAATTCCACTTGAGACTTGCAGAAAAAATGCAAGTTATTAATTGAAGCCTCCAGATCCAGGATAGCGCCATGACCGCAACGCCCCTCACAGACCGCAAGAACGCCGCCATTTCGCGCGGTGTCGGCATGACCACGCAGATCTACGCCGACCGTGCGGAGAATGCGGAGATCTGGGACAAGGAAGGCAATCGCTATATCGATTTCGCCGCCGGCATCGCCGTCGTCAACACCGGCCACCGCCATCCGCGCGTCATCGAGGCCGTCAAGAACCAGCTCGACCGCTTCACCCACACCTGCCACCAGGTCGTGCCTTATGAAAACTATGTCGAGCTTGCCGAGCGCCTGAACGCCATCACCCCCGGCAACTTCGCCAAGAAGACGATCTTCGTCACCACCGGTGCCGAAGCGGTTGAAAACGCTGTCAAGATCGCGCGCGCCGCCACCGGCCGCCAGGCCGTCATCGCCTTTTCCGGTGGTTTCCATGGCCGTACCTTCATGGGCATGGCGCTGACCGGCAAGGTCGTGCCCTACAAGGTCGGCTTCGGCGCCATGCCGGCCGACGTTTTCCACGCGCCCTTCCCGGTTGAAATGCACGGCACGACCGTCGAGCAGTCGCTCGGCGTGCTGAAAAAGCTGTTTGCCGCCGATGTCGATCCGAACCGCGTTGCGGCGATCATCATCGAGCCGGTGCAGGGCGAAGGCGGCTTCTATCCGGTCCCGGTCGCCTTCATGAAGGCGCTGCGCGAGATCTGCGACCAGCACGGCATCCTCTTGATCGCCGACGAAGTGCAGACCGGCTTTGCCCGTACCGGCAAGCTCTTCGCCATGGAACATTACGGCGTGGTGGCTGACATCACGACGATGGCCAAGGGCCTCGGTGGCGGCTTCCCGATCGCAGCCGTCACTGGCCGTGCGGAAATCATGGATGCACCCGGTCCGGGCGGCCTTGGCGGCACCTATGCCGGCAGCCCGATCGGCGTTGCGGCGGCCCATGCCGTGCTCGACGTCATCAATGACGAGGACCTCTGCAACCGCGCCGAAAACCTCGGCGCCCGCCTGAAGCAGCGCCTCGCCTCGCTGCAGGACAAGGTGCCGGAAATCGTCGATATCCGTGGTCCCGGCTTCATGAACGCCGTTGAGTTCAACGACGTTTCGACCAAGCTGCCGAGCGCCGACTTCGCCAACAAGGTGCGCCTGAAAGCCCTCGAAAAGGGCCTGATCCTGCTCACCTGCGGCGTGCACGGTAACGTCATCCGCTTCCTGGCGCCGATCACCATCCAGGACGAGGTTTTTGCCGAAGCGCTCGACATCCTCGAAGCCGCAATGGTCGAAGCCCGCGCTGCCTGAGCGGCGACGTCAAAGACTGAAAAAACATCCTCCCAAGGAACACCCGGAGCACAGGCTCCGGGTGAATGACCTTCCACGTCCGAAAGGAACGAAATCATGGCCTTCTACGATGCGCTCACGAAGCACCTGAAGTCGACCGACTTCCTGCGCGATGCAGGATATGTCAACGGCAACTGGATCGGCGGCAACGGCGCCGAGACCTTCGACGTCTTCAACCCCGCGACCGGCGAAAAGCTTGCGACGCTGCCCGAAATGGGCGCGACGGAGACCGCCGCGGCCATCGACGCCGCATACAAGGCGCAGCAGGTCTGGGCCGCCCGCCCGGCCAAGGACCGCAGCGTCCTGCTGCGCAAATGGTTCGACCTGATCGTCGCCAATGCGGACGAACTGGCCGCGATCCTGACCGCCGAAATGGGCAAGCCTCTGCCGGAAGCCAAGGGCGAGATCCTCTACGCCGCCTCCTATGTCGAGTGGTATGCGGAAGAGGCCAAGCGCATCAACGGCGAGACGATCCCGGCACCCTCCGTCGACAAGCGCATGCTCGTCATCAAGCAGCCGGTCGGCGTCGTCGGCACGATCACGCCGTGGAATTTCCCGGCCGCGATGATCGCCCGTAAGGTGGCACCCGCGCTTGCCGTCGGCTGCACGGTCGTCTCCAAGCCCGCCGAGCAGACGCCGCTTTCTGCGATCGCGCTGGCCGTGCTCGCCGAAAAGGCCGGCCTTCCGGCCGGTGTCTTCAACGTCATCCTCGGCACGGATGGCCCGGCGATCGGCAAGGAGCTTTGCTACAACCCCAAGGTCCGGAAAATCTCGTTCACGGGCTCGACGGAAGTCGGCCGCATCCTGATGCGCCAGTGCTCCGACCAGATCAAGAAGGTCAGCCTGGAACTCGGCGGCAACGCGCCCTTCATCGTCTTCGACGATGCGAACCTGGACGCTGCCGTCGAAGGCGCCATGGCCTCGAAGTACCGCAATGCCGGCCAGACCTGCGTCTGCGCCAACCGCATCTACGTGCAGTCGAACGTCTATGACGCCTTTGCAGACAAGCTGGCGAAGAAGGTCGCCGAGCTTTCCGTCGGCAACGGCTTCGACAAGGGCATCACGATCGGCCCGCTGATCGAGGAAGCGGCCATCGAGAAGGTCGAGGCACACATTGCCGACGCCGTCTCGAAGGGCGCGACGGTGGTTGCCGGCGGCAAGCGCGTTGCGGGCAAGGGCACCTTCTTCGAGCCGACGGTCCTGAAGGGTGTTACGCGTGGCATGACAGTCGCGCGGGAAGAAACGTTTGGCCCAGTCGCCCCCCTCTTCCGCTTCGATACGGTCGAGGATGTCATCGCCCAGGCGAACGACACCGAATTCGGCCTCGCCGCCTATTTCTTCGCCGGCGATCTGAAGAAGGTTTGGCAGGTGACCGAAGCGCTGGAATACGGCATGGTCGGCGTCAACACCGGTATCATCTCCTCCGAAGCCGCCCCCTTCGGCGGCATCAAGCAGTCCGGCCTCGGCCGCGAAGGCTCCGCTCACGGCGCCGACGACTACCTGGAGATGAAATACGTCTGCATGGGCGACGTCGCCTGACGTTTATGAAACGCCCCGCTTCGGCGGGGCGGTTTTCATGCTGTTTCAATGCCCGTCTTCGGAAAGTCTTCGCCTTTGTAAAGCAGCGGCACGTTTAGCTGTCGCGCGCTGGCGTAGGCGAAACAGTCACCGAAATTGAGACCAGCGGGATGGCGGCCTTTGCCGAAGCGTTGGTGGGCGACGACGGCTAACTCTCCCGCGCCCTGATCGATCGGTTCGACGGCGATGGAAAGCAGCTTCAAGAAATCAGTGACAAGTTTAAGCGCATCCGTTGGTGCTACTCCCCGTTCGCGTCCAAGCGCGAGCGACGTCTCCCAAATTTCCATGGGTGACGTATAGCGAACCTCCGCTTGCTGGAGCCGTGCCAGTAGCGCGTCGGCGCCGTCCCTCGGACGCCAGGATTGCAACGAACGCCGATGCGTCGACGAACATCAATTGTCCTCGTAGAGGCTGTCGATGAAGGCCTTGTCGGCGGGCGGCCCCTTCTTGGGATATTTTGCGTCGAGTTCCCGCACGAAGGCCTTGGCCTTCTCCACCAGCGTCGGCTCGTTCTCCGCCCGCTCCAGCTCATGCGCCAGCGCTTGCCGCACCGCCTCGGTCTTGCTGACCTTGCGCAGCGTGGAGAGCTTTTCCGCAAGCCTATCGACCTCCTGGTCCTTCACGTAGAGCGGCATGGTATATCCTTCCTCTTGTGGAGGTATATATAACATCCGGCACCCGCAAATGAAAGCTTAGGCCAGCTTTGCCTTGTCCGGATGCGCCGCCTGGAAGGCCGGGAGGGCGCGGCAGTTGTCAGTGATGCGGCGCACGCTCGCAAGCGCGCTGATGTCGGCGCCCCAGCGTTCGGCGTTGTAGACCTGCGGCACCAGGCAGAAGTCGGCCATGGTCGGCGTGTCGCCGTGGCAGAAGGCGCCGGTTGCCGGATTGTCCAGCAGGGTTTCGACGGCGGCGAGGCCCTCGCCGATGAATTTCTTCATCCAGTCGGCGCGCACCGCCTCCCCGTCCTCGATCAGCGTCATGAGATGGCCGACGACGCCGGTGTTGCAGACGGCGTGGATTTCCATGGCAATGGCATAGGAGATCGCTCGCACCCTTTGCCGGCCGAGCGGATCTGCGGGCAGGAAACGCGCCTCGGCGCGCGTCTCCGAAAGATATTCGATGATTGACAGCGATTGCGTCAGCATGTGCCCGTCGATCGCAAGCGCCGGCACGAGACCCTGCGGATTGCGGGCGCGGTGCTCCAGCGAGCGCTGCTTCCCGTCGAGCAGATCGACGGATTCGCGCCGATAGGCGAGACCGAGGCTTTCGAGCGCGATGCGCACGCGGTAGCTGGCGGATGAGCGCCAGTAGTCGAAAAGCACGATCTCGCCGCTCATCGGTTCAGTCCTTCTCGTAGGCTTTCACGGTCTGCTCGATCGCACCGAAGATCGAATGGCCGCTCTTGTCTTTCATCTCGATGCGCACGGTGTCGCCGAATTTCATGAAGGGCGTTTTGGGTGCGCCGGTGGCGATCGTCTCGATGGTGCGGATCTCGGCGATGCAGGAATAACCGGCGCCACCCTCCGCGACAGGCTTGCCGGGGCCGCCGTCGAGCTTGTTGGAGACGGTGCCGGAGCCGATGATCGAGCCTGCGACGAGCGGTCGGGTCTTCGCCGCATGGGCGACGAGCTGGCCGAAATCGAAGGTCATGTCGACGCCGGCATCGGCCTTGCCGAAGGCCTTGCCGTTGAGCGAAACGAGGAGCGGCAGGTGCAGTTTGCCGCCGTCCCAGGCCTCGCCCAGTTCATCCGGCGTCACGGCGACGGGGGAGAAGGCTGAAGAAGGTTTCGACTGGAAGAAACCGAACCCCTTGGAAAGTTCGGCCGGGATCAACCCGCGCAGCGACACGTCGTTGACGAGCATGACGAGGCGGATCGCCGCGCGCGCTTCCTCGACGCTCGCGCCCATCGGCACGTCGTCGACGATGACGGCGATCTCGCCTTCCATGTCGATGCCGAAAGTCTCGTCGGCCGCCAGGATCGGGTCGCGAGGCCCTAAAAAGCTGTCGGAGCCGCCCTGGTACATCAGCGGATCGGTCCAGAAGCTTTCCGGCATGTCGGCATTGCGGGCCTTGCGTACCAGTTCGACGTGGTTGACATAGGCCGAACCGTCCGCCCACTGGTAGGCGCGCGGCAGCGGCGAGGCGGCGTCGTGCTCGTGGAAGCGGGTGGTCGGCTGCGCGCCGGTTTCCAGCCCCTCGGCGACCCGTTCGAGCCGTGGCGCGACATGCGCCCAGTCGTCCAGCGCCGCCTGCAACGTGCGGGCGATATGCCCGACTTCCGAGCAGAGCGTCAGGTCACGCGAGACGACGACCAGGCGGCCGTCGCGGGTGGAATCCTTCAGTGTCGCAAGCTTCATGCGTCTCTCTCCCGATCTTGTTTCCGGCCGCAAGGATGTGTCATCTTCCGGCCGCCTGTCTCCACCCTCGTGCGCCGCTTTGCGCGGCGCATCGTTTTTCAAGGAAATCCCGCGTGAACCGCACGGTCCTGAATTCCCTGCTGCTCGGCGCCGGCTTCGTCGGCGCGACGGCACTTCTCCTTTACACGATGGGTCAGCCGCTCATCTGCAAGTGCGGATATGTCAAACTGTGGCATGGCGTCGTGGTTTCCTCGGAAAACTCGCAACATCTGTCCGATTGGTACACGCCGAGCCACATCATCCACGGCATTCTGTTCTTCGGCCTCTTCACGCTGATCCTGCCCAAGGCGGGCATCAACCTGCGCCTGACGCTCTCCCTCGTTCTCGAATGCGCCTGGGAAATCCTCGAAAACACCGACATGATCATCAACCGCTATCGCGAGTCGACGATCTCGCTCGATTATTTCGGCGACAGCGTTATCAATTCGAGCGCAGATATTCTGGCGATGGTCGTCGGCTTTTTCTTGGCCTCGCGCCTGCCCGTCTGGGCAAGCATCGCGCTCATCGTCGTTTTCGAGGGCGTAACCACCTACCTGATCCGCGACGGCCTGGCACTGAACATCCTGATGCTCGTCTGGCCGCTCGAAGCGGTGAAGGCCTGGCAGGGGGGCTGAGCGGGCAATCACTTGATGCCCGGCTTGCCGTCGAATTTGCGCTCCAGGCCATCCCAGCATTCAAGATAGTTGTCCTGCAAGGTTTCCAGTTCGGCGGCGAATTTGGTGAGTTGCTGCGGGTAGCGCGTCTCGAACATGAAGGCCATGGTGTGGTCGAGCTTGACGGGTTTCAACTCGCTGTTAGACGCCTTGTCGAAACCCGTCGCATCCGGGCCGTGCGGCAGCATCATGTTGTGCAGGCTCATGCCGCCGGGCACGAAGCCTTCTTCCTTCGCGTCATACTGGCCATGGATCAAGCCCATGAATTCGCTCATGATATTGCGATGATACCAGGGCGGGCGGAAGGTGTGTTCGGCCACCAGCCAGCGCGGCGGGAAGATGACGAAGTCGATATTCGCCGTGCCGGCCTCTTCCGTCGGCGCCGTCAGCACGGTGAAGATCGACGGGTCGGGATGGTCGAACAGGATGGCGCCGACCGGCGAATAGGTGCGCAGGTCATATTTGAACGGCGCATAATTACCGTGCCAGGCGACGATATCGAGCGGCGAGTGGCCGATCTCGGTGACGTAGAACTTGCCGCACCATTTGACGTGGACTCGGCACGGCGTCTCCTTCTCCTCATAGGCGGCGACCGGTGTCTTGAAATCGCGCGGATTGGCAAGGCAGTTGGCGCCGATCGGCCCGCGGTCCGGCAGGGTGAATTTCGCGCCGTAGTTCTCGCAGACATAACCGCGCCAGACGTCACCCTCGCCAAGGCGGGAGACCTTGAACATCATGCCGCGCGGGATGAGGCAGATTTCCAACGGCTCGACATCCATGATGCCCATTTCGGTGAAGACGCGGATCGCGCCCAGCTGCGGAACGACAAGCAATTCGCCGTCGGCATCGAAGAAATAGTCGTCCACCATGTCGGCGTTGAACGTATAGGCATGCGCCGCCATGCCGACCTGGGTCAGCACGTCGCCGGCCGTCGTCATCGTGCGCATGCCGTCGAGGAAGGTGAGCGTCTCCTTCGGCGCCGGCAGCGGGTTCCAGCGCAATTGGCCGAGTGGCAGGGAGTGGTCGTCGAGGCAGGGCGCGCTCTTCCAATGCGGGTAGCTGGCGTTGGAGAAGCGGCGCGTGTGGCGCACGCTCGGGCGGATGCGGTAAAGCCAGGAGCGCTCGTTGGTGCCGCGCGGCGCGGTGAAGGGCGAGCCGGAAAGCTGCTCGGCATAGAGGCCGTAATTGCATTTCTGCGGGCTGTTCTGTCCTTGCGGCAGGGCACCGGGCAGGGATTCCGTCTCGAAATCATTGCCGAAGCCGGTCATGTATTTCAGGCTGTTGGCGATCTCCGCGGCATGGTCCGGCATGGCTTGGCCTCCTCTTGCTAAGCGCCCTTGTCGTCAGGTGGTTACAGATGTAACTGTCCATTTTGTAACCATCAAGGCGCCACCCATGGACTTCCGGCTCGAAACATTCCTGCCCTACCGCCTCAACCAGGCGGCGGAACTGGTTAGCCAGCGTTTTGCCGCGCAGTACCGCGCGCGCTACCGCATGACCCGGCCGGAATGGCGGGCGCTGGCCGCGCTCGGCTCCTACGGCCGCATGACCGCGACGGAAATCGGCGCCAATTCCAGCATGCACAAGACGAAAGTATCGCGCGCCGTGCGGGCGCTGGAGGAAAAGCGCTGGCTGAAGCGCAGCGAGGATGCCGCCGACCGCCGCATCGAACATCTCGACCTGACACCGGCGGGCCGGCGCATCTATGGTGAAATGATCGCGCTGGCGCATGAATACGAGCAGGAACTGGCCCGGCTTCTTGGCGCAGACGGCCTGGAGCAACTTGAGGCAGGCCTCGCCACGATCGAAGCGGCGCTGGCGGTGCAACCGGCGCGGCGCGGACCAAGCGACTGACGATCCATCACGCAGATGAATCGATCCGTCCGGATCGATTCAAAGCTTTCGTTGGACGGTGATTCGGGGCTTCGGCAGAATCCCGGGCATGCCGAACACCACTCCCTCCCCTGCCTATCGCTTCCGCCGCATCGACGCGACGCGCAACATGGCGCGCTTCTACATGCTCTCACTGGAGCCGACGCTGTTCGGTGAGATCGCCGTGCTGCGCCACTGGGGCCGTATCGGCACGCGCGGCCGGCAGGTGTCGAGCCTGCATGCGACAATGGCCGAGGCCGAGACGGTGCTCGCCCGGCAAATCGCTCGACGGCGGCGGCGCGGTTACACCGAGGCGTAGGAGTGCGGAAAAGGTTAATTTTCCGGAGTTTTCCCCAATCGAATCGGGCCATGCCGATAGGCGTGCGATGGTCAATACGCTAAAGTCTCATTCATGGACGTACCAGCGCCGGTCGAGCGCGGTGCGTTAACCATTATTGCCTTGCCCTCGATTCAGAATCGGTTCTAAATGCGGTTTAAACCCCAAGGTGGGCTTGAAATCGCATTTTGAGATTCTCGACATGAATATGGCCGCAATGTTCGGACAGGCAATTTCCGAGGTCGATCAGCTGATCATCGGGCAGGCGCATGAACTGTCAGACAAGCTGAAGCAGCATCGGCTGGAGATGTTTCCGCCTGTTGCCCAGAAGAGCCTGCGCCAGTTCCAGCTGAGCGAGGCGGCGCATTTTCTCGGGGTCACCAGTGGCTACCTGCGCAATCTTTCGCTGGAATCCAAGGGGCCATTGCCGCAGGTGACGCCCTCCGGCCGCCGTTCCTACTCGGCCGAGCAATTGCAGGAAATGCGGGAATATCTGGAGCAAAACGGCCGCGGCGGCCAGCGTTACGTGCCGCGCCGGCGGGGCACCGACCATCTCCAGGTCATCGCCGTGGTGAACTTCAAGGGCGGCTCCGGCAAGACGACGACGACGGCCCATCTTGCCCAGCACCTGGCGCTCACCGGCCACCGGGTGCTCGCGGTCGATCTCGACCCGCAGGCGAGCCTTTCAGCGGTGCATGGTTTTCAGCCGGAATTCGACGTCAACGAGAACGAGACGCTCTACGGCGCCATCCGCTACGACGACCAGCGTCGGCCGCTGAAAGAAATCATCCGCAAGACCAATTTCCCCGGTCTCGACATCGTGCCCGGCAATCTCGAACTCATGGAGTTCGAGCACGACACGCCGCGCGTTCTGGCGCAGGGCGACCGGAGCGATTACGGCCGGATCTTCTTCGCGCGGCTTGACGAGGCGCTCTCCTCCGTCGCCGACGATTACGACGTGGTGGTGATCGACTGCCCGCCGCAGCTCGGCTTTCTGACGATGAGCGCGATCTGCGGCGCGACCGCGGTGCTCATCACCGTGCATCCGCAGATGCTCGACGTTATGTCGATGTGCCAGTTCCTGCAGATGCTGGGCGAGGTGCTGAACACGCTGAAAAGTGCCGGCGGCAACATGAACCTCGACTGGCTGCGGTATCTGGTTACCCGCTATGATCCGGCGGATGGCCCGCAGACGCAGATGGTCGCCTTCATGCGCTCGCTGTTCAAGCAGCATGTTCTCACCAGTCCCATGGTGCGCAGCGTCGCCATTGCGGATGCCGCGCTCACCAACCAGACGCTCTATGAGGTCGACCGGAGCCAGTTCACGCGTGCCACCTATGACCGAGCGCTGGAATCCATGGAGGCGGTGAACGCGGAAATCGTCGAACTGATCCACAAGGCATGGGGGCGTTGATCATGGCGCGCAAGAACGTTCTTTCCAATCTGATGTCGCCGAGCGCGGAGAAGTTGACGCCGGTAAACCCCGTGCCCGACGAACAGCGCCACCATGTGACCTACAAGGGCATCGGCGCGCTCGGCGCCGTGACGCGCAGCATCGATGCGCTCGCCGCCAAGGCGGATGCTGCCAAGGAGATCGAGGCGAAGCTGACGGCCGGCGAAATCGTCATCGAGCTTGAGCCTGATGAAATCGAGGAATCCTTCATTTCCGACCGCCTCGCCCATTCGGACGAGCAGTTCCAGGAGCTGGTTGAGGCCATGCGCGTGCGCGGGCAGGATTCGCCGATCCTCGTGCGCCCGCATCCAGCAAAATCCGGCGTCTACCAGATCGCTTTCGGCCACCGCCGCGCACGCGCCGCGCGCCTGCTCGGCCGTCCTGTTCGCGCCGTCGTCAAGGCGCTCACCGACCGGGACCACGTCATCGCACAGGGCCAGGAGAACAGCGCGCGCGCCGATCTCTCCTTCCTTGAGCGGGCGACCTTTGCCGGAGAGCTGGAAACGCGCGGCTTCGACCGCGAGACGATCATGGCGGCGCTGAGTGCCGACAAGACGACCGTCTCGAAGATGCTGTCGGTGGTGAACCGCATTCCCAAGAGCGTGCGCAGCGCGATCGGCCCGGCGCTGAGCATCGGCCGCGACCGCTGGCATGAGCTTGCGACCCGTTTCGACGAGCCGTCCAACGAGGACAAGGCCGTGGAGTTTCTCGCCCGCGAACGGGTGAAGAGCCGTACGCCGGAAGATCGCTTCAACCTTGTCAGCGGCCATCTTTCGAAGAAGGAGGCCGCGGGAACCGCCAAGCCGGCGCCGGCGGAATGGTCGCGCAAGGACGGTGCGGTCAGCGCCAGCATCAAGACAAACGGCCGCCAGTACACGATTGCCCTGAAGGCCGCCGAAGCGCCCGCCTTCGGCGCCTACATTACCCAGAACCTGGACCGTCTCTACGAGGCGTTTCGGACTGAAAACAAACAGAAATCGGGAGATTGATCCGCAAAAGAAAAAGGCCCCCTCAACGTTGCCGTCGCGGAAGCCCTTCTCATCGTTTAGCAGCCTGAGAATCGCACTTCCCCGAATCACAGTCAAGCCTTTTCGGCGCCGGTTTCGGTGATGGGGTCTCTTTTGCCTGTTGAAAGGTGAAGAGAGATGGAGACGGACGGCATAACGACGCCCTTCGGGCGGCGGGCTATGACGCTTGGCATGTTGGCAAGCCAGGCGATAGCCAAGACGGTCTCGCCGGAGGCGAGCATCGACAAGTGGAAGCTTTATCGCTGGCTTTGCGAGGCCCGGGTGAAACTGGGCATCAGCGACCGGGCACTCTCGGTGCTCAACGCGCTGATGAGTTTTCACCCGAAGACCGAGCTCAGCGGCAGCGACGGCCTGGTGGTGTTCCCCTCCAACACGCAGCTTTCGCTGCGCACGCACGGCATGGCCGAAACCACGCTGCGCCGTCATCTTGCAGCACTGGTGGAAAGTGGCCTGCTCACACGCCGCGACAGCCCAAACGGCAAGCGTTATGTGCGTCGCGACCAGCAGGGCACGATCGGCGAGGCCTTCGGCTTCTCGCTGGCCCCCTTGCTCGCCCGGGCAGGGGAGATCGAACAGCTCGCTGCCGCAGTCACGGCCGAGCGCGTTTTGCTGCAGCGTCTGCGTGAGCGGGTCACGCTCGTCCGACGTGATATCGCCAAGCTGATCGAGACGGCACTGGAAGACGGACTTGCCGGCGACTGGATGCGCTACGAAGCCGAATACCGCCGCGAGGTCCAGGCTTTGCCGCGTTTGCGGACGCCCGAAAACCTGACGCCGACGCTTGCCGCACTCGAAGCCTTGCGCCTCGAAATTCTCAAGTGCCTGGAACAGCAGATTATTTTACAAGAACCGGATGGCAATGCCAGCCATACTGAGCGGCACAAACAGAATTCAAAACCCGACTCTACTTCTGATAATGAACCAAGCTTCGAAACGAAGCAGGGCGGCAAAGCTGAGGCCAGACCGGACCGTTCGACCCCGCGGCAGATGGAGCAGGACGAAAAACCGGATGCCCGGTATTCGCAATGGCCTGTCGACGTGCCGACGGCGGTCAAGGGGGTCTACCCCCAGCCGGCGAATGCTTCGGATCCGCAAAAACCCTATCCGCTGGGGCTTGTGCTGCGGGCTTGCCCGGAAATGGTGGCCTTCGGTCCCGGCGGTGCGATTTCGAGTTGGCGTGACCTGATGACGGCAGCGGTGGTGGTGCGCTCGATGCTGGCGATCAGCCCTTCCGCCTATGAACAGGCCTGCGCGGTGCTCGGGCCGGAAAATGCCGCGACCGTGATCGGCTGCATCCTGGAGCGATCCGGCCATATCAATTCCGCCGGTGGCTATCTGCGCGACCTCACCCGCAGGGCGGAGCGCGGCGAATTTTCGCTCGGGCCGATGCTGATGGCGCTGATGCGGACGAACGGTATTCCGGCCAAGCAGGCAGGATGAGGGTCGCAGGTTGGCACAGCGAAATTCACCGCGGAAACCGCACGTTAACCATGGGGCTCCTAATCATGGGGGGAAGATAAGGAAGCCCGAATCAATGCCCCCTCACGCCTCGGTCCAGCCGCGCCGCCGTTCCATTTCCGTCGAGACCGGACCGGTCGTTCCGTTTCCCGCCGAACGCCGCACCGCCCATGTGCGCCGCTGTGCCGGAGAACTTGGCGGCTTGCATGGCGAGGATGCCCGGCTTTACTGGCTGAAGGTCTGCCGGGAACTGGCGGAGGAATTGCGCAAGCTCGGATCGAACGAGAACCAGGCGCGCGCCGCCGTTTTTGCGTTCCAGGACGAGGTCCAGCAGGAGCTCATGCGCCAGCACGAACCGGACGATATCTGATTTCAGATAAGGCCGGATGCGCTGCCGGCAAGACCGAGTGAAAAGACCACGAGGAAGGCGGCCGCGACCCGGTAGACCACGCGCGGCGACAGAAGCGGCGCCCGCCCGACAAGGCTGCCCAGCATGAGAAAACTCGTGCCCGCACCCGCAACCAGCAGACTGAAAAGTCCAAGCGCCGGCGCGATTTCCATCAGCGGGCCATGCGGCATGATGACGAGGCCGATGATCGGTGCCTTTGGGTTGAGAACGGTCGTCAAAAAAACCTGGCCGATCGTGACGGGCGATGAGGCGTCCCGGTTCTCATGGGTGGATGACAGGCGCCAAAGCCGGAATGCCAGAAACAGCACCCAGCAGGCGGCGGCGAGACGAAGGGCAATTGCAAGCGCCGGGCGTCCGTCCAAAAGCGCGGCCGCGATCGTCGCAAGTGGCACCACCACGGCGAGATAACCGGCGAGTTCCCCGAAAAGCAGCGGAAGGCTGGCGAGGAAGCCGCGCGCCGCCGCCCCGACCGTCAGCAAGGTGTTGGTCGGGCCGGGTGTCAGCAGCAGCGCGAGGATGGCGAAGACGAAAAAGCTGTCCGGCATGATGACCCAGGGAATAGTGATGTGATCTCCCCTACCCTATGGCTTCCCCTCCCCGCAACCTTGATCTCCATCAACTGGAAGACACCCTTCCCCTTGCACGAGACTCCCGATAAGGATCGATCACGACAATCCGGATGGGGGACATGATGGCGGAAACGATTGCAGAGGATATCCGGCGGTTGGAAGAACAGGAACGGCTTCTGCGCTTCAGCCGGTTCAGCCCCGACGACGCATGGGCGCTGGGCAATCGCGTGCGCGAAACAGCTCTGGCTTTGGGTGCCGGCGTGGCGATCGATATTTCGCTGCGCGATCGCCCGCTCTTCCATTGCGCCCTGCCCGGCACGTCGACGGACAATGTTGAGTGGATCCGCCGCAAGCGCAACACCGTGTTGCGGCTCTGGCATTCGTCCTATCTCATCGGGCGGCGGTTGGCGCTGTCTGGCCGCGAGCAGCAGGAGGCACACAATCTCAGCCTCACCGATTATGCCGCGCATGGCGGCGGCTTTCCGCTTTTCGTCGCCGATCTCGGCTGCGTCGGCGCGGTCACGGTTTCCGGCGTGCCGCAACGCGTCGACCATGCCATCGTCACCGATGCGATTGCCGCGTTCCTGAATGTCGACCTCGGCGAAAGCCGGCTGACCGACTAGCCCCCTCCCCTCTAGGAAAGAGGCGGGCGGCTGATTAGGATAGGCGGCGGCCAGCCGGCCGTAAGGAAGCGGAGAGGAGCCGTCGTTCCGTGAAGCTGCGTCATGCCCTGGCCTTCGCGGTCCTGCCGGTCGTCGTCGTGCTCGCCATCCTGCAAGGGGGCACGCTGCTGACGCGCAGCTATATGGATGAAGCGTCGTCACAGGCCGGGTCTGCTTTGCGTCTTGCAGTCGCCGCGCTTGGCGGTCATCTCAGCCGCTACGAGCCCCTGCCCGCACTGATCGCCGATCACGACGACATCGAGGCACTGCTGCAAGCACCAGATGATCCGGCGCTGCGTCGCGTAGCAAACGAATACCTAAAGGAAATCAATAGCCTGCTGGAGTCCTCCGACATCTATGTGATGACGCCGGACGGCAATACGATCGCCGCCAGCAATTACGAAATGCCCGGCACCTTTGTCGGACAGAATTTCGATTACCGCCCCTATTTCCAGGACGCCATCGCGGGCCGGCAGGCGCGGTTCTATGCGCTGGGCACGACCTCGTTGAAACGTGGTTACTATTTTTCCTCTCCCGTGGATGTCGACGGCAAGATTCTCGGCGTCATCGTCTTCAAGGTGGATATCGATTCCATCGAGAGTTCCTGGCGCGGCGGTGAATACAAGCTTTTCGTCGCGGATCCGGAAGGTATCATCTTCATGACCGGCAGCCTGGAATGGCTCTATTCCGGAATTCTGCCGCTCGACGCCGCGCGCCTTGCCCGCACCCAGGCCTCGCGGCGTTATGCCGAGGCTGAGCTTCGGCCCCTGCCCGTCGCCGAGAGTGTTTACTACGGTCAACACCTGATGCGGATCGCCGGCGAAGGCACGACGCGGGAATATCTTCGTCTGTCGCATTACATGCCGGAAGCGGACTGGACGGTGAACGTGCTGCTCGACACGGCATCGGTTCGAACGCAGGCGCGCACCGCGCTCATCGCCATCCTGCTGTTCATCTGCCTTGCCACCCTCGGTCTTGCCGTATTGTGGCAACGCCGCGCGCGCATCGAAGAGCGGTTGCGCCTGCAGGAGGAAACGCGCAACGAGCTCGAACGGCGGGTCGACGAACGCACGGCGGATCTCGCCCGCGTCAACGAGCAGATCGAACTCGAAATCGCCGAGCGCCGTCTCACGGAACAGGAGCTGCGCAAGACCCAGGCGGATCTCATCCAGGCCGGAAAACTCGCAGGCCTCGGCCAGATGTCGGCGGCGCTTTCGCACGAATTCAACCAGCCGCTCGCCGCGGCAAAAACCTATGCGGATAGCGCTGCGCTGCTGATTGACCGCGGCCGTGTGCCGGAAGCACAGGACAATGTGCGCCGCATCTCCAGCCTGATCGACCGCATGGCGTCGATAAGCCGTCACTTACGCAATTTCGCCCGCAAGCCGAATGAGAAACTTGGCCCCGTCCCCCTCCCCGACGTGATCGCCGACACGTTAGAAATCGTCGCGCCAAGACTGAAGGCAGCGGATGCGAAGCTCGTCGTGCAACTCAGCGAAGAGACGCTGGTCGTGAAAGCCGGCCCGGTTCGCCTGCAACAGGTGCTGGTCAATATCATCAGCAACGCCGCCGATGCGGTGGAAGGGTTGGGCGACCGACGCATCGTGCTGTCCGCACATCGTGAAGAGGATAGGGTGATCGTCGAAGTGCGGGATCACGGCCCGGGTGTGCCGGCGGCGATCGCCGAGCGCATCTTCGATCCTTTCTTCACCACAAAAGGCGTGGGCAAGGGACTTGGCCTGGGCCTATCAATTTCCTATAATATTATCAAGGACTTCGGTGGAAACCTCTCCGTTGAGAGCCATCCGGAAGGCGGCGCAGTTTTCCGCATCGTGCTCGATATAGCGGCCTCCGTGCGGGCGGCGGCGGAATGACGGGGCCGCGCATTCTGTTGATCGACGACGAGGAGGAGATGCGGCGGTCCTCCGCGCAGGCGCTGGAATTATTCGGGCTGGAAGTCGATACCTTTGCCAGTGCCGAACCGGTGCTCGAACTCATCGGCTTTGCCTTCGACGGTGTCGTGGTCAGCGATATCCGCATGCCGGGCATGGACGGCATGACGCTGCTTCAGCGCATTCGCGACGTGGATCCGGAAGTGCCGGTCATCCTGGTGACGGGTCATGCAGATGTGCAGCTTGCCGTCAGCGCGATGCGGGCAGGCGTCTACGACTTTCTCGAAAAGCCGTTCACGGCACAGCACCTCGCCGGTATCATCCGCCGCGCAATGGACCGGCGGAGCCTGGTGCTGGAAAACCGTCGCCTGCGTGCTGTTGCCGGCAAGCGGGACGACATCGAGGCGCGCCTGCCGGGCCGGACTCAGGTCATGGTGGATCTGCGCTATCGACTGCGGGCAATCGGCGCGACGGATGCCGACACGCTGATCATCGGCGAAACCGGGGCCGGCAAGGAGGTGGTGGCGCGGGCGTTGCACGACATCAGCGCGCGGGCAAACCGCCCGTTCATCGCCATCAACTGCGCGGCGCTGCCGGAAAATCTCATCGAGAGCGAGCTGTTCGGCCATGAGGCGGGCGCGTTTCCAGGGGCGCTCCGGCCCCGTTACGGCAAGTTCGAACATGGCCGCGGCGGCACGATCCTGCTCGATGAAATCGGCTCGATGCCCTTTGATCTGCAAGCAAAATTTCTGCGCGTGCTGCAAGAGCGCGTCATCACCCGGCTCGGTTCCAATGAGCCCGTGCCGCTCGATGTGCGCTTCGTCGCGACCAGCAAGGTCGACCTGGAGGCGGAGGTCGCCGCCGGCCGTTTTCGCGCGGACCTCTTCTATCGGCTGAACGTCGCCACGCTGCATGTACCGTCCTTGGCACAGCGACGGGCGGATATTCCCCTGCTCTTCCTTCAGCTCGTCCGAGAGGCCGCGGCGCGCTACGTCCGCAACGACATCGAAGTTCCGCCCGAGCTTATGACGGAAATTGCCGGCCGAAGCTGGCCCGGCAACGTGCGGGAGCTGCGCAATTCCGCTGACCGTCTGGTGCTCGGGCTCGACACCTCGCCGGAGGATGGCTCGTCGGAGACAGGTCCGCAACGCTTGGCCGACAAGGTGGCGGCCTATGAACGGGGGCTGATTGCCACTGCTTTGGCGGCTCATGGGGGCAGTCTCAAGCCGGTTTACGAGCAGCTCGGCGTGTCGCGCAAGACGTTATATGAGAAGATGCAGAAATACGGGCTCGATAAAAACATCAGCGCGACGGCTTTTCAGGACGATCTCTGAGATGCTTATGGGTGGAAATCCACCCATCGCTCCCGCGCTTTGTCCCCCATCCCACCCATCGGACGCGGTTTACCGCCGTAAACTGGCCCGTAAATCCCCCTCGCCGCTTGCCGACTCGGCCGGCTAAGCCCCTTCTAGGCCATCCAGAACCGGCGCGGGAGGAGCCACGTCGGCTGGTCATTTCATCGGGAGGATTTGATGAAGACCTTGAAAACCCTGTTCGGCATCTCGGCCGCATTCGCCGTGTCGCTGCTCGCCACCTCTGCGCTTGGCCAGACCTATCCGGAACGCACCATCACCATGGTCGTGCCTTTCGCTGCCGGCGGCCCGACCGATACGGTGACCCGCCTCGTCGCCGAAGCCATGTCGAAGGATCTCGGCCAGCAGATCGTCGTCGAGAATGTCGGCGGCGCCGGCGGCACGCTGGGGGCCGGTCGTGTGGCAAGCGCCGACGCGGATGGCTACACGCTTCTGCTCCACCATATCGGCATGGCAACCAGCGCGACGCTCTACCGCAAGCTCGCCTATGACACGCTGAACGCCTTCGAATATGTCGGCCTCGTCACGGACGTGCCGATGGCGATCGTCGCTCGCAAGGATCTGGAGCCGACCGACCTCAAGGGCCTGATCGAATATATGAAGGCCAACAAGGACACGGTGACGGTCGCCAACGCCGGCATCGGTGCGGCGTCCCATCTCTGCGGCATGATGCTGATGAGCGCCATGCAGACGCAGTTCGTCACGGTTCCCTACAAGGGCACCGGCCCGGCGATGACCGACCTGCTCGGCGGCCAGGTCGACGTGATGTGCGACCAGACCACCAACACGACGAAGCAGATCCAGGGCGGCACAATCAAGGCCTATGCCGTGACCTCGCCGGCGCGCCTCTCCAACCTGCCGGATCTTCCGACGGCGGAAGAGGCTGGTCTTGCCGGCTTCCAGGTTGGTATCTGGCACGGCATCTACGCGCCGAAGGGCACGCCGGCCGAGGTGACCGAGCGTCTCTCCAAGTCGCTGCAGGGCGCGCTGAAGGACCCGAACGTCATAGCCCGTTTCGCCGAACTGGGCACGGTTCCCTCCGTCGAAGCCGACGCGACGCCGGCCGCCCTCAAGGCGAAACTCGAAGGCGAGATCGCCCGCTGGAAGCCCGTGATCGAGGCTGCCGGCCAGTACGCCGACTGAGGTTCGCGCGGATCGGATCGTGACGGCGGTCAACGCCGTCACGATCCCTGACCGCCTGCGCGGCCCATTTCGGCCGCAGGATGAGGGGGATCCCATGAAACAATTCGAGTTCGACAGCACCAATGCGATATGCGGCCTGACCTTCATCGCACTTGGCGGCTTCTTTGTTTATCAATGCCTTAACCTTGAACTTGGCACGGCGTTCCGCATGGGGCCTGGCTATTTTCCGCTGGTTCTGGCTTCGATCCTGACTGTGCTCGGCGTCGTCGTGCTGGTGCAGGCGACGCGGGTAAAAGGCGAGCCGATGGGGCCGTTGGCGCTTCGCGGCATGCTCTTCATCCTGCCCGCGCCCGTCTTCTTCGGGCTCACGGTGCGCGGCCTCGGCTTCGTGCCGTCGCTGTTCTTCACTGCGCTTATTGCGGCTTTTGCCTCCAGCCGCATGACGCCGCTGATGGCGCTGCTGCTCGCCATCGCCATCACGGTCTTTTCCGTGGCGGTGTTCAGCTATGCCCTCGGCCTGCCGTTCGAGCGGTTCGGCCCCTGGACCCGGCTGTAGGAGGCGACGATGGATCTTATCAGCAATCTCGCCCTCGGTTTCTCGACGGCTGCCTCGCCGGAGAACCTGTTCTTCTGCCTTATCGGCGTGCTGCTCGGCACGCTGATCGGCGTGCTGCCCGGCATCGGCGCCACGGCGACCATCGCCATGCTGCTGCCCATCACCTTCCAGCTGGAGCCGGTCTCCTCGCTGATCATGCTTGCCGGCATCTATTACGGCGCGCAATATGGCGGCTCCACCACGGCGATCCTCATCAACATGCCGGGCGAATCCTCGTCCGCCGTGACGGCGATCGACGGCTACCAGATGGCCCGCAAGGGCAGGGCAGGGGCGGCGCTTTCCATCGCCGCGCTCGGCTCGTTCTTCGCCGGCACGGTCTCGACCTTCCTCGTCGCGGTCTTCGCCATTCCGTTGACTGCCGTCGCGCTGGAATTCGGCGCGGCCGAATATTTCTCGCTGATGGTCGTGGGTCTCGTCTCCTCGATCGCGCTGGCGCACGGCTCCATCGTCAAGGCGCTGGCCATGGTGGCGCTCGGGCTGCTGCTCGGCCTGGTGGGCACGGATATCTATACGGGCACGCCGCGCTTCACCCTGGGCATCCGGGAATATGCGGACGGGCTGAACTTCGTGGCCGTGGCGGTCGGCGTGTTCGGCATCGCCGAAATCCTGCGCAACCTCGAAGGCGAGAAGACGCGCACGGTGCTGATGGCGAAGGTCAGCGGTCTCTGGCCGACGAAGGACGACTTCAAACGCATGGTGGGTCCGGTGCTGCGCGGCACGGCGATCGGTTCCGCGCTCGGCATCCTGCCGGGGGGAGGGGCGATCCTTGCGGCGTTTGCGTCCTACACGGTCGAAAAGCGCGTTTCCGATCATCCGGAAGAGTTCGGCCACGGCGCCATTGCCGGCGTTGCGGGACCGGAATCGGCCAACAATGCCGGCGCGCAGACGTCGTTCATCCCGCTGTTGACGCTCGGCATTCCGGCCAATCCGGTCATGGCGCTGATGGTGGGCGCGATGATCATCCAGGGCATCGTTCCCGGCCCGAATGTCGCGACGGAGCAGCCGACGCTGTTCTGGGGCATCATCGCCTCCATGTGGATCGGCAACCTGATGCTCGTCGTGCTGAACCTGCCGCTGATCGGCCTGTGGGTAAAGCTGCTGACGGTGCCCTATTATGTGCTCTTCCCGATCATCATGGCCTTCTGCTCGATCGGCGTCTACAGCGTGAACTCCAACGTCTTCGACCTCTATGCGGTCGCGATGTTCGGCCTTGGCGGCTACCTGCTGGTCAAGCTGCGCTGCGAGCCGGCGCCGTTGCTGCTCGGCTTCGTGCTCGGCCCGCTGCTGGAAGAGAACCTTCGCCGCGCCATGATCCTGTCACGCGGTGACCCGACGACCTTTTTCACGCGCCCGATCAGCGCGGTCCTGCTGGCCATTGCGCTCGCGGTTCTCCTCGTCGTCTTCCTGCCTTCGGTCAAGAAGAAGCGTGAACAGGTTTTCCAAGAAGAAGACTAACCTAAGAAAAAACCTGCGGGGGAGGGAGGGGTGGCGCAAGCCGCCCCTCCTGCATTTTGGCGATATTGCAACGCCGCGAGATTCGGGTTACAAAAACTTGACCAAAAACAGAAGGAATAGCCGGTAGGGAAGATGACGTTCCAGCCGCGCATGCAGAACAGGATCGAAGGCTTCTCCGTCGTCGGCGACCTCAGCCGCCGATATTGGAACGGCATCGTCGCCGATGTCTGGGACGTTGAATGCGCCGCCAATGCCGGTGGGTACTATGTCGGACGGGACCCGCGCCTCTTCATTCTGCTCGACAAACGCGGCCCCGGTGAATCCCGCATCCGCCTGGCGCCGCGCGGCGAGGAGACGGTCGAGGACTGGCGGCATTGCCCGATCGCCTATATTCCCGCCGATTTCGAGCTCTGGGCGGATCTCGCCGACCACCAGTTCCTGCGCCATCTCGATCTGCATTTCGACGTGGAGACGATCAGCCGGCGGCTGGCGGAAGACCTCGATCCCGAACGGCTTGCGACCCCGCAGCTGTTCTTCTCCGACAACCGCCTGCTTTCGCTGGCGCAGCTCATTGCCGCCGAATGCACCAATCCGCAGCCGCTGCACGACCTCTATGGCGACGGCCTGTCGCTGGCGTTGATCATCGACGTGATGAAGCTCGCCAAGGCGCCGAGCCGCAAGCGCAGCAAGCTTGCCGGCTGGCAACTGCGCCGCGCGACCGATTTCATTGAAGAAAACTGCTTGCGCAATATCCGGCTGGAGGAGCTTGCGAGCCTCATCGGCTTGTCGCAATCCCATTTCAGCCATGCCTTCAAGGCCTCGACCGGCGTCGCGCCGCACCAATGGCAGGTGAATGCCCGGCTCAGGCGTGCCAAGCAATTGCTTTTGAATGGTAATCAGCCACTGACGGAAATCGCCGCCGAGACCGGCTTCGCCGACCAGGCGCATTTCACCCGGGTTTTCCGGAAGAATTTCGGCACCACGCCGGCCCATTGGCAGAAGGCGCAGCTCGCCTGAGCTTGAGCCGCCGGGCGAATATTCATTATCCGGAAAATTGCCCAAGAACGTTCTATTTTCGGGGAATGCGACAAGCCCGATCATTAAAACTGAGTTAAGCACTCATCTTATCTTTTGGAAGACCGTCCAGGCAGGCGGGCGGGTGATTGGGGACACGCATATGGTGATGAAGTCGAAGAACCAGCGGCGGTTGAGGCTGGCGCTTGCTTGCGGTACAGCGGCCATTGGCCTCCTTGCGCCGCTTTCCACCTTCGCACAGGACGCGGAAGGCACGACGCGGCTGGAAGAGGTGCGGGTCGAGCAGGGCGACCCCAATGCGGCGGCCGATACGGGTGTGGAGCCCGTGCGCGGCGTCGTGGCGAAGACCACGCGCACCGGCAGCAAGGCGGCGACCGGCCTCAACGAGATCCCGCAATCGGTCTCCGTCGTCGGCCGCGAGCAGATCGACGACCAGAGCCCGCAGAAGATCGACGAGGCCCTGCGCTACGTCGCGGGCGTGAACGCCTCCACCTACGGTACGGATTCCGACACCGACTGGCTCTTCATCCGCGGCTTCCAGGCCGAGCAGACCGGCGTCTTCCTCGATGGGCTTTCGCTTTTCCAGACCGGTTTCGGCACGTTCCTCATCGATCCCTTCTTCCTGGAGCGTATCGAAGTCATCAAGGGGCCGAGCTCGGCGCTCTATGGCGGCGCCAATCCGGGCGGTTTCGTCAACTTCGTCAGCAAACGCCCGACGGATGATCCGCTGCGCTATGTCGAGACGGGCATCAACAGCTTCGGCAACGGTTATCTCGGCCTCGATTTCAGCGACAAGCTTGGCAGTGACGATGTGCTGAAATACCGCCTGACCGGCAAGATTTCCGGCGGCGGCTGGGAGACGGACAAGTCGAACGATTTTCGCGGCACGATCGCGCCGAGCCTGACCTGGCAGCCTGACGAAGACACCAGCCTCACCATTCTCAGCTCGTACCAGCACATCGACCTGACCCACACCAGCACGGGCTTCCTGCCCTATTTCGGCACGGTCAAGGATCAGCCGGGCGTTGGCCGCATTCCGACCGACCTGTTCTACGGCGATAAGAGCATCGATGAATACGATCGCACGCAGGCCATGATCGGCTATGAGTTCGAGCATACGTTCGACAACAACTGGACGGTCCGTCAAAACCTGCGCTACGCCAGCGTCTCGCTCAAGGAAGACGCGCTGTACGCAAACGGATGGTCGCTGGCCGACCCGACGAAGCTCGCCCGTTACCGGTTCGCGCATGACACGGATGTCGGCATTTTCACGGTCGATAACCAGCTCGAAGGCGAGTTCGCGACTGGCGCACTCGACCATAATCTTCTGCTTGGGCTGGACTACCGGCGCTATTCTATCGACCAGGCGCAGGCCGTCGGATTCGGCGACCTGGATCTCGATCCGCTCAACCCCGTTTATGGGGACGATCCGCCGGCGCTCGCAGCCCCGTACCTGGATCAGGACCTGACACGCGACCAGCTCGGCCTCTATGCGCAGGACCAGATCAAGTTCGGCGGCGGGTGGATTGCCACGCTCAATGCCCGCTACGATTTCGTGAAGACCGAACTCGACGACAACATCAACGCAGCCAACTCCACGGAAAGCGACGAGGGCGAGTTCACCTGGCGTGCAGCGCTCGCCTATGAGCTTGCAAACGGCCTGACGCCCTATGTCAGCTACTCGACCTCGTTCAACCCGACGACCACGACCGACAATGACGGCGATCTGCTGAAATCGGAGACGGCAAAGCAGTGGGAAGTCGGCGTCAAGTACCAGCCGGACTTCATGGATGCCCTGATCACGGCCGCCTATTTCGACATCACGCGTGAAAACGTGCCGAGCACGATCACCGTCAACGGCATTCCGGAGACGGCTGCCATCGGCGAGGTGGAAGCCCGCGGCTTCGAAACCTCGATCCAGGCGAATGTGACGGATGGCCTAAAGATCATCGGTGCACTGACCTATCTCGACCTGGAAGTCACCAAGGCGACGGGCGGCGCGTTCGACGGCACGCCGGCCGGCAACACGCCGATCCAGGTTCCGGAACTCACGGCGTCGCTCTGGGCGGATTACACCTTCCAGGACGATATGCTCCAGGGCGTCAGCGTTGCGGCGGGCGTGCGCCACATCGGCAAGTCCTGGGCGGACCGCGAGAACACGCTGCGGGTTCCCTCGGCCACGCTGGTCGATGCGGCCATCCGCTACGAGAAGGACAATTGGGGCGTCGCGCTGAACGTCTCCAACCTGCTCGACAAGGAATATGTCGCGACCTGCCAGGGCGCGAATTCCTGCGGCTATGGCGCGGGCCGCACGTTCATGCTGAAGGCAAGCACGTCGTTCTGATTCTGCCCGAAGGGCACAAGACAAAAAGCGCGCCAGGGGCTCCCTGGCGCGCTTTTATCGTTTTTGGCTTGTCGTGTAGCCTTCGCGTTAGAAAACGCGCCTAGCGCCAGCCCAGGGCCGGTGCGACGTGTTTCAGGATCGCCTCGATGACATGCGCGTTATATTCGACGCCCAACTGGTTCGGCACGGTCAGGAGCAGCGTGTCGGCTTCCCGGATCGCCTCGTCGGCCGCAAGCTGCTGGATCAGCTTCTCGGGCTCGTCGGCATAGGAGCGGCCGAAGATCGCCCGCGTCTGGTCGTCGATATAGCCGATCGAATCCGCCTCCTTGCCGCCGCGGCCGAAATAGGCCCGGTCACGTTCGTCCACGAGGGCGAAGATGCTGCGGCTCACCGAGACGCGCGGCGTGCGGGCGTGGCCGGCTTCCTTCCAGGCCTCGCGATAGGCGCGGATCTGCGCCGCCTGCTGGACATGGAACGGCTCGCCCGTCTCGTCGTTCTTCAGCGTCGAGCTTTGCAGGTTCATGCCGAGTTTCGCCGCCCAGACGGCGGTGGCATTGGAGCTGGCACCCCACCAGATGCGCTCGCGCAGGCCCTCGGAGTGGGGCTCCAGACGCAGAAGGCCGGGCGGGTTGGGGAACATCGGGCGCGGGTTCGGCTGTGCAAACCCTTCGCCCTTCAGCACGTCCAGGAACACCTCGGCGTGGCGGCGGCCCATGTCGGCGTCGCTCATGCCTTCCTGCGGCTCGTAGCCGAAATAGCGCCAGCCATCGATGACCTGCTCGGGCGAACCGCGGCTGATGCCGAGCTGCAGGCGCCCTTGCGAAATGAGGTCGGCGGAACCGGCATCTTCCGCCATGTAGAGCGGGTTTTCGTAGCGCATGTCGATGACGGCCGTGCCGATCTCGATCTTGCTCGTCCGCGCGCCGACGGCAGCGAGGAGTGGAAAGGGCGAGGCGAGCTGGCGGGCGAAGTGATGCACCCGGAAATAGGCGCCGTCAGCGCCAAGCTCTTCAGCCGCGACGGCAAGGTCGATCGACTGGAGCAGCGTATCGCCGGCCGAGCGGGTCTCGGATTGCGGGGAGGGGGTCCAATGTCCGAAGGACAGGAAACCGATTTTCTTCATGGATATGGGCCTCGACGCGGGAGCGTCCGTTGGAGAGGGTCTCACCGCCGAACATGGGATATCGAGGCTGGCTTGAAAAGGCGCGGAACGAGAACGCAGCGTTCACAGTTTGAACCCGTCCCGCACCTGACCGTTTCAGACGCCCCTTGCGACCATCGTGTAGATCTTACGGGTCCGCTCGTGGATCGTCCATTCGCCGCGCCAGCCGAGCGGCAGCACGAACATCTCGCCCGCCCCGATATCGCGGCTGGTGCCGTCGGCATTGTGCAGCGTCACCCGGCCCATCAGCAGGTGGCAGATCTCGGCATTGTCGCTGCGGTCGGCGGTGAAGCGGCCGGGCGTGCATTCCCAGATGCCAGTTTCCATCTTGCCGTCCGCGCTCTCCCACAGGGGCAGCGTGGCCTCCTCTTGATTGCCTTCGATGGAGGTGGGCTTCGATGCGAAAGCGCCGATGTCGAGGGCGAGGAGATCGCCGAAATTCTCAAAACTGATCATGATCTATCCTTAAAGGGCTCAATGGCCGGTGATGCCGTCGGCAAGGGCCGCGAGCTTGGAGGTCTTCGGCAGGCCGGCGAATTCACGCTCGTCGGCCATGCGGTAGAGCTGGTACATGGAGTGCACGCCTAGCCAGCGGAACGGCTCCGGCTCCCATTTGCGCACCGTGCGGTTCACCCAGGGCAGGCCTGTCAGCGCCGTCTCACGGTTCAAGACGAGGTCGGTCAGCGTGCGGCCGGCAAGGTTGGAAGAGGAGACGCCGAGGCCGACATAACCGCCGGCCCAGCCGATGCCGGTGGAGCGGTCGAAGCCTGCCGTCGTGCACCAGTCGCGCGGAACGCCGAGCACGCCGCACCAGGCATGGTCGATCTTCAGCGATTTGGTCTGCGGCAGCAGGCGCGTCAGGATGCCGTGAAGGGCTTCGATCGTCGCCTGCTGGGTCTGGCCGTTGACGTCGGTCTTCGAGCCGTAGCGATAGGGCACGCCGCGCCCGCCCATGGTGATACGGCCCTCGCGGGTGCGCTGGGCGTAACAATAGGCATGCGCCGCATCGCCGAGCAGCTCATGGCCTGCCCAGCCGATCTGCTCCCACAGCGCGTCGGGCACGGGCTCGGTGACGATCTGGGCGCTGTTCAGTGCGAGCCAGGTGCGCTCATAGCCCGGCAGGCCGGCGGAAAAGCCTTCCGTGGCGCGGATGATGGATTTGGCGCGGACCGTGCCGCGATCGGTGTCGACGCGGCCCTTTTCGAATGAGGTGACGCTCGTTCCCTCGTAGATCGCCACACCTAGGCTTTCCACCACCTTGGCAAGGCCCCGCACCAGCTTGGCCGGCTGCACGCGGGCCATGTTGCGGTAGAGCACGGCGCCCTTGACGTCGGCGATGTTGATGCGCTTGGCTGCCTCTTGTGCCGACAGCAGTTGCAGGCGCTCCGGCGGCATCTGCCAGTCGAGGGCGAACTGATACTCCTCTCGCACCCGCGCAAGCTGGGCCGCATTGGTGGCGGCGACGAGCTTGTCGACGCGGATGAGGTCCGCGTCTATGCCCTCGGCCTTGGTGACGCGTTCCACCTCGTCGACCGTTCCGGCCATGGCGTTCTGCATGTCGACCACCGCGCCGCGGCTGGAGGTTTTTGCATATTTCTCCCGCGACCAGCTGAAGCCGCCGGAGAGCCAGCCGCCATTGCGGCCCGAGCCGCCGAAACCGGCGAATTCGCGCTCCAGCACGACGATGTTCAGCGTCGGATCGGCCTTCTTCAGGTAGTAGGCGGTCCACAGGCCGGTATAACCGGCGCCGATGATACAGACATCGGCCTCGCGATCACCCGGCAGGGGAGGGCGCTTTTGCGGAATGCCGCCGATATCGGCATACCAGAAGGAAATGTTGCCGTTGGTCTTGACGTCCATGGGATGTGCTTTCGGTAGGTTCAGGTCAGCGTCACGTCGGCGCTGGCATCGTCGGGAAGGAGGGTGAGGTCGGCGGGCGTGAAGGTGACGTCCACCGGGTCGCCGATCCTGAAATCGGCGCCGCCAAGGGGGCTGCGCACGACGGCGATGGTGCCGTCCGTCAGCCGCACCTCGTATTTCGAGCCGGAGCCGAGATAGATCGCCTCCTCGACCGTGCCGGAAAGGCGGTTTTCGCCGCTGACGGCATCCGTGCCGGGGCGTTTCAGCGCCGTGCGCTCGGGCCGGAGCAGGATCACCGGTCGCGCATCGCCGGGCAGGCGGCCGTGCGCCACGACCTTGTCTTTGCCGATGGTCATCACGGTGTTGCCGTCCACGGTCTCCGTCGGGCCGCGCAAAACGGTGGATTCGCCGATGAAGCGGCCGACGAACAGCGTTGCCGGGTGGTCGTAGAGTTCGCGGCCCGTGCCGATCTGCTCGATGCGCCCGCCATTGAAGACGGCGATGCGGTCGGACAGCACCAGCGCTTCCTCCTGGTCGTGGGTGACATAGACGAAGGTGGTGCCGAGTTCGCGGTGGATGCGCTTGATTTCGAGCTGCAACCACTCGCGCAGCTTCTTGTCGAGCGCGCCGAGCGGCTCGTCCATCAAAAGCAGCGGCGGATCGAAGACCAGGGCGCGGGCGAGCGCCACGCGCTGCTGCTGGCCGCCGGAAAGCTCGTTCGGGTAGCGATGGGCGAAATCGGTCATCTTCACCATGTCGAGCGCGCGCTTGACACGCCGCTCGCGGTCCTCGCCTTTGATGCCGCGCAGCGTCAGCGGATAGGCGACGTTCTTGCCCACCGTCATGTGCGGAAACAGCGCGTAGTGCTGGAAGACGACGCCGATATTGCGCTTGTGCGAGGGAAGGCCGGTGACGCTCTTGCCGCCGATTTCGAGCGCCCCGGAGCTGATATCGGTGAAGCCGGCGATCAGGTTCAGCGTCGTCGTCTTGCCGGAACCGGAGGGGCCGAGCAGCGTCATGAACTCGCCGGGGCGGATGTGCAGGTCGATGTCGTTGAGGGCCGTGAAGGCGCCGTAGCGCTTGGAGGCCTTTCGGATTTCGATCGCGGCGCCGGCGGAGCGTTGGGGTGCATTCATGGTCATGTCCTTCCGCGGCGCATGCCGAAGAGCAGGCCGGCAACGATGATAAGCGAGGTCGCGATGAAGAGCAGCGTGCCGACGGCGGCGACCGTCGGGTCGGCGTCGCGGGTGATCGAGGTGTAGATCTGCACCGGCAGGGTCTTCAGGTACGGGCTTGTGATGAACAGCGCGACGATGATCTCGTCGAACGAGGTGATGAAGGCGAAGAGCGCGCCGGAAAGGATGCCCGGCAGGATCAGCGGCAGCGTCACTGTGCGGAAGACGGTCAGCCGGCCGGCGCCGAGGCTCGACGCGGCGGTCTCCAGCCGGCGGTCGAAGACTTCGAGGCTCGCCTGCACCGCGATCAGCACGAAGGGGATGGCGAGCATGGTATGCGCCAGCACGAAGCCGACGACCGTGCCGACCAGATGCGCGTCCAGATAGACCGCATAGATACCGATCGCCAGCACCACGCCGGGCACGACCATGGGCGTGATCAGCAAGGCCCTGAGCAGCCCGCCGGTGCGCGCCGCAGCCCTGGTGACGCCGAAGGCGGCGAGCGTGCCGACCACGGTCGCGACGACGGCGACGATGAGCGCGATGATCAGCGAATTGGTGAAGCTCGTGGTCCAGTCGGGATTGCTGAAGAAGTTGGCGTACCATTGCCAGGAGAAGCCGACCGGCGGGAAGGCCAGCGACTTGTTGCCGTTGAACGACATCGGGATGACAACCAGCGTCGGCGCCAAGAGCAGCACGGCGACGAGCAGGCAGAACAGGCCGAGGAAAACGCGCGGGAAGGAGGGCATGGGCGTCAGGCCTCCCTGCGATTGCTGGTGTGTTTCTGGCGCATCAGCGGGGCGGCGATGGCAAGAAGCAGGAAGGTCGCGACCAGAAGCACCACGCCCATGGCGCCGCCGCGGCCCCAGTTGAGCAGGCTCAGCACCTGGTTCTGCACCAGCGACGACAGCATGGTGCTGCGCGGGCCACCGAGCAGGGCCGGCGTAATGTAGAAGCCGAGCGACAGGATGAACACGATGATCGCGCCGGCATAGACGCCGGGCAACGACAGCGGCACATAGATCTGCACGAAGGCGCGCCAGGGTTTCGCACCGAGGCTGCGGGCGGCCTGCAACAGGCGCGTATCGATGCCCCGCATCACCGAATAGATCGGCAGGATCATGAAAGGCAGCAGCACTTGCGTCATGCCGATGATGACGCCGGGCAGCGTGCGGATCAGCTTGACGGGGGAAAGGCCGATACCGCGCAGGAAAGAATTGATGACGCCGGAATCCTGCAACAGGATGACCCAGGCGAGCGTGCGCACCACGCCGCTCAGCCAGAAGGGCACGAGCACGCAGAGAATGAGTGCAAGCCGCACGTTTCGGCCCACGATGGTCATGGCATAGGCATAGGGGTAGGCGCAGATCAGCGAGGCGAGCGTCACCCAGGCGGCGACGACGAAGGTCCGTTGCAGCACGTTGCGGTTCACTGCGGACTGGAAGAACCAGACGTAATTGTCGATGCCGGGCGCCGGATCGGTAAAGCTGCGCACCACGACGATCGCCAGCGGATAGGCGAGCGCCACGAGCAGCACCAGCACTGCGGGTGCGGCCAGCCACACCGCGCCGCGCAGATGGAAGCGCGACAGGAAGGTGGGTCGTTCGGAACCGGTATGCGCGCCTTGGTCGGGTATCGCTGTCAAGGAAACCTCCCGTGCTGGGGAAGCAAGCCCGGCATCACGCCGGACTTGCATTGGATCACGCTCTTAGTTGCCGGAAAGAAGGGCGGACCACTTTTCCGCGGCAAGGTCGAAGTTCTTCACCCAGAACGGGATGTTCTGCTGGTAGCCCTGGCCAATGCGCTCGGGCGTCGAGGTGAGGAAGGCCGCGGTCACGTCGTCGACCTTCGGCTTGGCGTCGAGGTTGATCGGCGTGTAGGAGGTCTTTTCGGTGAGGATCGCCTGGGCGTTTGCGCCGAGATAGGCGTTGAGCAGCGCATAGGCGGCATCCGTGTCCTTGACGCCGACCGGAATGGTCATCTGGTCCATGACGACCAGCCAATCCTGCCAGACGGGCGTGTAGGCGGCGCCGTTCTTCACGGCGGTCATGGCGCGGCCGGTCCACATCATCACCATGTCGGCCTCGCCGGATTCGGCAAGCTGCTGCGATTCAGCACCGGTCTTCCAGTAGATCGTGTCGGGGCCGAGATCGCGCAGCTTCTGGATGCCCTTCTCGATATCGTCCGGCGTCATCGCCTTCGGGTCGCCGCCGGTTGCCTTGAAGGCCTGTTCGATCAGGCCCCCGGTCGGATCGCCGCTGCCGTCGATGGCGCGGATGCCCGGGAATTTCTCAGTGTCGAAGAAATCGACCCAATTCTTTGGCGGATTGTCCTTGTAGGTCTCGTTCTTGTACATCAGCACGACGCCGTAGTTCATCGCCGGAACCGAGCATTCGCCGACCTGGCCGGGCGGGATTTTCGAGACATCGAGCTTGGAGAGGTCGAGCTTCTGGAACAGCGTGCCGCAATGCACATAGGGCGGCAGGTCGGCGGTATCGACCACATCCCAGGTGACGTTGCCGGCATCGACCTGCGCCTTCAGCTTGGCGATTTCCGTCGGCCCGTCATTCAGCAGCGTCACGCCGGATTTCGTCACGAAATCCTGGAGGGCGGCGACCTGGCCGTCCTGGTAGATGCCGCCATAGGAGACGAAGGTCAGCGTCTTGCCCTTGAGCGAGCCTTCCTTCACTTCGCCGGCGACCGGCTTTTCCTGTGCGAACGCCGGCAACGCCAGGGCGCACGTCATCGTCAGGGCGAAAGCCCTCGCAAAATTCTTCATCGTCATTACTCCCAGTAGCGCTCGCGTGCGTTGTTCCTGCCGCGGTTACGAGCCCGGCCGTGGCAGGTATTTGTCGAGGTCATCCGCGACGCTGGTCGGCGGCGCGATCATCCAGAGGACTTCAGCCGTTTCCGTGCCGATATTGACGGTCTTGTGCGGAACCGAGGTCGGATATTCGATGCTGTCGCCGGCCGACAGCACATGGCGCTCGTGGCCGAGGGTGAGTTCCACCTCGCCCCGCAGCACGAAGAACAGTTCATGCGAATCCCCATGGCTGTAGGGCTTTTCCCCCGTCGAGCCGCCGGGGTCGAATTCGCCGATATAGACTTCCATGTCGCGGATCGGGCGCCGCGACAGCAGCATCTTGCGGTAGCCCTCGGCCGGCGGGAGAGCGGAGCGTTCGTGCTTGCGCAGCACGCGGCCGACGGGCGGGGCGGTCTCTTCGAACAGGTCGGTCAGGCTGATGCCGAGCGCGCCGGCAATGCGCATCAGCGTGCTGATGTTGACGCCGCTCAGCCCCCGCTCCAACTGGCTGAGGAAGCTCGCCGTCGTTCCCGTAGCGTCGCCCAGCGTGCGGAGCGACATGCGCCGGGCGGTGCGGAAAGTCTTCACCTTCTCGCCCACAGCAGCCTGATTCTTCGTCGCAACCGCGATGTCGTCCATGGCCCCACCCTTCACTTAACAGCGTATTAAGTGGAGGGCACTTTGGCAACTGCTAAAATCAACAGCCGGCCATTTTGTGTGTCTTACAGCGCCGTGCCGGCCTTCAGCCCGTCATAAACCGCCTCTTCCGCCGTGCGCGGGGCAAGACAGTCGCCGATAAGATGGATTTCGGGCACGAGGCCCGCCAGCTCGGCCTTGAGCACGTCCACCGGCTCGTGCCCGAGACAGAGCACGAGCGTATCGATATTGTCGAAGACGATCGGCTGCTCGCTGACGGTGTGTTGCAGGTAGACGGTGCCGCCATCGCAGCCGTAGAGCCGGGCATAGGGCGTGATGCCGATGCCCTTCTTGTGCAGTTCGGCGGCGATGTTGTCGCGCACATAGAGCGGCAGAAGCTCGCCGGGATGGGTGCCGTTGACCGCGAGCTCGACGCTGCACCCGTCATTGACCAGCAATTCGGCAATGCCGGGGCCGATCCAGTCGCAGCGCCAGTCGGCGACGACGACGCGGCTGCCCGTCTTCACCTCGCGCCGCAACACCTGCCAGGCATCGACCACCTGCACGCTGTCGTCTGCGGGAATTTCCGGCAGATAGGGTCTTCCCCCGGTCGCAAGCACGACCGCATCCGGCTTTTCGGCTTCGACAAGCGCGGCGTCGACACGCACGCCCTTGACCACGCGCACCTGCGCCAGTTCGAGCTCGCGCGAAAGATTGGTGATGATGCCGCCGAATTCCGCGCGGCGTGGCAATTGCTGGGCGAGCAGCGCCTGCCCGCCAAGCTGGCTGGCGGCCTCGTAGAGCGTGACCTTATGGCCGCGGGCGGCGGCGATGGCGGCGGCCTTCATGCCGCCCGGTCCGCCCCCGATCACCATGACCTTCTTCGGCCGTGCGGCGGGGGTGAGCGTGCCGAATTTCAGCTCGCGACCCGTCTCCGGGTGCTGGATGCAGGAGATCGGCACACCGCGATGGAAGTGGCCGATACAGGCCTGGTTGCAGGCGATGCAGGCGCGGATGTCGTCGGTGCGGCCTTCCTCGGCCTTTACGGGCATGTCCGGATCGCAGATCAGCGCGCGGGTCATGCCGCAGACATCGGCGGCGCCCTCGGCCAGCACGGCCTCGGCCTCGTGCGGCTGGTTGATGCGCCCGGCGACGAAGACGGGGACGTTCAGCGCGCGGCGGAAGCGGGCCGCATCGCTCGCAAGATAGGCGTTGCGATAGGCCATGGGCGGCACGATATGCACGGCGCCGCCAAGCGAGGCCGAGGTGCCGGCCGTGACGTTGACATAGTCGACGAGCGGTTCGAGCAGGCGACAGCTTTCCAGCGCCTCGTCGGAGGTGAGGCCGCTTTCATCCCGATCCCCGGCGCTGATGCGCAGGCCGACGACAAAATCCTCTGACGTCGCCGCGCGGATCGCGGTCAACGCCTCGGCAGCGAAGCGCAGCCGGTTTTCCAACGATCCGCCATAGGCGTCCATGCGCAGGTTGACGCGCGGGTTTAAAAACTGTGCGGGCAGATAGCCGTGGCTTGCCACCAGTTCCACCCCGTCGAGACCCGCCTGGTGCATGCGCCTTGCCGCCGCACCATAGCCGGCGACGATTTCATCGATCATCGCCTGATCGAGTGCCCGCGGCATGACACGAAAACGCTCGTTGGGCGTGACGGAGGGCGCATAGGCGACCGTCAGCAGCCCGTCGCCGCCCTCCATGATCTCCCGTCCGGGATGGAAAAGCTGCGAGAAGAGGGCCGTGCCATGGGCATGGCAGGTCTCCGCCAGCCGGCGATAGCCGTCGATGCAATCGTCCTCCGTCGCCATCAGCATGTGTGAGGTATAACGCGCCGTCTCGTGCACGCCGGCGACCTGGGAGACGATGAGGCCGACGCCGCCCGCTGCCCGCGTCTCGTGATAGGCGATGAGCGCCTCGTTGACGAGGCCATCCGTCGGCAGCGTCGTGTCGTGTCCGGTGGACATGATGCGGTTCTTCAGCCGCACGCCGCGGATCTGCAAGGGCTGGAACAGGTTCGGAAAGGGAGAGGCGGTCGTGCTCACGCAACACCTCCCGTCTTCCGACAGAGGCGCACAGAGCGCTTGAAAGGCACAATCCCGATCATCCAGTCCTCCCATCCCGAGCGAGCGAAACGAGACCGCTTCTATTTTATCTTAAGTAAAAAATCGACTGATTTTTTTTACTAATGGCAAAATCTGTTGCTATTATCCGCAATCTGAACGACTTTGCCGGGGACACGAGGAATGAAACGATGGCAGATGAGAATGCTCCGGAACCGGTTATGGATTCCGAAGCCGGCGAGGATCCGGTGCTTGGAGAGCGCATCCGGGGCCTGCGCAAGCGGCGCAGGATGACGCTCGCCCAGCTTGCCGAAAGCGCCGGCCTTTCGACCGGCTATATCAGCCAGATCGAGCGCAACCTCGCCTATCCGTCCATCCCCGCACTGGTCGGCATTGCCCGCAGCCTCGGCGTGACGGTGCAATGGTTCTTCGGCGGTGCAGCGCCCGTGCCGCAGGCCGAACACGGTTATGTCATCCGGCGCGGCAATCGCCTGAGGATTCAGTACGACCACGGCATCGTCGACGAATTGCTGACGCCAAAGATGAGTTTACAGGTCGAGATGATCTACACGCGCCTGCCGCCGGGCACGGAGAGCGCGGAGAGCTACAGCCATGCGGGCGACGCGGTCGGCTTCGTGATGGCGGGTGAACTCGAAATCTGGATCGGCGAGCGCCATTTCCACCTGCGCGAAGGCGACAGCTTCTCCTATTCCGCCGGCGAGCCGCACCGCTACCGCAACCCGGCGGACCGCGAGGCCATCGTGCTCTGGGCAATCAGCCCGCCGAGTTTCTGAGGGCCTTTCAGAGAAAGAGGTGGACGATCAGGGATGTGAGGACGGCGTTCAGGCCCATGGCGATGCCGGAAAACAGCCCCGCGACCGGATCGACGGAATAGGCGCGCGCCGTGCCGATCCCGTGCGAAGCAAGCCCGACCGCAAACCCGCGCGCACTAAAATCCTTGATGCGCATGGCGTTCATCATCGGCGTGACGACGATCGCGCCGCAGATGCCGGTGAGCACGACGACGGCCGCTGTCAGGGCCGGGTCACCCTGCAAGCCGGAGGAGATCGCCATGGCGACGGCGGCCGTGGTGGATTTCGGCGCCATTGAGGCGACGACTTCGGGGGAAAAGCCGAACAGGTCGCTGAAAAACACCGTCGAGCCGACCGCGGTGAAGCTGCCCACGACGAGGGCGCTCAGCATGGGCACGAGATTGCTCTTCACCAGCGACAGCTTTTCGAAGAGCGGGATGCCGAGCGCCACGGTCGCCGGCCCCAGTAGGAAGTGGATGAACTGGGCGCCCTCGAAATAGGTGCCGTAGTCGATCCCGGTCACGCAAAGCACGGTGGCGATCGCGGCGATCGAGATCATGATCGGGTTCAGCAGCGGATTGCCGGGGGCGAGCCCGGAAAGGCCGGTGGCAGCCAGCCAGACGACCAGCGTTCCGGCAAGCCACAGCAGGGGCGAGGTGGCGAGATAGACCCAGAGCCCGTCAGTCATTGGCATAGCCCCCGGAAAGCCACTTGACGAGGATGAAGACCCAGACGGTCACGGTGAGGGTGATGACGGTCGACAGCAGCACGATCGCCATCAGCGCGAAGCCGCGGTCGCGGATGAGATCCAGATGCTGGATGATGCCGACGCCCGCCGGCACGAAGAGCACGCCGAGATTAGCGAGGATCGCCTTGGACGTGTCGATGGTGCGTTCGTGGGCCGGTTGCAGGAAAGTCGAGCCTTTCGTCAGCGTGAGCACGATGGCGGCCATCGCCATGCCGATGACGGGACCGGGCACGAAGCCGCCGAGAAAATAGGCGGTCACTTCGCCAACAAGCTGAAAAACAAGTAGGATCGTTATTCCGACGAGCATGTGCGCACTCCCGTGCCTGGCATTGTTTCGAAGGCGGCACGGGGCCGCTTTCTGGCAGGATTAAAGGCGTTCCGCCGTTAAATCCATGGCCATGGCCGGCCCGTGGCGCTCGCATGGCGTCCTTTCTTTTGCGGCGACGACGAACATCGCGTCGCAGGTTGCACGATCTATTGACACCGGCAAATTTTCACAATTAATATTGCTGATAGTTGATGGCCGCAATTTTTGATCTGCGCTTGCGGCTCGCGGTGCCCGAGGAGGGGTGCCGCGAGAAGGATGCATGCCGCCATCAAACCGGGTTTCACGCATCGGGTAGGAGGATTTCGATGAACGATATTGCAACGGTGATCGACCTTGCGCAATTCAGGCGTCAGGTGGAGACCGAGACCACCATGGCGATGTGCCCGACGGCGATCACCATCGAGAAGAACATTCCGATCTATGACGGCGCCGCTGTCAATGACGAAATCGGCCCGGAATGGGCGTCGATCATCGGCGAGGGGCCGGGTGTGTTCGTGGTGAAGCGCGCCTTCACCGATCCGGGCGCCATCGATGCGGCGAGCGAGGTGTTTCGCCAGATCATCGCCGACGAGCGCGCGGCCGGCACGGCGGCAGGCGACCATTTCGCCAAGGCCGGCGCCAACGACCGCATCTGGAACAGCCTGCAAAAGCTTTGCCTGCGCGATCCGGCCGTCTATGCCCGCTACATGGCCAATCCGGTGATCGACATTGCCTGCCGCGCCTGGCTCGGCCCCGGCTACCAGATCGCCACGCAGGTCAACCAGGTCCGCCCCGGCGGCAAGGCGCAGGCCCCGCATCGCGATTACCATCTCGGCTTCATGAAGCCGGAGCAGATGGCGGAATATCCGACCCACATCCACGCGACCGGCCCCACTCTCATTTTGCAAGGCGGCGTCGCCCATTGCGACATGCCCGTCGAGAGCGGCACGACGAAGCTCCTGCCGCATTCGCAGCGCTACCTGCCGGGTTATGTCGCCGCCACGCGGCCGGAATTCCGGGATTATTTCGAGGAGAACTATGTCCAGCTCGCCCTCGAAAAGGGCGACGCGATCTTCTTCAGCCCTGCGCTGTTCCACGCTGCCGGCGAGAACCGGACGGCGGATGTCGTGCGCATGGTCAACCTCATCCAGACGGCCTCGGCCTTCGCGCGCCACATGGAAAACCTCGACCGCACCGCCATGGCCCGCGCCGTCTATCCGCATCTCGCGGCGCTCTCGCCGCAGGGGCGGCGCGCTGTGATCGCCGCGACCGCCGATGGCTACCCGTTCCCGACCAATCTCGACACCGATCCGCCGCTCGGCGGTCTTGCCCCGGAAAGCCAGCAGGAGCTGCTCGCCCGGGCCGTCGCGGAAGGCTGGGACCAGGCGAAACTGGACGCCGCTTTGTCTGCACAGGGCGCCAAGCGCGCGGCCTGACAGTTACCCGCAACGGCTTCGGGCGGGGAGGAACAGGAAGCCAATTTCGGGAGGAAATCGTTCATGAAGAAAATTCTGCAATCGCTCGCCCTCGGCGCGCTGCTCGCCACGACGGCGTTTGCCGGTGTGGCCAATGCGGATGGCGAAAAGTTCGTCTGGATCAGCCATGGCCCGGATAGCGACAGCTGGTTCAACGTCATTAAGAACGCCATCAAGGTCACGAACGAGCAGATGGGCGTCGAGACCGAATATCGCAACCCGCCGACGGGTGACCTCGCCGACATGGCGCGCCTCGTGCAGCAGAGTTCGGCTGCCGGCGTCGACGGCATTATCGTCACGATCGCCGACTTCAACGTGCTCGAAGGGCCGATCAAGGACGCCATTGCCAAGGGCATTCCCGTCGTGACCGTCAATTCCGGAACGGTGGAAGAGAGCCAGAAGCTCGGCGCGCTGATGCATGTCGGCCAGCCGGAATATGAAGCGGGCCTCGGTGCAGGCAAGCGGGCGAAGGAAGCCGGCATCAAGAGCTTCCTCTGCGTCAACCACTACATCACCAACCCGGCCTCCGTGGAGCGGTGCCGCGGTTTTGCCGAAGGCATCGGCGTGGAACTCGGCAACCAGATGGTCGATTCCGGCATCGACCCGTCGGAAGTGCAGAACAAGGTGAAGGCCTATCTCACCGCCAATCCCGATACCGGCGCGATCCTGACGCTTGGCCCCAACTCGGCCGAACCGTCGATCCGGGCGGTCAAGGAAATGGGCCTCGACGGCGATCTCTATTTCGGCACGTTCGACCTCTCGGCCGAGATTTCCGCCGCCATCAAGGACGGCACGATCAACTTTGCGATCGACCAGCAGCCTTTCCTGCAGGGCTCCATCCCGATCCAGGTGCTGACGAGCTATGTGCGCTACGGCGTGGCGCCGGCCAATTCCATCTTCACCGGCCCCGGCTTCGTGACGAAGGACAATATCGCGCTCGTCGAGTCGTTGGCGGGCCAGTACCGTTGATCTGACGGTTTTTTTGGCGCGCCGGGCGGCCTGCCCGTGCGCGCCAAAAGTCTTTTTCGAGGGAGGAGAATGCATTCATGACGGACGTCATTCCGGACGCGCTGAAGGACGAGCGCATCAAACCCGTCTCGCCGCTGCGGCGCGCGCTGATCCGGCCCGAGCTCGGCGGCATCTGCGGTACCATCCTGGTCTTCCTGCTGTTTGCCGTCATTGCCGGCGACAGCGGCATGTTCGCCGCGGAAGGCGTGATGAACTGGACGGTGGTTTCGGCCCAGTTCATGGTGATCGCGGTCGGCGCCTGTCTCCTGATGATCGCCGGCGAGTTCGATCTTTCGACCGGCTCGATGATCGGCTTTTCCGGGGTGATGATCGCCATTCTCTCGGTCCATATCGGTGTGCCGCTCTGGCTCGCCATCATCGCGACCTTCGTCTTCTGCATCCTGCTCGGCGGCGTGAACGGCTGGTTGGTCATCCGCACCGGCCTGCCGTCCTTCATCGTGACGCTCGCCTTCCTCTATATCCTGCGCGGGCTCACCATCTGGGGCTCGATCTACTTCACCCGGCAGACCATCATAGGCGGCGTCGCGGAGAAGGCGGCGACCGACTGGCTCGCCCCGATCTTCGGCGGCAAGGTTCTGGGCTGGCTCTTCACCTGGATGGGGGAGGCGGGCTGGATCGCCACCTTCACCCGCGGCAACCGCGCCGGCCAGCCGGTCATCGACGGCATCCCGATGCTGGTCGTCTGGGCGATCGTGCTGGTGATCTTCGGTCATTGGCTGCTGACGCGCACCAAGTTCGGCAACTGGATCTTTGCCGCGGGCGGTGACGCGCTTGCCGCGCGTTACGTCGGCGTGCCGGTCAATCGCGTCAAAATCCTCATGTTCATGTTCTCCGCCTTCTGCGCCTGCGTCTTCGCCACCTGCCAGGTGATGGAATTCGGCTCGGCGGCGGCCGACCGCGGCCTGTTGAAGGAGTTCGAGGCGATCATCTGCGTGGTCATCGGCGGCGCCTTGCTGACCGGCGGTTACGGCTCGGTCATCGGGGCGGCACTTGGCGCCATCATCTTCGGCGTGGTGCAGCAAGGCCTGTTCTTCGCCAATGCGGAAAGCTCGCTCTTCCGGGTGTTCCTCGGCCTCATTCTGCTCACGGCCGTGATCATGAACACCTATATCCGCCGCATCATCACGGGAGAACGCTGATGTCTGCCATCGTGGAGATGAGAAACATCACCAAGCATTTTGGCCATGTCATCGCGCTGGCCGGCGTCTCCTTCGATATCCGCGCCGGCGAATGCCATTGCCTGCTCGGCGACAACGGTGCCGGCAAATCGACCTTCATCAAGATCATGTCCGGCGTCTACAAGCCGAGTGGCGGCGAGGTGCTGGTGGAAGGCACGCCGACGCTGTTCCAGAGCCCGCGTGACGCCATGACGGCGGGCATCGCGACGGTCTACCAGGACCTCGCGATGATCCCGCTGATGAGCGTCAGCCGCAATTTCTGGATGGGCCGCGAGCCGGAGCGCGGCGTCTGGCCCTTCCGGACCTTCGACAAGGCCAAGGCCGACGACATTACCGTCAAGGAAATGCGCAAGATGGGCATCAGCCTGCGCGGCCCGGACCAGGCGGTGGGCACACTGTCGGGCGGTGAACGCCAGACGGTCGCCATTGCGCGCGCCGTCTATTTCGGCGCCAAGGTGCTGATCCTCGATGAACCGACGTCGGCACTCGGCGTGCGCCAGACGGCGAACGTGCTGAGCACCATCGACCGGGTGCGCAAGCAGGGCATCGGCGTCGTCTTCATCACCCACAACGTCCGCCACGCGCTCGCCGTCGGCGACCGCTTCACTGTGCTGAACCGGGGCCAGACGCTAGGCACCGCCGAACGCGGCACGGTGGACGCGGCGGCGCTTCAGGACATGATGGCCGGCGGGCAGGAGCTGGCGCTGCTGGAATCCTCGCTGGGTGGGACGATCTGAGAATCGCACGCCGGACAGACCATCCGGCGTGCTTCGCATCGCATGCGGGGGCTGGTTTGCGGGGTTGCGAGCCTTCCTACCCTCCAACGTCATCCTCGGGCTCGACCCGAGGATCCACGCAGCACCCGCGGCATGGATGGTCGGGTCAAGCCCGACCATGACGGAGGAAAGGGCGGAGTCCGGAGGCTCTCACGCTCAGCAGACAACCTCGTAACCGGCGGCAGCCATCACGCGGAGGAGTTCCTTATGGCCGATCTTCGCCATGTCGAGCGGCGGATTGTGGGTGGGGTCCTGCTCCGCCTCGACGACAAACCAGCCCTCGTAGCCGTAGGAGGCGAGGCGCTTGACGATGGCCTCGAAATCGAGGCTGCCGTCGCCGGGAACCGTGAAGGCGCCCTTGATGACGGCGTCGAGAAAGCTTTCCCGCGTGCGATCGAGCGCGTCGATCACCGGCAGGCGCACGTCCTTGGTGTGCACATGGGTGATGCGCGTGTGGTGCTTGTCGATGACCCGCAGCACGTCACCGCCGGCAAAGGCCATGTGGCCGGCGTCGAAGAGCAGGGGCAGGCCCTCGCCGGAATGTTTCATCAGGAGGTCGAGCTCTTCCTCGGTCTCGATCGGCGCCGCCATATGGTGATGGTAGGAGATCGGCATGCCCTGCTCGGCGCACCATTCGCCGAAGGCCGTCATCTTGCGGCCATAGGCCCTGATCTCGTCCTCGGAGAGCTTGCGCTTGGTCGCAAGCGGCGCGCCACGGTCGCCCTGGATCGTGCCCGCCGTCTCGCCATAGACGATGCAGGGCGCACCGACGGCCTTGAACAAGGCCATCTGCGCCGCGATCCGGTCCTTCTCGGCCGCGATGTCGCCGTCGAGCAGCAGGCCGGAGAACCAGCCGCCGCACACGCTCATGCCGTGCTGGTCGAGGATCGGGCGCAGCGTCGCCGCGTCCATCGGGAAACGGCGGCCGGTCTCCATGCCGGTAAAACCCGCTTCGCGCGCTTCGGCAAGGCATCCTTCCAGCGAAATGTCGCTGCTGATTTCCGGCAGGTCGTCGTTCCACCAGGCAATGGGCGCAATGCCGAGTTTGGCTTTCATGGTCGGGCTCCAGGTTCGAGGGAAGGCGTCTTGCAAAACAAATATTGACACTTTCGTATTTTTGCAACGATAATTGCATTCAACAAACTACGCATCGTCCGAGGAAACACAGAGAATGAAAAAGAAGCTCCGTCTTGGCCTTATCGGGTCGGGTTTCATGGGCAAGACGCATGTCTTCGGCTTTGCCGCTGCCGAGCGGGTCTTCGACCTGCCCTATGACGTGGAGCTGGCAACGATTGCCGACGTGACCCTGGCGCAGGCGGAAGCCGCGCGCGCCGCCTTCGGCTTCGCGCGGGCCACGGATGACTGGCGCAGCCTGGTGGCGGATCCGGAGATCGACATGATCGACATCACCGCGCCCAACGCCCTGCACAAGGAAATGGCGCTCGCGGCAATCGCCGCCGGCAAACACGTCTATTGCGAAAAGCCGCTCGCCCCGCTTGCGAGCGACGCGCGCGAAATGGCGGACGCCGCGGAAAAGGCCGGCGTCAGGACGCAGGTCGGCTTCAACTATCTCTGCAACCCCATGCTCAGCCTCGCGAAAGAGATGATCGCCGGCGGGGAGCTGGGCGACATCCGCGGCTATCGCGGCCTCCATGCGGAGGACTACATGGCCGATCCGGCCGCACCCTTCACCTTCCGCCACGATCCGGCCGGCGGCGGGGCGCTGGCGGATCTCGGCAGCCATGCGCTGGCGACGGCCGAGTTCCTCGTCGGCCCGATCACCAGGGTCATGGGCGATTGCGTGACGGTGATCGCCAGTCGCCCCGACGGCAAGGGCGGCGTGCGGACCGTCGAGACGGACGATATCGGCCGCGCCTTCCTGCGCTTCGCAAACGGCGCGACGGGCTCGATCGAGGGCAATTGGGTCGCGACCGGCCGCAAGATGCAGCACGACTTCGAGGTCTACGGCACCAAGGGCGCGCTCGCCTTCTCGCAGGAGCGCTTCAACGAACTCCACTTCTATTCGACGGCGGACGCGAAGGGCCGCCAGGGTTTCCGCCGCATCGAGGCGGGTCCGGACCATCTGCCCTACGGCCGCTTCTGCGTTGCACCCGGCCACCAGCTCGGCTTCAACGACCTGAAGGCGATCGAAGTCGCCGGTTATCTCGACGCGATCGCCGGCCTCAGGTCCGAGCCGTTCAATTTCCGCGCCGGCCTGCGCATCCAGACGCTGGTGGAGACGATCCAGACATCTTCGCGCACCGGCGCCTGGCTTGCGGTTTGACGCGGATGGGAGGAGCGACCATGAAAAGCATCGGAATCGGCGTCATCGGCGCGGGCGTGATGGGGGCGGAGCATGCGCGCATCCTCGCCAGCGATATTTCGGGCGCGCATCTGGTTGCCGTGGCGGATGCCGACCCGGCGCGTGCCGAGGCGGCCGCGCGCGGGGCGCGGGCGACGACGGACGCCGAGGCGCTGATCGCCGATCCCGCCGTCGAAGCCGTGCTCATCGCTTCGCCGGATGCGACGCATCACCGGCTCGTGCTGGCGGCAATCGCCGCAGGCAAGCCGGTCCTTTGCGAGAAACCGCTTGCCACCAGCACCGCCGAGTGCCTGGAGATCGTCGCGGCCGAGGCGCGATCCGGCCGGCGGCTGGTCCAGACCGGCTTCATGCGCCGCTTCGATCCCGCCTATCGCGAAATGAAGGCGGCGATCGACGACAACACGCTCGGTGCCGTGCGCATCCTGCATTGCCAGCATCGAAATGCGGCGGCGCCATCGTGGTTCACCGGCGCGATGGCCGTCACCAATTCTCTGGTGCACGAGATCGACGTCTGCCGCTGGCTGCTCTCGACGGAATACACGGCCGTCACCGTCATTCCATGTCCGTCTGACGCGAGCAACGACCCCGCCATGTTCATCTTCGAAACGGCGGCGGGCAGCCTCGTTTCCGTGGAACTCTTCATGAACGCCGACTACGGCTATCACGTCCACGCCGAAGCGGTCTGCGCGGGCGGCACGATCGGCATGGCGCATCCGGCCCTCACCCGCATGCGGCGCAACGGCGCGGAGGAGGGGTCTTTCCCGGCGAACTGGGTGCCCCGCTTCCGCGATGCCTATCGCCTCCAGAACCAGGCCTGGGTCGACGGTGTCCGCAGCGGCACGCCGGTGGCGGATGGCTCGACGGCCTGGGACGGGCTCGTCGCCACCTGCCTTGCGGACCAGATTGTCATCGCGATGACGACGCGCGAGCGCACGCGGCTGACGCTGCCTGAAAGGCCTAGCTGACGGTGGATGGGAATGCGTAGTCGCACCAAACGTTGCGGATAGTTCTTGACTTGCAATAAAGATTGCTTCTTTTGTGAATGGGAAATGCTGCTTGCGGATGCGGCCTTTTGCACCGCCGGCATGGAGGAGGTGACATGTACGGTTCCTACGGTTTGTTCATTGACGGCGCCTGGTCGGGGCCGGCGCGCGGGGCCTCGACGGAGATCACCGATCCCGGCAATGGCGAGGTTCTCGGCGTGGTGCCCGCCGCCGCCGTGGAGGATACGGAACGGGCGATCGCCGTTGCCGAACGCGCCTTCCGCGGTTGGAAGGCGACGCCCGCCTGGGCGCGTGCGGATGCACTGCACAAGGTCACCGACGTCATGGCCGCGCGTGCTGCGGAAGCGGCTCGCCAGATCACGCTGGAAACCGGCAAACCGCTGGCGCAGGCCGGCCGCGAATGGGGCCTCGCCGTCGACCAGTTCCGCTGGTACGCCGAGGAAGCCCGCCGCATCTATGGTCGCATCGTCGAAAGTCGTGCGCCGGGCGGCCGGCTGGAGGTGTCGCACGAGCCGGTCGGCGTCGTCGCGGCCTTCACGGCGTGGAATTTCCCGGCGGCGCTGATCGCCCGCAAGGTCGCGCCCGCGCTTGCGGCCGGCTGTGCCGTCATCGTCCGGCCTTCGGTCGAGGTGCCGGGCGTGGCGATGATCCTGTTCGACTGCCTGCACGAGGCCGGCCTTCCCGCAGGTGTCGCCAATCTCCTGATCGGCCCGACCGGCAACACCTACAAGCCCATCATGGCCTCCCCCCTCGTGCGCAAGGTATCGCTGACGGGCTCGACCCGCGTCGGCCAGCAGATGATCCGCGACAGCGCCGAGACGGTGAAGCGCGTCAGCATGGAGCTCGGTGGCAATGCGCCGATGATCGTCTTCGACGATGCCGATCTCGACCGGGCGCTCGACCTCGCCGTGCCGACGAAATACGCCAATGCCGGCCAGGTCTGCGTCACGCCGGATCGCTTCTACGTGCACGAGTCGCTGCACGATCGCTTTGCCGATGGTTTTGCCGCTCGCGCAAAGGCGCTGAAGCTCGGCCATGGTCTCGATGAGGCAACGCAGATGGGGTCGCTGATCAACGAGCGCCGCAGGCTGGCGATCGAAGAGATCATCGCCGACGCCAGCGACCGCGGCGGCAAGATCCTCGCTGGCGGCCGCCGCCTGGCCGGCATGAATGCCGGCTTCTTTTTCGAGCCGACCGTCATCACTGGCCTGCCGGACGATGCCAAGGCGATCGCCGAGGAGAATTTCGGCCCGATCGCCGCCATCACGCCTTTCTCCTCGGCGGACGAGGTCTTCGAGCGGGCGAATGCCTCCGAGATGGGCCTTTCCGCCTATGTCTTCACCCGCGATGCCGGGCGCGCCCGCGAGGCGGCGGCGCGGCTGGAGGCGGGCATGGTCGGTGTCAACAGCTTTGCGCTCGCGGCCGCCGAGGCGCCCTTCGGCGGCATCAAGGCGAGCGGCATGGGCCGCGAGGGTGGCACCGAGGGCATTCTGGATTATTCCAATGTCAAACTCGCGCAGATGACGGTTTGAGGAGAGAGCCATGATCAGGAACGGTGTCAAGCAGCGCTGGGCGGAGGGCAAGCCCGTCATCAACGGCTGGCTTTCGATCGGCAATTCCTTCAGCGCCGAAATCATGGCCGCGCAGGGCTACGATTCGCTCACCATCGACATGCAGCACGGCATCGTCGGTTATGACGGCACGGTGCCGATGTTGCAGGCGATGCGGGCAAGCGGCGTGACGCCGCTGGTGCGCGTGCCCTGGCTCGATCCCGCCGATATCATGAAGGCGCTCGATGCCGGCGCCTATGGCGTCATCTGCCCGATGATCAACACGCGCGCCGAGGCCGAGCGGCTGGTCTCCTACGTGCGCTATCCGCCCGCAGGCGTTCGCAGTTTCGGGCCGAGCCGGGCGCTCTTTTCCGCCGGTCCGGGTTACGCCGCGGAAGCCGACGACGAGATCATCTGCCTCGCCATGATCGAGACCGCGCAGGCCTATGAGAACCTCGAAGACATCCTCGCTACCCCCGGCCTCGACGGCGTCTATATCGGCCCGGCGGACCTGACGCTCGGCCTCCAGGGCAAGCGCTATGCGCCTGGCTTCGACCGCCGCGAGCCGGAGATGATTGAGGCGATCAAGCGGATCCTTCATGCGGCGCACAAGGCCGGCAAGCGTGCGGCCCTGCACAACGGCACCCCCGAATATGCGGCCGAGGCCGTCGGCTGGGGCTTCGATTTCGTCACCGTCTCCAACGACGTCCGTCTTCTCGCCGCCGCCGCCGATGCGAGCGTGCGGAGATTCCGCGAGCTCGTGCAGGAGGTCGCTCCCGAAAACAAGATCGATACGGGAGGCTATTGAATGCCGAGGATTCTAGTGGCCGGCAAGATCCACGCGGATGGGCTTGCGGTCCTGCACTCCGCGCCGGGCGTGACGGTCGATTATGTCGAGGAGGTTTCCGCGGCGAGCTACCAGCCGTTCCTCGCCGCTGCCGATGCGCTGCTCATCCGCACCCAGCCGCTGCCGGCGGAGTTCATTGCCGGCGCGCCGCAGCTCAAGATCGTCTCGCGCCACGGCGTGGGGTACGATTCGGTGGATGTCGAGGCGCTGAATGGCCGCGGCATCCCACTTGCCGTGGTCGGTGACGTGAATTCCCGCGCGGTCGCCGAACATGCTGCGATGCTGATGCTGTCGGCCGCTCGCCGCACCGTGCTTTTCGACCAAAAGATGCGCGCGGGCGACTGGAATTACCGCAACACCCTCGATGCCGATGAACTCGACGGGCGGACCCTGTTCGTCGTCGGTTTCGGGCGCATCGGCCGCCGGCTGGCGCAGATCGCAACGGTGCTCGGCATGGCGGTGCTGGCCTATGACAAATTCCAGGACGCCGCCGAGATTGCGGCGGCCGGCGTGACCCCGGTTGCCGATCTGCGCGATGGCCTCAGGCAGGCCGACGTGGTGTCGCTGCATGTGCCGAAATCCGGCGCCGAGCCGCTCATCGGGGCGCCGGAACTGGCGGTGATGAAACGCTCCGCCATCCTCGTCAACACGGCCCGCGGCGGCCTGATCGACGAGGCGGCGCTGCTCGCCGCGCTCAACGAGGGGCGGCTGTCCGCGGCCGGACTCGACGTGCTCGATTCCGAACCGCCGGCGCGCGACGACCCGATGCTTGCCTGCGAGCGCGTCGTGCTCTCGCCGCACAATGCCGGGCTGACCGAAGCCTGCGGGCGGCGCATGGCGATCTCGGCGGCGACCAACATCCTCGATTTCTTCAAGGGCACGCTCGATCCGGCGCTCGTCGTCAACCGCGACGAGATCGCGGCGCATGCCCGTTCGAGTGTCGGCGCCTGACCCTTTGGAGAGCTGTTTCCCGGCTTCGGCCAAAACGTTGCAGACTTTTGATTTATGCAATACTGCACGGTTTCTGAATGACACGAACTCTGGGGAGTGGAGGCTCAATGCCGCGGGTAAAACAGTCCGACCAGCCGCCACCGAAAACGGCGAACTACGAGACCTTCTTCAACATCGTCACGGAAGCCTATCCCAATCTCAGCGACCGGTTCCAGCAGGTCGCGCGGTTCATCACGCAGAACCCCAACGTCGTGGCCATGCAGTCGATCAATGCGATTGCCGAACAGTGCGGCGCGCATCCCTCCATCCTCGTGCGCTTCGCGCAGAATTTCGGCTTTTCCGGCTTCAAGCAGCTCCAGTCGGTGTTCCAGAGCCGGCTGTCGACCGCCGCACCCGGCTATCGCGAACGCATCAGCGCGCTCGACGTCGATCTGGAAAAGACCAAGCGCAAGGGCAATCTCGGTTTCCTGCATGACCTCGTGGTGCGCGACATCGCGACCCTGCAGGAGCTTTTGAACACGACGACGGAGGAGAGCCTTTCGCAGGCCGCCCGCGCGCTGAAGAACGCCAACACGATCTTCATCGCCGGCCAGTTGCGTTCGGAGCCGATTGCGAAATTCCTGCGCTACGTGCTCTCCATGCTGCAATGCCGCGTGATTCTTCTCGATCCGGCCGGCGGGCTTGCGCCGGAAATGGCGAAGGTGATGGGCAAGAAGGACGTGCTGGTCGCCATCGCCTTCCGGCACTATGCCAAGGAAGTGGTGACGATCGCCGATGTCGCGGCGGAAAATGGCACGCCGATCGTGGCAATCACCGACAGCCAGCTTTCGCCGCTCGCCAAGAATGCGACGGTGCTCTTCACGATTCCCGAAGACGAATATTCGTTCTCGCGCTCGCTCGCCGCACCCATGTGCCTGACACAGACGATTGCGGTGGCACTCGCCGCGCTGCTTCAGGAAGACAAGAAGGGCTCGCCCGAGATCCCGACGGTCACGGGCAAGCAGCGCCGCAAGCATTGAGGTCAGCCGGTAATCTCGCCGACCTTCACGAAGCGGCCTTCCGCCTTGGAGCGAATGGCCGCCTCGGCCAGCACCAGCGCCTTCTCCCCATCCTCGAAGGTGGCGTCCGGCTTGGTGTTTGAGGCAACGCAGGCGAGGAACGACTGGAGGCCGAGTTCGAAGGCTTCGACATAACGTTCGATGAAGAAATCGAGATAGGGCTCGCCCGCACCCGTCGTCATGGCATTGAAGCGCTCGACATGGTGGGCGCGGCGGTTGCCGGAGATCAGCATGCCCTTCGAGCCGAAGAGCTCGACGCGCTGGTCGTAGCCATAGGCGGCGGCGCGGGAATTGTTGATGTGGCAGAGCTTGCCGCTTGCCGTGCGCATGACGATCATCGTGGAATCGACATCGTCGAATTCCGCGAGCGTCGGATCGACGAGGGTGCTGCCGGTGGCAAAGACCTCGATGGGCTCTTCGCCCAGCATGAAGCGGGCGAGGTCGAAGTCGTGGATGGTCATGTCGCGGAAGATGCCGCCGGAGACTCTTAGGTAGTCGCGCGATGCCAGACCGGGATCGCGCGAGGTGATGATGACCTGCTGGAGATCGCCGATCTCGCCGGCGCGGGTGGCGTCACGGGCGGCGCGGTGGCCGGGATCGAAACGGCGGTTGAAGCCGATCTGCACGGGCTTTTCGAAGCCCGCGATGGCCTGGCGGCAGGCGATGACGCGGTCGAGCGACAGGTCGATCGGCTTCTCGCAGAAGATCGCCTTGCCGGCCTTGGCGGAAGCCTCGATGAGGTCCGCGTGGGTCGCCGTCGAGGTCGCGATCAGCACGGCGTCGGCGAGCGCGATCGCCTCCTCGGCGCTGGCGGCGACGGTGCAGCTGTAGCGCTGTCCGATCTCTTCGGCGGCGGCTGCGACCGGATCGTAGACGGCGGTGAGTTCGGCGCCTTTGGCGCGCACGACGGTGGCCGCGTGCATTTTGCCAATGCGGCCGCAGCCGAGCAGGGCTATTCTCGTCATCGGTTCCTCCCGGAAAATCGGAATGCAAAATTCGTTGCGCTTTTGATATTCTCTCAATAATAATTCTGCAAGCCCGTTTTCGGGCCAGCGAGGATTTTGAGGGAGGTGAGCATGGCAGAGGGTTCCGACAAAGCAGAATTCCCGTTGGCGGAGCGCCGCTTGCGGCTCGGTGTCGTCGGCGGCGGGCAGGGCAGTTTCATCGGCAAGGTGCATGCACGCGGCGCGCGGCTCTCCAACCGTTGGGATGTGGTTGCCGGCGCGCTATCGTCCCGGCCGCAGATCGCAAAGGAATCCGGGCGGGCCTGGCTGCTCGCGGACGATCGCATCTATACCGACTACCGCGTGATGGCCGAGCGTGAGGCGGCGCGGCCGGATGGCATCGATGCCGTCGCGATCACCACGCCCAACAATTCCCACCATGCCATCGCTTGTGCCTTCATGGAAAAGGGCATCGACGTGATCAGCGACAAGCCGCTGACCACGACGCTTGACGATGCGCTTGATCTGGTGCGCCGGCAGAAGGAAACGGGCCTCGTCTTTGGCGTAACCTACGCTTATGCGGCCTCCGCCATGGTGCGGCAGGCCCGCCAGATGATCCGCGAGGGCGCGCTCGGCAAGTTGCAGCAGGTGCATGTCGAATATTTCCAGGAATGGGCGCTGACGCCGCCGAAGGATGCTGGTGCCGGCGCGCAGTGGCGCGTCGATCCTTCGATCGTCGGCCCCACCTTCACGACGGGCGATATCGGCACCCATTGCCACCATCTCGGCGCCTTCGTCTGCGGCCGCCCGGTCACGGGGGTGCGCGCCGAGTTCCACACGCTCGGGCCGCCGAAGGCGCTGGAGGACACCGCCTTCATGCATGTGCGCTACGAGGGCGATATTCCCGGCACGATCATGATTTCGCAGGTGGCGCCCGGCGCCCATTGCGGCCTGCGCATCCGCGTCTTCGGCGACAAGGCGAGCCTGGAATGGAACCAGGAAGAGCCGGAACTCCTGCATTTCCGCCGCTTCGGCGAACCCGCGCGCATCCTCACGCGCGGCGAGGGCGCCGGCATCGGCGTGCATGCGGCGCGTTTCGTGCATATGCCGCGCGGCCATCCCGAGGCGCTGAGCGACGCCTGGGGCAATCTCTACGAGGAATTCGCCATCGCTGTCGAGGCGCGGCGCCTCGGCCGGACCTTGCCCGAAGGGTTGCTGGAATACCCGACGGTGGAGGATGGTGCGCTCGGCGTGAAGTTCATCGAGGCGGCGCTGGCGTCCAGCCAGTCGGGCGGTGCCTGGGCGGATTGCACCCTGCAGTTCTGATCTGCAATAAGTATTGCAAAAAGTAATTATATGAAATAAAAGTTTCTCGGTAGGAGCCGGCGCCGGAGGCCAGCTCAGGGAGGTTTACCATGTCCACCATCCGCCTGACCATGGCACAAGCCCTGGTGCGCTACCTCTGCAACCAGTTTACCGAGATCGACGGAAGGCGCGAGCCGCTGTTTCCCGGCGTCTTCGCCATCTTCGGCCACGGCAATGTTACATGCCTTTCGGAAGCGCTGGAAGCGGTCAAGGACACGCTGCCGACCTGGCGCGGCCAGAACGAGCAGTCGATGGCGCTCGCCGCGATCGGCTTCGCCAAGGCGACGCGCCGCCGCCAGATCATGGTCGCGACCAGCTCCATCGGCCCCGGCGCGCTGAATATGGTGACGGCCGCGGGCGTGGCGCATACCAACCGCCTGCCGATCCTGCTTCTTGCCGGCGACAGTTTTGCCAACCGTCGTCCCGACCCGGTCATGCAGCAGGTCGAGCATTTCGGCAATCCGACGATCACCGTCAACGACGCCTTCAAGGCCGTGACGCGCTATTGGGACCGCATCGTCCATCCGGAACAGATCCTTTCCTCGCTGCCGCAGGCCGTCGCCGTCATGCTCGACCCGGCCGATTGCGGCCCCGCCTTCATCGGCTTGCCGCAGGACGTGCAGGAAGTCGCCTGGGACTATCCGGAGAGCTTCTTCGCGCCGACTGTCCACAAGGTTCCCCGCCCGCGCCCCGATCGCGACAGCCTTGCAGAAGCCGTGCGCGTATTGAAAGCGGCAAAACGCCCGCTGATCATCTCCGGCGGCGGCGTGCGCTATTCCGGTGCGGAAACGGCACTCGCCGCCTTCGCCGAAAAACACGGCATCCCGATCTGCGAAACCATTGCCGGCAAGGGCACGGTCACCCACGACCACCCGGCCCATGTCGGCCCGATCGGCATTGTCGGCTCCACCTCGGCCAATGCGCTAGCGGCGGAAGCCGACGTGGTGCTCGCCGTCGGCACGCGGTTGATGGATTTCACCACCGGCTCCTGGACGGCCTTTTCGCCGGACGCCCGCTTCGTCTCGATTAACGCCGCGCGCTGGGATGCCAACAAGCACCGCGCCGTCGCCGTCGTCGGCGATGCGCTGGAAACGGTGGGCGAACTGGAAGCAGCGCTCGGCGACCACAAGGCCGATGGCGCTTGGACGGAAAAGGGCCGGCTGGAATTCGCCAAGTGGAACGATGCGCTCGACGGCTACCAGAAGCCCACGAATGCGCCGGTGCCGACCTATGCCCAGGTCGTCGGCATCGTCAATTCCAAGGCGAAGGACCGTGACCTGATCATCACCGCCGCCGGCGGCCTGCCGGGCGAGGTGATGAAGAACTGGCGCGTCAAGGCGCCGAACACCTTCGATTGCGAGTTCGGCTTCTCCTGCATGGGCTACGAGATCGCCGCCGGCTGGGGTGCCGCCATGGCTGACTCCACCCGCACGCCCATCGTCATGATCGGCGACGGCACCTATATGATGATGAACTCGGACATCTATTCGACCGTGCTCTCCGGCCACAAGATGATCCTCATCGTCTGCGACAATGGCGGCTATGCGGTGATCAACCGCCTGCAGAACGCCAAGGGCACGCCGGGGTTCAACAATCTCATCAAGGATTGCCGCGTCAAGGAACCCTTCGCCGTCGACTTCGCCAAACATGCCGAGGCGATGGGCGCGCTGACGCGCCGGGTCGAAAGCCTCGCCGATCTCGGCGACGCCGTCGAATGGGCGCAGACCACCGATCGCACCACCGTCATCACCATCGTCTCCGACGCCTTCACCTGGACGCCGGGCGACGCCTGGTGGGATGTCGGCGTGCCGCAGGTCAGCGAGCGGGCGGAGGTCAACGCCGCGTCGAAGGACCAGTTGGAGGGCCGCAGGAAGCAGCGCGTCGGCGTCTGATCGCGGCACTGCCTCGACACCATTTTGATCTGAGGACGACAAGCATGAGAACCATCAAGGGTCCCGGCGTGTTTCTTGCGCAATTTGCCGGCGATGAAGCGCCTTTCAACTCGTTGAAGGGGTTAGCGGGTTGGGCTGCCGACAAGGGGTTCAAGGGCGTACAGATCCCGACCTGGGACAGCCGGGTGATCGATCTCGAACGTGCGGCGGATAGCCAGGACTATGTCGACGAGATCAAGGGTACTCTTGACGCGCATGGCCTCGTCGTGACGGATCTTGCCAGTCACTTGCAGGGACAACTCGTCGCCCTTCACCCATCCTTCAACCTGCCGGCCGATTCTTTTGCGCCTGCCAGGGTGCACCGTGATCCCAAGGCCCGACAGGAATGGGCTGTCAACCAGTTGCTCTGCGCAGCCAAGGCCTCGCGCCGGTTCGGTGTCGATCGCCATACGACCTTCAGCGGAACGCTTCTGTGGCCCTATTTCTACCCCTATCCGCAATGGCCGGACGGGCTGATTTCCGATGGCTTCGATGAACTGGCGCGGCGATGGCGGCCGATCCTCGATGCCTTCGACCAGGAGGGGGTCGACGTCTGCTACGAAATCCATCCGACCGAGGATTTGCATGACGGCCTGACCTTCGAGATGTTCCTGGAGCGCGTCGACAACCATGCGCGCTGCAACATCATGTACGATCCGAGCCATCTGGTGCTCCAGTCGATCGACTACCTCGCCTACATCGATCATTACCACCAGCGTATCAAGACCTTCCACGTCAAGGATGCGGAGTTCCGGCCCACGGGCAAGACGGGGGCCTATGGCGGGTATCAGCCTTGGGTCAACCGCGCCGGCCGCTTCCGCTCGCCGGGAGACGGACAGGTCGATTTCGGCGCCATCTTCTCGAAATTCACGGGCTACGGCTTTGACGGATGGGCAGTGCTCGAGTGGGAGTGCTGCCTGAAAAACTCGGAAGACGGTGCGGCCGAGGGCGCACGCTTCATTCGCGACCATATCATCAAAGTTTCGGATCGCGCTTTCGACGACTTCGTGAAGTCCGGCGCGGACCGGTCCGTCAACAAAGAAATTCTCGGGATCTAAGGGCCTTGTCCGTGTCGAAAACAAACCTGTCCAACCGTCGTCTTCGTCTCGGCATGGTCGGTGGCGGCGAAGGGGCCTATATCGGCGGCATCCATCGCTTTGCCGCACGTCTCGATAACCACTACGATCTCGTCGCAGGCGCGTTCGATGTCGATGCCGAACGGGGGCACAGTTTCGCCTCTACTAACTTCATCGACCGGGACCGCTCTTATGGCGACTATCTCGCTATGGTCGCGGGAGAGCGCACACGGGATGACCGCATCGATGTCGTTGCGATCTGCACGCCCAACCATACGCACTTTCCGATCGCCAAAGCGTTTCTCGAAGCCGGGTTCGACGTCATCTGCGAGAAGCCGATGACGACAACCGTCGAGGATGCGATCGCTCTTCATGACCTGGCGCAAACGACGGGGCGTTTCCTCGGGGTGACCTACACATACAGCGGTTATCCGATGGTTCATGAGGCGCGCGCAATGGTTGCGCGCGGGGACCTTGGCAAAGTCCGCGTGGTGCAGGTCGAATATCCGCTGGAATGGATGGCCACAGGGATCGAACTGCAAGGCAACCAGCAGGCGGCCTGGCGCACGGATCCGAAGAAGAACGGGCGCGGCGGTTCGATTGGTGACATCGGCACGCATGCCTATCATCTCGCGGGTTTCGTAAGCGGATTGAAGGCCGAGGCCGTCGCCGCCGATCTCGCGACTTTCGTCGAGGGGCGAGCACTGGACGACAACGCCCACGTGATGATCCGCTACGAGGGTGGCGCGCGGGGACTTCTGTGGTCTTCACAGGTCGCGATCGGCCAGTCGAACGGCTTGAGGCTGCGGGTCTTCGGCGAGAAAGGCAGTCTCGTCTGGCATCAAGAGCAGCCGAATGAGCTGGTCTTCACCGGGCTCTTCGGCGCTCCAGCCACGATCAAGCGCGGCCGCGACGATCTCACCGATGGTGCGCGCATTCGAACCCGGACACCGCCGGGCCACCCGGAAGGCTATATCGAAGCCTTCACGAACCTCTATTCCGGCTTCGCCGCCGCCATCCGGGAGAAGGAGAGTGGAGCCTCGGCCGGGCCGTCCGGGGAGGGACTACCGTCGTCCTATGACGGACTTAAAGGCGTCGCCTTCGTCGATGCCGTCGTCGACAGCCATGAGAAGCACAATGGTGGATGGTTGTCGTTGCAGTTCGCTTAGAGCGCGCACCGGACAAGCCGAACCGCAAGACAACGCGTAAGCGCAGGAGAGGAAATCCGAATGGCACAGTTTGAAAACAAGATCATCGTCGTGACAGGTGGCACCCAGGGACTCGGTGCCGCAACTGCAAAGCTTCTTGCGGAACGCGGCGCGAAGGGGCTGATCATTTGCGGGAGATCTGAAGAAAAAGGTGCGGCACAGGCGGCCCAGCTTGGAGCTCTGGGTGCCGAGACCGTTTTCGTCAAAGCCGATCTGTCGAATGTGGAAGATTGCAAGGCCGTCATCGCTGCGGCAGACAAAACGTTCGGCCGGCTCGACAGCCTGGTCAATGCTGCCGGCATGACAAATCGCGGGACCATCCTCAGCACCAGCCCGGAACTCTTCGACCAGCTGTTTGCGGTCAACACCCGGGCGCCGTTCTTCCTCATGCAAAGTGCGATCGAGCTTTTCAAGCGCGACAGCATTGCGGGAACGATCGTCAACATTTCGACGATGTCCTCGATGGGCGGACAGCCGTTCCTGGCTGCCTACAGCGCCTCCAAGGGCGCCCTTGACACGCTCACACGCAACACCGCTTACGCCGCACTTCGGAACCGCATCCGCGTCAACAGCCTCAACATCGGCTGGATGGCCTCCGAGGGAGAAGACAGGACGCAACGCGAACTGGACGGCCAGCCGGCCGATTGGCTCGAGAAAGCCGTCGTCGCCCAACCAAATGGCCGCCTGATCGAGCCCGAAGAGGTCGCCCGGGCAATCGCGTTCCTTGCGTCAGAGGAATCCGGCCTGATGACCGGTGCGATCATAAACTTCGACCAGGCGATCTGGGGCGCCTATGACAGCCTGCCGCACGCGAATTCGGCCCTGTGATGCAGGTCAAAAGGGCCTAGCTTTCAATATGCCGCGGCACCAGCGGATGGATATAAGGGATCGCTTCCGGCGATACCGGGAACGGAATGTCCTTGCCGGCCGGGCGGACGGCGAGCGTCCTAACATCCTTGGGCGTCAGGCCGAAAAGCGCCTTGAAGGAGCGCGTAAAGGTCGAAGCATGCGCAAAGCCAAGTTCGAATGCCATGTTCGAGACGCGCAGGTTTTTTTCGGAAGGGTCGGTCATCCGGCGGAACGCATGCCGCAATCGTCGCTCGGTGATGTAGGCGGTGACGCCTCCAAGCGGCTCGAAGGCGCGGTACAACGTCGAGCGCGTCATGCCGAACTCCTCGAGCAATGCCTGGACCCCCAAATCGGGATCGGTCAATCTACGTTCGATTACAGCTTTCACGCTTGCAAGCGACACGGTGCTCCCCTGTATGTCGGGCGTCACCTTTGAATGTGATATGGTTTCAAGGCAGGATTTGACGAGCAGGATCATCGCCTCGGCGATCGGGCTTGCGTGCGGCGATTGTATCGCCGGCCCGATCTCCATGGTGTGCTCCATGATGCCGATCAGTATTCTTGAGAGTGCTCCTGGCCGGACCACAAGACCATGCGCGCTGTCAAGCAGCGGAATGGCCCGCTCCAGTTTCCGCCGTTGAATGGCGAGGCTGATATTCTCGACAGACGGTGCCTCGATGACGATCTCCTGTGAGAGATCGAAGAACGCAAGTTCTCCTGGCTCGACCCGCCGGGTTTTATCGCCGATACGATAGGTAAAATGGCCGCTCGTGTAGCAAACGACCAGGATATCGTCGGTCGCCGACCTGGCAATCGTTCGCACCGTCCGCGTAAACCGGGAGGCGGTCGCTCTTGCCCGCGAAACGGTGACGTCCGGCAGGCAATAGATCTCTGACTCAGAAGAGAACGGTGTCATTCCGCCAGAATCCGGCACCTCGAACTCGAACAGCGGAAGCATCATTTCACTGTATGCTGCCAGCGCCTGGGGATCGGCCTCGGGGAAGATCATCTTGAAGCAATCGATGGTCGAGGCGGCGTTGGGAAGCGAATGTTTTGTCATGAAACTTTCGACGGGTGGAGATGTACATCCAGCTAAATAATAGGCCCGACCTCCGACGATATTCAAGGACCATGTCAGGGGCATTTCTCGCCGATTGGTGACAGGGCAGTCCGGTCTCTATACCGCCCGTCCCAGATGCTTATCACAGCGTCCAAACCGCCTTTATGCGTCTTGACTGTAACGTCGCTCCATTCAGACAGTCTCCTCCGCGTGGAGACGGTGTCCGTGCCGGCCATGAGTTGCATAAGTCATCATGACGCGAAGAGAAGAGAGACCTATCCGGTTCCGGAGACATTCGGATCGCGGGAGAATAGCGACCTCTTTGAAGAACAAACCGGATCGACCTGCACTTGGCAATCCGACATGATATTCGAGGGGAAAATGTACGTTACGCAGAGTTATATTGATGTTGACGAAGCCGCAGAGAACCCAGATCTTGTTAATGGGAGTGTTACGATCGGCATCACCTTGATCGACAATAAAACGTTGATAAGGCCCATGGTAACCGACTTTGGACCCAGAAGTGGCAATAGTCTCGTTCTGTTTGCGAAGGACATGGACACAATCATCCGGGGACTGAGCGCTTATACCGGCAGCTCGTCCATTGCTCTCACGGGACCGGTCGCCGCTCTTCCAATGGTGTTTGGCGATCCGAGGAAGCGACAGAACGTCACTGCCCAGTACATCAAGGGTCAGGTCCAGAATGTTGGCAATAATGTCAAAGGATTACGCGTAAAGGCGATGGGGACGTTCGAGCGCTGGCAGAACAAGAGGGGAGGCACGCCGAACGCGAAACTGAAGGAGATGCAAAGATTTGGCAACAGGATCGGCTTCGATGGACACCTTTGGCATGACGGCCCGAAGAACTACGGTGGCACCAAAGATACTGTAAGGGATTACAATCTTGCCGTGAGCCACGCTCTCGTCTACTTGTTTCCTGCCTCTTACCGAATGTCATTTAACCGCAATGTCGTCTGCGCCATAGATGGCAAAGGGGAAACTTCACTTGCAGCAATTGCCAGGCTCTTGAGAACCGTCAAGCTTTAGCGAATCCCGCTTTGTGGTTCATCATCCGCCGCCTAAGGGGTTCCCGAAGCCCGAGACGTTCCGACAACAGGTTAGGAAACTTCTGGCCAATGCAGGTGGTTGCAGAGTGGGAATGCGCTTGGAAATAGCGTGGCTACGCTTGAACCGTGCGGCGAACGGTGTTGCGATTATCAACCGCGCTGCAATGCTATTGAACAAGGGTTGAGCCCTTCGTTATACGCTGTCCTCGGCACAGGAACCGGGAAGACGAAAGAAGTTCCAGATCGCTTCCACCTGGTAGTCGAGCATGTGACGGCCCTCCTGGATGGGGTGTCCCAGATTTTCGGCTTCTGCCAGCAGGCGCGTCTTCGGCGGCTTCATAATGGCCTCGCACACCAACGCCCCCGGTCGCAGACCTGCCGGGTCGAAGGGGAGCGCGTCGGTGGGGGACATACCGGCTGAGCTTGCATTGATCGCAATGTCATCGAGTGCGGATGGTGGACCGACGGTGATGGGGACCGCCGTATGCGCGGCAAGCCGCGCGCTGAGGCGTTCGGCGAGTGGCTGGTTGATGTCGAAGATCCGGATTGTCGCCGCATCCCGGTCGATGAGGGAGAGCGCTATGGCCGTTCCCGCCCCACCTGCACCGACAATAGCGCAGCGCCGGCCCGCGATGGGTCCGTGTCTGGCCTCCACCCCGATGGCAAATCCTTCGCCGTCATAGAGGTCGCCCGTCCACCCGTCTTTCGTCGGGCGGATCACATTTGCGGCGTGCGCGATCCCGACGCGATGCGAGGCATCCGACAAAAGCCGCGCGGCGGCGAATTTGTGGGGGACCGTGATCACCAGTCCTCCGAGGTTGCGCATGTGTCGCAGGCCCTTCAGCGCGTCCTCGAAATCGCCGGTCGTGACGTGCATGGGAACCATGACGGCATCGATACCCCTTTCCCGAAAGAGCGCGTTGAAGACTTCGGGGGAGCGGGCCTGTGCGATGGGATCACCGACGATGCCGAAGATCGTTGTCATTGCCGACCTGCTCCAGCCGCCGGCACCCAGAGATTGGCCCGCGGTCCCTGGTGGAACAGCACCGACTTCGTTTCCATGAAGTCTTCAATCGCGTGTGGACCCTGTTCCCGGCCGATTCCGCTTTCGCGCATGCCGCCGAAAGGCATTTCGGGAAAACCGTCCATCCAGCAATTCACCCAGATCGTGCCTGCCGAAAGTTCGCGACCTGCTTTGAGAGCGCTTTCGTAGCGGCTCGTCCAGATGCCGGCGGACAGGCCGTAATGCGTGCCATTGGCAATCGATATGGCGTCATCGAGATCCTCGAAGGTCAGTGTGGAGAGCACCGGGCCGAAGACTTCGTCGGTTGCAATCGGCATCTGGCGGGTGACGTCGCTGACGACCGTCGGCGTCATGAAGAGGCCCTTGGCGGTCTCCATGCGCGTCCCACCGAGGCGGACTTTCGCGCCGTCGCTACGCGCGCCGCTGACGAAGCCGAGGATGCGGTCCATCTGGTTCTGGTTGACGATTGCGCCAACCTTGGTCGCTTCGTCGAGCGGGTCGCCGACGGTTACGCGCTTCGTCAAGGCCTCGACGCGGGCGAGGAATTCCTCGCTGATCGACTTTTCGACGATGAGGCGGCTTGACGAATTGCAGCACTGGCCGGCGTTGAAGAAGACGCCGAACACGACGGCATCTGCCGCAGCGTCGAGATCTGCATCCGCGCAGACGATCTGCGGGTTCTTGCCGCCGAGTTCGAGTGCGACACGCTTGAGGTTGCCTGCCGATGCGCGGACGATACCCTTGCCGACGGCGGTGGAGCCGGTGAACGAGATCATGTCCACATTCGGGTGCTCGGCAAGCCGCTGGCCAACGATTGCGCCATAGCCAACGATGATGTTGACGACGCCGGCAGGCACGCCCGCTTCGTTGAGGATGGCGCCGAGCCGCAGTGCCGATCCGGGGGTGAGTTCGCTGGGCTTGACGACGACGGTGCAGCCGGCCGCCAGCGCGAAGGGCAGCTTCTGGCTGAGGATCACGAAGGGGAAGTTCCAGGGCGTGATGAGCGCGACAACGCCGACCGGCTCACGCGTCGTCAGGCCGAGCATGTGGGGACCGAGGCTGGAGTTGCTTTCACCATGCTGGGAGCGGGCCTGCCCGGCGGCGTAGCGCCAGAGGTCGATCGCGCCCGCGATCTCCGCGCGGACCTGCGTGATCGGCTTGCCGCCTTCCAGGACGTCGGCGAGGACCAGTTGGTCCTTGTGGGTCTCGACGAGATCGGCCACGCGAAAGAGGACGCGCGAGCGCTCAGCGCCGCTCATGCGTGGCCATGGGCCGGTGTCGAATGCCTTGCGCGCGGCGGCGACCGCGCGGTCCGTGTCGGCGACATCGGCGAGCGGATAATCGCCGACCACGATGTCATGGGCAGGGCTCGAGCGGGTGAAGCGCTCGCCGGAGGCCGCGTCGCAGGCGTTCCCGTCGATCCATTGCTGGTAGGATTGGGCCTTGATCCCGGTTGCCTGGTCAATCGTCATCATGCGGTTCCTTTCACACTGTGACCCGCTGCGGCCAGGATGAGATCCGATGCCTTCTCAGCGATCATGATGGTGGGTGCGTTGGTGTTCGCACTGATTTCGAGCGGCATGACCGAGGAATCGCAGACGCGAAGGCCCTCGATGCCGCGCACGCGCAGTTCGGGATCGACGACGGCGAGGTCGTCTGTTCCCATCTTGCAACTGCCGACCGGGTGGTAATCGGTCTTTGCCCACTGGCGCACATAGGCTTCAAGCTCCTGGTCCGTCTTCATCTGCGGGCCGGGCATGCGTTCGGTCTTGAGGTACGGGCGCATCGACGGGGCGGCCATGACCTCGCGTGCCAGTTTCAGGCCGGCAACCGCCATGCGCATATCGTCCGGGTGCGACAGGTAGTTGGGATCGATGAGTGGGGCGGTCGTTGGGTCTGCGCTTGCAAGCCGAACCGTTCCTCGGCTCTTCGGCCTGAGCAGATTCGTATAAAGACAGACACCATATCCCGGGATGCGCATGAGGCCATGATCGACGACATAGGCCGGTAAGAAATGGAGCTGGGTGTCGGGAATTTCCGATGTGGGATCGGCCTTCACGAAGGCGCCGGCCTCGACGATGTTGGTGGTAACCGGACCGTTGCGAAACAGCAGATACTGCAGCACCCACCACGCCTGGCGGATATGCTGGTCAACCCCATAGTAGCTGTGCGGGCCGCTACAGTCGTAGACTGTGTAGCAGTCGAGATGGTCTTGCAGGTTTTCGCCAACACCTTTGATATCGGCGACGACAGGGATGCCATGTTTGCCAAGGTGCTCCGCCGGGCCAATTCCGGACAGCATGAGCAATTTCGGCGAGCCGATGGCGCCGCTCGTCACGACGATTTCGCGGCCAGCATGGGCGCGCTCGATACTGGTGGAACCATCGACACGATATTCGACGCCAACGGCGCGACCGTTCTCGAGGATCAGCCGGCCGACCTGCGCCCGTGTGATCACCGTGAGGCCCTTGTTCTTGCGCGCGGGCCGCAGGTAGGACACCGCAGAACTTCCCCGCCGGCCGTCCCGGGTGGTTGTCTGGTGGTAGCCGACACCTTCCTGTTCGGCGCCGTTGAAGTCGGGGTTGTAGGGAATGCCGGCTTCCTGCGCGGCCTTGATGAAGGCGGCAGAAATCTTCAGGGGGCTGATCGCATCCGAGACGGCAAGCGGTCCATCGACACCGTGGTACTCGTTGGAGAATCGCGCGTTCGATTCTGCCTTCCGGAAATAGGGCAGCACATCGGCGTAGGACCAGCCGTGCGCACCGCCCGCCGCCCATCTGTCGTAGTCGGTGCGATGGCCGCGGGTATAGATCATGGCGTTGATGGAGCTGCCGCCGCCGAGCGTCTTGCCCTGCGGATACCACATGTCGCGGTTGTTGAGGTGTTTCTGCGGAACGGTGCGGAAGCCCCAGTTGACACGCGGGCCGCTCAATTTGGTAAAACCGGCAGGGACATGGATGAACGGGTGATTGTCCGGGTAGCCCGCTTCGAGAAGAAGAACGGTCGCACCCGAATCGCTCAATCGCGCCGCCAGAACGCAACCCGCGGCTCCGCCGCCCGCAATGATATAGTCATAAGTCATTGAAAAGCCTCTTCCCATGCGGCCGCCCTGCTGGGCGCCGAAACACGGTCTCCTATTATGCGGAGACGGAAATTTCTCCGGTATCGTTCAACGATGCGGGTGCGAAATGGGCCTTGTCCATTTCGACCGGGTTGCGCACGATCGGCGCGAAGGCCATGCGGTCGAGAATGTCCGTGCGGATATCGACGCCGGGCGCATGCTCGATCAGTTCCACGCCGCCATCCGTCAGCTTGAAGACCGCGCGTTCGGTGACGTAGTGGACGGTCTGGCCGCGTTTGATCGCTTCGCTGCCGCTGAAGGTGATCCCGGCCACCTGCTCGACCAGCTTGGTGATCTGGCCGTGCCGCTCGATCTTCAATCCACCGTCAGCGAGGCCGATGCTTGCGCCTTTGGCATCAAAGCTGCCGCAGAAGACGACATTCTTCGCGCCTTGCGAGATGTCGATGAAACCGCCGGGGCCGCTGATCTGGCCGCCGAAATGCGAGACGTTGACATTGCCGAACCGGTCCATTTCGGCAAGGCCGAGGAAGGTCTGGTCAAGGCCACCACCGCTGTAGAGATCGAACTGTTCGCTCGCAGACAGGATTGCGACGGGGTTGGCGGCGATGCCGAACAGGTCTCCGGTTAACAGGTCGCCGCCGTGGATCCCCTGTTCGATGGTGAACCAGTAGTGACTGCTTTCGCCTGCCCGCACAATGTGCTCGGCAACACCGGCCGACATGCCAAAGCCGAAATTGATGGTCGCACCCTTGATCAGCTCGACGGCGCCCCGACGCGCCACGATCTGGCGCACAATATCAGCGGTCGCGGGCAGTTCGATGGGCGTCTCATGCGGACCAAGGCCGGCGAGCGCGAGGTCATAGGGGCCGTGATAGGTCTGGGCCTGATCCGGATCGGCGAAGACATAATCGACGAGGTTGCCGGGAATGGACACTTCGCGCGGTCGGAGCCTGCCCTTCGGCACCACCTCCCGAACCTGCGCGATGACGATGCCGCCGCTGTTCTTGGCGGCAAGGGCGATCGAGTAGGAATCGAGATCCGCCGGTTCTTCCGACGCACTGATATTGCCGAGCTCGTCGCTGAAAGTGCCGCGGACAACTGCGACATGAACGGGGAATGGCTTGTAGCGAAGCACTTCCCGACCGTCGATTTCAAAAAGCTCGATGATTTCTTCCGTGGTCCGATCATTGCAGCGGCCGCCGCCAAGACGCGGATCGACGAAAGTGCCAAGGCCGACATGAGTGAAGAGACCCGGCCGCCGGGCGCCGATCTCACGGAAAAGATTGGTGATCGCGCCGCTCGGCAGGCAATAGGCCTCGATCTTGTTTTCCTGGGCGAGGCGGAGCATGCGCGGCGACCAGATCCAGTGGCCTCCGATGACGCGCTTCACCATGCCTTCATAGGCGAAACGGTTGGTGCCTTTCTCGATGCGATCGCCCATGCCGAGTGCGTGGATCAGCGTAAGCTGCGAAGGGCGACCCGTCGAAAGGAACGTCTCCTCGAAGGCGCCGAGAATGGTTTCCGGTTCGAGCAGGCCGCCGCCTGCGCCCGAGATCGCAACCGTTGCGCCCTCGGCGATGGTCTCGATCACTTGCCGCAAGCCGGCTTTATCGACGATCTTCATTCTAATTCTCCGTGCCTGACCGACAGCCGCAAGAGCGTCGGATGCAAAGCGTAGGTTGGAGGACCATGCGCACCTGCCGGCTTTCGGACGGCGTGCGCTGGTCCCGTTCGATGCGGTCGATGAGAAGCTGGAGGGCGCGCTGGCCCATGATCAGCCCCGAGCCATCGACGCTGGTAAGCGGCGAGAGGGAAACCGCGCCGAAAGGCACGGCGTCGAAGCCGACGAGAGCCAATTCGCCCGGGATAGTGCGGTTCATCTCGTCGCATGCCTGCATGATCCCGAAGGCAAGGTTGTCGGTTGCAGCGAAGATTGCGGTCGGTGGGTTTTCCAGCCTCAGAAGTCTGAGACCTGCCTGATGACCGGCCTCGACATCCATGCGATCGAGCGACAGTTCATACGTGACCGGGGGCTCGATGCCTGCCTCGGCAAGGGCGCCCTTCCATCCTTTCAAGCGATCCTGGAACTGGGCAATGCTGAGGGGGCCGCCGACATAGGCGATCGATCTGTGACCGTGCTGCAGGAGGTGATTGACGGCGAGCTTGGCACCCTTGACGCTGTCGACGAGCACCATGTCAACCTCCGCATCCGGAAGATGGCGGCTTGCGAGAACAACGCTGACGCCGTCCTTTGCAAGCGCCGTCACCTCGCGGTCCGCAAGCCTGACTGAGGCGAAGGCGATGCCGTCCACCTGACGCTGACGCATCGCATTGACGATCGTGCTCTCGCGTCTTGGCTCGCCGTCGGTGCTGGCGAGAAGGAGCGTGTATCCGCGGGCAGCGGCCACTTCCTCGGCGCCGCGAATAAGCTCTGCATAAAAGGGGTTGCCGATATTGGCGACGACGAGGCCGATCGTGTGGCTGCGCTTAAGGCTCAGCCCCTGTGCCACCCTGTTCGGCGCATAACCGAGCTCGGACACGGCAGCCGCAATACGCTCTTTGGTTTCCTGCGAGACGTAATGGGTGCCGTTCAGAAATTTCGAAACGGTCGCCTTCGACACGCCCGCCGCCTTTGCGACGTCTGTAATTGTCACTGCCATAGCATCTTGGCCTCCTCGGATTCTGGTACCACAACGGATTTTGAAAGGAAACCGGTTTCTTAAATCACCACTTTTTTGTCTATTGCATCGTTCAATTGCAGGAACTATAGATAGGAAACCGGTTTCCGGTCGATCATCGTTCTTGGAGGAGAAACTTCGATGGCCTACACCAATACGACGTCCCGCCTGCGGGTTTCCGCCATTGCCGCGCTTGCATGCGGCGTGGCGCTGTTCGCATCTCATTCGTTCGCCGCTGACTACACCTATAATTCCGACAAGCCCGAGGCCAAGCAGATCGTCGGCGCCGAGCTGAGCAAGACACTGGGTGCGGCGCCGAAGAAGGAAGGCGTCAAGATCGGCGTCGTCCTGAAGAGCCTCACCAATCAGTATTGGCAGGGCATCGCGAAGGGCGTGGAAGCGGCTGCGAAGGATCTCGGCGTCGAGGTCACCATCCAGGCCGCCAACAGCGAGGCGGACCCGACCCAGCAGCTCACCATCGCCCAGACGATGATCGGCCGCAATTTCGATGCCTACGTGCTTTCGCCGGTGTCCGTCTCAAACCTCACGCCGGCTGTGCGCGAGCTGCAGAGCCGCAACGTGCCGATCGCCAATGCTGACGATGCGCGCATCGCCGCAACGGTCTATATCGGCCCGAACCACGAGCTGAACGGCGTGGTTGCGGCCGATTACATGGCCGAGCACTTGCCGGATGGCGGCGAGGTGGCGCAGATCGAGGGCCAAGCCGGCTCGAGTGCTGCAATTCTGCGCATCAAGGGCTTCAAGGAAGGCATTGCGAAACACGCGAACCTGAAGCTCGTGGCGAGCGTTCCGGGTAACTGGGATGGAACCCAGGCTTATAATGCGACCCAGACGATCCTGCGCAAAAATCCCGACATCAAAGCGATCTACGCCAATAACGACACGATGGCCGTTGGCGTCGCCAAGGCGGTCACCGACATGGGTCTGACCGGCAAGATCATCGTCATTGGCACGGACGGCATTCCTGCCGCGCTTGACGGCATCAAGAACGGGACGATCACCGCAACGGTCACGCCGCTTCCCTACTACCAGGGCTATTGGTCGGTGGAATCGCTTGTTCGCCTGCTCGGTGGCCAGCAGGTCCCGGACTGGATCGTTGCGCCCGCGCAGCTCATTACCAAGGACAACATGACCGAGTTCTTCGACGACAAGTATGAGGTGAAGGAAGGTCTCTACAACAAGTAGGCGCGGCCTCACGCTCAATCTGGTCCGGAGTGCATCATGTCCGCATCCACCGCAAAGCCGCTTCTGAGCCTCAAGGGAATCTCGAAGAGCTTCCCGGGCGTCAAGGCACTGCAAAACGTCCATCTCGATCTCTATCCGGGTGAAATTCATGCCCTGATGGGGGAGAACGGAGCTGGCAAGTCGACGCTCCTGAAGGTGATGTTCGGTGCTTATTCCGCGGATGAAGGTGCGTTCGAACTCTCGGGCGAGCCGGTCTCGATTCGAGGCCCCGTAGATGCCCTGCACAAGGGCATCTCGATGGTCCACCAGGAACTGAGCCTCGTGCCGCAACTGTCGGCTATCCAGAATATCGTCCTCGGCCGGGAGAAGTCGGTTGCCGGGTTCATAGACTGGTCGGCGGCGCGGCGCGAGGCACTTGCCGCACTCGCGCGGCTGGACTTCCAGGGTAACCCGCATGTCCCCGTATCGCGCCTCAGCGTGGGCCAACAGCAGACGGTCGAGTTGGCGAGGGCCATTGCGGCGAATGCCAAGATCATCATTCTTGACGAGCCGACAGCGAGCCTGAGCACGAAGGAATCGGAGAAGCTCTTCAGCATCCTGCGCGAGCTGCGGGCAGACGGGCACGCGCTCGTCTATGTCTCGCACCGCCTGGCGGAAGTGTTCGACCTTGCGGACCGGGCGACGGTGCTGCGGGATGGCCAATATGTTGGAACACTCCTGCGTGGCCCGGATCTCAACGAGACATCCCTCGTCAAGATGATGGTGGGTCGATCACTCGAAGATTTCGCAATCCAGCATGAAGCGACGCTCGGCGCCGTGGCGCTGAAGGTCGATGGCCTGGCGCGCAACGGCGTTTTTCAGAACGTCAGCTTCGAGGTGCGCCGCGGCGAAATCGTCGGCATGGCCGGTATGGTCGGCGCCGGGCGAACGGAAGTCGCACGCTGCATCGCCGGTGCCGATCGTATCGATGCGGGATCGGTCTCCGTCAACGGCAAGGCTCTCTCTCTTTCATCGCCGAGCGATGCGGTGCGTGCGGGCATCGCGTTCCTCACCGAGGATCGCAAGCATCAGGGGCTCGCCTTGCGCATGTCACTTGCCAAGAACGCGACGCTGACCCGCGTACCCACCCGCATGGGGTTCATCAACCGCACGAAACAGGCGGCTGACGCGAAAAGCGCGCTCGCGTCGGTCGGTGCGCGAATGCCGACGACGCGGCTTGCGGGCCAACTCAGCGGCGGAAATCAGCAGAAGGTCGTGCTCGCGAAATGGCTTCTGAGCGGATGCGACATCTTCATCTTCGACGAACCGACGCGCGGCATCGACGTCGGCGCAAAGGCCGAAATCTACGCGCTCATGCGCGATCTCGCCGATAAGGGCGCGGCTATCCTGATGATCTCGTCGGATCTTCCCGAGGTCCTTCGGATGAGCGACCGCGTCCTCGTCATGCGCGAAGGCACGCTGTCCGGTGAAGTCGCGCGCGCTGAAGCAACGGAAGAGCGGATCATCGCATTCGCGAGTGGAGGAAATACATGGCAAAGCTAGAAGCGGCCAATGCGTCACCTGGAGCAGCTGCGACCGAGAAGTGGTCGGTCCGTCGGCTGTTCAGCGAATGGCGCGAGCTCGGGATCATCGCCGCTCTGATCATGACCGTGCTGGTCTTCACGGCGATCGATCCCGAATTCCTGAGCAGCTACAACCTGGTCAATATCGTGCTTCAGGCATCGGTAACGGCCATCCTCGCCATGGCTGTCACCTTCGTCATCATCACCGGTGGCATTGATCTGTCGATCGGTACGGCGCTGGCACTCTCTGCCGTCGTCAGCGGCCTGTTGATGTCACAGGGCTATCCCTTGCCCGTCGTCGTGCTCGGCACGCTTGCGACGGGCGCGCTTGCGGGCCTCTTTAATGGCACCATCATCACGCTCAGCGGCATCACGCCCTTCGTCGTGACCCTGGGTTCGATGAGCATCTTCTCGGGACTTGCGCTGATCGTCTCCGGCGGCCAGACCGTTTATGGCATACCGCCCGAGTTCAGCGACCTGCTCGCCGGGAAGATCGGACCGATACCGACGCCGATCGTTATCGCCTTTGTGGTCCTTGTCGTCTCCTCCGTCGTCATGCGGATGACGAAGCTCGGAGAGTATCTGATCGCACTCGGCGGTGCCCGCGAAGTTGCGCGCCTTGCCGGCATCAAGGTAGGCTTCTACACCGCAATCGCCTATGTCATCTCAAGCTCGCTCGCCGCCGTCGGCGCTATGGTGACGGTGGGGCGCCTCGGCGCTGCCGATCCGGCGCTCGGCGCGGACCTTCTCCTGCCCGCGATCGCCGCGGCCGTCATGGGCGGTGCCGATCTCAACGGTGGGGAGGGCAGCATGCTTGGCGCTGTCATCGGCGCTCTCCTGATCGCCACGTTGCAGGCGGGCCTAACCTTCCTGAACGTACAAGCCTTCTACCAGCAGGTCGCAATCGGCGTTGTCATCATCCTCGCACTGCTGTCCAATCGGCTGCAGAAAGCTTGAACCGTGTCCAATCTCAAGATTGAAACTGACCCGCGTGGCTGCCGGACCCTCTGGCTCGACCGTCCGGCGAAAAGAAACGCACTCGACGAGGCTCTGCTTTCGGACCTGCTCGACGCGGCGATTGACACACGGATGACGCCCGACCTTCGGCTCGTGGTTCTTCGGTCCACGTCGCCCCTTTTTTGCGCGGGCGCGGACCTGAACGACTGGGCGGACATAACGCCTGCAAAGGCGCAACGCCTGTCCCTGCTCGGCGCAAAGGCATTTCAGGAGCTGGCGGACCTGCCAGTTCCGGTCGTCGTGGTGGTGGAAGGTGCCGCGCTCGGCGGTGGCTTCGAGCTGGCGTTGGCGGGCGATATCCGCATTGCGACGACGCAGGCGCGGTTCGGTTTCCCCGAAGCCCGTCTCGGTAACACGCCGGCCTGGGGCGGCGTGCCGCGCCTTACCAAGCTTTGCGGTGTGGGGACTATCCTTGATGTGCTTCTCACTGGCGATCCGATCAACGCGGAGCGCGCCGAACGTCTTGGGATCGTGCAGCGACTGTGTGCGCCGGACGATCTGGATAGGACGCTGATGGGTCTGATCGACAGCCTTCTGTCGTGCGATACCACCACGCAAGGTTACATCAAGGCAATGTTCGGCAATCCCAGCGTGCTGATCGCGGCCAAGGAGGCCGCGTTGGCCGGCTTTACCGCAACGCGCGAGGAGGCGAGCGCCCGCAAGCAGGCATTCCTGGATAGCCGCCGCAAGGCATAGGGCGCCGACTGAAGTCGCCAGCGGCGCCCATAGAAGGTTGGCGGCGCCACGGAAAAGAGGAGTTTCCATGTTGCCGAAAACGATGACCGCCGCTGTGCTGGTCCGTCCGGGAGCCTTCGAGATACAGATGGTGCCGATGCCGCAGATTGGCCCCGGTGACGTGCTGATCAAGGTGGCGCGAGTAGGGGTCTGTGGCACCGACATCCATATTTACCGTGGACACTACGCGGCCGGCTGGTTGCCGCTCATCCCCGGCCACGAGTTTTCCGGAACGGTCGCGGCAGTTGGCGATGGCGTCATAGCGGTCGATGTCGGCATGCGGGTGATCGCGGATATCAATATCGGTTGCGGTCACTGTTTCTACTGCCGCAAGAACGAGGTGATGAGTTGCTCGGAGGTGAAGCAGCTAGGCATCCACATTAACGGCGCCTTCGCGGAATATGTGAAGGTCCCACAGCGCCTCGTCATTCCGATTCCCGATGACATGCCGTTCGATGTCGCAGCTCTGGCCGAACCGCTGGGCTGCACGGTACGCGCCGCGAAAAAGAGCGCGATCCGGTTCGGTGAGAGCGTGCTCGTCATCGGCGCCGGGCCGGTCGGCAATTTTCATATCCAGCTTGCGCGCGCAATCGGGGCGGCGCCGATCATAGCCGCCGACCTCAATCCCGAGCGGTTGCGTTTGGCGAAGGAATGCGGCGCGGATGTTGTCGTTTCCGATATGAGCACGCTCGATTCCGCTGTGCGGGCGGTGACCGGTGGGCGCGGCGCCGATGTCGTCATCGAAAGCGTCGGCCTGCCTGCGCTTTACGAAAGGGCATTTGATCTCGTCCGGCCGGGCGGGCGAATCGCCGCCTTCGGTCTCGGGGGCGAGGATGCGGTGGTCCGGTTCGCACCGCAGAAGATGGTGCTGAAAGAGACCGGGATACGAGGCTCCGTGGCGGCCATGGGCGACGACATGCACGACGCCCTGACCCTCCTGCGTTTCAAACGCATAGACGTGCGGCCCTTCCTGCAGGAGACCCGCACCCTTTCCGAAGTGCAGGACGCGATCGAAGCCTTTGCCGCAGATCCCGGCATCCTGAAGATGCAGATCATCGTATGAAAGCTTGGCGTAGTGCTTGCTGAGCGCCCCGAGACCATAAAAGGAAGTCTTTTTCAGAGAGCATCCGACGAATTGCCTGCCTACACCGGCAAATGAGGTGAATCATCGAAACACTGTCTCGCGCTTCCGTCATCTCTGTGCGGCGACCTTGCGGGTTGGGATCGGCAGCTTATCGATGGCCCTGCCAAAAAGGAGATCGGTCGTCATACTGCGGTTTGCCTGACGCCATAAGGCTCAGATGCCGAGTATTTCACCGTTACGCCGCGTTGTCGGAAATAGGCCTGCATCAGCTTCCTGCCAGAACGGTTGTTGTGCGCGAGCCTAGCCGGGTCGAATGTCGCTTCTTTTAAACCTGCCCGCGTCAACGCTGCCTTGAGGGTCGCGATATGCACATCAATGTCGGCATTGTCAGCCTGAAGCGATTCATAGATGCGGTTTGTTGCATCTTCCACGGTCGGTTCGCTCACTACTACACTCCTGCTATTGTTTGACTGCGATTACCACATTTTTCCGATCGGCCCAATTCTGATAAAAAATGCCGACATCATGTTTTCACAGAATGTCTGGGGTCGGGCTGCCGCAAAGCGGGGGCAGGTCCATTTTCAGAGCGCAGAAGTTGGCGAACTCGGAACATAAGACTAAATCGTTGGCGGCAAAGGCGGTATGGCCTCTGCTCGTTCTCACGGCTGCACTGCAGGTATATGTAGGTCTGTCGTCCGTGGCCTACGTCTTCATGGGGGTGGCGAACCCGGCCTCTGGGCTTGGTGGATGGACAACTGCCGCCATGGGTGGGCTTCAGTCTCTCGCCGCCGTCGCGGCGTTCGTCTTGGCCGCTCGACGCGATCTTCGCGGCACTACCCTTGCAGTTGCCGGCAGCATAGTGCTGGGCTGGCTTTCGACGTTGCCGTCCGTCGTTGAGCAAGGGCTCGACTTTCATGGCGACGATAGAGTCACCCCGGTTTACTTCGTCGTATCGCCCCTTTTTGCAATCGCTGCGGCAACGCTTGCATGGCGCAACGTTTATCCGATCGCGGCCGCCCTCTTCGTGAGCGCGATGACCTTCGTCGGCATTTTGATCGTTGCCGCCTTCGCAATCATCATCGCGATGTACGGCTTCTAAGGCACTGGTCCTGGATGCGAGACGTCGTTGTTCCAGCGCCGCGATGCCTCTACGCCGACGATTATATCCAGCACAATCCGAACATTCCTCAGGGCAGGGACGTGTTGCAGCGCCTCGTTGAGACCCTCTCACCTTCCGTCCACTACGAACCGGGATTGATCATCGCCGAAGGCGACTTGGTCGCTATCCACGGCCGTATCCGGAGCTGGGCGGACGAGCCCCAGATTGTGGTTGATATCTTCCGGGTCGAGGGTAGCAAGCTCGTCGAACACTGGGACGTGTTGCAGAACGAAGTGCCGGTAACCGCTGGCGTTGCCGGCCTTGCGATGTTCGATCCCGAAGAAAGTGCCAGCCGCGCTGGACAATAACCTGTTGCGTTTTTCCACGCCTCCTACATCCGCGGCGACGCTCTAATTTCGTCGTCCGCGGAACTTCGCTTTCGATGGCATGGCCGTCAAATCGCTTGCAGTTTGAAATCGCTTGCGGCGACGGGCATGACGGTCTTCAGCAGTACCACCGATTTCTCCAGCCCTTCGAAACTGTTGAGCAGTACGTCTTCGTGCTCGATCGAAAGCCAGCCGTCGTAGCCTGCCATCTGCAAGCGGTAACAAAATTGCCGCCACCAGGCTTCGCCGTGGCCGAAACCGAGTGTGACGTAGGACCAGCTTCGAGCCGGAACGTTCATCAGGGAACCATTTTCCAGAAGCGAGGTCGTCGCCTGAACCGGCGCATTCAGCATCGTGTCCTTGGCGTGCACATGGAAGATGGCATCTCCGAGCGCTTCGGCCGCCATCAGCGGATCAGCGCCCATCCAGAAAAGGTGCGAGGGGTCGAGATTGGCGCCGACGACTGGACCGATGGCGGCCCGCAGCTTCAAAAGCGAGGGGACGTTGTAAACATATTGATTGCCATGCAATTCCAGCGCGATGCGCTCGACGCCGCCTTCCTTTGCGAGATCGGCGATCTCCGCCCAGAATGGCAGAAGCTTCTCTTCCCACTGGTAGCGCAATACTTCCTGTGTTTCCGGCGGCCAGGACGAGACGACCCAGTTAGGCATGAGATCGCCTTCGCGCCCGGCGGGCAGGCCGGACATGGTGCAGACGGTCTTAATGCCCATTTCTCCGGCAAGCCGGATCGTATCCTTGAGACACTCGCCCTGCTTAGGCTGGGTCGGGTGCAGTGGATTGCCGTTGGCGTTGAGTGCAATGATCTCCAGGCTACGCTCCTCGAAGGCTCTGGTGAAGCGCCGACGCGCATCGGCGCTGCCTTTCATCGCCTCGAGATCGAAATGTGGGGCCGTGGACCAGCCGCCGGTGTTCACCTCGACGCCGGAGACACCGAGTTGTGCGGCACTGTCGAGGAGGGCATCGAAAGACAAGCCGCCAAGGCTGTCGGAGACGAAACCGAGCTTCATTATCGAATTCCTTATCGTGCGTTGTAGAGAGGGGGCCTGACCATTGGGTCGAGGCTGACGCGCTTGCCCGTCCGCAGTGCCTCGACGCCTGCTTCTGCGACGAGAGTGGCGCAGTAGCCATCCCAACTGTCGGAGGCGATTGGGGGAAACGTGCCAGTTCGGACGAAATTCACAAAGGCCTTGTTCTGCAGCCGGTAGGCTTCCGCAAAGCGCGGCCGCCAGTCGGATGGATAGTGCTCGAAAGCCATGAGATGGGCGTTGCGGCGCGTGTGGACAGGGGCGTTGAGCAGGATCGAGCCCCTTTCGCCCACCAATTCGCCGCGCACGTCGTAGCCATAGGCAGCGTTGTTGTTGACCTCGATGTTGACGATGTGGCCCCGATCGGTTTCGAGAACCATGAAGACCGGAGCGCCGGTCTTCGATGCATCCACTCCGCTCGGCTGGAAGACGGATATCGCGGTGTAATCGGCGTCGAGGATGAAGCGTGCGACATCGAATTCGTGCGGGGCCGAGTTTGTGATTGCCATCTGGCCGGTGAAGTTTGCGGGCGCTTCGACATTCCTGTGGGTGTTGTGCATCATGATCGCCTGGCCGAGCGATCCATCCGCGAGCGCGGCCTTCATATCGCGATAGGACGGGTCGAAACGGCGCATGAAGCCGAGCTGGACAAACCGGCGACCGCGCGCGACTTCCGCGTCGATGACCGCGCGGCATTCTCCGGAATTCTGCGACAGGGGTTTTTCGCAGAGCACGGGTTTGCCCACCTCGATTGCGGCAAGCGACAAGGGCGCGTGGGTTTGGTCCGGGCTGGCGATGATCACGGCGTCGATGTCTTCGCGCCGGATCGTCTGAAGTGGGTCGGTGGAGATGTCGGCTGCGCCGCAATCCTCGGCTATCGCACGGGCGCGCGTTTGGGATGCGTCGCAGACGACCTGCAACACGGCTCCGGGCAAATCCTCAGACACGATCCGTGCATGGTCGGCACCCATGATGCCTGCACCGATAATTGCAATTCTGACCGACATTCCATGTTCCTTGTTTTCGAAGCGCGATGGGCACAACGACGGGTCGCTATGAGCGAGTTCCTATTGCGACAATTCAAGTTTGAAGCCTCGCGGCGGGCCCTGAGCTGGAGCAAGGCACTCGTCGATGAGAAGCAATGCCAGCTTCGAGCGTGAGGATTTTCTTCAATTGATCGGTTGGATTATCTGGATTGAAATGCCATCATTCAACGAAAGCGAAGGACAAATTTCGATGTCTTTCACATCAAATATATCGCACCGCACAAATCCAGACCGACGTCGTCGTCCTCTTGGTAACACGCGGTCACTCAGTCGATTCCATGATTTAAATCGCATCAGACTGTGAGAGGAAAAATGCCAAAACCGGCAAAGCCTGGAACATGGAAAGGGCCATCGGTCCAAGCGATCGCGAAGATTGCGGCTGTGGGCTCCGCGACGGTCGACCGAGTGCTCAACAACCGTAGCGGTGTGCGGGAGAAGACCCGTGCACGGGTTCTCGCGGCGCTTGAAAAACTCCGCCATGAGAGCGCCGACAGCGGCGTTCCGGTCCTCATTCGCCTGTTCTGTGAATCGGGTGAAACATTCAATGCGGCCATGGCGGCGGCGGTGTCGGAGGTGAACCGCACGCAGGCCGGCATCGACATACAAGGCGTTTACGTAACAACAAGCGACGCCGAACCGCTCGCCTTCGCGCGGCGGATCGAGCAGGAAGGCGGAGAGGGGGACGGCGTCGTCGTCATTGGCCGGGAGCATCCGGCAACGAACCGGGCCATTCGAAAGCTCCGGACGATCGGCCGGCCGGTGGTCTGCCTTACAACCGATCTGCCGAGTTCACGACGAAGCACTTATGTCGGGAACGATCAGTATGCCGCCGGCAGTGTTGCGGCACTCTTGATCGGCAATGCGCTGCCGAAGGAAAACAGCAGCATTCTGGTTGTCATGAGCGTACCGTTTCGCTGTCAGCAGGAGCGGGAGATGGGCTTTCGGCGCGTTCTGCGGTCCGATTTTCCGTACCTGAAGATCGAGGAACGCATGATCTCGGACGAAAGGCCCGAGAGCACATGCGAACAGCTAACGCGATACTTCGAGACGAATGGGCATCCCGCGGCAATTTACAATGTCGCTGGCGCCAATCGCGGCATTGCCAAGGCGCTGGAAAATGCGGGCAAGGCGAATGAGACAGTGTTCGTCGGTCATGAATTGTCCATCCATTCCCGCGCGCTTCTGGAGTCCGGAGTGATGGATTATGTCATTTCGCATGATTTCGCGGCCGAACTCGCCTCGGCAGCAAGATGGATAAAAAGCAATTTGAATGGCGTGACCAGTGAGCCAAGCTATTCGCAGGTTCTCGTCCACACGCGATACAATTGCGGCCCGTAGCGCCTTCTGTGGGCATCGATGTAGTACCGGCCAAGGTAACCTTGCTGCCCATCGGCGACGGGGGAATATCCGTTCGTTTCGTCGATGATGCCCTACTTGAAGCTCAAAAGCTGCAAAGGAACGATGTAGTTTACATCATTCTTATTTCTCCTTTCAGAATAAATGAAATATTTTCAATATGTTATGTGAAGTATGCTCTCCACGCCAATTTGATGAAGAGAAAATCAGAATTCACCCCATGAAAACCTTGTGAACCTTCATCTTCATCAATGAAAATACGTCCAAGCGATCTGGTTGCTAGGTCGCCCCAGATAGTCACGAACGCCCACCGCAACGCCGACTTCGGTCCGAATCTGGAATAAATATTGACTATCTGAATTTTGTGCAATAAATGTTGCGTCGAGGAGTTCAGCAGGCAGCGTGGAGGTTGCCTGTGATGCCGTCTGAAAACGACTGAGCCAGGCGCTCGCATCGAAGACTCCGTTGCTTCAAATCAAGGAGGAGGAACCTTATGAAAATTGGAAAGAGCATCCTGTACTCTGCGCTTTTGACGTCTGCTGCGCTTGGCATCGCCCACGCCCAGGATGCCGAAAAGCAGTATCGCTTCGTCATGGTATCTCATATCGGTTCTAACGATCCGAACATGAATTGGCTGACGACATCCTTGAAGGAGTTCGAAGCGAAGTATCCGGACGTGAAGACCGAATACATCTCCACGAACAACTATTCCGTTCAGGAGCATGTCCGTCTGCTCGAACAAGCGATCGCAACCCAGCCGGATGGCATTGCGGTGCCGATCGTCAGTTCCGATGCCTTTGAAGGCCCGCTGCGCAAGGCGATCGAAGCCGGCATCCCGGTCGTCGCCTTCAACATTCCTGACGGTCGTCCGGACGGCGAGCGCATTCCCTATCTGACCTATGTCGGCGGCGACGAGTTCCTGACGGGCAAGAAGCTCGGCGAATATGCACTTACGAAGGTCGAGGCCGGGGAGATCCCGAAGCCCACGCATGTCGTCTGCGCAAGCCATGACTCGGCACATCAGGGCCTCAAGGCGCGCTGCGCGGGCATGAAAGAGGTGATGGAGAAGGCGGGCGCCAAGTTCGACGAACTCTTCATCGGCGCGGAGCCAGCAACGGCGCGCAACACGCTGCAGTCGTTCCTGCAGGCCAATCCGGACACCAACTATATCTTCACGGTTGCCGGCTGGTCGTCTCCCTGGGCCTGGGGTGTGGCGAACGAAATGAAGCTCGATCCGGACGTCGATGACAAGGGCGTCGCCGTCCTGACCGTCGATGAAGGTCCTGTGTCGATCGAAGGCGTGCGTGCGGGCCATATTCTCGCGACGAACAGCCAGGGCTTTTGGTTGCAGGGCTATGCTCCCATGGAGTGGCTCTATTGGAACAAGAAGTTCGGATACGCGCCCCGGCAAAGCATTCTGACGGGTCCGCTTGTAATCAACAAGGATAATGCGGATCAGTGGGCCACGCAGGTCCGCGGCGTGTTCGGCGACAAGGCCTACGACGAACAGAACACCTGGTAACCGGTACCCTCCCGGGCGAGGGCGGCTGGCCTTTCGACAGGCTGGCTGCCCTCATTTGCGCATCCCGCGGCGCATATCAACGAGCAGGACCAGAACCATGAAATACCTTGTCCGCAGCCAGGGTTTTGGCGCGACGGTTGGCGTCATCGCCATGCTGGCCGTTTTCACAGTGATCGATTTTTCTGGCTGGTGGACGGTGCAGACGCTGTCCAACGTCACGCAGTTTACGGCGATCCTCGCCTTGGTGGCATTGGGTCAGGCCCTCGTGATCATGACGAAGGAAATCGATCTGTCCGTCGGTTCGATCTATGGGCTGACGGGCGTTGCATTCATAACGCTGGAGCCCTCTTTGGGCGTGCCGGGCTCTTTGGTCGTGGCTCTGGGCATTGCGGCGGCTGCAGGGTTTCTCCAGGGAACCGCTGTCGTCAAGGGTGAACTCCCGTCGATGATCGTCACGCTTGGCGGCCTGTTCGCGGCGCGCGGCATCATCTATGTCTGGACAGGCGGCTCCGTCCACAATTTCTCTCCCGATGCCCGTACCCACGCCCTGACCCGACTCTTGGGCGGAGAACTCTTCGGCATTGCAGCGGCAATATACTGGGTGGGCATCATTTCCGTCTTGTTGTCCATCATGCTCTGGGGCACCCGCTTCGGGAACCGGCTTCTGGCGACCGGCGGCAGTCGGGAAAGCGCTGAATCACGCGGCGTCCGCACCGACCGCGTCAAGACGGCAGCCTTTGTCCTTTGCTCGCTGCTTGCGGGCTTCGCCGGCATCCTGACGCTGTGCAACCAGCCGCAAACCCACGTGACGCTCGGCGAGAACATGGAACTCGAGGCCATCTCGGCAGCGGTAATCGGCGGGTGCCTGCTGACCGGCGGGCGGGGATCGATCCTCGGTGTCATCCTCGGCGCCTTGATCGTCGTCAGCTTCCGCTACGAGTTGATCGCGCTCGGCGCGCCATCGTCCTGGTACATCACATTCGTCGGCGCCGTTCTCATCGTGGCGGTTATTTTCAATCAGAAGCTTGCCCGCTTTATCGGGCACAGCGTTTGACGCGGGAGGACGCTCAAATGACCCAACAACCTCTCATCCAGGTGAAAAACCTCGACCTCTATTTCGGTGCCTTCCACGCGCTGAAAAACGTCTCGGTCGATTTCAACGCGGGCGAACTGATCGGCCTGGTCGGCGACAACGGTGCCGGCAAGACCACACTGATCCGCGTTCTGTGCGGCATCCACCCCCCGACAAAAGGGGAGGTGTTCTTCGATGGCAAGAAGGTGGAAAAATTCCATCCGAAGCTCGCCATCGATCAGGGTATCGAGACCATTCAGCAGTCCGTTGGCCTCTGCGACAACCTTTCGATCGCGCGCAACTTCTATCTCGGCCGGGAGCCGGTCAAACGGATCCTCGGCATACCATTCCTCGATTTCGCGAAGATGCGCGAGAAATCGAGCCGCGTTATCCGGCAATTCGGCCTTCGCGAGAATGTCTCGGCAGACGACGAGGTGGAACGGCTGTCGGGTGGAGAGCGTCAATCGGTCAAGATCGGCCGGGCCGTCGAGTTCAAGAATCGCGTCGTGATCATGGACGAGCCGACCAACCACCTGTCGGTTCGCGAACGCGAGCATGTCAATGAACTGGCGGTGCAATTGAAGGAGCAGGGCTTGCTCGTTATCTACATCACGCACGACATCTTTCAGGTGCACAAGCTCGCCGATCGCATTGTTATCATGGAAAACGGCGAAAAGGTCGCCGATGCGTCGACGGACAGCATATCGGCGGAGGCGCTCGAAGACGTCATCCGCCAGGGCGGCCGTCTTGTCGAGAAGCAGGAGGCGGTCTGATGGCGCTGTCCGCGGCAAAGCCCCTCATTCGCCGTCACACGGAAATCGGCATCTTCCTGATCGGCGCCATCCTGATTGTCATTTTCGCTTCGACCTCTGAGGGGCGTTGGGCAAACCTCTATAATATCGGAACGATCATGCAGGTGACCGCGACGCTCGGCTTGATGAGCCTAGGTGTTGCCATCGTGATCGGGACCGGCGAAATCGACATTTCGGTCGGCTCGACCTTCGGCATGGGTGCGCTCGCTCATCTCTGGCTCGCCGTCCGCGTTGATCCCGTATTTGCCGCTTTGGCCGCCATCGTCGTGGGCGCGGCGATCGGTTACGTGAACGGCTGGCTAGTAACGAGGACCAAAACGCCTTCGCTGATCATCACGCTTGGCACGCTGATGATTTTCCGCGGCATCGCCATCGCGTTGACGGACGGCTTTTCCTTTTCCATTCCCTATGCTGCGCGCAACGGTTGGACCTACTTCCTTCTCGGTGGTGGTGACTTTCTCGGCTTCAACACTGCCCTGTTCTGGTTGATTGCCGCCTTTGCCGTGCTCATCGTCGTCCTGAAGGCCATGCCATTCGGCAACCGGCTGCTGGCCGTTGGTGGCTCAGCCGACAGCGCGCATTCGCGCGGTGTGCGTGTCGATCGGATCAAGCTCTCCGCATTCGTCATCTGCGGCACGCTCGCCGCCTTTGCCGGTGCGCTTGAGGCTGGAAAGCTCGGGTTTGCGGATGGTTCCATGGGGCGCCTGATGGAATTGCAAGCCATCGCTTCCTGTGTTCTGGGCGGTTGCTTGTTGGCCGGCGGCCGGATTTCACTGATCGGAGCGCTGATGGGCGCTTTCGTCCTGTCCTCCATTCAATCTTATCTGGTCGTCACAGGCGTTCAGCCGCAATGGTTCATCCTCATTCTCGGCCTCATCGTCGTCGCGGCCGCCTATGGAGACAAGTCACTGCGAAATTGGGCGATCCGGAAATAGCGAATATTTGCCTTAGCCAAGGCTCGGCGGCGGACCCTAAGGAGGACTTGTAGGTCTGCTCCGGCGAACATTACGAAAATATAATGATCACAAGGGCTTCTCCTTTGGCGGTTACGGTGCCACCTTTGTTTTAAAGGGACGGCAGAGGCGTGGCCTCGACCTATGGGAAGCCGATGACCAAGACCGCACGACCGCAAAAGGACGACAAGCCTGCCGATGAGGCGGGCCGGACCAATGTGACCTTCATGCCCGGCGCGACCCCGCCCGCCCGGCGCAAGCGGCGCTCGCGCGCCTGGATTTGGCTGCCGGTGATCGCCGTGCTTGCCGGCGCCGGCTATTATGCTTGGACCCGCTATGCGCCGGCCGAGACGACGACCGCGGTCATCACGCAGGCCGTCGTGCGCGGTGATGTCGAGAATGCGGTGACGGCGGTCGGCACGCTGGAGGCGGTCAAGTCCGTCGATGCGGGCGCGCAGGTCTCCGGCCAGCTAAAGGTTCTGCATGTCGAGATCGGCGACACGGTCACGAAGGATCAGCTCGTCGCCGAGATCGACCCCGCGACCATCGAGAACCGCATCGAGATCAACCGCGCCGAACTTGCCAATCTCCAGGCGCAGCTTCAATCGCGCAAGGCGCAGCTCGTCTTCAAGCAGGCCAACATCACCCGCCAGCGCAACCTCATCGCCGGGAATGCCGTGGCCCAGCAGGCGCTCGACCAGGCCGTGGCCGATCTTGCGGCCGCGGAAGCCGATGTCAACGCTATCGACGCGCAGATCCGCAAGCAGCAGGCGACGCTGGCCGGCGACGAGGTCGATCTCGGCTATACCAAGATCTTCGCGCCCATGGCCGGGACAATCGTCGCCAATCCGGTCAAGGAAGGCCAGACGCTGAACGCCAGCCAGACCGCGCCGACCATCGTCACCATCGCCGATCTCTCGACCATGACGGTGCGTGCCGAAGTCTCCGAGGCCGATGTCAGCCGCCTGAAAGTGGGCATGGAGGCCTATTTCACCCTGCTCGGTCAGCCGGGAAAACGTTTCGCCGGCAAACTCCGCCAGATCCAGCCCTCGCCGACCGTCGAGAACAATGTCGTGCTCTACAACGCGCTGTTCGACGTGCCGAACCCGGAGGGCGAGCTGATGATCTCGATGAGCGCGCAGGTGTTCTTCGTGCAGGCGGCCGCGCGCGATGTGCTCGTCGTGCCGAGCGGTGCCATCAGCCTGAAGCGGAACGAGGCGGGCGGCAAGCCGGAAACCGAGGTGACGGTCGTCGCCGCATCCGGCGCCACCGAGGTCCGCAAGGTCGAGACCGGCATCCGCAACCGCGTCAGCGTCGAGGTGAAGAGCGGGCTTGAAGAGGGCGACCGCGTCGTCATCGGCGCAGGCTCCGACAGCGGGCGCCCGGCCGGCGGCAACCGGGGGCAGCGCCGCGGCATGCGCATGCCGCCAATGTTCTGAGGGCGATGCCATGACCGCACTCCTCTCGCTCCGGGACGTCACCAAAACCTTCTTCAACGACGGTTTCGCCGTGGAAGTCCTGCACGGCGTCACCCTCGACATCGAGGCCGGGGAATTCGTCGCGATCATCGGCCAGTCCGGTTCCGGCAAGTCGACGCTGATGAACATTCTCGGCTGTCTCGACCAGCCGACCTCCGGAGAATATCGCATCGACGGCGAGCCCGTGTCGGATTTCGAGACGGACGAGCTCGCGGCGCTGCGCCGCCGCACCTTCGGCTTCGTCTTCCAGAGCTACAACCTCATCCCGACCGCGAGTGCGCGCGAAAATGTCGAGGTGCCGGCGATCTATGCCGGCATTTCGGCACGCGACCGGCAGGAGCGGGCGGAAGGATTGCTCCAATCGCTGCGCCTCGGCGACCGCCTCGACCACCGGCCGAACCAGCTTTCCGGCGGCCAGCAGCAGCGCGTCTCCATCGCCCGCGCGCTGATGAACGGCGGCCGCGTCATACTCGCCGACGAGCCGACCGGCGCGCTCGACAGCCAGAGCGGCGAGGAGGTGATGGCGCTGCTGCGCAAGATGCACCAGGACGGCCACACGATCATCCTGATCACCCACTCGCGCGAAGTGGCTGAAGCCGCCGACCGGCTGATCGAGATCCGCGACGGCCGCATCGTCTCCGACCGCGCCCGTAAACCGCGGCCGTCCTCCGACGCCGCCGCGGGCCTGCATGCGGCGGTGAAAGAGGGTTCCGCGGCGATCGCCGATATTTCCGAGGCGATCAAGATGGCGCTGCGGGCGCTGCACGCCAACCTGTTCCGCACGGTGCTTACCCTGCTCGGCATCGTCATCGGCGTCGGCTCCGTGGTGGCGATGCTGGCGATCGGCACAGGCGCGCAGAATTCCGTGCTCGACCGCATCTCCTCGATGGGCTCGGACCTGCTGCTGGTGCGTCCCAACATGGCGAATTTCCGGGGAACCGGCCAGCCAGTGACGCTCATCCCGTCCGATGCCGACGCGATCCTCACCGTGCCCAACGTCAGCTTTGCGGTGCCGGAAATGACGAGTTTAGTGACGCTGCGTTCCGGCAATATCGACTACCAGACCACGGCCAACGGCACGGTGCCGGACTTCCCGCGCGCCAAAAGCTGGTCGGTCGCCTCCGGCGAATTTATCAATGCCGACGACATGGACACATATGCGCCCGTCGCCGTGCTCGGCCAGACGGTGGCGAAGACGCTGTTTCCCGATGGCGGAAATCCGCTCGGCCAATATGTGCTGGTCAACAAGATCCCCTTCCAGGTGATCGGCGTGATGAGCGAGATGGGCGCGAGTGCGGGCGGCAACGACCAGGACGACGTGATCCTCGTGCCGCTGTCGACCGGCAGCATGCGGCTCTTCGGCCAGCGCAACGTGCGCACCATAACTGTGCAGGTGGAGGATGCGGCTGCGATCGACCAGACGCAGGAGGCCGTGCAGGCGCTGCTCAACGAGCGCCACAAGGCCGAGGATACGCAGATCACCAACATGTCCTCGGTGCGCGAGGCCTTTACCGAGACCTCGAACACGATGAAGCTTTTCCTCGGCTCGGTCGCCGCGATTTCGCTGCTGGTCGGCGGCATTGGGGTGATGAACATCATGCTGGTGAGCGTGCGCGAGCGCACCCGCGAGATCGGCGTGCGCATGGCGACGGGGGCGCGGCGGCGCGATATCCTGCTGCAGTTCCTCATCGAGGCGTTGGTTGTCTCGGCGATCGGCGGGGCCATCGGCGTCGTGCTGGGGCTGTCGGTCGGCGGGCTGGCGCAGGTCTTCGGCATGCCGGTGAGCTTCACGATCGGCCCGGTCGCGCTCGCCTTCGCCTGCTCGTTCCTGACCGGGCTGATCTTCGGCTACCTGCCCGCCCGCAACGCCTCGCACCTGCAACCGGCCGTGGCGCTCGGCGCGGATTGAGTGGCCCAGACTAGATGGATTGTCGTCAAGCGCCTCCTGTGCGACCATGCGCGCGGGAGGATGGATGCATGGTGTCGACGCTGTCGCACATTCGCGAGATCGAACGCGTCGCAATGGGCGCGGTCAGCCCGCGCGATGCGCCCGTCGTTCAGTCCTGGCTGCGCTGCCTGCACGATTACAAGCTCGACCCGACCGTTGCGCAGGAAGCCTATATCGTTCCGGAAGTGAAGCTGCGCGAGCATCGCGAGCAGGCGGAAGAGCTGATCCGCATCGGCCGTTCCGGCCTCGAAACCCTGTTCAACCAGATCGCCGAGCAGAACTATGTGCTGCTGCTCTCGGATGCGCGCGGCGTCACCGTCGATTTCATGGGCGACCCGACCTTCGACAACCAGTTGCGCCGGGCAGGGCTCTATCTCGGTTCGGAATGGTCGGAAAACCGCGCTGGCACCTGCGCCGTCGGCGCCTGCATCGTCTCGGGCGAGCCCGTGATCATCCACCAGGACGATCATTTCGACACCAGCCATATCGGATTGACCTGTACCGCGGCCCCGGTCTTCGATACGCTGGGCGCCCTCACGGCCGTGCTCGACATATCGCAGCTCCGCTCGCCGACTGCCAAGGCGAGCCAGCAACTGGCGCTGCATCTCGTCGCCTCCACCACGCGGCGCATCGAGCTTGCCAACCTCATGACGCGCACCCGCAACGACTGGGTGCTGCGCCTTGCCCGCTCGCCCGAATTCCTCGATGTCGATCCGGATGCGGCCATCGCGCTCGACGGCAGCGGCCGCATCACCGGCATGACCCATGGCGGTTTCGGCGCGCTCGCCCGCTCGATGAACATGCACGGCGTCGCAACGCGCGACTTTCTCGGCCAGCCCATTTCCGAAGTTTTTGACATGGATGTCGACGACCTGTCGCGTTTCATGCGCGGGCGGCCGAACGTCGAGCGGCTGCTGCGCGCCCGCAACGGCCTCGTGCTGTTCGCCAGCGCCATCGCCCCTGCGGTCAGCATCCGCGCGCCGGCCGTGCCGGAGCCACGCCTGCCGCGGGCGTTGCGCGACTTGAGCAACGGCGATACCGCGATGGAAAGGGTGCAGGCGCGTGCTGCAAAACTCGCGGCGCGCGATATCCCCATCCTCATCCAGGGCGAAACCGGCAGCGGCAAGGAGTTCCTGGCCCGCGCGATCCATGACAGCTGCGACAATCCCGGCAATTTCGTCGCGGTCAATTGCGCGGCGATCCCCGAGCATCTCATCGAATCCGAACTCTTCGGCTACGCGCCCGGCGCCTTCACCGGCGCCAGCCAGAAGGGCAAGCGCGGCCTCATCGAGGAGGCGAGCGGCGGCACCCTGTTCCTCGACGAGATCGGCGACATGCCGCTTGCCCTGCAAAGCCGGCTGCTGCGCGTGCTCTCTGAAAACGAGGTGCAGCCGGTCGGCGCGCTGAAGGCGCGGGCGGTGCGCCTGCGGGTGCTCTCCGCCTCGCACCGTGATCTCGCCGAACTGGTGAAGGAAGGCCGCTTCCGGCAGGACCTCTATTATCGCCTGAATGCCGCGACGCTGACCCTGCCGTCGCTGCGCGACCGTCAGGATCTCGGCTGGCTGCTCGACCAGCTGCTTCGCCGCATCGAGAAGGAAAACGGCCAGACCTACCGCATCGACAAGGCGGCGCGCGCCGCCCTGCTGTCGCATGACTGGCCGGGCAATCTGCGCGAGCTTTCCAATGCGCTGCGCGTGGCGGCGGCCCTTGCGGAGGGCGATCTTATCGACCTCGATTGCCTGCCGGAGCATCTCTTTGCCGAACCGGCCGCACAGGATGACGACGAACTGCGCCGGGCACTCAGCGATTGCGGCAACAACGTTTCCGCACTTGCCCGCAAACTCGGCGTCAACCGCTCCACCATCCACCGCCGCCTGAAGCGCCTCAACTGACGCAACAGCCGCAACACCTGTTGCGCGCAACCTGTTGCATCGGCTTTGCCTGCCAAGCCGCCTGTTTCGTAAATCATTGAAAATGCGGAAAGAACGAGCCGCTTGCCGTTCTGGCACGCCGCTTGCTGACCTCCTGTGCAAGAATAACAGGAGGAAAACCAATGAAGGCTCTGCGCTTTCACGCCGCCAAGGATCTGCGCATCGAGGAGGTCGATACGCCGCCCACGCCCGGTCCGGGCGAGGTGCTGGTCGAAAACAGGTTCTGCGGCATCTGCGGCACGGACCTGCACGAATATGCCTATGGCCCGATCTTTGTGCCGAAGGAGCCGCATCCCTTCACGGGCGCGCATGGGCCGCAGATTCTCGGCCATGAATTCGGCGGCGTCGTCAAGGCGGTGGGCGAGGGTGTCAGCCATGTGAAGGTTGGAGACCGGGTGTCAATCCAGCCGCTGATCATGCCGCGCAGCGGCGATTATTATGCCGATCGCGGCCTGTTTCACCTGAGCGGCAATCTCGCGCTCGCCGGTCTCTCCTGGCATTCCGGCGGCATGGCGCAGGCGGCCCTTCTCAACGACTACAACGTCCAGCCCATTCCTGACGCGCTTTCCGACCAGGAGGCAGCCCTGATCGAGCCGACGGCGGTCGCCGTCTATGCTTGCGATCGCGGCGGGGTAACGGCCGGCAACAGCGTGCTCGTCACCGGTGCCGGGCCGATCGGCATTCTCGTCGCCATGGCCGCGCGCGCCGCCGGTGCCTCGCAGCTCTTCCTTTCCGACCTCAACGATACCCGGCTGGCGCTGGCACGGGAGGCGCTCGGCGAGGTGCGCACGATCAACCCGAAGACGGAGAAGGTCGGCGATGTCATTCGCGCCGAGACGGAGGGCGGCGTTGGCTGTGACATCGCCATCGAATGCGTCGGCAACGAACATGCGTTGAAGAACTGCGCGGATGCGGTGCGCAAGCAGGGCGTCGTCGTGCAGACCGGGCTCCACCCCGGCGAAAACCCGCTGAACTGGTTCGACGTCACCTTCAAGGACATCGATATCCGCGGCTCCTGGGCCTATCCGACCCACTATTGGCCCCGCGTCGCCCGCCTCATCGCCAGCGGCCAGATCCCGGCGAGCCGGATCGTCACCAAATATGTCTCGCTCAGCGAGGCCGTCACGGAAGGGTTCGACCAGTTGCTCGACCCCGCCGGCAAACACCTGAAAATCCTGATCGACCTGTCCCGATAGGCGATCCGTCTTGCGGGGCGGTTGAGGAGCCGTCCCGTTTTTGAAACTGAGCAGGAGGAGAAACTATGCTCGACAAGACCCCGACCACCCGCATCCAGGCGCTTCTCGATGCCTTTGGCGCGGCACTCGAAGCCGGCCGGATCGACGACGCCGTCAGCCTGTTTGCCGAGGAATGCTACTGGCGCGACCTCGTCGCCTTCACCTGGAACCTCAAGACCGTCGAGGGCCGCGACCAGGTGCGCGACATGCTGCAAGCGCAGCTTTCCACCGCTAAACCGTCGAACTGGCGCGTCGCCCCCGGCGAGGCGGCGACGGAGGCGGATGGCGTGCTCGAAAGCTGGATCACCTTCGAGACAGCGACCGGGCGCGGCTATGGCCTCGTGCGCTTCAAGGATGGCCTGATCTGGACGCTGCTGACGGCCCTATCCGAGCTGAAGGGCCACGAGGAGAAATCCGGCTTCACCCGCCCGCTCGGCGCCAAACACGGGCAGAATCTCGGCGCGAAAACCTGGAAGGAGGAGCGCGAGGACGAGGCCCGCACGCTCGGCTACGAGACGCAGCCCTATACCGTCATCATCGGCGGCGGGCAGGGCGGCATCGCGCTTGGCGCGCGGCTGCGCCAGCTCGGCGTGCCCACCATCATCCTCGAAAAGAACGAGCGGCCGGGCGACAGCTGGCGCAAGCGCTACAAGTCGCTCTGCCTGCACGATCCCGTCTGGTACGACCACCTGCCCTATATCGATTTCCCGAAGAACTGGCCGGTCTTCGCGCCGAAGGACAAGATCGGCGACTGGCTGGAATTCTACACCACGGTCATGGAACTGAACTACTGGACCCGCTCCACCGCCAAATCCGCCAAATGGGACGAGGCGGCGAAGGAATGGACGATCGTTGTCGATCGCGACGGCGAGGAGGTCGTGCTCCGGCCGAAACAACTGGTCTTCGCCACCGGCATGTCCGGCAAGGCGAACATCCCGGATTTCAAGGGCCGCGAGCGATTCCAGGGCGAGCAGCACCATTCCTCGCAGCATCCGGGGCCGGATGGTTATAAGGGCAAGAAGGTGGTAGTCATCGGTTCGAACAATTCGGCCCATGACATCTGCGCCGCGCTCTACGAGGCGGGCGTCGATGTCACCATGATCCAGCGCTCGACGACGCATATCGTTCGCTCCGATACGCTGATGGATATCGGCCTGGGCTCGCTCTATTCCGAAAAGGCGTTGGCCAACGGCGTCACGACGGCCAAGGCCGACCTGATCTTCGCCTCGCTGCCCTACCGGATCATGCACGAGTTCCAGATCCCGCTCTACGACAAGATGCGCGAGCGCGACGCCGACTTCTACGCGGCGCTGGAAAAGGCCGGCTTCCAGCTCGACTGGGGTTCGGACGGCTCCGGTCTCTTCATGAAGTACCTGCGCCGCGGCTCCGGCTATTACATCGATATCGGCGCCTCGCAGCTCATCATCGACGGCAAGGTCAAGCTTGCCGCGGGCCAGGTGGAGGAGATCACGGAGAATTCCATCAGGCTTTCCGATGGCAAGGAAATCCCGGCCGACGTCATCGTCTATGCCACCGGCTACGGCTCGATGAACGGCTGGGTGGCCGATCTCATCGACCAGCAGACGGCGGATACGGTGGGCAAGGTCTGGGGCCTCGGCTCAGATACGCCGAAGGATCCGGGGCCGTGGGAAGGCGAGCAGCGCAACATGTGGAAGCCGACGCAGCAGGAAGCGCTGTGGTTCCACGGCGGCAACCTGCACCAGTCGCGGCACTATTCGCAATATCTGTCGCTGCAATTGAAGGCGCGCATGGAAGGCATCCCGACGCCGGTCTACGCCCTCCAACCGGTTCATCACCGGAAGTAGGCCGGCAACGGCGGGCAGCGTCCACCGCTGCCCGCCGCTTTTATAAGTTTAACCGAGAACCGACTTGATCGCGTCGGCCGCGGCCTTCACCACGATATCGGCTTCGTCCTTCGTCAGGCAAAGCGGCGGCGCGAAGCCAAGGATATCGCCCTGCGGCATGGCGCGACCGATGACGCCGCGCTCCAGAAGGGCTGCGGAGACCTGCGGGCCGATCTTCTTCGAGGGATCGAAGAAGGCCCGGTCGTCCTTGTCCTCGACGAATTCGATCGCCGCCATCAGGCCATCGCCACGCACCTCGCCGACATGTTTGTGGTCGCCCACCGCTTTCGCCAGCTCGCCACGGAAATAGGCGCCGGTGGAGCCGGCGTTCTCGACGAGGCCGAGTTCGTCGATCAGTTCGAGATTGGCAACGCCAGCGGCGGCGCAGATCGGGTGCGAGGAATAGGTCCAGCCATGGCCGATGGCGCCGAGTTCGTCCGAGCCCTTGACCAGGACCTCCCACATCTTGTCCGAAACGATGGTGCCGGAGAGCGGCGCGTAAGCCGAGGTGAGGCCCTTGGCGATGGTGATCAGCGCCGGCTTCATGCCGTAATGGTCCGAGCCGAACATCGTACCGAGACGACCGAAGCCGGTGACGACCTCGTCGGCGACGAGCAGGATGTCGTATTTGTCGAGCACGGCCTGAATTTTCTGCCAATAGCCCTTCGGCGGCGGCACGATGCCGCCGGTGCCGAGGATCGGCTCGCCGATGAAGGCGGCGACCGTGTCCGGCCCTTCGGCGAGGATCATCTCCTCCAGCTTGTCGGCGCAATATTGCGAGAACTGTTCCTCATCCATCGAGCGATCCGGCCGGCGGAAGAAGTAGGGGGCTTCCGTGTGCAGGATCGGCGCGCGCGGCAGGTCGAAGGCATTGTGGAAGAGCGCGAGGCCGGTCAGCGAGCCGGTCATGACGCCGGAGCCGTGATAACCGCGCCAGCGCGAGATGATCTTCTTCTTCTCCGGCCGGCCGAGGATATTGTTGTAGTACCAGATCAGCTTGATGTTGGTCTCGTTGGCATCCGAGCCGGAAAGACCGAAATAGACGCGGCTCATGCCCTCCGGCGCGCGATCGATGATCATCTTGGACAGCGTGATCGAGGCTTCCGTGCCGTGGCCGACATAGGCGTGGTAATAGGCGAGGTTCTTGGCCTGCTCGGCGATCGCATCGGCGATCTTCTGGCGGCCGTAGCCGACATTGACGCAATAGAGGCCGGCAAAGGCGTCGAGGCTCTTCTTGCCGTTGCTGTCCGTGATGTAGACGCCTTCACCGCCTGCGATGACGCGGGTCGGCGTCTCGCCGCGGGCGTGCATGCCCATATGCGTCGAAGGATGGAAGAAGTGATCGCGGTCCCAGGCGGTCAGTTCATTGCGTTGGTCGAGCATGGTCTTTCCTTTCAAGCAGCCGTATCGATGCAGAGATATTTGAGTTCGGTGAAGGCCTCCATGCCGTGGCGCGAACCCTCGCGGCCGAGGCCGGATTGTTTCCAGCCGCCGAAGGGGATCGGCCCGCCGGTGATCTTCACGCGGTTGACCGCCACCATGCCGTATTCCAGCGCGCGGGCAAGCCGCATCTGGCGTGCGCCGTTTTCGGTGACGACATAGGCGACGAGGCCGTATTCGGTGTCGTTGGCGCGGGCGATCACCTCTGCCTCGCTGTCGAAGGCGGTGACGGCGGCGACGGGGCCGAAGGTTTCTTCGCGCATGATCAGCGTATGGTCGGAAACGTCGGCCAGAAGCGTCGGCTCGTAGAACAGCGGCCCGGCCTTGTGGCGCTTGCCGCCGGTCAGAAGCGTGGCGCCGTGGTTGAGCGCATCGGCCACCTGTTCCTCCACCTTGGCGATGGCGCGTTCGTGCATCAGCGGGCCGATTTCCGCGCCGGCTTCAAGCCCGGCGCCAACCTTCAGCGCCTCGATGCGCGCCTTGAAGGCTTTCGTGAAGGCGGCCAGCACGGGGCGCTCGACATAGATGCGGTTGGCGGCGAGGCAATCCTGGCCGGAGGTGGCGAACTTGGCGTTGATCGCGATGTCGGCCGCCTTGTCGATATCGGCATCGGCGAAGACGATCAGCGGCGCATGACCGCCGAGTTCCATCACGAGCCGCTTCATGGTCGGCGCACACTGGCCGGCGATCAGCTTGCCTATTTCCGTCGAGCCGGTGAAGCTGAGCGCCCGTACGCGGGCATCGGCATTCATGCGTCCGACGATGGTCGCCGCATCGCCCGTCACCACGTTGAAAACGCCGGCCGGGAGACCGGCACGCTCACCCAGTTCGGCCAGCGCCAAGGCCGAAAGCGGCGTCTCGCTGGAGGGATGCGCGACCACCGTGCAGCCGGCGGCGAGCGCTGCGGCGGCCTTGCGGGTGATCATCGCGCAGGGGAAATTCCACGGTGTCACGATGCCGACGACGCCGAGCGCCTCGCGGCGCACGATCATCTCGGCGCCGGGCAGGTGGCTGGTCACGCTCTCGGCATTGAGCCGTTTGCCTTCCTCGGCATACCACTCGATGAAGGAGGCGGCATAGTCGATCTCGCCGCGGGATTCGGCAAGCGGCTTGCCCTGTTCGAGCGTCATCAGCAGACCGAGGTCTTCGCGCGCTTCGAGGATCAGCCCGTGCCACTTGCGAAGAATGGCGGCGCGCTGCTGCGGCAGCAGGTCCCGCCAGGCGGGAAAGGCCTGCGTCGCGGCCGAAATGGCCTCCGTCGTCTGCTCGGCATCGAGCGATGCGACCCAGGCAAGCGTTGCGGACGAGGCGGGGTCCGTCACGGCAAAACTGTTGCCCTCGCGGCCCGCCACCCAGCGGCCGCCGACATAGGAGAGTTCGCGCAGCAGGTGAGGATCGGCGAGGCGGGCAAGCGCGTCGTGGAAAGTCGTCCGGGCGAATACGGCGGTCATGGCGGCCTCCTCTGGCTTCAGTGGCCGGGAGTCTGCCAGAGGCGGGGCGACAGATTGTCTATTGCCGGGGTGGCAGGCAGAGACTTTGGCCAAATGGGCGACGTGCCGTAGACAATCTCTCTATTCGGGGGAGGGCAGCAGCGTCGTCAGCGGCAGCACGGTCTCTTCCTTCACCGTCTTGGTGACGATGTAGGTGAAATAGCGGTCGATGCCGAGTTCGCGGTCGAGCAGGCTGTCGACGAGGCGCTGATAGGCGTCGATATCCGGCGCCATGATCTTCAGGATGTAATCGACGCCGCCGCCGACCGACCAGCAGGCAACGATCTCCGGCGTGGTCGCCACCGCCCGCTCGAAACGGTCGAAATCCGCCTGCCGGTGGTTGGCCAGCGTCACCTCCATCATGACGCTCGCGACCGGCGCCAGCCGCCGCACCGCGACCCGCGCGTGATAGCCGGTGACGATGCCCGCCTTTTCCAGCTTGCGCAGGCGCAGCCAGCACGGGGTCGGCGACAGGCCCGCCTTTTCCGCCAGCGCCAGCTTGGTGATGCGTCCGTTTTCCTGGATCGCCTCCAGGATGCGCAGGTCGATGGCGTCGAGTTTCATGCGGTCGCCCTCCGGGCGAGTATCATGTCAAATACGGGAAAAAGACCATGGAAAGGCATTTTGGCGTTGTCAATTGAACTGAATTTGAGCACTGTTGAAATCATGACAAATTGGCGTCCCGATATATCCCAATTGCGCCGGCCGGCCTACCTCTCCCTTGCCGAGCAGATCGCCCGCGCCATCCAGGAAGGGCTGCTGCCGAACGGTACACGCCTTCTGCCACACCGCAAGCTCGCCGACGACCTCAAACTGTCGGTTCAGACCGTCAGCCGCGCCTATGACGAACTGATCCGCCGTGGCCTGATCTCCGGCGAAATCGGCCGCGGTTCCTTCGTGCAGACAAGGCCGAAGGAGCCGGAGCCGCCATACCTGCCCGAACGCCTCGGCGAACTGGTGGATCTGTCGATCCTGAAACCCGTCTGCGAACAGCTGCACCTGGAGCGCATGCGCGAGGCCTTCGGCTGGCTGGCGGAAAACCTGCCGTCGAGTTCGGCGCTGTCCTTCCGGCCGAACATGGTGTTCCCGCGCCATCGCGCCGTGGCGGCCGAATGGCTCGCCCGCTGCGGCCTCGACATTTCGCCGCTCAACGTCAGCCTCACCAATGGCGCGACCTCCGGCATGACCGTGGCGCTGATGAGCGTGGTGCCCCCCGGCGCGACCGTTGCGACCGAGGCGATCAGCCACCACACATTGGTGCCGCTCTCCACCTATCTCGGCCTGCATCTGGAAGGCCTGCCGATCGACCACGACGGCATGATCCCCGAAGCGCTCGACGAGGCCTGCCGGAAAGGCGTGATCCGCGCCGTCTTCCTCCAGCCCTCCGTCATCAACCCGACGGCGACGCTGATGAGCGCCGGGCGCCGGCAGGCGCTGGCCGACGTCGCGCGGCGCAACGATATCGCCATCATCGAGAACGATATTCTCGGTCCGCTCGTCGAAAACAGGGCGCCGCCGCTGGCGGCCTATGCGCCGGAGCGCACGCTCTACATCACCAGTTTCACCAAGATCACGGTGCCGGGCCTGCGCATCGGTTATCTCGCCGCTCCCGATCGCTATGTCGCCGCCGTCGCCAATCGGCACCTCGTCTCGAACTGGATGGCGACGCCCTCGATTGCCGAGATCGCAACGCGCTGGGTCAGCGACGGCACGGCGATGGAACTGGTCAACTGGCAGCGCCGGGCGCTGGCCGCGCGCCACGCCATTGCCGAGGAAACCTTCGCGGGCCTGCCCTACCGCTCGCATCCGCAAAGCCTGCATGTCTGGCTGCCGCTGCCGGAGGGGCACACGGAAGAGGGCTTCGTCTCGCAGGCGCGGTTGCGCGGTGTTGCCATCGCGCCCGGCTCCTCCTTCCGCACCGCCGATCAGGGCTGGCACCCGGCCGTGCGCATCTCGCTCGGCTCGACGACCGAGCAGGAACTTCGCACCGGGCTCGGCATTCTGGCTTCGTTGGCCAGCGGAAATCCGGAGGCTTTGCTGCTCGCGATTTGAGGCAAATGCCTGCCAAAGAGGCGATGAGACAATAATTGTCATGATATTATTATTCGGATTGACATGATTTAGATCGCCGCGCATCGTTAGGTCATCACGTCTCAACAGGGAGAGACATGCATGGCTGCACCGATCATCCGCATCGACAACATCACGAAGCGCTACGGCCCGCTGACCGTGCTCGACGGGTTGTCGATGGAGGTGCTGCCGGGCGAAAAACTCGCGCTCATCGGCCCGTCCGGCTCCGGCAAGACGACGATCCTGCGCATCCTGATGACGCTGGAGACGATCAGCGGCGGCCATATCCAGGTCGACGGCGACCAGCTTTACCACATGCCGAAGAACGGTGGCCTCGCGCCGGCCGACGAGCGTCACCTGCATCGAATGCGCGAGAAGATCGGCATGGTCTTCCAGCACTTCAATCTCTTCCCGCACAAATGCGTGCTCGACAATGTCACGCTCGCGCCGATGCTGACCAAGGGCGTGGCGCGGGCGGCGGCCGAGAAGCGGGCGATGGAGCTTCTCGACATGGTGGGCCTTGCCGACAAGGCGAAGAACATGCCCGCCCAATTGTCCGGCGGACAGAAGCAGCGTGTCGCCATCGCCCGCGCTCTCGCGCTCTCGCCCAAGATCATGCTGTTCGACGAGGTCACCTCCGCGCTCGATCCCGAGCTTGTCGAGGAAGTGCTGAACGTCATGCGCAAACTCGCCGCCGAGACCGACATGACCATGCTGCTCGTCACCCACGAAATGGGCTTCGCGCATGATTTCGCCGACCGCGTGCTGTTCTTCGATCGCGGCAAGATCGTCGAGGAAGGCAAGCCGGACGACATTTTCAGCCATCCCAAGCAGGAACGCACACAAAGCTTCCTGCGCAAGATCATCGCGGCAGGGCACCGCGTCTGAGGGCTCAGAAACCTCAAGAGAATTGCTCCAAGCAACAACCAGAGGAGTTCGGAACAATGAAGAGCAGACATTTTTGGACCATGGCCGCGGGTGCCAGCGCACTGATGGCAATCGTCGCCGCAGCCCCGGCCTCGGCCGACGACGGCAAGCTCGCGGAACTGAAGGAACAGGGTTTTGCCCGCGTCGCCATCGCCAACGAGCCGCCGTTCACGGCAGTCGCGGCCGACGGCAAGGTTTCGGGCGCGGCACCCGACGTCGCCCGCGAAGTCTTCAAGCGCCTCGGCGTGGCCGACATCGTCGCCTCGATCTCGGAATATGGCGCGATGATCCCGGGCCTCCAGGCCGGCCGCCACGACGTCATCACCGCGGGCCTCTTCATGAAGCCGGAGCGTTGCGCGGCCGTCTCCTATTCGGAGCCGATCCTCTGCGACGCCGAAGCCTTTGCGCTGAAGAAGGGCAACCCTCTCGGCCTCAAGAGCTACAAGGACATCGCCGACAATCCGGATGCCAAGATCGGCGCGCCGGGCGGCGGCACGGAAGAAAAGCTGGCGCTCGAAGCCGGCGTGCCGCGCGACCGCGTCATCGTGGTGCCGGATGGCCAGAGCGGCCTGAAGATGCTGCAGGACGGCCGCATCGACGTCTATTCGCTGCCGGTGCTGTCGATCAACGACCTCGTTTCCAAGGCAAACGACCCGAATGTCGAGGTCGTGGCACCGGTCGAAGGCGCCCCGGTCTATTGCGACGGCGCCGCCTTCAAGAAGGGCGACGAGGCGCTCCGCGATGCCTTCGACGTCGAACTCGCCAAGCTGAAGGAATCCGGCGACTTCGCCAAGATCATCGAGCCCTACGGCTTCTCCGCCGCCGCCGCCATGTCGACGACGCGCGAAAAGCTCTGCGCGGCGCAGTAAGGAATGGCGGATTTGCCCCTCATCCCGCTGCCGCGACCTTCTCCCCGTAAACGGGGAGAAGGGACTGGTGGTTCCGTTTTCTCATCCCCGATGGCTTTGCGGGGGAGGAAGCCGGTTCCTGTTTCCCCTTCGCCCCGCTTGCGGGGAGAAGGTGCCGGCAGGCGGATGAGGGGCTTTGCCCGATTGGTATTAACTTGGAAGGCACCATGACCGACTGGTCCGGCTATATAGGGCTGATCCTGCAAGGCGCGCTCGTGACGCTTGAGTTGACCCTCATGGGCTCGGTGCTCGCGGTCGTCATGGCGTTCGTCGCCGGTCTTGGCCGCGTCAGCCGCTTCATGGCGGTCCGGGCGCTTGCCACCACCTATATCGAATTCTTTCGCGGCACCTCGATCTTCGTCCAGCTCTTCTGGGTCTATTTCGTGCTGCCCTTTGCCGGTGTCACGCTCTCGCCGCTCCAGGCCGGCGTGCTGGCTCTGGGCCTGAACGTCGGCGCTTATGGCGCGGAGGTGGTGCGCGGCGCCGTCAAGGCGATCGGCCGGGAACAGCGTGAGGCCTGCATCGCGCTCAACCTGACGCGTGGCCAGGCGATGCGCCATGTCATCCTGCCGCAGGCGCTGCCGCTGATGCTGCCGACCTTCGGCAACAATGCGATCGAGCTTCTGAAGGGCACGGCCGTCGTCTCGCTGATCTCGCTCACCGACATGACCTTCCAGGCGCAGGTCGTGCGCGCCCAGACCGGCAGCACGCTGATCCCCTTCGCGGTGATTCTCGTGCTCTACTTCCTGATGGCGTTGGCGATTTCCACCGGCATGCGCTGGCTGGAGCGTCGCGTCACCCGCGGCCTCGATGGCGTGAGGACCTGACGATGGAATGGGACTGGAATTTCGTCTGGGAAATCATGCCGACCCTTCTGGAAGGGTTGAAGATCACCATTCTGGCGACCGTGGTCGGTGCCGCCGTCGCCGCCGTGGTCGGCCTCGTCTTCGCCATCCTGCGCATGACCGCGCCGAAGCCGATCGCGCGCGCAACCAGTTTCATCGTTGAGTTCATCCGCGGCACGCCGCTGCTCGTGCAGCTCTATTTCATCTTCTACGTGCTGCCGGATATCGGCATCCGCCTGCCGGCGCTGCTGGCCGGCGTCATCGGGCTCGGCGTGCACTACGGCACCTATGCGGCCGAGGTCTACCGCGCCGGCATCGAGAACGTGCCGCGCGGCCAGTGGGAGGCGGCGAAGGCAACGAACCTTTCCGCTCGCCAGACCTGGATCCACGTCATCCTGCCGCAGGCCATCCCGCCGATGATCCCGGCGCTCGCCAACTACCTGATCGCCATGTTCAAGGAAACGCCGCTGCTCTCCGCCATCACCGTGCTGGAGCTGATGAACCAGGCAAAAAGCGTCGCCAACAGCAGCTATCGCTATATCGAACCGATGACGATGGTCGGCATCTTCTTCCTGATCATGAGCCTGATCTCCGTCGTCTTCCTGCGCTGGCTGGAAGAGCGTTATGCCCGGGTGGAGGAACGCTGATGCAGACCCTGGACCTCACGCTCGCTACGCGTGCGCCAAAACTCGACGAGCGTCCGCTCGCCAAGCGCGTCGGCCTGATCATCCTTGCGACCGACCACACGACGGAGGTGGATTTCCAGCGCATGGTGGCAAATGAGCGGATCGGCGTCTATGTGACCCGCATCCCCTACGCCAATCCGGTGACCCCGGAAAACCTGCGTGCCATGCAGCCCTCGCTGACGGCGGGTGCAGCGCTCATCCTGCCGGATGAACAGCTCGACGTTGTGATGTATTCCTGCACCTCGGCCTCGGTCGTCATCGGCGATGCCGCGGTGAAGGCCGCGGTGAAGGCGGCCAAACCGACTGCCGTCGTGGTGACGCCGACGGCCGCTGCGGTGTCAGGCCTGAAGGCCTTCGGTGCGAAGCGGATCTCTGTCCTGACGCCCTACACGACCGAAACCAGCAAGCCGATGGCGGACTATTTTATCGCGCTCGGTTTCGACATCGCCCGCTTCACCTGCCTCAGCCTGACGGACGATCGCGAGATGGCGCGGATTTCGCCGGCGGAGATCGTCGCCTTCGCGAAGGAGGCCACCGCGCCCGACTGCGATGCGCTCTTCATCTCCTGCACCGCCGTGCGCGCGGCGGGTGTCGCAGCCAAAATCGAGGCCGCCATCGGCAAGCCGGTCGTGACCAGCAATCTCGCCACGGCCTGGGCCTGCCTGCGGCTGTGCGGCGACGACGTAGCGCGGCCGGAGCTCGGCCGGCTGATGACGCTCGCCTATCCGGGTCGGTAAGCCATGACAAACCTTCCCGTGACATTAGCCGATATCGAACTGGCTGCCCGGCGCATTGAGGGTCGCATCCTGCGCACGCCCTTCGTGCTGTCTGCATCGCTATCCGAACGCTGCGGCGTGCCGGTGGGCCTGAAGCTCGAACACCACCAGACGACCGGCAGCTTCAAGCTGCGGGGTGCGACCAATGCCGTGCTTTCGCTTTCGCCGGAGGAGCGCGCGAGGGGCGTCGTGGCGGCCTCGACGGGCAATCACGGCCGCGCGCTTGCCCATGCCGCGAAGGCCGAAGGCTCGGTCGCGACGATTTGCATGTCCCGGCTCGTGCCGGAAAACAAGGTGGCGGAAATCCGCCGGCTCGGCGCGAATGTCCGCATCGTCGGCCGCTCGCAGGATGAGGCGCAGGTCGAGGTGGACCGGCTGGTCGCCGAAGACGGCCTCGTCATGGTGCCGCCGTTCGACAATGCCGCCGTGGTGGCGGGGCAGGGCACGCTTGGCCTGGAGATCGTTGAGGCCATGCCGGATGTGGCCACCGTGCTCGTGCCGCTCTCCGGCGGCGGGCTTGCCGCGGGCGTTGCCGCGGCGGTGAAGGGGCGCTTGCCGAAGGCGTGCGTCATCGGCCTCACCATGCAGCGCGGCGCGGCGATGAAGGCGAGCCTTGATGCGGGGCGGCCGGTGCAGGTCGAGGAGGTGGCGAGCCTTGCGGATTCGCTCGGCGGCGGCATCGGGCTCGACAATGCGGTGACCTTCCGCATGTGCCGCGACCTGCTCGACGAGGTGGTCCTGCTTTCCGAAGCCGAGATCGCGGCCGGCATGCGGCATGCCTATACGCAAGAACGCGAGGTGATCGAAGGAGGGGCTGCGGTCGGCATCGCGGCGCTGCTTTCGGGTCGTCTCGGCAGGCTCGACGGCCCCGTGGCCGTCATTCTTTCCGGCCGTAACGTCGATATGGGCCTGCACCAGCGGGTCATCAACGGCGAGGCCGATCCGTTTGCGGAGGACGCGGCGTGACAAAGATGAAGATACTGACCGAAGCGGACCTGCGCCGCATCGTGCCGCTCGACCTTGAGGCGATCGCCTGCGTGGAGGAAGCCTTCCACGCGCTCGCCACCAAGGCCGTCGTCATGCCGCCGATCCTGCGGCTCGACATGCCGGAGCAGCGGGCGGAGGTGGACGTGAAGACCGCCTACGTGCCCGGCCTCGATGGTTTTGCCATCAAGATCAGCCCCGGCTTCTTCGACAATCCGAAGATCGGCCTGCCGAGCACAAACGGCCTGATGGTGCTGTTTTCGACGAAGACCGGCCTCGTGGAGGCCGTGCTGCTCGACAACGGCTACCTGACGGATGTGCGCACGGCTGCGGCGGGCGCCGTTGCGGCGCGATACCTTTCGCGCACCGATGCCGCTGTCGCCGCCATCTTCGGCGCCGGCATGCAGGCGAAGCTGCAACTGGAGGCGCTGAGCCTTGTGCGCCCGATCCGCGAAGCCCGCATCTGGGCGAGGGATGAAGCGAAGGCCGAGGAAGCTGCGGCGGAGCTGGCGCTGAAGCTGGGCTTCCCGGTTCGTGCGGAAACCGATGGCCGAGCGGCGGTCGATGGCGCGGATGTCATCGTCACCACCACGCCCTCCGAAACGCCGATCCTCAAGGCGGAATGGCTGCAACCGGGCCAGCATATTACCGCCATGGGCTCCGATGCCGAGCACAAGAACGAGATCGAGCCGGCGGTCATAACGGGTGCCGCGCTCTATGTCGCCGACAGCCTGAAACAGACGCGCCGGCTCGGCGAGTTGCACCATGCCATCGAAGCGGGGCTTGTCACCGAAGGCACCATCTTCCCCGAACTCGGCGAGATCATCGCCGGGCGCAAACCGGGCCGCAGCGGCCCCGAGCAGATCACCGTGGCGGATCTCACCGGCACGGGCATCCAGGACACGGCCATCGCAACGCTTGCCGCCGCCCGCGCGGCAGCGTCGGGTGCCGGCACGACCTTCGAGAGTTGAGACCGGCTTTTCGCCGGGTATAGAGGAAACACCGATGAAACAAGCGAACCTGAAGTTCTCACTTCCGGAGTATGAAGCACGTCTTCAAAAGACGCGGAAGGCCATGGAGGCCAAGGGCATCGACGTGCTGATCTGCAGCGATCCGTCGAACATGAACTGGCTGACGGGCTATGACGGCTGGTCCTTCTACGTGCACCAATGCGTCGTCGTGCCGCCGACCGGCGAGCCGATCTGGTACGGCCGCGGCCAGGATGCCACCGGCGCGAAGTTCACCGCCTATCTGAAGCACGAGAACATCATCGGCTATCCGGACCACTACGTGCAGTCCACCGAGCGCCACCCGATGGATTACCTCTCGGCCAAGCTCACCGAACGCGGCCTCGACAAGCTGACGATCGGCGTCGAGATGGACAATTACTGGTTCTCCGCGGCCGCCTTCGCCTCGCTCACAAAGCACCTGCCGAATGCCCGCTTCGTCGATGCCACCGCGCTCGTCAACTGGCAGCGCGCGGTGAAGAGCGAGACGGAAATCAAATATATGCGCAATGCCGCGCGTATCGTGGAGGCCATGCACCAGCGCATCTTCGACAGGATCGAGGTCGGCATGCGCAAATGCGACCTGGTGGCCGAGATCTACGATGCCGGCACGCGCGGCGTCGATGGCATCGGCGGTGACTATCCGGCGATCGTGCCGTTGCTGCCGTCCGGCGTCGAAGCCTCCGCGCCGCATCTCACCTGGGACGACCGGCCGATGAAATCCGGCGAGGGCACCTTCTTCGAGATCGCCGGCTGCTACCATCGTTATCATGTGCCCCTGTCGCGCACCGTCTTCCTCGGCAAGCCGACGCAGGCCTTCATCGATGCGGAAAAGGCGACGCTCGAAGGCATGGAGGCGGGGCTTGCGGTCGCCAAGCCGGGCAATACCTGCGAGGACATCGCCAATGCCTTCTTCGGCGTGCTGAAGAAATACGGAATCGTGAAGGACAACCGCACGGGCTACGGCATCGGCGTTTCCTACCCGCCGGACTGGGGCGAGCGCACGATGAGCCTGCGCCCCGGTGACAAGAGCGAGCTCAAGCCCGGCATGACCTTCCATTTCATGACCGGCCTCTGGCTGGAAGACATGGGTTTCGAGACGACGGAAAGCATCCTGATCACCGAAACCGGTGTCGAGTGCCTCGCCAATGTGCCGCGCAAGCTTCTCGTGAAGGACTGAGCCATGCGTGCTTCTCCCATCAGCCCCACGGTCGATTTTTCGGCCGAGGGCGTGCAGCATGGCTTTCTGCGCCTGCCTTACAGCCGGGACGATTCCGCCTGGGGCTCGGTGATGATCCCGGTGACGGTGATAAAAAACGGGGAGGGGCCGACGGCCCTTCTCACCGGCGGCAACCATGGCGACGAATATGAGGGGCCGATCGCGCTCTTCGATCTCGCCCGCTCGCTGAAGGCGGAGGATGTTTCCGGCCGTGTCATTATCGTGCCGGCGATGAACTATCCGGCTTTCCTTGCCGGCACGCGAACCTCGCCGATCGACAGGGGCAACATGAACCGCAGCTTTCCGGGCGCGCCGGATGGCACGGTCACGCCGAAGATCGCCGACTATTTCCAGCGCACGCTGCTGCCGCTCGCCGATATCGTGCTCGACTTCCATTCCGGCGGCAAGACGCTGGATTTCCTGCCCTTCTGCGCCGCGCATATCTTGCCCGACAAGGCGCAGGAGGCAAAAGCCTTCGACCTCGTCAGCGCCTTCGGCGCGCCCTGGTCGATGAAGATGCTGGAGATCGATGCCGTCGGCATGTACGACACGGCGGCGGAAGAGATGGGCAAGGTCTTCATCACCACCGAACTCGGCGGCGGCGGTACGGCGACGGCGAAGAGCGCTGGCATCGCCAAGACCGGCGTCTCGAATGTGCTGAAGGCGGCTGGCATCCTGAAGGGCTCGGTCGAGGCCACGGACACGACCTGGCTCGACATGGCGGACGGCAATTGTTTCTCCTTCGCCGAAGACGGAGGCCTCATCGAGCCGCTCTACGATCTCGGTGACCCGGTGAAGAATGGCGACGTCGTCGCCCGCATCTATCCGGTCGGGCGCACGGGCGTGGCCCCTGTGGAGGTGAAGGCGAAGATGGACGGCATTCTTGCCGCGCGCCATTTCCCCGGCCTTGTCAAATCCGGCGACTGTGTCAGCGTGCTGGCTGATATCGTCGACTGACGGCTACCAGCCGGCAAACTCTGCGAGCAGGCTTTCGTCGACGTGCCCTGCGGCGACGTCGGCGAGCGCCTGGTCGAGGATGGCGACGCCCTCCTGTGCCTGGTTTTCGGTGAGCGTCAGGGGCGGGGTGAATTCCAGCACGTTGGAGCGGACCCCGACGTAGTAGAGCACGAGGCCGAGCTGGAAGGCACGGTAGACGGTGAGCGCCGTCTGCCGCGCGGCCGGTTCGCGGGTTGTGCGGTCGGTGACGAGCTCGACGCCGAGCGCGAGGCCACGGCCGCGTACATTTCCGATGAGGGAATGGCGGGCGGCGAGGCGGTTGAGCGCTTCGCGCAGTACATTGCCGGTTCGCTCTGCGTTCTGCACCAGATGGTCGCGCTCGATCGTTTGCAGGACGGCGAGAGCGGCGGCCGCGCAGACCGGGTTACCGTGCACCGTTTGTAGCGAGAAGGCGACGGCGTGGTTCAGGATGGCTTCCGGGCCGACCACCGCCGAGATCGGCAGGCCGCCGCCAAGGCCCTTGCCGAAGACGACGATGTCCGGCTCGATATCGGAATGTTCGAAGGCGTGGAAGCGGCCGCTGCGGCCAAGGCCGACCTTCACCTCGTCGGAGACGAGCAATATGCCGTGTTTACGGCAGAGTGTTTCCACCGCCTTGAAGTAACCGTCCGGCGGCACCAGCATGCCGCCGTCCGACTGGATCGGCTCGATGAAGAAGGCGGCGACCTCTTCCGGCGGCACCTCGGTTGCGAAAAGGGTTTCGAGATGGGAGAGGGCTGCGTCCTTCGCGGCCTCGGGGCTGCCGGCGGCATAGCTGTTCGGGTAGGGCACCAGCGTCAAGCCCTCGGCCCTTGTGCCCTGCTGTGAAGGATGGCCGGAGACGGCCATCGAGCCGACGGTGCCGCCGTGATAGGCGCCGCTGAAGGCGAGGATACGCGGCCGGCCGGTGGCGGCCACCACCATGCGGGCGACCGTCTCATTGGCATCCGAGCCGGAATGACCGAACCAGACGCGGCCGCGGGCACGTTCCGGCACCAGCGACAGCAGCTTTTCGGCGAGCAGGACGCAGGGTTCGTTGGCGCTCGACAGATAGCTTGCGCCCGCCTGGTCGGACAGCGCGCGGTTGACGGCCTCGCGAACGGTCGGGTGCGAATGGCCGAGGCTTGCCGCACCCCAGGAGGCGGCGAAATCGAGGAGCTGCCGCCCGTCGTCTCCCGTCAAATACGCGCCGCTGCCGCCGACGACTGCCTGCGGAAAGAACCGCAAATGCGCCATTGTCGAGACGGATCGGCTTTCGCGGGCGTAGAGACCGGACATGGCGCGTTTCTTCGGCTATTTGAAAAAGGTGACGACCTCGTCGAGCTGGACGACATGGCAGTAGATCATGTTGATGATCTCCAGTTCCCGTTTGTGTAGCTCGTCCGTTGCCGCAGCACCGCAATCATCCACGACCACCACGCCAAAGCTCTCGTCGGCGAGGCTGCGCACGGTTGAGGAGACGCATTGGTCGGTGAAGATGCCGCAGCAGATGACGTCCTTGATGCCCATATTGGCAAGGATCAGGCGGAGATTGGTGCCGGTCAGCGCGCTGTCTGTCGTCTTGGTGATGACGATCTCGTCGGCGCGCGGCTCCAGTTCCGGCACGACCTGGCCCTCGGGAAGTTCCTTCGGCAGCAGCAGATAGTTGAAGCCGGGCTTCTTCTGGCTCAGCGACCGGTCGCGCCCATCCGGCTTCTGGCATGCGATGCGGGCGTAGATGACCTCCACCTTGCGCTTGCGGCATTCGTCGATCAGGCGCGCGGTGTTGGGGATCACCGTTCCGCGCATGCGGTCGTAGAACGGCTGCCACCGGGCGGTTTCCTCCGGCGTGTCCTTCGGGTCGAGATAGGTGTTCTGCATGTCGATGACGAGCAGCGCCGTCGTTTCCGGATCGAGCACGATGTCGTCCGGCTCTTCGGCGTTTGCGTAGTAGAAGGAGCGGTAGGCGGTCTTCCAGGTCATGGGGCGGTTTCCTTCTTGCGGCGGGCGCGGGTGAGGATGTGGCCGATCTCGCGGTTCGGGAAGAGACCGCCGGGTTTCAGGATCATCACGGCGATCATGGCGAGCGCCAGCACGATTTCGGTGAGGCCGATGACCTGGCCGGCGCCGAAAGAGGTGGCGTTGAGCGCGCCCTCGGTGCTGCGCAGGCCCTCATAGGCGACGGTGATCAGCACCGTGCCGGCGACGGCGCCCGTCACCGTGTTGGCCCCGCCGATCACCAGCATGGTGATGATCAGGAACGTCTCCTTGAGATAGAAGGCTTTTGGCGCGAAGGACGTGATGAAATGCCCCCACAGCGCGCCGCCGATGCCGGCGATGAAGGCGGCGAGGATGAAGGCGCGCCAGCGCAGATGGGGGATGTTGGCACCGAGGGCCGCGGCCGCCACCTCGTCCTCGCGGGAGGCGCGCAAGAGCTTGCCGGTGCGCGATTCCTTGAAGAGCAGGGCCACGATGATGACGATGCCGGCGACGATGGCGGCGATCGGCATGTCCGTGGTCTTCGGCAGGCCGAAGAGCGTGCGCGGGCCGTTGGTGAAGGCGCTCCAGTTGTTCATGACCGTATAGAGCACGACGAGCAGCGCAAAGGAGGTGATGACCGAGGCCGCATCCGAAAGCCGCATCAAGGGGTAGGCGACGACGGCCGCCACCGCCGCCGCCAGCACGCCGGCTGCCAGCATGGCAAGCTGCGGCGAGACTTCCACGACCTTCATGAACTCGTAGAGATCCGGCAGCGCCATGCCCTTCATCTGTGCCGGAATGGTGAGCACGGCGGAGGTGTAGGCGCCGAGCCCCATGAAGCCGATATGGGCGAAGGAGAGCAGGCCGGAATTGCCCATGAAGGTTTGCAGGCCGACGACGAGCACCAGCGAAATCAGCAGGTTGGTGGCGATGCGGTCGTAGAGGCGGATGCCAAGCAACTGGCTGCCGACGCCGATGACGAGGATGACGGCGATGAGGATGAGGGCGGTGAGATAGGAATGTTTCATGGGTTCCGCTCCTCAGGTCCGCTGGCCGCTTGCCGGACCCTTGATGAGGCCTTGCGGGCGCCAGAGCAGGATCAGGATGACGAGGCTGAAGGTGAAGGCGTCGCGGAATTTCAAAAGATCCTGCGACAGGGTGTAGTTGAGCGTCGTGTCGATCAGCGCCAGCAGGAAGCCGCCGGCGACGGCGCCCGGCAGGCTGCGCATGCCGCCGATGACGGTGGCGATGAAGGCGACGAGCAGCGGTTCCAGCCCGACGCCCGGCACGACCGTGCCGATACGGCCGATCCAGAGAATGCCGACGACGCCGGCCAGAAAGCCGGAGAGCGCGAAGGCCGACGAGATGATGAGGTTTGCTGGCACGCCCAGCATGCGGGCCATGGTGAAGTTGGTCGCTGCCGCGCGCATGGCGATGCCGAGCGTCGTCTTGCGCATCAGGAAGGCGACGGCGGCGAGCAGCACGATGGAGGCGGCAATCGTGATGAGGTTGCGCACCGGCGTGATCGCGCCACCGATCGTGACGGTCTGCGAGAAGATTTCCGGCAGGGGCACGTTGCGCGGGCGTGGCGAGATGAAGAGCAGGGCGGCGTTCTGCAAAAGGTTGGAGAAGGCGAAGGAGGTGATCAGCACCGCCGTTACCGATTTCGCGCGCACCGGGCGGAACGCGACGTAGTCGGTGAGGATGCCGAAGACGATCGCCATGGCAACGGCGAGCACCGCCATGATGATCCACGGCAGGCCGGAGCCGCTGGCGAGGAACATGGTGTAGCCGGCGACCATGATGAGTTCGCCATAGGCGAAGTTCACTAGCCGCAGGATGCCGTAGACGATGACGAGGCCGAGCGCCATCAGGGCGTAGGCGCCGCCGAGGCTGAGCACATCGATGGTGAACTGGATCGCGAAAGCCATGGGTCAGCCTCCCAGATAATGCGCGCTGAGATCGCTCGTCGCGCGAATCTCGTCGGCCGTGCCGGATGTGACGATCGCGCCGAGCCGCATGACATAGGCGCGGTCGGCGACGGCGAGCGCCTGGTTCACGTTCTGCTCGACGAGCAGGATGGTGAGGCCGGATTTTTTCAGCGTCTCGATCATTTCGAAGATGCGCTCGACGATCGCCGGCGCGAGGCCGAGCGAGGGTTCGTCGAGCAGCAGCACGGTGGGGCGCGACATCAGCGCGCGGGCGATGACCAGCATCTGTTGCTCGCCGCCGGAGAGCGTGCCGGCCGGTTGTTGGGACCGTTCGGCAAGGCGCGGGAACAGAGTGTGCAGGCGCTCAAGGTTCTCGCGGTTACCGGCCTGGTCGCGGCGGTGGATATAGGCGCCGAGCATGAGGTTTTCGGCGACCGTCAGGTCGGGGAAGACGTCGCGGGTTTCCGGCACGGTGGCGAGGCCGGCGCGCACCACCTGTTCGGGGCTTGCCGCCGTGATATCCTTGCCTTCGAGCATGATCGAACCACCCGACGCCTTCAGCGCACCGGCGATGCATTTGATGGTCGAGGATTTGCCCGCGCCATTGGCGCCGAGCAGGCTGACCAGCTCGCCCTTGCCGACGGTGAAGCTGATGCCGCGCACCGCGCGGATCGTGCCGTAGCTGACGGAGAGGTCGCTTATATCAAGCATGGACCGCTCCCTTGCCGAGATAGGCCTCGATGACGGCCGGGTGGCTGCGCACATGGGCAGCGTCCCCTTCCGCGATGGTGCGGCCGGAGGCGAGCACGTGCAGCCGGTGGCAGAGGCGCATGATCAGGCCCATGTCGTGGTCGATGATGAGAAGGCCGAGGCCGCGTTTCTTCGGCAGGTCGGAAAGCGTATGCAGCAGGGTCTCGGTCTCGGCGTCGTTCATGCCGGCCGCCGGTTCGTCGAGCAGCAGGAAACGCGGCTCGGCGGCGAGCGCGCGGGCGATCTCGACGCGCCGCTTGTCGCCGTAGCTGAGGCTTTCGCCCAGCTCGTCGGCCTTTGCCGCAAGGCCGAGTTCCGCAAGCAGGTTTTTCGCCCGTTCCGTGGCGGTCGCGCGGGAGGCGTCCTTCGCGAGCGCTGCGGCCTCGACATTTTCCAGCACCGTCATCGTGTTGAACAGCCGGACGATCTGGAACGAGCGGCTGACGCCTTGCAGCGCGATTTCGCGCGGCGAGAGGCCCGAGAGCCTGGTGCCGCCGGAGGTGATCGTTCCGCCTGCCAGTTTCACCTGGCCGGTAATGGCATTGATGAGCGTCGTCTTGCCGGAGCCGTTCGGCCCGATGAGGCCGACGACCTCGCCGGTCGAGACGGAGAGGGACACATGGTCGAGGGCGCGAAGGCCGGTGAATTCCACCGACACGTCGTTTACCGCGAGGCGCGTTTCAGACATGGCTTTCCCGATAGTAATGGGCCGGCCACAACGCCGGCCCGCAGGCAGGGGCGATCAGGGCTTCGGCAGGGATTCCGGCTTGCGCCATCCGACGAAGGTCGGCTTGCCGCCCTTGAGCTCGATGAGGGCCGCCGCCTTGTTCGGCACGTGGCCTTCCTCGTTGGTGCCGTAGTCGAGATCACCGGTCAGAAGCTTGAACTGGCCGTCTTCCAGCGCCTTGGCAACCGCTGCACCATCGGTCGAGCCGGCCGCCTTGATCGCCTGGGCGATCATCATGATCGTGTCCCAGCCGGTCGAGACGAAGGAGGTATCCGGGTCCTTGCCGAACATTTCCTTGTAGAGGCCGATGAACTTCTCCATTTCCGGATCGGCTCCCGCGCCCATCCAGGTATGCGTGACGAAATAGACGTCGTTGCCGAACTTTTCGCCGAGCGCCTGGTGCATGGCCGGGTCGTCATAGGCATCGCCGCCGAGGATCGGCGCATCGTAGCCGACTTCGCGCAGCGCCCGGATGATCACGCCGATATCCGTGCCGTAGGACGAGACGAAGATCACGTCCGGCTTCTTGCCGAGCGCCTGGAGACGCGCGAGCTGGGCGGAAAAGTTGTTGTCGCCGTTCGTGTAGGTATCTTCGAGGATGACCTCGCCGCCATCCGCCTTGAACTGCTCGACGAAATATTTCGACAGCGACTTGGTGTAGGCGATGAACTGGTCGGTGACGACATAGGCCGTCTTCCAGCCCTTTTCCTTGAAGGCGAAGTCGGCGGCCGTCGCCCCCATCGTGGTGTTCCACATGGAGAGCGTGAACTGCTTGTCGCCGAGCGACCAGGAGGAATAGAGCGGGTCGGAGGCGCAGGTCGAGATGCCGACGAGGCCGGCCGATTGCGCCTCGCGGCTGGCCGGCGAGCCGAAATCGAAGTCGCACGGCGCGACGATGACCTGGGCGCCCTTGTCGATCAATTCGACGGCGACATTGCCGACCGTCACCGGATCGGACTTGCCGTCGATGTTGATGAACTCGATCTGCTTGCCGAGCACGCCGCCATTGTCGTTCAGGAATTTCACGGCGACCTGCGCGCCGTTATAGCCGGGCGTGTCGAGCGGGGCCTGGATGCCCGTCATCGACAGCGCGCCGCCGATCACGATCTTGTCGTCGGCGGCAAGGGCCGCGGTGGAGGCCAGCGCGAAACTCGTCGCCGCCAGAAGCAGTCTGGAAGTCTTCATCATGGTCGTTCCCCTTTTGTGGTGCCTTTTCGGCAGTGAATGGATCGGCGGTCCGGCCTTTTTGTTTTGTTCTGCGGCCCGCCCTGGAATGCTCCTTGTGTCCGTCCCGTCGGTTCTGTTTGCGGGCTTACTGCCCGATTTCGTTCAGCAGCGCGTCGGTCGAGATCTGCCGGCAATAGCCCTTGATCGTGCGCAGCGAATTGTCGTGGCGCTCCTGCGAATAGGTGCCGCAGGCATCTGGCACGAGCGTCACGAGATAGTTGAGGTCGCAGGCGTCGCGCACGGCCGATTCCACGCACTGGTCGGTCAGCAGTCCACAAAGCACAAGTTGTTTGACGCCGAGATTGCGCAGCACATAGTCGATATGCGTGGAGACGAAGACGCTGGACGAGCTCTTCGGGAAGACGATCTCGTCTTCGAGCGGCGCCAGTTCGTCGATCACCTTGCCATCGGACGAGCCCTTCGGCACGTTGAAGCCGGTGATCTTGTAGTCGAGGCCGCGGTCGCGGCCGTCCTTGGTGAGGCTCTCGATAGTGGTGTGCAGCACCTCGATTCCGGCCTTGCGGAAGCCCGCCAGCAGGCGCTGCATGTTCGGGATCGCCACCTCGTGGATGCGCTTGAAATAATAGCCGTACTGGCCCGCAATATCCGCGTCGGAAACGTCCTTGAACTCGCCGCCGTCGCGCCGCACGGAAAAATTCTGCACGTCGATGAAGAGGATGGCGGAGGCGGCCGGATCGAGCGGCACGTCGCGGGTGGTCAGATGGTCAGCGGCCATCGGTGGGTCCTTCGAGGGTTTCTGCCGCGAGAAGCAGGGGGCCGGCCAGCCGGTCGGCCCATTCCTGCTGCCCGCGGGCGTCGTTGATGAGGTCGTTGCGCACTTCGAGAAGCACATGCGGAATGCCGCGCCGTTCGCCGTGCACGGGGATCGTGTAATCGGAGATGTCGTCGACGTGATAGGGCGCGTTGAGCTTGACGGTGACGTCCGGATTGGCGGCGTGGAAGGTTTCAGCCAGCCGTTCGGCAAGGCGCGCATCGTGATTGTAGAGCAGGCCCAGTTCGAAATCCCGCACCGCGCCGGTGGCGCGCATCAACGGCGTGAAACTGTGCACCGAGACCAGGAGAAGCGGCTTGCCGCTCGCCTGCCGCTGGTCGAGCGCCACCGCGATCGCCTCGTGCAGCGGCTGGTGGATTTCCACATAGCGGCGCTGGCGTTCCTTGTCGGTCACCTCGGCATTGACCGGCACGACCGTGCCGTCGCTGGTCGTGACGATGCAGTCCTTCGCCTCGAAGGGCCGGTTGCAGTCGATCACGAGCCGGCTGTAGCGTTGCAGGATGAGCGCCGCATCGAGCCGTTCGGAGAGCGCGCGGGCGACCCCTTCCGCACCGACGTCATAGGCGATGTGGCGGTCCATTTCCTCGGCGGCAATGCCGAGATCGCCAAGGGCTGCCGGAACCGCACGGCCGGCATGCTCGCAGGTGAGGAAAATCGCCGATCGCCCCGTGGAATTGATCCATTCCACGGGATCGGGGTCTCCCGCCTGCAGCAATCTCGTCGTGTCGCGGTCTGCGAACCTCAGCATGAAATGGGATCCGTCTTGGAGCCCGAGGCGCGGGCTTCTATGAGGAGCAGTCAAAGAAATTTTCCGATCATAGTCAATCGAATTTTTCCATTTGACTAATTTTTTTCAAGGCGCGAATATTCGTTTCAGCAAAGGGAACGAACGCCAATGAGCGATGGTAAGTCGTCGACGACGATCCGCACGAGAATCCGCGATGCCGCAGCGCAGCTCACCGCCAGCGAGCGCAAGATCGCCAATGCCATCCTCGCCGACTACCCGTTCACCGGGCTTGAGAGCATTCAGGAGCTGGCGGCGAAGACCGGCGTCAGCGCGCCCTCCATCACCCGCTTCGTCAGCAAGATCGGCTGCGGCGGCTTCCAGGACCTGCAACGCCAGCTCATCACCGAGCTGAAGGAAGGGCAGCGCTCGCCGCTCGACCTGAAGTCCAGCCAGAAGCCGGTCGGCCATTCGGAATTCCTGTCGGAATATGTCGCGCGCGTCTCGGCCGTCATGCAGGAAATGACGGCGACGGTGTCGCAGGCGCAGTTCGACATTCTCGCCGACCTGCTTGCTGACCCGTCGCGCAACATCTTCCTGCTCGGCGGCCGCGTCAGCGACAATGTCGCCTCGTTCCTGTCGATCCACCTGCGCCAGATCCGCAGCGGCATTTACCATATGGCCGACAACCCGGAAATGTGGCCGGAGCACGTGCTGCGCATGCGCAAGAAGGACGTGGTTCTGCTGTTCGATTTCCGGCGTTACCAGCTCAGCCTCTCGCGCCTTGCCGAGACGATCGCGGAAAAACGCGGCGCGACCATCGTCGTCGTCACCGACAAGTGGATGTCGCCGGCCGCCCGCAGCGCCGATCATATCGTTGCGCTGCCGATCGATGCCGGCACGGCCTGGGATACGGTGGCCGCCGCCATGGCACTCGTCGAGGCGCTCATCGTGCGCGTCTCCGAGGCCGATTGGGAAGCGACGCAGAAACGCATCAAGGATTGGGACGGCATCCGCTTTTCGATGCCGGGTTATGACCAGATCAACGGGGACGCAGATGAAACGTGAGGAAATGATGGTCGCCTGCTGCGGCGACCTTTCGGGCAAGGTGCGTGGCAAGGCCTTTCCGCTGGCGCAGATGGAAAAACGCCTGAAACGCGGCGTCGGCTGGACGCCGACCAATGTGCAGATCACCTGCTTCGACAATATTGCCGAAAGCCCCTTCGGCTCGCTTGGAGACCTCGTGCTCATCCCTGACGCTGCGACGAGCGTCAGCATCGAGAGCGAGGAGGGGGCACCGAACGAGAACTTCGTCATCGGCAACATCCGCTATACCGACGGCCGGCCGTGGGAATTCTGCACGCGCTCGATCCTCGAAGCCGCCCTTGAACGGCTGGAGAGGGTGGCGGGCGTCACGCTCTACGGCGCCTTCGAGCACGAATTCCAGATCAAGCACCTCGTCTCCGAGGTCGGCAAGGCCTTCACGCTCGGCGGGTTCCAGGAGGAGCGGCATTTCTGCGAGGCGATCGTCGCCGCCATGCGCGCGGCCGGTGTGACGCCCGATACGATCCTCAAGGAATTCGGCGCCGGCCAGTTCGAGGTGACGATGGGGCCGCAGAAGGGCGTCACCGTCGCCGACCATTCGCTGATCACCCGCGAACTCGTCCAGCTCGTCGCCCGCGAACTCGGCTACGACCCAACCTTCACGCCGATCCGCGACCCGGCCGGTGTCGGCAACGGCGTGCATGTGCATATCAGCATGCTGGATTCCGCCGGCAATCCTGTGACCCACGACCCGAACGGCAAACACGAGCTCTCCGACGTCGCTGGAAAATTCGTCGCAGGCATCCTGAAATATCTCGACTCGATCATCGCCATCACCGCGCCGAGCGTCGTGTCCTACCTGCGGCTCACCCCGCACCGCTGGAGTGCGGCCTTCAACAATCTCGGTTTCCGCGATCGCGAAGCGTCCGTGCGTATCTGCCCGGTCTCCGACATCAGCGATATCGCGCGTGCCGCCCAGTTCAACTTCGAATTCCGTGCCGCCGACGGCGCGGCAAACCCGCACCTGGCGCTCGCGGCGATCGTGCACGCCGGCGTGCAGGGCATCGAGGAGGGGCTGGCGGTGCCGGAGGCGACGCAGGAGGACCTGTCGCTGTTGAATGTCGAGGGGCTCGCCGCCCGCGGCTACGTGCGCCTGCCGCAGACGCTCGAAGCAGCGCTCCAGCGTTTCCGGGGCAATGCGACGGTGTGCGGCTGGTTCCCGGAAGGTTTTGCCGACGTCTACGTCAAGCACAAGGAGGGCGAGATCGCCTATCTCGCCGGCAAGACGCAGGCCGAGATCTGCGCCGCTTATGAGGCCGCCTACTAGCACCGCGGGCGCGGGAACCACGCGAGGGTCCCCGCGTTTCTTCCGGGTGACGTTTCACCTGAAAGGAGAAGTCCCATGGTCGCTGCAAGCGAAATCCGTGAACATATGGAAGTCCGGGCCGCCGATGGCGGTCACATCGGCACCGTCGACCATATGGAGGGCGAAAGCCGCATCAAGCTCACCAAGAGCGATTCGAAGGATGGCCGGCATCACCTGATCCCTCTCGACTGGGTCGATCATGTCGATGCGCATGTGCACCTGAACAAAGACGTCGAGGAAGTCGAGCGGCAATGGTCGACGATGAACTGACGTGACATCGAGCGGTCCGGCGGGTTTCCTGCCGGGCCGCTTTGCCTTCAGCGTGCCAGGACGACGTTGACACCGGCCGCCTTCAGCGACGAAGACACGTCGCGCGGCGGGGCCTTGTCGGTGAAGAGGTCGGTCAGCGCGCTGAACTCGCACACCCGCACCAGCCCCTGCCGGCCGAATTTCGTGTGGTCGGTTACGACGATCGCGCGCTTTCCGCGCGACACCACGGCGCGGGCGAATTCCGCTTCCTCTAGATCGTAGTCCATCACACCGATCCCGGCATCGATCGCGCCTGTGGAAATCACCGCATGGCCGACGGTGAAATGACTAATGAATTCGATCGCCGAGACGCCGAAGGCGGCCCCGTTGTCGCTGCGCAGCTCGCCGCCGGCCATGTAGACGCGGTTGTCGTTGACCGTCGAAAGCGTTCGGGCGATGTCGGAGGAGTTGGTGACGACGGTCAGCCGCCGGTGGCCAAGCAGCTCGCGGGCGAGATAGCTCGTCGTCGTGCCCGTATCGAGCATGATCGAATCACCGTCGCGGATCGTTGCGGCCATGGCGATGGCGATCGCCTTTTTCGCCTCGCTGTTTTCGCGCATGCGCTTTTCGAAGGGCGCTTCGCCCACCACGGAGGGCAGCGCCACCGCGCCGTGCATCTTCAGCACGGTGCCGTTGGTCGTCAGCGGCTTGATGTCCCGCCGCACGGTTTCCAGCGAAACCTCGAGTTTCTTTGCGAGATCGGCGATCGTCACCGTGCCGTCCTGCTGGAGCAGGCGGAGAATGTCGTTGTGGCGCTTGGAGTGGTTCATCGTCGTCGTGTCCGCATGCGTTCTCCTGCTTCATAATCCTAGACGGATCATCTGGCAAGAAAGCCGCAAAAGCAGGCATAAAGACATAAAAAGCCACAGTGCAGGATTGACAGGCGCTTTCATCCCGCGTGAGATTGGCGGCGTGCATGGGTCGACAGATACAAAAGTACGGGGAACGGCCTCCTGCGCACGCAGAACAGCATCGACTTCAAAGTGCGACCGGGAGATCACGCATGTTTCAACCTATTCGCCTGTCAGGAATGCTTGCCGCGACGCTCTGCCTGTCCGCGGCCCTCACCATGGCGCCCGCAAGCGCCCAGGAATCCACCGATCCCATCAAGCTCACGCTGCATGACTGGACCGGCCAGCTCATCACCACGGAGATCATGGGCGAGGTGCTGAAGAAGGCCGGCTATTCCGTCGAATATGTCCAGGCCGACTATCTCGCGCAATTCGCGGGCCTGGAGACCGGCGACCTGCATGTCGCCATGGAAATGTGGGAAACCACCGGCCGCGACGCGATGGACGCCGCAACGGCCACCGGCAAGGTCGAGAATTTCGGCGAGACCGGTATGCAGGCCAAGGAAGAGTGGTGGTATCCGGAATACATGAAGGAGAAATGCCCCGGCCTGCCGAACTGGGAAGCGCTGAAGAGCGAAGCCTGCGCCGAGGCCTTCTCCATTCCGGAAACCGCGCCGAAAGGCCGGTATCTGGGCGGCCCTGTCACCTGGGGCGGTTTTGACGACGAGCGTGTCGAGGCGCTGGACCTGCCCTTCGAGGTGATCCATGCCGGCACCGACGCCGCGCTCTTTGCCGAGCTCGAAAGCGCCTACCAGCGTCAGGCGCCGATCCTGCTGTGGATCTACGCCCCGCATTGGGCGCCGGCAAAATACAAGGGCGAATGGGTGGAGTTCCCGCCCTATTCGAAGGAATGCTACACGGACCCGGCCGTCGGCGTGAACTCGGACGCCGCCTATGACTGCGGCAAGCCCTTCGGGCCGATCTGGAAGGTCGGCTGGTCGGGCGTCAAGGACAAGTGGCCGGGCGCCTACGCGGCCATCAAGGCGTTCAACATCAACAATGACGAGATGGGCGCGATGATCACCAAGGTGGACCTCGACGGCAAGAAGGTCTCGGAGGTGGTCGCCGAATGGATGGCGGCCAACGAGCCGCGCTGGTCCGGCTGGATCAAGAAGTAGAAGCGCCAGGCCCGGCTCCCGCCAGCAGGGGGCCGGGTCGTTTCCTTGAGCGTGCGGCCCCGGAAGGGCTGCGTTTCGATTACGCGACCGGAATGACGATGGCTTCTCACGAACCGAAACTTGTCTGCCGCGGTGTCTGGAAGATTTTTGGCGCCGGCGGCAAATCCCTGATCGGCACGGCCGGGCGGCCGACGAGCGCGGACCTGCGTGCGGCCGGCGCCGTCGGCGCGGTGCGCGACGTCAATATCGAGGTCCGCGAGGGCGAGATCTTCGTCATCATGGGCCTGTCGGGCTCGGGCAAGTCGACGCTGGTGCGCTGCCTGTCGCGCCTCATCGAGCCGACCTCCGGCGACATCCTCTTCAACGGCGAGAACCTGCTGGCGGCCAGCGAAGCGCGGATGATCGAAATCCGCCGCCACCAGATGGGCATGGTGTTCCAGCATTTTGCGCTGCTGCCGCACCTGACAGTGCTGGCGAATGTCGCCTTTCCCCTGGAAATCCAGGGCATCGAGCGGGCCGCGCGCGAGGAGCGGGCGCGGCGCATGATCGACCTCGTCGGCCTTGCCGGCAAGGAGACCGCCTTCCCACGCGAACTTTCCGGCGGCCAGCAGCAGCGGGTCGGCATTGCCCGATCGCTCGCCGTGGAACCGGAGCTCTGGTTCCTCGACGAGCCGTTTTCCGCGCTCGACCCGCTGATCCGCCGGGAAATGCAGGATGAATTCCTGCGCCTGCAATCGGTCCTGAAGAAGACCATTGTCTTCATCACCCATGATTTCGACGAGGCGATCCGGCTTGCCGATCGCATCGCCATCATGAAGGATGGCGAGATCGTGCAGGCCGGCACGCCGGAAGACCTCGTGCTGAACCCGGCCACACCCTATGTGGCGGAGTTCACGCGCAGCGTCGCGAGGGCCAAGGTCGTCAAGGTGGGCTCGCTGATGCGGCCGCTCAACGGCGTGCTGCCGCCGGCCTCCATCCGCGCCGCCGCACCCATCGCAGAGGCGGCGCCGCTCTTTTCCGCCGGCAACGAGGCGCTGGCCGTGCTGGACGGTGCGGGAAAACCCGTCGGCCTCATCGACCGCACCGCGGTCGTCGACGTGATGATGCGGGGTTGACGGCATGAGCGCCTCCTTCCCTTTCCTTCAGCCCGTCTCCGAACCGATCCCGGAAACTCCCTCCATCGCAACGGCGCGGACGCGCTGGCTGTGGCCGGCGGCGCTCGCGGTCTTCGTCCTCTTCTGGCAGTTCGGCGACGGGTTGGCGAAATGGGCCTTCTCCTACCCGCGTGCCCTGGAAATCCCGGCCGCGCGCTGGATCGGCAAGGCGACGAAATGGCTGCTGGACGAGGCGAGTTTCGGGCTCTTCACCTTCACGGACCTCACCCGGTTCGTCGCCGAGATCATCGACCTGCCCTACCGGGTCGCGCTGGGCCTGCTCTCGACGGGGCTGCTCTCGGGGCAGGGGTCGAGCGCGGTGCAGCAGGTGCCGCCGCTCTCGTGGCTCGCGGTGCTCGCCATCGTCGCGCTGATCGGCCATCACGCCGGGGGTGTGCGGCTGGCCACCCTCGTCACCGCCTGCTTCGGCTTCCTAGTGCTCTTCGGCCAGTGGACGAGCGCCATGGTGACGCTCGCCTCTATCGTCGTCGCCGTGCCGATCGGCGTCGTGGTCGGCCTACTGCTCGGCCTTGCCGCCTGGCGCTGGCCGGTTTTCGAGCGAGTGCTGGTGCCGGTGCTCGATCTCATGCAGACGATCCCGGTCTTCGCCTATCTGGTGCCGGTGCTCGTCTTCTTCGGCTTTGGCCCGACATCGGCGATCGTCGCGACGCTGATCTACGCACTGCCGCCGATGGCGCGCGTCACCATCCTCGCCATGCGTTCGGTGCCGTCCGAAATCCGCGACCTCGGCAACATGGTCGGCTGCAGCCGGCGGCAGATGACTTGGAAGATCATGGTGCCGTCCGCCAAGGACAGCCTGATGGTCGGCGTCAACCAGGTCATCATGCTCTCGCTCAACATGGTCATCATCGCCTCGATGATCGGTGCCGGCGGCCTCGGTTTCGACGTGCTCGCCGCCCTTCGACGCCTCGATATCGGCGCCGGGCTGGAGGCGGGCCTTGCCATCGTCGCGCTCGCAGTGGCGCTCGACCGGCTGAGCCAGGCCTATGCGGAAAAGGCGGAAAAACCGGCGGCCGGCATCGCGGCAGGGAGCGGCTTCGTCTCCCGCCAGCCCTATCTCGTCGCAGCACTCGCGATCGTCGTCGTGACCTTCGTTGCGGGCCTTGCCGTGCCCGCGCTTCAATCCTTCCCCGAAGCCTGGCAGGTTTCCACCGGCACCTTCTGGTCCGAGGTCGTGCGCTGGATCAACATCAACTTCTTCGACGCGCTGGAGGCGATCCGCAACGTCATCCTGCTGAACCTGCTGGTCCCGCTGAAACGGCTGCTCGCCGACCTGCCCTGGGCCGGCGTCGTCGCGCTATTGGCTTTGGCGGGCTATCGGCTGGGCGGGCTGCGCCTCGCCCTGCTGGTCGGCGTGCTGGCCTTCCTGATCGCGGCGACGGGCCAGTGGGAAAAGGCGACGGTCACCGTCTATCTCTGCGGCGTCTCCGTCGTCTTCGCCTGCCTGATCGGCGTGCCGCTCGGCATTCTTGCGGCCGAGCGCGACCGGCTCTGGCGCTGGCTGCAACTCGTCATCGATACGCTGCAGACGCTGCCCTCCTTCGTCTATCTCATGCCGGTCGTCATGCTGTTTCGCGTCGGCGATTTCACCGCGATGATCGCCGTCGTCGCCTATGCCGTCGTGCCGGCGATCCGCTACACGGTGCTCGGCCTGCACCGGGTCGATCCGCGCGTGGTGGAAGCCGGCCGTGCCATGGGCTGCACGCCGCGCCAGATCCTCACCAAGATCAAGCTGAAGCTGGCGCTGCCGGAAATCCTGCTTGGTCTCAACCAGACCATCATGTTCGCGCTCTCCATGCTGGTCATCACCGCGCTGGTCGGCACGCGTGATCTCGGGCAGGAGGTCTATATCGCGCTCACCAAGGCCGATACCGGCCGCGGCATCGTCGCCGGCCTCTCCATCGCCTTCATCGCCATCATCGCCGACCGGCTGATTTCCGCCGGCGCCAACAGCATCCGCGAGAGGGTGAGCTGATGGAGGGACATATCGAGATCAGCCGCGCCGTCGAAGACCGCATCCGCGCTCTGCCCTGCTGGGCGGGGCGCATCGAGATCGCGCCGCTGAAGGGCGGCATCAGCAACGAGAGCTATCTTGTGAGCGACGGAGCAGGGCGCCATGTCGTGCGCTTCGGCCGGGATTATCCCTTTCACCACGTTTTTCGCGAGCGGGAACTGATGACGGCGCGGGCCGCCCATGCCGCCGGCTTCGGCCCGGAGGTGCGCTATGCCGAGCCGGGCCTCATGGTCTCGGCCTTTCTCGGTGCAAAGACGTTTGGCGCAGAAGACGTGGCCGCTGAACGCCGGCGCGTGGCGGAGCTGCTGCGCCACTTCCACACCGAGATGCCGGCGGAGATCAGCGGTGCCGCCTTCCTCTTCTGGCCCTTCCATGTGGTGCGCGACTATGCCCGCACGCTAAAGGAAGGCGGTAGCCGCATGAAGCCGCATCTGCCCGGTTACCTCGCGCTCGCCGAGGAGCTGGAGGCGGCCCAAGTGCCCTTGCCGATCGTCTTCGGCCACAACGACCTCCTGCCGACGAATATCCTCGATGATGGCGACCGGCTCTGGCTGATCGATTTCGAATATGCCGGTTTCTCCACCGCCATGTTCGACCTCGCCGGCGCCACCTCCAATGCCGGACTTTCGCCCGATGAGGCCGAGGATTTCCTCGATACCTATTTCGGCGGCGCGCCGGACCCCGCGATCCGGCGCTCGCATGCCGCCATGCAATGCGCCTCGCTTTTGCGCGAGGCGATGTGGAGCATGGTCTCCGAACTCCATCTCACCGCGCCGGGCGCCGACTATGTCGGCTACACGGCGGACAATCTCGATCGCCTCGACAGGGCACTCGACCACTACAGAACAAAATACGGGAAACACACCAAATGACCCTGCCATCCCATGCTGAGATCGTTGTCATCGGCGGCGGCATCATCGGCTGCTCGACGGCCTATCATCTCGCCCGCGACCACAAGGCGGATGTGATCCTTCTGGAGCAGGGCACGCTGACCTCCGGCTCCACCTGGCATGCGGCGGGCCTCGTCGGCCAGCTTCGCTCCTCGGCGTCGATCACCCGCGTGCTGAAATATTCCGTCGATCTCTACAAGGGCCTCGAAGCCGAGACGGGCCTTGCCACCGGCTGGAAGATGACGGGCTGCCTGCGCCTTGCCACCAACCAGGACCGCTGGACCGAATTCCGCCGCCTCGCCACGACGGCAAAGAGTTTCGGCATGGACATGCACCTGCTGACGCCGCAGGAGGTGAAGACCATGTGGCCGCTCATGGAGGTCGGCGACCTCGTCGGCGCAAGCTGGCTGCCGACGGACGGGCAGGCGAGCCCCTCCGACATTACCCAGTCGCTTGCCCGGGGTGCGCGCATGCACGGCGCGAAGATCGTCGAGAACGTGCGCGTGACAGGCTTCGATATCGAGGACGGTCGTATCCGCCGCGTGCGCACGACGCTCGGCGATATTGCCTGCGAAAAGGTCGTCAACTGCGCCGGCCAATGGGCGCGGCAGGTGGGGGCCATGGCGGGCATCAACGTGCCGCTCCAGCCGCTCAAGCACCAATATATCATCACCGAAAAGGTACCGGGGCTCGCCACCGACGCCCCGACGATCCGCGATCCCGACCGCCGAACCTATTTCAAGGAGGAGGTCGGCGGGCTGGTGATGGGCGGCTACGAGCCGAACCCGCAGCCCTGGACCACCGGCGACGTGCCGGACGACTTTGCCTACCGGCTCTTCGACGACGATTTCGACCATTTCGAGCAGCATATGGAGCAGGCGATCGCCCGCGTGCCGGCCTTGGAAAGGGTTGGCGTCAAGCAGATGATCAACGGCCCGGAGAGCTTTACGCCGGACGGCAACTTCATTCTCGGCGTGGCGCCGGAATGCAAGAACATGTTCGTCGGCGCCGGCTTCAACGCCTTCGGCATCGCGTCGGGCGGCGGGGCGGGCTGGGTGCTGGCGCAATGGGTCGTCGACGGTGAGGCGCCGCTCGATCTCTGGGTGGTCGATATCCGCCGTTTTTCCGGCATGCACCGCGATCGCCAATGGGTGCTCGACCGCACGCTGGAGGCCTATGGCAAACATTATACGATCGGCTTCCCGCATGAGGAATATGAAAGCGGCCGCCCGCGCGTCGTCTCGCCGCTCTATGAGCGGCTGAAGGCGCATGGCGCGGTGTTCGGCTCCAAGCTCGGCTGGGAGCGGCCGAACTGGTTCGCACCGAAGGGCGCCGAGCCGAAGGACATCTACTCGATGAGCCGGCAGAACTGGTTTTCCGCCGTCGGCGACGAACACCGCCATGTGCGCGAGGCCGTCGGCATCTTCGACCAGTCCTCCTTCGCCAAATACGAGATGACGGGGCCGGATGCGCTGAAGGCGCTCGACTGGATCTGCGCCAACGATGTCGGCAAGCCGGTCGGGCGGCTCACCTATACGCAGCTTCTCAACACCCGCGGCGGCATCGAGGCGGACCTGACGGTGGCGCGGCTTGCCGACGAGACATTCTACGTGGTCACCGGCACGGGTTTCCGCACCCATGATCTCGGCTGGATCGAGGACCATATCCCCGACGATCTCGACGTGACGCTGCGCGACGTCACGGAGGATTTCGGCACGCTCTCGCTGATGGGGCCGAAGGCGCGCGATGTGCTCGCTGCCGTCACGGATGCCGACGTCTCCAATGCCGGCTTCCCCTTCGGCCATGTGCGGGAGATCGAGATCGCCGGCCATGTCGTGCGGGCGCTCCGTGTCACCTATGTCGGCGAACTCGGCTGGGAGCTGCATGTGCCGATCGATGCCATCGGCACCGTCTTCGACGCGCTGATGGCGGCGGGCGCTCCCTTCCATATCCGCCCTGTCGGCTACCGCGCGCTGGAATCGCTGCGCCTCGAAAAGGGCTATCGCGCCTGGGGTTCCGATATCACGCCGAACGATACGCCGCTCGATGCCGGCCTCGGCTGGGCGGTGAAGCTGCGCAAGAACACCGACTTCCTCGGCCGCCGCGCGCTGGAGGCCCTGCAGGGCGAAAAGCGCAAGAAGGCGCTCGCCGGCTTCACGGTCGACAACCCGGACGTCGTGCTCGTCGGCCGCGAGACGATCCTGCGCAACGGCGAGCCCGTCGGCTACCTCACCAGCGGCGGCTACGGCTACACGCTCGGCAAGAATGTCGGCTACGGCTATGTGCGCCGCGCCGAGGGCGTGGACGACGATTTTTTGACGGGCGGCGATTATGAGCTCGTCGTCGCCATGGAGCGCACGCCGGCAAAAATCCATCTCGAACCGCTCTACGATCCGGCGGCCGTGCGCGTGAAAGCCTGAGCGCACGGCCCGGGAAGGCCGCCGGGCCTTTCTTTACCGTGGAATTTATAGTATAGGGGGGTATACTATAAGGCCGAAGGTGACGACGTGAGCCATACCATCCAGCAGAAGGACAAGCTGATCGCCCGCGTGCGCCGCATCCGCGGCCAGCTCGATGGCATCGAGCGGGCGCTGGAGGGGGAAGCGGGCTGCGGGGAGATCATGCGCCAGCTCGCGTCCGTGCGCGGTGCGCTCGGCGGGCTGACGGCCGAGGTGATGGAGGATCATCTGCGCCACCATGTCATCGCCGCCGAAACCAAGGCGGACTGTCTTCAGGGCGGCGAAGAGCTGATCGAGGTCATCCGGACCTATCTGAAATAGCGCCGCCCGTAACGAAAGGGGCAAACCATGGCCACGCATGACCATGTCTTTCTCGGTTCCGATCACAGCCGCAACGAACGCAAGGTCTGGCTCGTCATCGCGCTGACGGCGAGCATGATGGTGGCGGAGATCGTCGCCGGCACGTTCTACGGCTCGATGGCGCTGGTGGCGGATGGCTGGCACATGTCCACCCATGCCGGCGCCATGCTGATCGCGGCGCTTGCCTATGCCTATGCCCGCCGCCATGCGCGCGATCCGCGTTTCACCTTCGGTACGGGGAAACTCGGCGATCTCGCGGGGTTCGCCAGCGCCATCGTGCTGGCGCTGATCGCGCTGCTCATCGGCTGGGAAAGTTTCGTGCGCCTCGCCAATCCGGTCGCGATCGGCTTCGAACAGGCGATCGCCGTTGCCGTCGCCGGGCTTGCCGTCAACCTCGTCAGCGCCTGGCTGCTGCGGGACGATCACGCCCACCACCATGGCCCCGACCATGAGCATCACCATCACCATCACCATCACCATCATGAACACCACGCGCAGGACAACAACCTGCGCGCCGCCTATCTGCATGTGCTCGCCGATGCGCTGACCTCGATCCTCGCCATCGTCGCGCTGCTGCTCGGGCGCAGCTATGGCTGGCGCTGGGCCGATCCGCTGATGGGCATCGTCGGCGCGCTGGTCATCGTGCGCTGGTCGTGGAGCCTGATCCGCGAGACGGGCGGGGTGCTGATCGATGCGGCGCCGGAAGGGGCGGGGCTCGCCGACGAGATTCGCGCAACGCTGGAGCGCGGCGAGGAGCACATCACCGACCTGCATGTCTGGCAGGTCGGCCCCGGCCATCACGCCGCCATCGTCGCGCTTTCCTCGCCGCATCCCAAGGCGCCGTCCGACTACAAGGCGCAGCTTGCCCATCTCGACGCGCTGTCGCACGTCACCGTCGAGGTCCAGCCGGCCTAACTCTCAGGCGTGGCGCAGCACTTTCAGCACCACGCCCCGGCTCGGCACGGTGCCGGTCTCGCCGGGCATGGAGACGTAGGGCGTAGTTTCCTCCGCCCGCAGCAGAATGCCCTGCCGCTCCAGCTCGGCCAGCCGGTCGGCAAAGCCGTCGTTCCAGAGCGTGTTCTTCACCGTCAGCACGATGATGCCGCCCGGCTGCGTGATGCGGAGAAGCTCCGGCAGGCCTTCCACGCCGACATGGCCGGACGTGAAAACGCCGGCCGAGATGACGCCGGCGAAATGCCTGTCCGGGAAGGGCAGGGGGTTGCCCAGCGCGGCGCGGTGCAGGGCGGCATAGACGTTCTTCGCCGCCGCCCGCGCCAGCATGCCTTCGGAAATGTCGAGGCCTTCGACATGGGCATAGCCGAGGATCGACAGCCATTCTCCGATGAGCCCGGTGCCCGCACCCGCATCCAGCAGCGGTGCGGCACCGCGCGGCAGGTGGCGCGCGAGGAGGCCGAGGCAGATCGACGGGTGGCGATAGCCGGCGCTCGCCATGTCGGCGTCGTAGGTCTCGGCCCAGCGGTCGTAGAGGGCCGCCACCTCTTCCGTGCCGCTTGCATTGTAGACTGCACCGAGTGCACCCTCATGATGTCCGTTTGCCATGGCCTTCCCTCGTGTTTTGATGATGATAGCGAAAGGGCGAAATCTGTGGAACCGTCATCATCGGCCAAAAGGAGGTGTTCATGAACGAAGAGCAGCAGGCGATGGAGGCGATTGCAGGAATCCCGCTCCTGAAAGGCTATGACGGCCCTATCGAACGGCTCGGCGGCCTCACCAATCTCGTCTTCCGCGCCGGCGAATGGTGCCTGCGCGTGCCCGGCAAGGGCACGGAGGAATATATCGACCGCGGCAACGAGGCGATCGCGGCGAAGGAGGCGGCGCGCGTCGGCGTCGGCCCGGAGGTTTTTCACGCGGATCCGGCGACCGGGCTGATGGTCACCCGCTTCATTCCCGGCGCGACGACGATGACGCCCGAAGGCTTCAAGGCTGTCTCCGGCGCTCCGGCCCGCGCCGGTGAGGCCTTCCGGCGCCTGCATGACAGCGTCGCCGTCTTCCCGGCGCGTTTCGAGCTCTTCGCGATGATCGACGACTACCTCGCCGTGCTCTCCACCAAGGACGTCGCCCTGCCGGACGGTTATCACGAGGGGTTGCGCGAGGCCGAGACCGTGCGCGCGGCGCTCGCCGCCCATGCGCTGCCCGTCGTCGCCTGCCATTGCGATCCGCTCTGCGAGAATTTCCTCGATACGGGGGAGCGCATGTGGATCGTCGACTGGGAATATTCCGGCATGAACGATCCGATGTGGGACCTCGGCGATCTCTCCGTCGAGGCGGAATTCACCGGCGCCCAGGAGGAGGAGATGATCCGCGCCTATTTCGGCGGCGAGCCGAAGCCTGCCGAACGCGGCCGCATCGTCATCTACAAGGCGATGTGCGACCTGCTCTGGACGCTCTGGGGCCTCATCCAGCTCGCCAACGGGAATCCGGCGGCCGATTTCCGCGCCTATGCGGACGGGCGGTTTGCCCGCTGCCGCGCGCTGATGGCCGATCCGGTCTTTACCGCCTCCGTGGCCGCGGTCGCGAAGGGCTGAAAGATATTTCACCTTGCGGGCTTGATTTCAGAGTATAATCCTGAAATATATTTCAGATCATGAATTATATTGACAGGGGCCGCGTCATGCGGTTACCTGCCCATACCGGACTTCGAGGAGGAAATCCGGATTTCAACGCGATCATCGGCGTCGTTTCGGCGCCAACGGGTTTTTGGGAGGGGTCTTTGCCCCGAGGAGGACACTTGCGCACTTTTCTGAGCACGACCGCGATGGCGGTCCTCGCAGCAACGCTTTTTGCCGGTTCCGCGGCGGCCGAGACGGAAAACCCGTTCCGCTGCAAGCCGGGCGAAAAATACGTCATGAACGTCATGGTCTCGGGCGTCGAATACTGGTTCCCGGTCTATGAAATGTTCAAGCAGGCCGGCCAGCAGCTCGGCTGCGAGACGGAATATACCGGCACGCCCGAATATGACGTCAACAAGCAGATCGCCACCTTCGACCAGGCGCTCGCACAGAACCCGGCCGGCATTCTCGTGCATCCGATGAATTCCGATCCGTTCATCGAGCCGATCAACCGCGCCATCGACCAAGGCACGGCGGTCGTCACGTTTGCAGCCGACTCGCCGCTCTCCAAGCGCGTGTCCTTCATCACCTCGGACAACACCCGCGAAGGCACCTATGCCGCCGACGCGATCGCCGAGAAGCTGGGCGGCAAGGGCGAATATGCGGTGCTGGAAAATCCGGGCCAGGACAACCACGACAAGCGCATCGCCGCCTTCATCGCCCGCATGGAAGAGAAGTGGCCGGACATGAAGCTGGTCGGCCGCGCCGCCTCCAACCAGGACCCGACGAAGGCGTATCAGGGCCTGTCGAGCCTCATCCAGGCCAACCCGAACCTCGGCGCCGTCTTCATGCCGGAAGCCAATTCGGCCATCGGCGCGGCGCAGGCCAACAAGGAAGCGGGCGGCAAGGTCCTCGTCATGTGCGCGGACGTCAACGCCAACATCCTCGACATGATCAAGGCCGGCGAAGTCTTCGGCTCGATCAACCCGAACCAGGGCATGCAGGGCTATATGGGCTTCATGCTGCTGTGGCTCGCCAAGCATCCGGAACTGATCGACCCGATGAATGACGCCAAGCGCTCGGGCTTCAACCCGATGAGCATCCCGGTCGTCGACAACGGCCTGTCGATCGTGACCGCCGAAAATGCCGATGACTTTTATTGGGACAAGTACCTGAAGCGTCGCGGCACCAAGGGCATCGAGGAGTAAGCTCCCAAGCGAACGCCATCCGCGCCCTGCGGCGCGGATGGATTTTGGGGAGAGGGAGGAAGACGATGGCGGAGCCGGTGCTCACCATTCACGGCGTGACCAAGCATTTCGGGGCGGTGAAGGCGTTGACTGACGTCGATTTCAGGCTCGAACGCGGCGAGGTCCATGCGCTCTGCGGCGAAAACGGCGCCGGCAAGTCGACGCTGATGAACATCATCGCCGGCGTGCTGCAGCCGACCGAAGGCGAGATCCGCGTCGATGGCAAGGCCGTGCGCATCGCATCCCCCGCCGCCGCCCAGTCGCTCGGCATCGGCCTGGTTCATCAGGAAATCGCGCTCTGCCCGGATGCGACGGTGGCCGAAAACATGTTCATGGCAGCGACCAACCGCCGCCGGACACCCTTCATGAATTACCGCGCGCTGGAACGCGACGCGCAGGCCGTGATGAATCGTCTTGCCGACATCGATGTCCGTCGCAAAGTCGCAGACCTGCCGATTTCCAGCCAGCAGCTCGTCGAGATCGCCAAGGCGCTGACGCTCGACTGCCGCGTGCTGATCCTCGATGAGCCCACCGCCGCCTTGACCGAAACCGAGGCGCAGCAGCTTTTCTCGATCATCCGCGACCTCAAGGCGAACGGCATCTCGATCATCTATATCAGCCACCGCATGGCCGAGATCTTCAGCCTCTGCGACCGGGTCACCGTCTTCCGCGACGGCCGCTATGTCTGCACCGACCGCATTGTCGACGTGACGCCGGACGACGTGGTGCGCCGCATGGTCGGGCGCGAGATCACGCAGCTCTATCCAGACAAGCTCGGCGCGGACGAGGCATCCGGCACCACCATCCTTGAAGTGGACCGCATCGGCGACGATGCGCGCTTCCAGGATGTCAGCTTCAAATTACGCAGGGGCGAAATCCTCGGCATCGGCGGCCTCATCGGCTCCGGCCGCACGGAAATCGCCGAGGGCATCTGCGGGCTGCGGCCGCGCACGGAAGGCACGGTACGCCTGCATGGCGACACGCAGAAGATCAAATCCTATTCGGATGCCGTGAAGGCGGGCATCGTATATCTGTCCGAGGACCGCAAAGGCTCCGGCGTCTTTCTCGAACTGTCCATTGCGCAGAACATTTCCGTGCTGGACCTGAAGGCGCTGACCAACCCCGCCGGCATGCTGAAACGCCGTGCGGAGACTGCATTGGCGGAGGATTTTGCCAAGCGGCTCGGCGTGCGCATGAGCGGCGTCGATGCGCCGGTCAAGTCGCTCTCCGGCGGCAACCAGCAGAAAGTGGCGATCGCCAAGCAGCTTGCGGTCAAGCCGAAGGTCATCCTGATGGACGAGCCGACGCGCGGTATCGATGTCGGCGCGAAGACGGAAATTCACCGCCTGCTGCGTGATCTTGCGCGCTCGGGCATCGGCATCATCGTCATATCTTCGGAAATGCCGGAGCTGCTCGGGCTTTGCGACCGCGTGCTCGTGGTGCGCGAAGGCCGCATCGCGGGCGAACTCGGCGCGGACGAGATGACGGAGGAGGCTGTGATCCGACTGGCCTCGGGCATGGGCACGGCAAAGGCGGCGAACCATGCCGCGTGAGAAGAAACTGGGAGAGACGGGAATGGCAATCGACACGATGGCGGCAGGCGCACCGAAGACATCGTCCTTCAAGCGCTTCGGCACGATGCGCGAGGCCGGGCTGATCGCGATCATCCTCGCGCTCTGCGTGATCATGAGCTTCGCCTCGCCGCACTTCCTGACGCTCGGCAACTTCCGCGCCATGCTGATGAGCTTTTCGGTCGAAGGCATCGTCGTCGTCGGTATGACGATCCTCTTGATCGTCGGCGGCATCGACCTTGCGGTCGGCTCCGTCGTCTGCTTCGCGATGGTGCTCTCCGGCTCGCTGTTCCTCGCCGGGCTCGACCCTTGGACGGCCTCGCTGGTCGGCATTCTCGCGAGCAGCGCCATCGGCGGCACCATGGGCTTCTTCGTGACGGTCGTTGGCCTCAACCACTTCATCACGTCTCTGGCAGCGATGGTTATCGTGCGCGGCCTCTGCCTCATCATCACCAAGGGCACCCCGCTGTCGCTCTTCACGCTGCCGGCCGGCTTCAAGGCGGTGGGGCAGGGCACCTTCTACGGCGTTCCCTATGTCATCCTGATCTTCGTCGCCGTCGTCGTGCTGTTCGATTTCCTGCTGCGCCGGGCGACGGCCTTCCGCAAGGTCTTCTACACCGGTAGCAACGAGAAGGCGGCGCTCTATTCCGGCATCAAGACCAACCAGGTGAAGTTCTGGGTGACGGTGCTGTGCTCCACGCTCGCCGGTGTTGCAGGCGTCATCTACATGTCCCGCTTCGGGGCAGCGACCCCCACCTTCGGCGCCGGGATGGAGCTGAACATCATAGCGGCGGCGGTCATCGGCGGGGCCTCGCTCAACGGCGGCTCGGGCACCATTCTCGGCGCCATCCTTGGCATCGCGCTGCTCTCGGTCGTCACCTCGTCGCTGATCCTGCTCAATGTCTCGGTCTACTGGCAGGACATGATCAAGGGCTGCATCCTGCTCGCCGCCGTCTCCATCGACCATTTCATGCACAAGCGGAAGGCCGCCTGACATGCCGATCGCCAAGCTGAAACCCAAGACCACGGCGCCACGCGAAGAAATCGTCATCGCCCGCCAGATGCACCAGGCGCTCGTGCTGCACTTCCTCGAAGGCCTGACGCAGGCGCAGATCGCCGACCAGCTCGGCCTGTCGCACGCCACCGTCAACCGCCTCATCAAGCGCGGCCGCCAGCTCGGCCTCGTCGAAATCAAGATCAAGTCGCCGGTCGAGCCCTTGGTCGACATGGAAGAACGGCTTCTGGCGCTCGGCGGCATCAGCCGCGCCGTCGTGGTGCCCACGGTCTCCGACAATCCGCAGACAGCACTTCAGGCGGTCGGCGAGGCGGCGGCCCGGCTGCTGCTCGAAGAGATCGCCGATGGCGACACGATCTGCATCACCGGCGGCAAGGGCGTCAGCGCCGTCGTCGCCGGCCTCCAGGCACCGCGCCGCTTCGATGTCGAGGTCATTCCCAGCACGGGCTGCGTGCAGGGCAAACACTATACCGACGTCAACCACGTCTCGACGATGATGGCCGATCGGCTCGGCGGGCGCTCCTACCAGATCCACGCGCCGCTCTTTGCCGATGATGCCGAGCAGCGGGAAATGCTGATCAACATGCGCTCCGTCGCCGATGTGTTTCAGCGGGCACGCGAGGCGAAGGTGGCCGTGGTCGGCATCGGCTCGATCCTCACGGACGATTCGAGCTACTACGACCTGCACCCGTCCTCCAGCACCGACCGTGCGGCTATCGAGCGCTCGGGCGCGAGCTGCGAACTGCTCGCCCATCTGCTCGATGATCACGGCCGGGTCTGCGACTACAGCCTCAACCGCTCGCTGGTCTCGCTGACACTCAAGGAATTCGCCTCGATCCCGACGAAGATCGGCGTCGCGAGCGGCCCGAACAAGGCCGGGCCGATTCTCAGCGTGCTGCGCGGCAATCATCTCGACACGCTCGTCACCGACGAGGCGACCGGCGCACGCATTCTCGACATGGCATCCCAGGAAGGATTTTCCGCATGAGCGGTGAACAATTGACCCGTGACATCGGACGCTCTGGCGTCAAGGCCTCCGCCGTCGGCCTCGGCACCTGGGCGATCGGCGGCTGGATGTGGGGCGGCACGGACGAGGCGGAATCGATCGCCGCCATCCAGGCCTCGCTCGATGCCGGCGTAACACTTATCGACACGGCGCCCGCCTATGGCCTTGGCCGCTCGGAAGAGATCGTCGGCAAGGCGTTGGCCGGCCGCCGCGACAAGGCGGTGATCGCCACGAAATGTGGCCTCGTCTGGCACACACAGAAGGGCAACCACTTCTTCGACCAGGACGGCAAGCCGGTGCACCGTTATCTCGGCCGGGATGGGATCATCCATGAGGTCGAGGAAAGCCTGCGCCGGCTCGGCACCGACTATATCGACCTCTACATTACCCACTGGCAGGACCCGACGACGCCGATCGAAGAGACGGTCGCGGCGCTGGAGGAACTGAAAAAGGCCGGGAAGATCCGCGCGATCGGCGCGAGCAACGTCAACCGCTCGGAACTCGAACAGTATATTGCTACCGGGTCGCTCGATGCGATCCAGGAGCGGTTCAGCATGATCGATCGCGAGATCGAGGCGGACCTGCTGCCGCTCACTATCAAAAGCGGCGTGTCGACGCTCAGCTATTCCTCGCTGGCGCTCGGCCTGCTGTCGGGCACGATTGGCCCGGACCGGGTGTTTGCCGGCGACGACCAGCGTAAGGACAATCCGCGCTTCTCCGTCGCCAATCGCCAGAAGGCCAAGGACTTTTCCGAGGCGATCCGGCCGGTCGCGGAGCGCCACGGCGCCAGCATCGCGCAGGCGGTGATCGCCTGGACGCTGGCGCAGGAGGGCGTGACCTTCGCGCTCTGCGGCGCGCGAAACCCGGCGCAGGCGCTCGACAATGCGCGGGCCGGAACACTCCGGCTTTCGGGTGACGATCTTGCGGCCATCAACGCCGCCATATCGGCGCAACTCGCCACCATGGACGGATAACGGGCTGCCATCATGAACCGTGCAGAGACAATGGACGGGCTTCGCCGGAGCCCGAAGGTGGACGTGTGCGTCCTCGGCGGCGGCATCAACGGGCTCAGCGTCTTCCGCGAGCTGGCGTTGCAGGGCGTCGACGTGCTGCTCGTCGAGAAGGACGACTATTGTTCCGGCGCCAGTGCTGCGCTTTCGCGCATGGTTCATGGCGGTCTTCGTTATCTGGAGAACGGCGAGTTCAGTCTGGTGCAGGAATCGCTCGTCGAGCGCGACAGGTTGCTGCGCAACGCCCCCCACTATGTCGCGCCGCTGCCGACGACAGTGCCGATCTTCGATGTCTTTTCCGGTCTCGCCAACGGCATCGTGCGTTTCCTCGGCCTCACCCGCCGCCCCAGCCGCCGTGGCGCCATCGCCATCAAGACAGGCCTTGGCATCTATGATTTCCTGACGCGCAAACGGGCGCTGATGCCAAAACACCAGTTCCGCGGCCGCAAGGCGACGCTGGAGAAATGGCCGGCGCTCAATCCGGCGATCCGCAATTCCGCGACCTATTACGACGCCTGGGTCAGCCATCCGGAGCGCATCGGCATCGAGCTTCTGCGCGACGGCCTCTCCGCCGGGGCGAATGCCAAGGCGCTGAACTATGCGACGGTCGAGCAGGCGGGTGCGGGAGAGTTCTTGCTGCGCGATGGTGTGTCCGGCGAAACGCTTTCCATCCAGCCGAGGCTGGTCATCAATGCGACCGGCGGCTGGATCGATATTGCGAACGGCACGCTGTTTTCGCAGGAGGCCCGTCCCGTGCCGCTGGTGGGCGGCACCAAGGGCTCGCATCTGATCATCGACAATGCCGGCCTGCGCGACATGCTCGACGGGCACATGATCTATTACGAGAACGAAGACGGGCGCATCTGCATCCTCTTCCCCTATCTCGGCAAGGTGCTTGTCGGCTCGACGGATATCCGTGTGGACGATCCCGGCACGGTGCGCTGCGAGGCGGATGAGCGCGACTACATCCTGCAATCGCTCGCTTTCGTGCTGCCGGGCGTCAAAATCCGGCCGGAGGAGATCGTCTTCCAGTTCGCCGGCGTGCGCCCGCTGCCGGCAAGCAACGACAGCTTTACCGGCCGCATCCCGCGCGACCATTTTTGCACCGTGCTGGAAGGCCAGAACGGCGGGCCGCCGGTGCTCTGCATGATCGGCGGCAAGTGGACGACCTTCCGCTCCTTCGGCGAGATGGCCGCGGACATGGCGCTGGAGCGGCTTGGAAAGTCGCGTCGCGTCGATACCGCGGAGCGCACCATCGGCGGCGGCCGGGCTTTTCCGAAGGACGGCAGCGGCTGGGTTCGCGACCTCGCGGCCTCGACGGGCATTTCTGCGGACCGGGCCGCTTTGCTGTTCGAGCGCTACGGCACGGATGCCGCCGATGTTGCCCGCTTTATCGCCACGGCGCCGGACCATGCTTTGCCGCATGACGCCTACAGCGTCCGCGAACTGATCCATCTCATCCGCACCGAAGCGGTCGAGCATCTGGACGACCTGCTGACGCGCCGCACGACGCTTGCCATCACCGGCGAACTTTCGCTCGCCATGGCCGACGCCGCCCTCGATGTGCTGGCCGCCGAAAAAGGCTGGTCTAACCAGCGCGCCGCCGACGAGCGCAGCCGTTTTCTAACCCTCATGGGTGAGCGCCACGGCGTCACCGAAAAAAGCCTTTCCGCAAGGAACGAACAAAGGAGTGAATTATGCGAAACAACCGCAAGGTCCGGATGAACCGGCTGTTCGGCAACGGCCGTTGCCTGGACGTGGCGATCGATCACGGCGTGTGCAACGAGCCGTCCTTCCTCGACGGGCTGGAGAACGTGCCGGCCGTGGTGAAGGCGCTGGTCGATGCCGGGCCGGATGCCATCCAGATGAACTACGGCCAGGCCGACCTGTTGCAGGACATTCCCGGCAAGGACAAGCCGGCGCTCGTCATGCGCATCGACATGGGCAACCCCTATAACCGCATCCGCCACCGCGACATGTGGGCCGTGCTGCAGAACGAGGCCGAGCCGCTGATCGGCGCCTTGCAGATGGATGCCGCCTGCGTGGTGGTCAACCTCTTCATGCTGCCGGAAGAGCCGGACCTCTTCCGCCAATGCGTGCAGAATATTTCGCGCGTGCGGGCCGACTGCGAGAAATACGGCATGCCGCTGATGATCGAGCCGCTCGTCATGCAGCCCGTCACGGAACGCGGCGGCTACATGGTCGATGGCGATGCGGAAAAGATCGTGACCCTGACGCGGCTTGCCCGCGAGATGGGCGCCGATATCATCAAGGCGGACCCGACGACCAATGCGGAGGATTTCCACCGCGTCGTGGAAGCCGCGCGCTGCCCGGTTCTGGTGCGCGGCGGCGGCAAGGAGGATCTTCGCGCCGTGTTCGACAAGTCGGCGGCCTTGATGCGGCAGGGCGCAGTGGGCATGGTCTATGGGCGCAACATCTACCAGCATGCCAATCCGAGTGCAGTGGTGCGCGGGCTGATGGCGATCATCCACCAGGATGCGAGCGGCGAGGAAGCCTTCGCGCTGTATCAGCAGGCTTGATGGGGCACGAGCAATTCCAGGAAAAGTGTGAAGCGGTTTTCCGGCCGGAATTGCGTAAACGATAAATGCGCCTTGGGAGGGGTTCAGAATGCAAAACTATCTGCTGGGGCTCGATGCCGGCAACACCGTCATCAAGGCGGTGATTTTCGACCGCACGGGCCGGGAAGTGGCCTATGCGGGGGAGGAAGGCCATAGCCGCATGCCGCATCCCGGCCATGTCGAGCGCGATCTCGGCGAGCTCTGGGCCAATGCCCGGCGCGTCATCCGCACCTGCCTCGACAAGGCGGGCATCGCGGCGGAGGACATCGCCGCGATCGGCTGCGCCGGCCACGGCAACGGGCTTTATGCGCTCGACCGGGCCGGCGAGCCGCTCATCGGCATCCAGTCGCTCGACACGCGGGCGACCGGCCTCGTTGAAGAATGGGCCGCGCAAGGCGTCGGCGACCGGACCTATCCGCTGGCTCGCCAGCGCCCCTGGCCGTCCCAGACGCCGACCTTGCTCGCCTGGCTGAAGCGCCACCGGCCGGAGCTTTTCCAGCGTATCGGGACGGTGTTCTTCTCCAAGGATTTCGTGGTCAACCGGCTGACGGGAAAGCGCGTCAGCGAGGTCTCTGACATGTCCGGCGCCGGGCTGCTCGATCTGGCAGGGCGCCGCTACGACAAGACGTTGATGGAGGCCTATGGCCTTGGCGATTGCATGGACCTGCTGCCGCCGCTCATCGAAAGCGCCGACATTGCCGGCACGGTGACGGAAGAGGTGGCGCGGGAAACCGGCCTTGCCGCCGGCACGCCGGTTATCGGCGGGCTGTTCGATGTCGTCGCCTCGGCGCTGGGCTCCGGCGTCTCGCGCACGGGCAGCGCCTCGATCATCGCCGGCACCTGGAGCATCAACCAGGTCATCATCGACGGTCCCGATCTCGACGGTCCGGTCTTCATGTCCTCGACCTTCGACCGCACCCGCTACATGGCTATGGAAAACAGCGCCACCTCGGCGGCCAATCTGGAATGGCTGGTGCGGGAATTTTTCGAGGGCGAGCACGAGGAAGGCGTCTCGCCCTTCGATGCCTGCTGCGCCTTTGCCGCGGCGGTGGAGCCTGCGGCGGACGACCCGCTCTACCACCCCTATCTCTATGGCGCCCAGCAGAATGGCCACGCGCGGGCCGGCTTTTACGGCATTGCCGGATGGCACACCAAGGGGCATCTCGTGCGCGCGCTGCTCGAAGGCGTCGCCTTCGGTCATCGCCACCATATCGAGACGATCCGCAAGGCGGGCGCCACCTTCGACGAGGCGGTACTGTCGGGCGGTGGGTCGCGCAGCAAGCTCTGGCCTCAGATCTTTGCCGATGTGCTCGGCGTGCCCGTGACCGTCGCCGTCTCACGCGAGACGGGGGCACTGGGGGCGGCGATCGCGGCGGGCACGGGCGTCGGCCTCTTCGCCGATTTCACGGAAGGGGCCAATGCCATGGTGCGGGTCGAGCGGCATTACCAGCCGAACGGTGCGCTGGCCGCGCACTACAATCGCCGCTACGCGCTCTACAAGGATATCACCGAGGCCATGACGCCGCTCTGGCGGCGACTTTCGGCGAGCGAGCCGAGGGCGACGGACGCCGCGGCGTGATCACTTCGGGCGAGGCACCGGCGATTTCGTCGCCGGTGCCGGCTCGTTCGATCTGTGCCAAATAACGCTCGATAGAATGCAATCTCAAGGTTGTATTAGCGCTTTCATCACTCTCTTGTGTTCCAATCGTCTGTACCGAAGCGATGGCATGGAATGAACGTGGTGAGACGGGTACGGCCTTTGGACGGGACGACAGCGACCGCTAACGCCAGAGGGCGGCCATGAAGCGATCCCCCAGGAGCACGCTTCGCCTGATTTCCGTCGCCTGGCCGTTCGTGCTGATCGTGCTTCTGCAGACAGCACTTGCGACATTCAGCCTTGAGGTCACCTCGTCGCTGCGCGCCTTCGTGACCGGCGAAAGCCTGTGGTCCAAGGGCCAACACGACGCGCTCTACTACCTCAACCGCTATGCGGAATCAGGTAACCGCTCCTTCGTCGATCGTTACCACGAGGCGATGGCGATCCCGATGGGCGACCGCGCGGCGCGGCTGGCGCTGGAGGCGAGCCCGCCGGATATCGAGGCCGCATACCAGGGCTTCCTCGATGGTGCCAACCATCCGGACGACATCCCGAGCGTCATCTGGCTTTTCCGCTATTTCCGCTGGCTGCCCGTCATGGAGGCCTGCATTCGCGACTGGCGCACGGCCGAAGGCGTCCTGATGCAGTTGCTGCCGATCGGCGAGGCGGTCACCTCCCAGCATGTCAACGAGGTCGACCGCCGCGACATCACGCGCCAGCTCGACGAGATCAACGCGCTGGTGACGCCGCTCACCAAACGCTTCTCCGATCGTCTCGGAGAGGGCACGCGCCAGGTGCAGACCGTGCTCCTCGTCAGCAACGTGGCGATGGCACTGATCTTCATCGTACTCACCGTCTGGCGGCTGAATAGTTTCCTCACCCACCGGCGCAGGATCGAGGAGCAACTGTCCTTCAGCGCCCATCACGACGACCTCACCGGCCTGCCGAACCGGCGGCTCTTCGAGGACGAGCTCGGCCGCATGCTGGATGGGCCGCAAACCCGCCATGCGCTGATGTTCATCGATCTCGACCAGTTCAAGGCCGTGGACGACAATGGCGGCCATGCAGCGGGCGACGAGCTTTTGCGCCGGGTGGCGCGCGATCTCGTCAAGGCGATCCGCGGCACGGACCTGCTCGCACGGCTCGGCGGCGACGAGTTCGGCATCGTGCTGCCGAACTGTTCGCCGGAAGATGCGTTGCGCATCGCCATGCGGCTTCGTGAAATCACAGAGGCGATCGACTTCGTCTGGAACGGGCACCGCTACTCGATCAGCGCCTCGGTCGGCGTGGTGCATCTCGCAGAGCGCAGCTACACGCTGCAGGAAGCGCTGCGCGCCGCCGATATCGCGTGCTACATGGCGAAGGAGAAGGGGCGCAACCGCGTGCACGTCTTCGAGACGACCGATGCGGCACAGACCCAGTTCACCGCCAATCTGCACTGGGTGCAGCGCCTGCACCGCGCACTGGAAGAGGACAGCTTTCGGCTGTTCTCCCAGGCGATCGCGCCCGTCGGGGCAGGCGAGGCGGAAGAACATTGCGAAATCCTGCTCCGGCTGGAAGAGAACGGCAAACTGCTGGCGCCCGGCGCCTTCATTCCGGCCGCCGAGCGTTTCGGCCTGATGCCGTCGCTCGATCGTTGGGTGGTGCGCAATGCGCTCGATATCATCGGCCGGCGCCGGGGTACTATTTCGGGCACCTATTCGATCAATCTCAGCGGGCTGACGCTGAAGGACGATACCTTCCTGCCGTTCCTGCGCGATGCGCTGCGCCGCAGCCGGGTGCCGGCCGACGTGCTGTGCTTCGAGATCACCGAGACGAGCGCCATCGAGAACCTCGACGAGGCCATCGCCTTCATGAACGCGATGCGCGCCATGGGCTGCCGCTTCGCGCTTGACGATTTCGGCGTGGGCATGTCGTCCCTGACCTACCTGAAGCGCCTGCCGGTCGATTACGTCAAGATCGACGGCAGCTTCGTGCGCGACATGCTGACGGACAAGGCGGACTGGATGACCGTCGAGATGATCAACCAGATCTCGCATCTCGCCGGGCGCAAGACGATCGCCGAATTCGTTGAAAACACGGAGATTTTCGCCGCGCTGCAAACCATCGGCGTGGACTATGCGCAGGGCTATTCGATCGGCCGTCCGGAGCCTTTTCGCGCGGAGGCGACGGGTCTCGTCGTGCCGCTGCGCCGCGCCGACGTCGCCTAGCGACGGCCTTCCGCTAGGCCTGTTCCGAGGCCCGCTCCAGCGCCTTCAGCATCGTGCGTTCGGCGAGGTTGAGATAGGTCTCCATCTGTGCGGCCGCCTCATGCGGCTTGTTGGTCTCGACCAGCGTCGTGATGGCGTCGTTCATGTCGACGAAGGGGGAATGCAGGTGTTCCGGGTCGTTCAGGAGCCCGAAACACAGGCGCAGCTCGGCCGCGATGCGTTCGTAGAATTCGTTGAGCCGCACGCTGTCGGAGAGGTCGATGATGGCGGCGTGGAACTTCATGTTGGCGCTGCCGACGCCGATCCAGTTTGCCTGGTCGCGCTCCCGCCGCGCCATCGTCACGGCCTCGCGCATGACGCGGATGGCCGGGTGCTGCTGCCAGGCCTGGCGCAGCGCGCCGCATTCCAGCATGCGCCGCACGCGGTAGATATCGATGATCGAGGCCATCGAGGGCACCGCGACGAAGACGCCGCGATTGGCCTCGTGGCGCAACAGCCCATCCTTGGTGAGCAGGCGGAAGGCTTCGCGCAGCGAGTTGCGCGAGACGTCGAAACGCTCGCTGAAGGCGGCCTCCGACAGGCGCTGGCCGGGCGCAAGCTCGCCCGAGATCAGCAGCGTGCGAATGCGCCGCGCCAGTCGATCCGCAAGCGGCAGGCCATCTCCGTCGTCCGTCATTCCACTCTCCCCGGCCCGGCATTTTCGCGTCCGAACCCTCTTTCATCGCTGCCATTAGCACGAATGCGGGGGCAGTGGAGCCGGAAATTGTCCCGAATCTCGCGCTATGTGGTTGGTAAAAAGGCATAAATAAGGAACGATACAGAAATATTGTTGAACAATATTGACATTTTTGTGTAGCAGTTCATCATTCGGTCATGGAATCCGCGAGGGGCGGATGGAGTGAGAGCGGAGAAATCTCATGGAACAGAGTTCAGCCGTGCCTGCCGGCCAGGGTGTGGTCGCGCAAGGCATTCATACGGTCAAATCCCGTCGGTCGGCGCTTGTTGCCGCAATCTTCCTGATGGCGACATCCGCCATCGGCCCGGGCTTCATCACCCAGACGGCGACCTTTACCACCAAGCTGGGTGCCGCCTTCGCCTTCGGCATTCTTGCCTCGATCCTCATCGACTTCGTCGTGCAGCTCAATATCTGGCGCATCGTCACCCTGACGCGCATGCGCGCCTCCGATGTCGCCAATGCCGCCATTCCCGGTTCCGGCCATCTGCTGGCGGTGCTCGTCATCGTGGGCGGGCTGTTCTTCAACATCGGTAATATCGGCGGCACGGGCCTCGGCCTCAACGCCATCTTCGGCCTCGATCCGAAGATCGGCGGCGCCATTAGTGCCGTTTTCTCGATCGGCATCTTCCTGTCGAAGCGCGCCGGGCTTGCCGTCGACCGCTTCATCATCTTCGCCGGCATCCTGATGATCGTGCTGACGCTCTACGTCGCCTTTGTCTCCGGTCCGCCCGTTGGTGACGCGCTGTTCCAGACGGTCCTACCGGACACGATCGATTTTGCCACCATCACGACGATCGTCGGCGGTACTGTCGGCGGCTACATCACCTATTCCGGCGCGCATCGTCTGCTCGACCGCGGCATGGTCGGCGTCGAAAACCTGCCCGCCGTCAACCGCGCGGCACTGACCGGCATCACCGTTACCGGCCTGATGCGCTACGTGCTGTTCCTCGCCATCCTCGGCGTTGTTGCCAGCGGCGTTGTCATCGATACGTCCGGCCAGGGCGCAAACCCTGCCGCGCAGGCCTTCCAGGCGGCAGCCGGCAATGTCGGCCTGCGTCTCTTCGGAATCATCTTCTGGGCTGCGGCCATCACCAGCGTCATCGGTGCGGCCTATACGTCGGTCTCTTTCATCACCGTCTTCAAGCAAGACATCAGCGAACATGCCCGCAACATGGCAACGGTGGTCTTCATCGCCATCTCGCTCGTCTGCTACCTGCTGATGACGACTCCGCCGGCCGCGATGCTGGTCTTCGTCGGCGGCCTCAATGGCCTCATCCTGCCGATCGGCCTTTCCATCTTCCTCTTCGCCGCCTGGAAGCGCGAGGACCTGATGGGCGGCTATCGTTACCCGCGCTGGCTGCTGGCCCTCGGCGTCCTGGTCTGCGCGCTGACATGGTATATGGGCTACAAGTCGGCCGGCACCATCTTCAGCCTGCTCGGTTAAAGGGAGAAAGACCATGGTAGCGATCGATCTCAACAGTGATCTCGGCGAAAGCTATGGCGCCTGGCGCATGGGCGACGATGCCGCCATGCTCGCCGTCGTCTCCTCGGCCAACATCGCCTGCGGTTTCCACGCCGGCGATCCAGCGGGCATCTACCGCACCGTCAAGGCTGCGGCGGAGAACGGCGTCGTCATCGGCGCCCATGTCTCCTATCCGGACCGCGTCGGCTTCGGCCGCCGCGACCTGGATGCGACCTCGGAAGAACTGATCGCCGACGTGATCTACCAGATCGGCGCGCTGAAGGGCGTCGCCGCGGCGGCCGGAGCGACCGTGCGCTACGTCAAGCCGCACGGCGCGCTCTACAACCGCATCGCCCATGACGCCAAGCAGGGCCAGGCGGTGATCGACGGCATCAAGGCGGTAGATCCGTCGCTGGTGCTGATGGGCCTTGCCAATGCGCCGATCCTCGATCTCGCGCGCCGCGCCGGCCTCGCCGTCGTCGCGGAAGCCTTCGCCGACCGGGCCTATACGCCGAAGGGCGAGCTCGTCTCCCGCCGCGAGGCCGGTGCCGTGCTGCACGACGAGCAAAAAATTGCCGACCGCATGGTGCAGCTTGCCCGCGAGGGCACGCTGGAGGCGATCGACGGCAGCGTCATCCGCATCGCGGCGCAGTCGATCTGCGTGCATGGCGACAGCCCCGGCGCGGTCGCCATCGCGCAAGAAATCCGCCGTCGTTTCGAGGCGGAAGGCATCGCCATCCGCTCCTTCGCCGACAAGAGCTGAGGCGCGGCCATGACGATCCCCACAGCCTATCTCAACCACACCGACGCCACAGCCGCCCGCGATGCGCGAAAAACCTATCGTGACGGCCGCATCGAACCGACCTCCGGAGTGGCGCCGGGCTTCACGCAGGCCAACATGATCGTGCTGCCGCGCGACTGGGCCTTCGATTTCCTGCTCTATGCGCAGCGCAATCCCAAACCGTGCCCGGTGCTGGACGTTTCCGACCCGGGCACGCCAACCACGCTGCTGGCGCCCGGTGCGGACCTGCGCACCGACCTGCCGCTCTATCGCATTTGGCGGGACGGCAAGCTTGTCGAAGAGACGCCCGACGCGACTGCGGCCTGGGCAGAGCGCGACGACCTCGTCGCCTTCCTGATCGGTTGCTCCTTCACCTTCGAGACGCCGATGGTGGAGGCGGGTATCGAGATCCGGCATATGACGGACAAGAGCAACGTGCCGATGTACCTCACCAACAAGGCCTGCCGCCCCGCCGGGCGTCTCAAGGGCAATATGGTCGTCTCCATGCGGCCGATCCCGGCCGCGCGGGTGGCGGATGCGGCAACGATTTCCGGCCGTTTCCCGGCGGTACACGGCGCGCCGGTACATGTCGGGGCACCCGAAGAGATCGGCATTACCGATCTCGCTAAACCGGATTTCGGCGACGCGGTGCGCATCGAACCCGGTGAAGTGCCGGTGTTCTGGGCGTGCGGCGTGACCCCGCAGGCGGCCGTGATGGCCTCGGGCGTGCCCTTCGCCATCACGCATGCTCCCGGCTACATGTTTATCACCGATATCCCCGATTCCGCCTATCATGCGTGAGGGTTCATGCGCTTTCTTCCCGTCAGCCTGACCACCATCCTCATCGAGCTCGCCGATCTCGACGAGACGCTCGCCCTCTTCGCCTCGCTTCAGGCGGAGCCCGTCGCCGGCATCGCGGAAATGGTGCCCGCCGCCCGCACGCTGATGATCCGCTTCCACCCGGGAAAGGTGTCTGCCGCGGACCTTGCGGCGCGCATCGGCACGCGCGACCTTTCGGCAAGGATCGCGCCCTCCGAGCATCTGGTAGAAATCCCGGTGCGTTATGACGGCGAAGACCTTGCGGACGTGGCGGAACTCACGGGCCTCAGCGTCGAGGAGGTCATCCGCCGCCACACCGAGAGCGAGTTCACGGTCGCCTTCTGCGGCTTTGCGCCCGGCTTCGGATATCTCGTCGGCGGCGATCCGGCCTTGCATGTGCCGCGACGCAAGAGCCCGCGCACCCGCATCCCGGCCGGCTCCGTGGCGATCGCCGGTGCCTTCAGCGGCGTCTACCCGCAGGCAAGCCCCGGCGGCTGGCAGATCATCGGCACGACGCCCGTCAAAATGTGGGACATCGACCGCGATCCGGGCGCTCTGTTCCAGCCCGGCTACCGCGTCCGCTTCTTCGACCTCGAAAAATCGGGCAAGACGGTCAGCATACCCGCATCCGCGCCTCGCCCGGAAAGCAGCGTCGCGGCGGATGCACCGCAGTTCAAGGTGCTCGCAGCCCCCATGCCGGCGCTGTTCCAGGACCTCGGTCGCTTCGGCCAGACGGGGCAGGGCGTTTCCGCCTCCGGCGCGCTCGACCGCGGCGCCTTCAATGCCGCAAACCGCATCGTTGGCAATCCGGCAAACACGCCGGCCCTCGAACTCACCCTCGGCGGCTTCTCCTTCGAGAGCAATGTTCGCGCGGTGATCGGCCTTGCCGGCGCGCCATGTCCCGTGACGGTGCGCGATGCTTCCGGTCGCGAAAACCAGTTCGAAATCTACCAGCCGATCTCGCTGGAGCCGGGTGACATCGTGACGGTCGGTCATCCGCGCAAGGGTATGCGATCCTATCTCGCCGTGCGCGGCGGCTTCGATGTCGCGCCGGTTCTCGGCAGTGCGGCGACCGACACGCTGGCGGTGGTCGGCCCCGAGCCGGTGACGGCCGGGACCGTACTCGTGTTGAAAGACCGCAAGGACGGACTCACGAGCGTCTCCACCGACGAAATCTCCGCCTTCGACTCGCCTTCGACTGGCGATGTGGTGACGCTTGACGTGGTGCTCGGCCCGCGCACGGACTGGTTCACGCAGAAGGGCATCGAGACGCTGACGGGCCAGCTCTGGCAGGTCACGCCGCAATCGAGCCGGGTCGGCATCCGCCTTGCCGGCGAGACCCCGCTGGAGCGCAAGGACAGCGCCGAACTGCCGAGCGAGGGCACGGCGACGGGCGCGATTCAGGTGCCGCATAGCGGCCAGCCGGTGCTCTTCCTCGCCGATCATCCGCTGACCGGCGGTTATCCCGTCATCGGCGCGGTCGCCGAATATCATCTGGATCTCGCCGGCCAGATCCCCATCAACGCAAAAATCCGTTTCCGCCCGATCGGCCCCTTCGCCGACATCGTCGCGACCCGATAATTCCGAGGAGGAGAAGCCATGAAGAAAGTGCTGATTGCCAATCGTGGCGAAATCGCCGTGCGCATCCTGCGCGCCTGCCGCGACCACGGCCTCCAGTCGGTCGCCGTCTATGCCGATCCGGATGCCGATGCGCTCTTCGTGCGCCTCGCCGACGAGGCCTACGGGCTCGGCGGCGTGCGCCCGGCGGAAACCTATCTCGACATCGAAAAGCTGATCGCCATCGCCAAACGCGCCGGCGCCGATGCCGTGCATCCGGGCTACGGCTTCCTCTCCGAGCGCGCGGAATTCGCCAAGGCGGTGCAGGATGCCGGCCTCACCTGGATCGGGCCGGACCCGCATGTGATCGAGGCACTCGGCGACAAGGTCGAGGCGCGGCGCATCGCGCAAAATGTGGGTGCCCCGCTCGTTGCAGGCAGCGATGGTCCGGTTTCTTCCGCGGCGGAAGTCATCGCCTTTGCGGAAGAACACGGCCTGCCGGTCGCCATCAAGGCCGCCTATGGCGGCGGCGGGCGCGGCATCAAGGTCGCCTGGAAGATGGAGGAGGTCGCGGACCTCTACGAATCCGCCGTGCGAGAGGCGACCGCCGCCTTCGGCCGCGGCGAATGTTTCCTCGAGCGCTTCCTCGACCGGCCGCGCCATATCGAGGCGCAGGTCATCGCCGACAAACACGGCAATGTGCTGGTGCTCGGCACCCGCGACTGCTCGGCGCAGCGGCGCAACCAGAAACTCATCGAAGAGGCGCCCGCGCCCTTCCTGACACCGGAACAGCGCCAGAAGATCCACGATGCCGCCAAGGCGATCTGCGCCGCGGCCGGCTATTCCGGTGCCGGCACGGTCGAATTCCTGCTTGGCGTCGACGGCACGATCTCCTTCCTGGAGGTCAATACCCGCCTGCAGGTCGAGCACCCGGTGACGGAAGAAACCACCGGCATCGACCTCGTCATCGAGCAGTTCCGCATTGCCGAAGGGGAGCCGCTGCGCGTGCTGGAAACGCCGACCCCGCGCGGCCATTCCATCGAGTTCCGCATCAATGCCGAGGATCCGGGCCGCGGCTTCCTGCCGACGCCGGGCACGATCACCACCTTCGATCCGCCGTCGGGTCCGGGCGTGCGCGTGGATAGCGGCGTCGTCAGCGGTTCCAGCATCCCGGGCGTCTTCGATTCGCTGATGGCCAAGCTGATCGTCACCGGTGCAACGCGCGAAGAAGCACTGCGCCGCGCCGGCCGGGCGCTGAAGGAATTCCGCATCGAGGGTGTGGCGACGGTGCTGCCGTTCCATCGCGCGGCGATCGACACCGCGGATTTCATCGGCACCGACGGCTTCAAGGTGCATACCCGCTGGATCGAGACCGATTTTGCTGCCATGCCGGACGCCATGGCGCGGCCGGAGCCGGCAAGCGATCCGTCGCTCATCCGCACCCATCTGGAAATCGACGGAAAACGCGTCGCGCTGGCGCTGCCGAGCCTGCTGCTCGCAGGCTTCGGCACGGCAGGCCAGGGCGCGGCTCCCGCCGGCAGCAAGCCGGCCGAGGATGGCATCGCCGCCCCGGTCTCCGGCACGCTCCAGAGCTTCAAGATCGCCGATGGTGCGACTGTTGCCGAAGGCGAGCTGGTGGCGGTCATGGAGGCGATGAAGATGGAGACGCAGGTTCTCGCCCCGAAGGCCGGAAAACTGTGCCTCCGCGTCAAGGAAGGCGATTATCTGCAAGCCGGCGACACGCTGATGGTGTTCGAAGGCTGATGCCCCTGGACCTCCCGTCCCGGATCAATAATCTGGGGCGGTGCCGAAGACGAATTCGCAGGGCGTGTGCGCCATGTTGAAATACTGGTGGTCGAAACCGGCGGGAATGTAGAAGCCGTCGCGCGGGTTGAGCTCGAACCAGGCCTGGCCTTCGGCATCCGGAATGTGGATGTTGAGCACGCCGGAGACGACATAGAGGCATTCGTCGCCCTTGTGACGCTCGACGCGCGTGCGCTTGCCGCCGAGCACCGTCGTCTTGCCGACGGTCAGCTGGTCCGTCGCGCAGTAAAAGCCGGTATAGGCGCCCTGCGTTTCCGCATCGAGGCTCCAGAGCATGTCGGCATCGCGCTTCGGATGGATCGTGCGGGCCTCGCGCTGCGCCTCCGCCGCCATCGGCCAGCGGCCCAGAAACTCCTGCTGGATGTAGCGGTTTTCAGAAAGCAGCGGCTTGGTGCGGGCATAGGGGCCGGAGGTGCCCTTGGCCGGCGGCGGGGCGAAGAATTCCAGCACGCGCACCTGTTCCTCGCCAAGGTTGAAGCCGTGGTGCCAGGTGTCCTTGCGGAAGAACAGCGCCTCGCCCTGCTTGGCGATGCAGACTTCGCCCGTTTCCGGATTGGCAAGGCCGAGCGTGCCGCTGATCACGTAAAGCAGTTCGTCTGCGCCAAAAATCGTGCGGAAGGCGTCGGTGTGCTTGAAGCAGCCGCCGGGCTGCATGCCGAAGACGATCTGGTGGATGTTTTCCGTGGACGCATAGATCCAGTCGTCGACGAGGCCGGCATTCTCCTCGCCCCACAGATGGCGCGTCACGCCGGCATAGGGAATGTGGCTCGGCCGGTCGAAGACGGGACGGGGGGAAGGCTTGTAGCCCATGGAAAACTCCTTTGTTTCAAGGCGATGAAGCAGGACGGGTGCGGGCGATCAGCCGCTCGATGACGGCCTGCTTCATGGCGGGGTCGAGATGCATGACGTTAAAAACCTCCGCCATCCACATGCCTTCGATGGCAAGGCGGATGATGGTGGCTTCCACCGGGTCGAGGCCGTCCTTTTCGACGGCCGCCTGGCAGCGGATGTTCTGCTGGTGGACGATTTCGAGAAGATCGGGAAAGTTCGACAGTGCCGCGGTGATGCTGGCGCCGAGGCGGTCGTACTGGTCGCCGGTGCTGGCGGCGTCGCCCATCGTGGCGGCAACATAGGCGCGCGTATAGCGGCCATGCGGCTCGGCGTCCGTTCCCTCAAGGCCGGCAAGGCCGGTCTCGAAGCGGTAGACGAAGCGTTCGACCATGGCGCGCACCAGCGCATCCTTGCTGGCGAAGTGGTAGAGGATGCCGCCCTTGGAAAGCCCGGTCACCTCCGCCACCTTGTCGAAGGTCAGCGTCGAGACGCCGTCCTTGACGACGATTTCCTCGGCCGCAGTGAGGATGCGTTCGCGTGCGGTGCCACGTCTTGCCATGTCGATACCCATGCTGTTGCGATCTTCCCGCTATAGCTGCGAACTCTCGCGCAGGCGACCGACGATATCCGCCATCAGGGCGAGGTCCTGGCGGGAATCGTCGAGCGTCGTCTTCGGCGTCGTACCGTTCACCAGGTGATCGTGGAAGGCGCGCAGCTCGATGGCGAAGGGGTCGGTGTAGTTCGGCCCGAAGACCCGCGTTTCAGTCTCGCTGTCTGTTGAATCCGTCACTTCCAGCGAGGTCGGCAGGTTGCGGATGTAAGGCGTGTCGTAGCCGAAGCTGAGGCGGCGGCGGTCGGAGTACACCTCGATTCGGGCGTCGAAGCGCGCGACATTGTCGATCAGCGCCTCGTAGATCGCGGTGAAATGGCCGTAGTCGAAGAGCGCCACGATCTGCTCGCCATTCTGCTTGTGATGGGCGGCGATGACGCGCTGCGGCAGGCCGATCAGCTCGCGCATGGCCGAAAGGCTATGTGAGGAGAGGCCCGTCAGCACCTGGTATGCGCGCATCAGGCTGGGGGAGGCGTCCTTGCCGGCGACGTCGCGCAGCAATGCCTCGGTTTCCGATCGCGACTGGGCGAGGAAGCCGGCATCGAGATCGCGCGGGTAAAAAATGTTGCGGGTCTGGCGGATGAAGAAGGGGCCTTCGCAGATGAGGTCGCGCACGCGCACGTAACGCAGTTCCTCACGTTCCGGCATCATCTCCTTCGCCTTCAGGAAGCTCGGTGAATAGCGCCGCATGTAGGCGACGAAGACGAGGCGGCCGGACGTTTTCGCCAGCGGCGCCACGTCGTCGATCTCGCCGAGCGTCAGGCAGGCGGGCTTTTCGAGGAAGACATGTTTGCCGGCCTTCAGCGCCAGGTCGAGATAGTGACGGTGCGTCTGGTCGGGCGTCAGGATGAAGACGGCGTCGATATCCGGCGAAGCGACCAACGCCTCGGCGCTCTTATAGGCTCGGGCGGTCGAATAGCGCTCGGCGCAATGGGCCGTCAGGCTCGGCGAAACGTCGAAGACGCCTGCCACTTCGAACAGATGGCGGTGATCGGCGAGGATCGGCAGGTGCATCAACTGGCTCACCTCGCCAAGACCGATGAGACCGACACGGACGATACGCATGAAAAGAACCTTTCCTAACCCTTGACCGCCCCGGCCGTGAGGCCGGAGACGATGTATTTCTGGAAGATGAGCGCCAGCACGATCAGCGGCACCGTGACGATGGTCGACGCGGCCATGATCGCGCCATAGGGGAACTCGTAGCGGCTGGAGCCGGAGATGAGCGCGATTGCCACCGGAACCGTGCGGTTCTCGTCCGTCAGGATGAAGGTCAGCGCGAACATGAACTCGTTCCACGAGGCGATGAAGGCGAGCAGGCCCGTCGACATCAGCGCCGGCCCCATCATCGGCAGGAAGATGCAGCGCACGATCCTGAGCGGCGAGCAGCCGTCCATGATGGCGGCCTCCTCGATCTGGCGCGGCAGGCTGCGCATGAAGGTAGTCAGCACCCAGATGTTGAAGGGCAGCGTAAAGATCATGTAGGCGAAGATCAGCGAGCCCAGCGTGTTGTAGAGCCCGAGCCAGCGGATCATCTCGAAGAGGCCGGAGAGCAGTGCGATCTGCGGGAACATCGAAACCGCGAGGAACAGGAACATGATCGGCGAGCGGCCGCGGAAATCGATGCGGCCGAGCGCATAGGCGGCCGCGATCGCGAGCCCCAGCGACAGTGCCACGACGGAGGCGGCAACGATCAGCGAGTTCATCAGGCTGCGCAGGAACACGCCATCCGACAGGATCGCCTCGTAATTGTTGAACTTCAGGTCCGGCAGGAAGGTGACGTCGAAGATCGCCTGGCCGGATTTCAGCGAGGAGGCGATCATCCAGTAGAAGGGAAACAGCGTGTAGAGCGCGACCACCGTGAAGAGCGAGTAGATCGCGATGCGATGGAGGCGTCTGTTGGCTCTGCTGCGCACCATGTCACACCCCCAGGAGCCGGCGGTTGAGCCGGAAGACGGTCACGTAGATCGCGGTGACGATGGCGATCATCAGGAAGATCGCGGCACTTGCCGCGGAGCCGACGCCCATGTCCTGGAAATTGACCAGCACCTCGCGGGCATAGATCGACACGGTTTTCGTGTCGTCGCTGTTCGAGGAGAGCACGAAGCTCAGATCGAACATGCGCAGCGCATCGAGCAGGCGGAAGAGCACGGCGACGGCAATGCTGGGTGCCAGCAGCGGCAGGGTCAGCGCGGTGAACTGCCGCCATTCGGAGACGCCGTCGATCGAGGCGGCCTCGTAGATGCTTTTGGGCAGCATCTGCAGCCCGGCGAGGATGAGCAGCACCATGAAGGGCGTGGTGATCCAGACGTCGACGGCGATGATGACCGGCATGACGAGGTCCGGATTCGCCGTCCAGGCGATGCCGTTGTCGATGAGGCCCATCAGCTTCAGCACATGGTTGAGAATGCCGAACTGGTCATGCAGCATCCATTGCCACATGCGCGCGCTGACGACGACGGGAATGGACCACGGAATGAGGATGACGGCGCGCATCAGGCCACGGCCACCGATATGGGCGTTCAGCAGGAGCGCAATGGCAAGCCCCAGCACCGTCTCGATCGACACCGAGATGACGGTGAAAAACAGCGTGTTGCGAACGGACTGCCACCAGAGCGGATCCTCGAACAGGGTGAAATAGTTCTCGAATCCGATGTAGTCGTAGATGTCCGGCTCGGTGAGGTAGGCATCGGTGAAGGAGAACAGGAAGGTCCGCCCGAGCGGCCAGAGCGCCACCGCGAAGAGCACGACGAGGCTCGGTGCGAGAAACAGCCAGGCCGTTCGCGCCCGCATCGCATTGAGGCCGATGCGCATCGTCGCCATGTCAGGTCCTCCCCGGAAGAAGCGCGCGGTCGTCCTTGCCGAAGAGATGCGCGCGCTCGTGTTTCCAGCCGACAAGGGTCGTGGTGCCCGGCCGGATATCCGGCTTGCCCTGCGCCTTGACGACGATGGACCTGCCATCTCCCACATTGAGGTGGACGAGGGATTCCCCGCCGAGCGGCTCGACGAGCAGCACTTCGGCCTCCAGCGTCGCTTCGCCGCCGCCGAGCATCAGGTCTTCCGGTCGGATGCCGAGCGTGACGTCGCCGGCATAGTCATGGGGTGCAAGCCGGTGACGTCCGCCGGAAAGCGACAGCACGCTCTCCTCGCCTTCGCGCGCCAGCAGGCCCGGCAGAAAATTCATGCGCGGGGAGCCGATGAAGCTTGCGACGAAGCGGTTGGCCGGGCGCTCGTAGAGCTCCATCGGCGTGCCGATCTGGGCGATGAAACCATCCTTCAGCACGACGATGCGGTCGGCGAGCGTCATCGCCTCCATCTGGTCGTGCGTGACATAGACGGTGGTGGCCTTCACCTCGCGGTGGATGCGGGCGATCTCGACGCGCATCTCCATGCGCAGGTCGGCGTCGAGATTGGACAGCGGTTCGTCGAAGAGGAAGAGCTTTTGCTGGCGCACGAGGGCGCGGCCGATCGCGACGCGCTGCTGCTGGCCGCCGGAAAGCTGCGCCGGCCGGCGTTCCAGCAGATGATCGATCTTCAGGAATTTTGCGGCCTTCGTGACGCGCTCGCGGATTTCGGCGGCCGGCAGCCGGGCGGTCTCCAGCGCGAAGCCGAGATTGCGCTCGACATTCATGTGCGGATAGAGCGCGTAGGACTGGAAGACCATTGCGATGTTGCGCTTGGCCGGCGGCGTCTCGTTCATGCGGTTGCCGGCAATGCGCAGCTCGCCATCGGAGATTTCCTCCAGCCCGGCGATCATGCGCAAAAGCGTGGACTTGCCGCAGCCGGAAGGCCCGACGAAGACGACGAACTCGCCCTCGGCGATCGCGAGGTTCAGCTTGTCGATGATGGTCAGCGCGCCGAAACGTTTGACGACATTGATGAGATCTATACCGCTCATGATCGTTCCATCTTGAATGTCCTGTGGGCCAGCGCCGCCACGCCGATGGCGCAGGCGGTGTCGCCGATGAGGCTCGCCACGATCGGCATGTCCCGCGCGCCCTCCGCCCAGATGAAGTCGCGCGTCAGCGCCGCGAGCCGCGGCGTCACCTTCGGATCGCTGCCGATGCCGCCGCCGAGCACGAGCACGGCGGGGTCCAGCGTGTTGATGAGCTGGCCGAGATAGGAGGCGAGCGAGAGCAGCGCGTTCTCCACCATCTCCGCCGCCCGGGGATCGCGCGCCTCCGCCTCGAACAGCGAGAGTGCCGTCGCATCCGGCCGGCCGCTCAGCGCGCCGTAGCGCTCGCCAAGCGCCTTGCCGCCGGCGAAAAGTTCCAGATTGTGCCGCACCGCGCGGTCGCGCGCCGGGCCGTCGAAGGCGACGAGATCGCTGCCGGAAAAGTGGATGGCAAAGCCGCGAGCCCCCTCATAGGGCGCGCCGCCGATCACCAGCGAATGGGAAAGGCCGGTCGAAATGGTGACGTAGACGAAGGGATCGATGCCCCTGCCGGCTCCCATCCAGCCTTCCGCGAAGGCGGCGGCGCGCACGTCGCTGCCGATGTGCAAGGCGCCGAAACGGCCGAGGCGGGCGCGATAATCGAGGCCGCGCCAGTCGAAATTCCACGCCGAAGCCGGCTCGCCGTCGCGCGTCACGAGTTCCGGCAGGCAGATGCCGAGTGCTGCGGCTTCCAGCGCCTCGCCGTCCGCGCGCTCCCGCATGGCGGCCGCGAGGTCGCAGACGAGATCGAGCACCGCGCCGCCGCCACTCTGGCAGGGCGTTGCCTCCGTGCGCTCGGCAACGACGGCGCCGTCCGAGAGGCGCACGATGCAGGCCTTCGTCTTGGTGCCGCCGACGTCGATGCCGATCGCGTGCCGTGTCATGGTGCCGCCCCGGCCGCCGCGTCGGCGTGCAGTTCAGCGTTGCGACACTCTACGGCGATGGTCGCCGGCCAGTCAGGATCGTAGGCGGATGCCGTCGAGAGCCGTCGGAAAGCTTCACGTTTTCCCGCGCCCCAGACGATCATCGCGACTGCCTTGGAGAGGTTCGCAATCGAGCCGGTGCCGATGGTGAGGCCGTGCGTCGGCACCTCGTCCAGTCCACGAAAATCCGGAAAGGTCGCGAGATTGTCGCGCCGCGTCTGTTCGGCGAGCGTCACGATGCGGGAGCGGTTGTCGCGGGCCGAGCCCGGCGGGTTGAAGGCGATATGGCCATCGCCTGCACCGGAGGCGAGGAGAAAGAGATCGATGCCGCCAAGGCTTTCGAGCGCGGCGTCATAGGCTTCCGGCTCCGCGAGGGAGGGCATACGAAAGTTCGCTTCCGGCATGCGCAGCTCTACCGGCAGCGCCCGGTTGATCCGGCCAACGATCTCCCGCTCGCCAAACCCGTGGCAGGAATAGTGGGCGGAAGCGGGCGGCGGGGAGAGGCCTTCGGGGCCGGACAGCAGGTATTCGTCCATCATCGCGACGATTAGCCCGGAGCAATCGACCGGGTCGGCGGCAAGCTGGCATTCCAGCGCCTGATAGACCGGCATGGGGCTGCGACCGCCCGGGCAGCCGAGCACATAGGGCCGGCCGGCCGCATTGGCGGCGCGCAGTTCCGTGAGGATGCGGGTGGCGAGATGTTCGCCGATCGCCTCGGGATTGTTGTGGATCATAACCTTCATCGGCCGGCCTGCCCCTGAAGCAGAGAAGAGACGAAGCGGTAGTTCCGCGCGGCGATCGCCTCCGGCGTTTCGGGATGTTTCGGTGCAAGGTCCTGCTCGATGACCAGCGGGCCATCGTAGCCGTGCGCCAGCAGGGTCGCCATGAAATCGGCGATGTCGACCACGCCGCGGTCGAGATCGGTCATGATGCCGTCCTCGAAAGCGCGGTCGCAGTGGATGTTTTCCGCCAGGACCTTTTCGCGGAACGCCCCGTCGACATTCTTCAGATGGATGGAATTGATGCGCGCCTGGTGACGCAGGAAGAAGGCTTTCGGATCGGCCTTCCAATAGGCATGGTGGCCGGTGTCGAGGCAGAGGCCGACCAGCGCCGGGTCCGTCTCGGCAAGCAGCCGTTCGATCTGGCTTTCATGCTCCACGCAGGTGCCGACATGGGGGTGGAAGCTGAATTGCAGGCCGTGTTCGCGGGCGATGCCGGCGGAGAGCATGGTGAGCTCTATGACGGAGCGCCACCCGGCTTCGCCGACGACGCCCATCCGGTCCTTCGGATAGAACTCGGACTCGTCCATCAGGATGAAATGCGTGCCGCCGATGGCGGAAAGCAACGCGCAGATCTGGTGCGTCTTGTCCGCCAGCGCCGAGGCCGTGTCGGCGTCCGCCAGTGTGTGGACATGGGCCGCCGCGACCACGGAGAGGCCGCGGCGGTCGAGTTCGTGCGAAAGCACTTTCGTGTCTGTCGAGAAATAGCCGTAGGGGCCGAGCTCGGTGTGGCGGTATCCGGCCGCGACGATGCGGTCGAGATAATCGGTCCAGCCGAGGTCGTTGCCGGTGGGCCAATAGACGCCCCAGCAGCACGGTGCGATCGCGATATTCACTGTCATGTCCTCGATGGGTGGGCGCGGCTTACCAGCCGCGCTTCTTCAGCCGTTCCAGATCGCTGCTGACCTTGGTCAGCGCCTCTTCCGCGCCTTCCTTGCCGCTCAGCACGTTGTGCACGCCGTTGAAGATGCGCTGCGACACGCGGTTGTAGGAGGCGCCCGTCACCTGCGAGGGGCGGGAGGCGCTTTCGGCATAGGCCTTTTCGGCAAAACGCAGCGCCGGGTTGGCCTTCAGGATTTCCTCGTCCTGATAAAGCGCCTTCAGCGTCGGGCTATAGGCTTGCAGCGCGCGACGCTTCTGCTCCTTGGCGCCCGTGAGGTAACGCACGAGGCTCACCGCCGCGTCGGTATCCTCGGCATATTTCGAGACGCCGAGCAGGCCCGCACCGTAGCAGCCGCTCGACTTCTCGCCCTCGGCGCCGACCGGCAGCGCCATCACGCCGACCTTGCCGGCAAGCGCCGACCCTGCAGCCTGGCTGGTGCCCCAGACGTAACCCCAGTTGCGGTGGAAGACGGAATTGCCGGCCTCGAAGACGCCGCGCGAGCCTTCCTCGTCATAGTTGAGCACGCCCTCCGGGCTGATGCCGCCGATCCACGAGCGGGCAAGGTCGAGGGCCGCGACAGCCTTCGGATTGTTCGCGGTGATCGTGCCATCCGGCGCGATGAAGGTGCCGCCGCCATAGGAGGCGACCCATTCCAGCGCGTCGCAGGTCAGGCCCTCATAGGCGCGGCCCTGCCAGACATAACCCCACATGTCCTTGGTGCCGGCGGCGCGTTCCTGTTCCTGGATGGACTTGGCCGTCTCGGTTAGTTCCGCCCAGGTCTTCGGCTCGGCCTTGCCGTATTTTTCGAGCAGGTCCTTGCGGTAGAACATCAGGCCCGCATCGACGAACCAGGGCATGGCGAGCAGCTTGCCCTCGATGGTGCTGTCGGCGAGCGCGGAGTCGAAATGCGCCGCAAGCTCTTCCGCCGGCACCTTTTCTTTGAGGTCGATGAGATGCGCGGCGAGCGCGCCGACCCAGATATTGTCGAGCGTCAGCACATCGATGTCGCCGGACTTGCCGGCGAGAAGCTGCTGGTAAAGCGGCAGCGCCTCACCCCAGTTCGCCGGCATCTTGTTGATCTTGACCGTGTTGCCGGTCTCCTTCGCCCAGGCCTCGGAGGCCGATTGGCAAAGTTCCAGTTCGGCGCCGGCCGAGCTGCAGAAGATCGATACTTCCGCCGCGCCAGCAGAGCCGCCCCACAGGACGGCGCCAGCCAGCGCCGTCGTTCTCAGAAATTCATCCCAATGCACTGTGTTCTCCTCCCACACCGCGTTAAGTTCGCAAAATTACTATACCGTCTGGTCGGTAAAGTAAAGTGGACGAAATTGACCTGTGGAAGGTCGTTTCAGTGGGGGGCGGGGTGTCTATGCGGCGTTGTCCAGCCGGTTCTTCAAACTCATGCCGACCATCACCATGCGCGCGGCATCTTCGGCTGCCCGGGCGAGCAGTTTTGGCGCCGAGGAAATCGCGTCCTCCAGCGAGCAGGGCCGGCTGAGAATGGAGGCGAAGGCATCGATGCCGTGTTCGAAATTGAGGCGCACGCCCTTGCCGATGGTTCCGGCGAGCGCGATGACGGGCACGCCGGCGCGTTTGGCGCGCTGCGCCACTTCGGCCGGCACCTTGCCGAAGGGCGTTTGGCCATCGAGGCTGCCTTCCGCGGTGATGACGAGATCGGCCTTAGCGATGAACCGGTCGAGCTCCAGATATTGCATGACGATGTCGTAGCGCGGATGCAGCCTGCCGCCGACGAGGCCGAGCACCGCGGCACCAAGCCCGCCGGAGGCGCCGGAGCCGGGTGCGGCGCCGACATCGATGCCCGTCGTGCGCCGGATGGCGGCGGCATAGGTCTCCATGGCGGCGGCGAGGACCTCCACCTGTGCCGGCGTGGCGCCCTTCTGCGGCCCGAAGATGCGCGCGACACCGCGTTCGCCGAGCAGGACATTGTGCCAGTTGACGGCGGCATCGATGCGCACGCGGTTAAGGCGCGGATCGCGGCCGCTGATATCGATGGCGGCGAGGCGGGCGAGCGCGGCACCGCCACGGGGCAGGAGGTCGCCTTCCTCATCAAGTAGCCGGATGCCGAGCGCTTCCGCCATGCCGGCGCCGCCATCGTTGATGCCGCTGTCGCCGCAGCCGAGCAGGATGCGGCGTGCACCCTTGTCGAGTGCTGCGCGCACCAGTTCGCCGACGCCGTAGCTCGTCGTCAGGCAGGGATTGCGCCGGTCGCGCGGGACGAGGCTGAGGCCTGCCGCGGCCGCCATCTCGATGACGGCGGTCGGTTCGCTGCAACCGCCGAGGAAGCCGAAATGCGCCTCGACCGGGTCATTGACGGGGCCGGTGACCGTCAGGTGATGCAGCACGCCGCCGGTCGCCTTGACGAGCGCCTTGGTGAAACCCTCTCCGCCATCGACCATCGGCGCCTTCAAGACGGTGGCGCCGGGAAAGGCGCGCTTGACGCCGCTTTCGATGCAATCCGCTGCCTGATCGGCCGAGAGGCTCTCCTTGAAACCGGAGGGCGCGACGAGAACCGTGAAAGACATGGGGATGTTCCTTTTACTATGACAATCATGTGACAGGTGAGGAACGGGACGGTGCGGCATCTATTCCGGCAGAATGAAAATAAATTAGTCGGCTAAATAAAAAAGGCCGCACATGGCGGCCTTTTTTCTTTTCCGTGTGCGTGGTTCAGCGCAGGGGCAGGCCTTGCAGTGGCCAGACGAGCGTGGCGAAGACGATGAGCAGCACCACGAAGGGCACGACCAGCACCATGGCGAGCCGCAACAGATCGGCCTGACCGAAGGGTGGCGGGTCCATGGCGCCGAACAGCGCCACCGGCTTGGCGGAGACCATCAGCGTCTGGCAGAAGCCGCTCGCGAGCGTCACGACCATCACCAGATTGAGCGGATCGACGCCGAGGGCGGCGAGCGGCAGGGCGAGGGCCGGAATGAGCACGGTCGCCCGCGCCGTGCGCGAGGTGATGACCAGGTGGGAGAGGGTAGCGACGATGGCGGCGAAGCCGATGACGAGTGCGGGCCAGGCAGCGACGCTGCTGCCGGCGAGACCGACCACCCGCTCGGCCAGCACCTGCGCCGTGCCGGTCGCCAGCAGCGCCTCGCCGATGACGAGCGTGCCGGCGAGGAACAGCAGCAGGTTCCATTCGACGCCCTTGAGGGCGGCCTTCAGCGGCAGGCCGGAGACCCGTTCGGTCGCCAGCAGCAGGGCGGCGGCGATGCCGATGAGCGGCATGCCGATGCCGTGCAGGGGCTGGGCGGCGAAGAGCAGGATCATCGCGCCGGTGATGGCGAGCACGGTCCATTGCTGGCGTGTCAGCGGGTTTGGCGTCTCGTCGGGGCTGCGCGCTGCGATCGCCATCGTACGTTCCTCATGGGTGAGGAAAAGCCTTAGCAGCACGGCGCAGGCGAAGAGCGAGCACAGCAGCGAGAAGGGGCCGGCAAGCGCGATCCAGCCGAGGAAATCGGGGCTTTGGCCGCGCAGGCGCTCCATCATGCCGGCCGCGACGAGATGGGCGCCGGCGCCGATCAGCGATGCGCCGGCCGAAAGCAGGATGACCGAGGGGAAGAGCAGCGCCAGCGCCCGGTTGACCCGCGCATTGCCGATGGCCGCGGCAAGCCCGAGATAGACCGGCGCGAGCATGGCGGCGCGTGCCGAGGTCGAGGGGATGATGAAGGCGGTGGCGAAGATCAGCAGCGTCAGCGCCCAGAACAGGCCCTGCACGGTGGCGAGCCGGGCGAGCAGCCGGCGAATGATCTGCTCGATCACGCCGACCTGCCGCAGCACGCCGGCCACGACGAAGGCCGCCAGCATCAGCCAGACAATATCATTGCCGAGCGAGCGGTAGAGCACGTCCTCGTCGATTGCGCGGACGACCGGCAGGAGGGCGGCACCCGCCAGCGCCACGGGCGTATCCGGCAGGTCGAGGATGGTCCAGGCGGTGATCGTCGCCACGAAGACGGCGAGCGTCAGCCGCATGTTCAGGGTGAGGCCGTCGATCGCCAGGAAGATCAGCATGGCGCTGAAGGCGAGCACGATCGCCGCGACGATCTGCTTGACGCGGGCGAGCGGCATACTCGGCTCCAGCGTCGGAGACGGTTCCCCACGCCGATCGGCGTGGGGTCCGGGAGGGGCGATTGCATAAAGGGCCACGATCGCCCTCCTTTCGGTCTTTCAGGCTGCGGCTCAATCGTCGTCGGACGACGAATTCGAGGAACCGTTCGAATTCGAGTTGCTGTTCGAGTTGGAATTGCTGTTGGAATTCGAGTTCGAGTTCGAGTTCGAGTTCGAATTGGAGTTGGAGTTGGAATTCGAATTCGAGTTGCGGTTCGAGTTGGAATTCGACGAGCTGTTGGAGTTGCGGTTCGAGCTCCAGCTGCCGCGACGGTCGTCGTCGCGGTCGCGGCCGTAGCGCGCCTGGCTCGCCTTGCTGGTGCGCGTCATCTTCTGCAGGAAGCGGTAAACCGGGTCGTCGGCGACGGCGGGCGCGGGCGCTGCGGCGCCGACCACCAGGAATGCGCTCAGGATTGCGATGACCTTCTTCATGGTGTTTCTCCTTTGAGTGACAGCCTAGTTGGCTGCGAGGGAGAAACGGCGGCGGGCAAATCTTATTCCCGATAAAACAGAAATAATTTCAATGTGATAGCCAATTTCTGCGGCGCATGCGGCATCACCGCCGCTGCGGGGCGCAGCGACGGCCAAGGCGATTTATCCGGCTTAGAACCTATCGCTGGGCGCGAGCGAGCTTGCGATACCAGCCGTCGGCGGCGAGCGTCTTGCGCAGGATCGTCTTGCGCATGACGCCCTCCGGTGGGCTTTCTGCACGAATGTCCGCGTCGAGATCGGAGGCATCGCGGCGGAAGGGGATGACCTGCACGATCGGCGTGCCGCGTTCCAGCATATGCAGGCCGTCCTCACCAATGGCGAAGAAGGGGAAGTGGATTTCCGACTGGTAGGTATCGGTATCGACCACGCCGGCGACGATCTCGAAGACGCCGTTCGGCCGGTTGAGCGGCGGCACGAACAGGCAGCTCCAGCCGGGCGGCGTGCGGATGGTCCAGTAATTGTGGAACTTGCAGGGCGGCAGCGGCTCGCGCGGATTGCCGGCAACCTGGTGGCTGGCATGGTTGCTGACGAGCGTGCGATCGAAATCCCAGCCGCAATCGACCGTCTTGCCGCCGTCGGAGATTTCCATGCGCACGCTCGCCGCAAGGCCGATGACCCAGCCGGCGGCCATGGCGTCGAGAAAGGGCATGCAGCGCTTCACGGTGATGCCGCTGTTCGTGGGCGAGACCTGCGTCTCGTCGATCGCGGGCAATTTGCGGAACCAGTCGGGCAGCGCCGTCTTGGCGCGCACGGGGGCGGGGATCACGCCCTCGTCCTCCTTGCGGCAGAGAAAGGTCAACCGGGGCTGCGGTTTCTTCAGAAGGGCCAGGGCCATCGCTGTTCTCCTCATCAATCGATGGGAGAAGAACGGCGATGGACGAAGCCTATTCCCGGCGGTGCGAAAAATTTTCGGCCGGGCGTCAGGTGACCCGGTAGAGCTGGACCGGCCGCTTCGGCGCACGCTTGATGATGCCCTTGGCCTCAAGGTCGAGCTGCACGGCCTTCATCCACCAGCCCGCCTTCTGCCGCTCCGGAAAATCCGTCTCCGAGAGATGCGGCAGCAGCGCCTCCTGCGCCTGCGCGACCGTCATGCCCGGTGCCGTGTCCGGCAGGGCGGCAAGCAGTGCCGCGCGCATCGCCATATATTTCGTGCGGTCGAGCCGTTCGGTGCGGCCCGGTGTGTTGATGTTTTCGACTTCGATCTTGTCAGACATCGATCGTCCCCCCGACAGCGATTTTCGGATTGCGGAAGCCCATGGCGATCCAGGCCGCCAGGAGCTTTCCGTAGAAGGCGACCGTGTGGGTCTTGAGGTTGGGAATGTCGGCCGGCAGGCCGGACCGGTCGGCGAGGTCGCCCGTCATGGTGCGCAGCTCCGCCTTCGGTCTCTGGGCTTCCGGCCAGAGATGCAGGTAGAGGCTCAGCCAGTGTGCGCCCTTCATCTCCAGAAACATGGGCGTGTTGCAGCAGGTGGCGACGACGCGGCGCGAGCCGGCGGTGGGTGAGAGGCGGAATTCCCGGAGGTTTTCCGTGCCCGACAGGATGTGCACCCGGTCCTTGCGGTATTCCGCGGCCGGTGTCGCATGGTAGCTGGTCAGCGTGTTCTTCGCGCCGGGAAGGGTCGCGAGCCTGCCGGCGGCGGCCCGGCAGCTGTTGCACAGGCATTCGGAAACCAGGATCGGGCTTCCCTCCACTTCAAGGCGTGTCTGGCCGCAGGCGCAGCCGATATGGGTTGTTCTGCGCATCTCAGTCATCCTCCGTGACGTTGAACAGGTATCGAATGTATCGTTCCAGATGGTCGAGGCTTTCGCGCGCCAGCGCGGGGTCGTTGGCCGCCTTCGCCAGGATGAAGCCGCCCTGGAGAACCGCCTGCGTGTGGCGCGCCAGGCTCTCGGCCGTCCAGCCGGTCGCCGTGATGCCGCGCTCGCGCCGCGCCATCTCGATATCGGCCTCCAGCGTTGCCGTGTGCCCGAACATGCTGCGCCCGCAGGCATCGCGAATGTCGGGCGCGCTCACAAAAACCTCCTGCGCCATTGTGCCGACAAGGCAGGTGAACTCCTGCAATTCGCCCGCGATGATCGCCTTGCGGAAGGCGACATAGGCGAGCACCCGCGCCAGCGGCTCGCTCGGCCCGTGGTAGGGGGCGGCGGCGAAATAGGCCGACGTCGTCTCGCCCCAGAACTCCGCGGCCGCCACCCCGAGAGCCTCCTTGCTTCCGAAGTGATGGAAGAAGGCGCCCTTGGTGACGTCGGCGGCCTTGCACAGGTCCTCTATGGTGGTCGCTGCAAACCCCTTTTCGCGAATGATGTCGAGTGCCGCCTCCAGGAGGCGGATCCGTGCATTGCCGCGTTCGGGCGATTGTTTGGTTGGTCTAGGCATGAGAAAACATACCATACGGTCGGTATGTGCCAAGTATTAATTGATATCAACCTATTTATACCTTTGCACGGGACGCAAACGGCCCTGAACCGGCCTCCAAGGAAGCCGGTTCAGCACGTCATATTGGGGACTTGGAACAGCCTATGGAGCGAGCGCCTTGCGCTCCTCTTCGGCGGAAAGCGGGGCGCCAGCCTGGATCGAGGTCAGATAGGCGTCGATCGTCTCCTGCGAGGAGGCGGGCACGTAGCCTTCGGCCTGCAGGGTCGTCAGCGCCAGCCGCGTCGCCCAGGCGCCGTCCTGGCGGCAGGCGACGGTCAGCGTGCTGCTCGCCTGCTGTTTCAGCTCGTATTCGCGGCAGAGCTCGCCGCGCTCGTCGCGGAACGAGGCGACGACATGCAGCACCGCGCCCGAAAGCGTCACGTCCCGGCCGGAAGCCTCGCGGTCGAGGGCGGCGGCGATCTCGGCGCCGGCATCCGTAGCCGACGGCCCCATGCGGCCGAGCGTGAAACCGATGACACCTGTCACCACCGCCACGAGACTGGCCGCAACCGGCATGAGCCAAGGGCGCACCTTCGGCTGCGCCACCTGTTGCGGTTTCGGGCGGAAAGAAACGACATTGTCTCGGGGCGCCTCCTCCGCCATCTTGCGCACCGAGGCCAGCAGCGCCTCCGGCACCGGCTCGTCGATCAGCGGCTTCAGCGCCTCGCCCACCAGCCGGCGGCTGTCGAGGAAGACGGCGAGCCGTTCGGCCAGTGCCTCGTCGGTCGCAAGCGCCTCTTCCAGCGCGAGGCTTCGTGCCTCGTCCAGCTCGCCATCAGCGAAGGCCATCAATGTCTCGTCGTCGAAATCGTCTTTGTTCATGAAACGCCGCCTTTCGTATCGGGCGAACGTCTCTCGCCAAAACTTATTCCCGTCAGCTCCATCAGATTTTTTCGCGCGCGGGCGAGACGGCTCATCACGGTGCCGATCGGGATGGCGAGAACCTCGGCCGCATCGCGGTAGCTGAACTCCTCGACACAGACCAGCACCAGCACTTCGCGCTGCTCGTCCGGCAGCTTCTGGAGGGCGATGGCCACCTCGGCGAGATCCATGCGGGCATGGGCGGCCGCCTCGCCGGAGGGCACGGAGACGTCGCGCGCCTCGTCGATGTCGTCATGCGGGCCGGCGGTCTTCAGCCGGCGCAGGTGGTCGATCCACAGGTTGCGCAGGATGCGGAACATCCAGGCATCGAAGCGGCTCTCCGGCGCAAAACTGTCGGCGGCAACGATGGCGCGCTCGCAGGCCGCCTGCACCAGATCGTCGGCGAGCTCCCGCGACCGGCAGAGCGAGATCGCGAAGCGTCTGAGGTTCGGCAGGAAGGCCACCAGCCGTTCCGGCACCGTCGGCATGTCATTCGTCATGCGATTTCTTTGGCACGCCATGGAATAAGCTGTCGAGTCAAACGTATGTCAGGATACCAGTCACCGATCCGCGCCACCGATCGACCATGGAGACCGACCATGCCGAGCCGCCTTGCAGCCCTCTCCGGACGCCTCTCCCTCCTTGTGGCCATGACCCTGGCCGGCACCGGGGCACTGCCCACGCCGGAGCGCGGCTTTGTCCCCGGCGTCGCGGTGGCGCTCGCCGACGACGATGATGATGGCGGGGACGACGATGGTGGCAGCAGCAGCCGCGGCGGACGCGGCGGCGAATGGCAGCCCAAAGCGCGGGGCGACCTGCGCTCGCTGTTCCGCTGGCCATCGCGCGAGGTGCGGCGTGCGCCTGTGCGCCGTGCAGTGGTGGCAGTGCCGGACCGGGCGCCGAACGAGATCGTCGCGACCGGCCTCGACGACGACGCCATCGCCGGCCTTGCGCAGGACGGTTTCGTCGTGGACGACCGGGTTGAGATAGCGCTCATCGGCGGCGAAATGGTCCGCCTCATCGTCCCGCAGGGCATGACGCTCGATGCGGCGCGCGCCGCCGTCTCCGCCCGCAGCGCCTCGGCGACGGTGGATTTCAACCATTTCTACCAGCCGCAGGCCGGGGACAAGGCCGCCTGCGTGCGGGAAGGCTGCGCGCTGGTGCGCCACATGGTCGGCTGGCCGACCGGCGAGGCGGGAAGCGGCCTCGCCTGCCTGAAGCCGCAGCGCATCGGCCTCATCGACACGGCGATCAATGCCAAGCATACGGTTCTCGCCAATGCCCGGCTGGAGGTTCTCGACCTCGGCGGCGGGGAGGGAGCACCCTCGGGCGAACAGCACGGCACGGCCGTGGCGGCCCTGCTGGTCGGCGCGCCGGGCAGCCGCGTGCCGGGCCTGCTGCCGGGCGCGGAGTTGATCGCCGTCGATGCCTTCCAGCGTTTCCGCAAATCCACCGACATCGCCAATGTCTACGATCTCGTGCGCGCGCTCGACCTGTTGATCGGGCGCGACATCAAGGTCGTCAACCTGAGTCTGACGGGGCCGGAAAACCAGATCCTGACGCGTGCCGTCGAGGCCGCCGCCGACCGGGGGACGATCCTCGTCGCCGCCGCCGGCAATGACGGGCCGAATGCCAAGCCGGTCTATCCCGCCGCCTACGAGGACGTGATCGCGGTGACGGCGGTGGACAAGGCGCGCAACCCCTATCGCCGGGCCGTGCGTGGGGACCATATCGATATCGCTGCTCCCGGCGTCGGCGTGTGGACGGCGGCGTCGATTTCCGGCGCCCGGCAGAAGAGCGGCACGTCCTTCGCCGCCCCCTTCGTGACGGCCGCCGTCTCCATCCTGCTTGCGGAAAAGCCCGGCCTCTCGCCGCAAGAGGTCGAGGCCGAGCTGATGAAATCCGCCGAAGACATCGGCAAGCCCGGCAAGGACGCCATCTACGGCTGGGGTCTGCTCAATGCGCGCACACTTTGCGGCAGCGGCTGAAACTCAGGCTTCCTTGTTGCCGCCGCGCTGCACGACGACGCTGAGCAACGCGAGCAGGCCCGATCCCACCATCAGGAAGAACGACACTGCGTTCAGCACCGGCGTCGAGCCGACCTTCACCATGCGGTCGTACATGGTGATGGTGAGCGGCGCATCCGAGCCGACCAGCATCAGCGTCGTATTGAAATTCTCGAAGGAGACGAGGAAGGCGACGACGAAGGCGGAGAACAGCGCGGGCATGAGGTAGGGCAACGTCACCGTCATCAGCACGCGCAGCCGCGTGGCGCCGAGATTCAGCGCCGCCTCTTCCAGCGCGATGTCGAATTTCCGCAGCCGTGCACCGATCACCAGCGAGGTGATGGTGGTGAGGAATGAGAACTGGCCGAGGATGACGAGGAAGATGCCGGGGCGCAGGAAGTCCCATTCGATGCCGAAGGTTTCTTCGAGGCCGTTGGCGATCATGCTGGCGAAGACGAGGATCGAGATGCCGAGGATGACGCCGGGAATGACCAGCGGCACGATCATCATGATGTAGAAGATGTTCTTGCCGGGGAACTGTTTTCGCTCGAACAGGAAGGCATTGCAGGTGCCGGCGGCGACCGCGAGCGCGGAGACGGCGACGCCGATGATCAGCGAATTCTGCAGGCCGCGCAGCAGGCGGCGGTCATGGAACATGCCGATTTTCGGCTCGGTGCTGCTGAAGAACCAGTCGAGCGTGAAGCCGTTCCAGGGCAGGGCGGGGAACATCGAATCGTTGAAGGCGAACATGCCGGCGGCGAAGAGGGGGGCCGCCAGATAGATGAGGAACGCCAGCATATAGAAGCGATAGACCCACCGGAGGAAGGACGATTGGGGAGCCGCGACGTTCATGCTCAGTCCTTTGCGACGGTGGAGGCGAGGTTCTGGCCGGTCAGCCGCAGGCCGAGCCAGACGACGAACGAGGTGAAGACGAGCAGCAGCACGCCGAAGGTCGCGCCGGATTCCCAGTTGTAGCGCGTCACGAACTGCTCGTAGATCTGCTCGGTGAACCACATGCTGTTCTTGCCGCCGAGCAGGATCGGCGTGAGATAACTGCCGGCCGTCAGCATGAAGACGATGATGCAGCCGGCGACGATACCCGGCATTGCATAGGGCACGACGATGCGGCGGAAGACCGTGAGCCGGCTGCCGCCGAGATTGTAGCCGGCCTCGATCAGCGAATTGTCCATGCCGTCGAGCGTCGAGACGAGCGGCACGATCATGAACAGCACGACCGTGTAGACGAGGCCCATCACCACCGTGGCGTCGTTATAGAGAAATTCCACCGGGCCGCTGATCAGGCCGATCTTCTGCAGGAAGGACGAGACGAGGCCGGTTTCGCGCAGGATGACGATCCAGCCGAAGGCGCGCACGAGGTCGCTCACCCAGAGCGGGATGAGGCACATCAGGAAGAGCGCGGCGCGCGAGCGGCGCTGCGCGATCTTGGCGATGTAATAGGCGACGGGAAAGCCGATGATGAGCGCCATCACCGTGACGAGGATCGACATCCAGGCGGTGCGCAGCAGCGTGTTCCAGTAGATCGGCTCGCTGACGAAGGCGGCGTAGTTGGCGAGCCCGAAGGTGTATTCGCCCGGCCCTACTTTTTCCCGCAGCGAAATATAGCCGATGCCGAGCTGCGGCAGGATGATCAGCAGCACGATCCACAGCGCGAAGGGGGCGAAGAGCAGGATGAAGGAGAGTTTTCCGATGTCCGTGCGTGGCATCGCCGTTACCTCGACACGCTGAAGCAGCGGCCGTGGCCGTGGCTCCAGCCGATATCGACGGCCGCACCCGGCACGATGCGGCCGGTGCCGTCCATCACGGCCTGGCCGACCTCGACGAGGTTGCCGCCCTGGCTGCGCACGAGGATGCGGCTGCTGGCGCCATTGAAGAGCAGGCTTTCGACGGTGCCCGCCAGCCGGTTCTCGCTGCCCGCACCGACCGAAAGCACTTCGGGCCGCACGAACAGCTCGACCGCGCTGCCGGCCGCAATCCGGTCGTCGCCCGCCTGCGCGATCGCCTCGCCGCCGCCGTCGAGCGCCACGCGCACCTTGCCGTCCGAAACGGAAAGCGCGCGGCCCGGCCAGCGGTTGCTGTCGCCGACGAAGCCGGCGACGAACCCAGTCTTCGGATCGTTGTAGAGCTCCTGCGGCGAGCCGATCTGCTCGAACTGGCCGGCATTCATCACCGCAACATTGTCCGACATCAGCAGGGCTTCCGACTGGTCGTGGGTAATATAGAGGAAGGTCGTCTCGAACTGGTGCTGCAACTGCTTGAGCTCGATCTTCATGCGCTCGCGCAGCTTGAGGTCCAGCGCGCCGAGCGGTTCGTCGAGCAGCAGCACGTCCGGTTCGAGCACCATGCAGCGGGCAATCGCGATGCGCTGCTTCTGGCCGCCGGAAAGCTGGGCGACCTGCTTTTCCTGCGAGCCGGGCAGGCCAACGCGGTCGAGCACGGCGGCCACCTTGTGGCTGATATCGGCCTTGTTCTCGCCGCGGCAGCGCAGGCCATAGGCGATGTTCTCGCCGACATTCATCATCGGGAAGAGGGCGAGATGCTGGAACACCATCTTGACGGGGCGCTTGTTCGGCGGCGTCGAGAGCACGGATTTGCCCTTGATGCGAATGTCGCCGCTCGTCGGCTCCTCGAAGCCGGCGATCATGCGCATCAGCGTGGTCTTGCCGCAGCCCGATGGCCCGAGAATGGAGAAGAACGAACCGCGCGGAACGTTGAAGGACACGCTGTTGACGGCGGTATAGGCCCCGAAGCGCTTGCTCAGGCTTTCGCATTGAAGGTCGTGCATGGAGTGCTCGCAAATCAGAGCCGCATTGCGGCTTATTCTGAAGCCAGCCGGCCGAGGGAAGGCCCCCGACCGGCTGGCGTCAAGTCCTGGGACGGATCAGTTCGACGTGGCGGCCTTGATGCGCTCGAGCGCCTTGCCTTCCATGTCTTCAAGCCCTGCCGGGATGTTGGCGAAGAATTTCAGGTTCGCCAGATCCTTTTCGTCGAAGGCGGCCTGCACGGCGGCCTTCTTGTCGTCCGGCAGCAGGTCGATGCCGTTGCTGACGGCGGCGATCGCGCCGGTGGAGTCCGACATCAGCTTGACGATCTCGGGCTTCATGACGAAGTTGATCCACTTGTAGGCGGCGTCGTCAGCCTCGCCCTTGCGCGGGATGACGAAGGTGTCGATCCAGGCGAGCGCACCGGTTTCCGGCGGCACGTAGACCAGGTTCTTGTTCTGGCCGTAGAGCTTGAAGGCCGTCGAATCCCAGGCTTCCGAGACGACGACTTCGCCGGAGAGCAAGAGCGTCGACAGGTCGTCGCCGCCGTTCCAGTAGGTCTTGACGTTGTCCTTGCAGGAAATCAGCTTTTCCGTCACCTCGTCGAGCATCGTCTGGTAGGCCGCCTTGTCGCCATAGAGCGCAAAGGGGTCCTTGCCGAGCGCGAAGGCCGTGCCGAGCAGGATGGTACGGCGGAGCCGCATCGAGGTGCGGCCCTTGTATTCCGGATTGCAGAGGTCGCCCCAGCCCTTGACGTCCGGCGCCTTGGAAACGTCTGCGACGATGCCCGAGGTGCCCCACTGGTGCGGCACGGCATAGAGCGCGCCGTCGATCGTCGCATTGGCCTTCACGCCTTCGAGAAGGTTCGGCGCGAGCGAAGCCGTGTCGATCTTCGACAGGTCGAGCGGCTTGTAGATGTTGTATTCCTGCTGGGCCGCGAAGATGCGGTCATGGCTCGGTTGGGCAAGGTCGTAGCCGGCGCCGCCGGTGGCGCGGAGCTTGGCGACCATTTCCTCGTTGTTGGAGAGCGTCACTTCGACGGTGATGTCGGGGTTCGCTTCCTCGAAGAGCTTGATGACGTTGTCGGGCGCGTAACCGCCCCAGGTGAGCAGGCGCAGGGTTTCGGCCTGGGCTGCGGTGCTTGCGACGAGCAGGGCAAGCGCCGTCGTCGCGGCGAGCGCGAATTTGGTTTTCATGCTGTTCTCCTCTTCCATTTGGCTGTTGAAAGTCGCCGTTTTTCCGGCGTTCTTTTCTGCTGAGGACCATCTCACTCCCGACGATGGCGCTCGATTCCCGATTTTTTAGCCGTTGGCATCAAAGAGTGAGATTGGCTTCCCCGAAAGGTCCATATCTCCTTGCCGTAAGACCATTATGACGTTCAGCTTATCTTCGCCGCCAGACTCTTGGTTCGCGTGTAGCTCTTGAGCGCCGCAAAGCCCTTTTCGCGGCCGAAACCCGACAGCTTGTTGCCGCCGAAAGGCACCTCGATGCCGCCGGCAAAATATTCGTTGATGAAGACCTGCCCGGCGTCGATATCGCGCGCCATGCGGTGGGCGCGACCGAAATCGCGGGTATAGATGCCGGCGACGAGGCCGAAATCGGTGCCGTTGGCGATGGCGACCGCTTCCTCTTCGCCGTCCACGACCTGCACGGAAAGCACCGGCCCGAAAATCTCCTCTTGGATCACCGCATCGTCCGCCTTGACGGCATCGAGAATGGTCGGCTCGAAGAACCAGCCCGTGCCGCTCTCCTGATCCAACGCGCGACGGCCACCGGCGGCGACCGTTATGCCGCGCTCGCGTGCCCCGTCCACATAACCGGCGACCTTGTCGAGATGGGCGGCGGAACTCAGTGCTCCGACCTGTGGCCGGCGCAGGCCATGGCCGATTTTCAGGGCGCCGGCGCGCGCCGCGATGCGCTCGACCAGTTCCGCATGCACCCCGCGCTCGACGACGAGGCGGGAGCCGGCCGAGCAGATCTGCCCGGCATTCTCGTAGATCGCGCCGAGCACGCCTTCGACGGCGGCATCGAGGTCCGCATCCGCCATGACGATGACCGGCGACTTGCCGCCGAGTTCGAGCACGACGCTGGTGACGTTGACGGCCGCCGATTGCATGACCCGGATGCCCGTCGGCACGGAACCGGTGAAGGTCACGTGCCGGACATCCGGGTGCGACACCAGCGGTCCGCCAGCGTCAGCGCCGGTGCCGGTAACGACGTTGCACACGCCGGCGGGAAGGCCGGCACGGTGGAGGATGTCTGCGAGCATCAGCGCCGTCAGCGGCGTCTGTTCCGCCGGTTTGGCGACGACGGTGCAGCCTGCGGCCAGTGCGGGCGCGATGCTGCGGGCCGCCGTCGACAGCGGATAGTTCCACGGGATGATATGGCCGGTGACGCCGACCGGTTCCTCGATCGAATAGCCGATATAGTCGGTGCCGAGCGGGAAGGTGTCGCCCTGGATCTTGTCGGCCGCACCCGCATAATATTCGAAGCAGCGCGCCGCACCCGCGACGTCGCCTTCCGCCTCCTGCAAGGCCTTGCCGCTGTCGAGGCTTTCGACCACGGCAAGCCGTGCGGCTTCGGCCCGGATGATCTGCGCTGCACGGAACAGGATCGCGCCGCGGGCGCCCGCCTTGGTGCATCCCCAGTCGCGCTGCGCCTTGTGGGCGGCTGCGACGGCGCGGTCGACGTCGCTTCCGTCGCCGGCGGCGAAGGCATGGAAGGCGCGGGCGGAGCCGGGGTCGAAGGTCTCCATCGTGCGGTTGCCCGCGGCGGCCACGAAGGCGCCGTCGATGAAATGGCCGGTGGGCAGGCCGGTGAGCGTACCGGTCGAGAAATACTCGCTGACGAGGGTGTCGGTGCTCATGTCAGTTCGCCTCGCTTGCCTGATAGCTCGACTTGGCGAGCCATTCCGGATCGATTTCTACGCCCCAGCCGGGTTCGTCCGTCACGGTCGCCTTGCCGTCGACGATGTCATAGGGCGACTTGCGGAACAGGCCGTCCTGCCAGGGGTAATAATCCTCGCCCTCGATCGAGAATTCGAGATATTTGCCGGCGTTCGGAATGGCACGCAGCAGGTGCATGGTGAAAAGCGTCACCATGGAGAGGTTGGCGGCGTGCGGCGTGACCGGAATTCCGGCGGCTTCCGCCATGCGCACAACGCGCAACGTGCGGCTGATGCCGCCGAGATAGCAGATGTCTGGCTGCACGACATCGACGGCCCGCATCTCGATCATGCGGCGCCAGGTCGGCAGGTCGCAATCCTGCTCGCCGCCCGTCACGTCCATGTCGAGCGCCTCGGTGACTTCCTTGGTCTGTTCGAGCTCCCAATAGGGGCAGGGTTCTTCGTAATGCACGAGGCCGTTGTCCTGCATGATCTTCCCGACCTCGATGGCGCGGGCCGGCGAGTAGCAGGAATTGGCGTCGGCCAGCAGGCTGGCCCCTTCGCCGACGGCTTTGGCGATCGTCGGGATGATCTCTTCCGTGCGGCCCGGCCATTCGTCCTGGTTGCGCCCGCACTCCGCGCCGACGCGGAATTTGAAGGCATCAAACCCGTATTCGCCGCGTAGCCGCCTGAAGCGCTCGGCCTCGTCGGCCGGCGTGATGTCGCGCTTCATCGAGGAGGCATAGGCGCGCAGCGGCCCGGCGGAGCCGCCGAGCAGCGCCGCCACCGGCTTGCCGGCGTGCTTGCCGCGCAGGTCCCAGATCGCGGTGTCGAGGCCGCACATGGCGCGGTAGAGATAGGAGCCCGGAAACTTGTGCTCGCGTTCGAAGATGCGGTCGAGATGGTTGTCGAGGTCTGTAATCTCGGCGCCGATCGTATAGGGCGCGACCTGGCGGTGCAGCACTTCGGAGGTGATGTCGGAATTGTAGGTCGAAACCTGGCCCCAGCCGGTCGCGCCGGTCTCGTCGGTCACCCGGACGAAGCCGACATACCGGTTGCAGAAGGTCTCGATGCGCTTGATCTTCATGACGCTCTAACGTGTCCCTGGGCCAATCTGGCTGGCGGATGGCGTAATGTGGATGGCCACTTGACGCCGCGAATTGGTATGACAATCATCGCAAAGTCTTTGAGCGGTAAGGTCCACTTTGCTTTATGTAGCGGACCATTATTGCGGGCGGACGACAGGGCGGGAGTGGGGCATGGTGAAGTATCCGGGCGGGGCGCTGCTGCCGTCGTTGCATTTCGACCGCACGTCCCGCACGCCGATCAGCACGCAGCTCTGCTCGGCGCTCCGGGAAATGATCCTGTCTGGCGAGCTGCCGCCCGGCGAGCGCCTGCCCTCCAGCCGCACGCTTGCGAAGGACCACGCGGTCTCGCGCACCACGGCGATCAGCGTTTACGAGCAGCTCGCCGCCGAAGGGCTGATCCGCTCCAGCATCGGCGCCGGGGCCTATGTCGCCGATACGCTTCGCGACGGTCGGCCGGTCGCGCCGCCGAAGAGCAGCCCGGACGAAATCCGCAGCCCGCCGCGCCTCGCGCAACTCAGCGCCGATGCCTCGGAACACTACTTTCCCCGCCTGGCGCATCCGGAAAACCCGCGGCCCTTCATCACCGGCATCCCGGCCTTCGATGAATTCCCGATGGCGCTCTGGGCCAGCCTGGTGACACGCTACTGGCGCCAGCCGCGCAACCTGCTGCTCGGCTACCCGCCGCCGGAAGGGCTGATGGAGCTGCGCCGGGCCGTGGCGATGCACCTGCGCGCCAATCGCGGCATCACCTGCGAGCCCGAGCAGGTCTTCATCTTCAACGGCGCGCAGGACGCCTTCAACCGCATCGGCAACACGCTGCTCGACCCCGGCGATACGGTGTGGATCGAGAATCCCGGCGCGATCGGGGCTAGGAACAGCCTGATCTCGTCGGGCGCAAAACTCGTGCCGCTCAGCATCGACGAAGAGGGCATCAACGTCGCCGAGGGCCTGGAAGTCGCGCCGGATTTCCGTCTCGCCTTCGTCACGCCCGCCCACCAGCATCCGCTCGGCGTTACGATGAGCCTCCAGCGCCGCTTCGAGCTTTTGCGCGCGGCGGAGCGGGCAGGCGCCTGGATCATCGAGGACGACTATGTCGGCGAGTTCCATTATGCCGGCCATCCGCCGCCGACGCTGAAGAGCGTCGATACGTCCGGCCGCGTCATCTATGTCGGCAGTTTTTCGAAAACCCTGTTCGCCGCCCTTCGCCTCGGCTACGTCGTCGCGCCGCCTGAGCTGGTCGACATCTTCTACCGGATCGCCGGGGCAACGTTGCAGGGCTCGGCCGCCAGCCTGCAATCGGTCGTCGCGAATTTCATCGAATGCGGGCACTTTTCCAGCCACATCCGGCGCATGCGCCGCGTCTATGCGGAACGGCTCCAGGCACTGCTCGACGGTGCTGAAAAGCACCTTGGCGGCATGCTGGAGGTCGCACCAACGGAAACAGGTTTTCACACGGTCGGGCGCCTCGCGCCGGATTTCGACGAGCTCGCGGTCGCCCGCCGCGCCGCCGAGCGCAACGTGCTCGTCTCGCCGATCAGCCGCTTTGCCATCACCCCGGTCAGCCAGCGCGGCCTGATCCTCGGCTTCAGCTCCGCCCCACCGCGCATGATCGCAAGCGCTGCGGAAACCCTCGCGCTCACCCTCAAGGAGATGCGCAAGGAACAGGCCAAGGGCCACCAGACCGCCTAGCGGGCAGCTGCCAGGATGAGGTCAGCGCCCTTTTCGCCGACCATGATCGTGGGCGCGTTGATGTTGCCGGCGGTGATGCGCGGGAAGATCGAGGCGTCGACGACGCGCAGCCCATCGACACCATGCACCCGCAGACGCGGATCGACCACCGATGTCGCCGGCTCCGGCCCCATTGCACAGGTGCCGCAGGGATGGAACACCGAGCCGGAGCGCTGGCGGATGTCCGCGACAAGATCCTCGTCGCTGGTGATGTCGGCGCCGGGCTTGATCTCGTGCTTGATGATCTCGCGCATCGGCCCGGTCCCGGCCAGCCGCCGCAGGAAATGCGCGGCTTCCAGCAGTTCCTGCACGTCCTCGTCCGTCGAGAGATAGTTCGGCCGGATTTCCGGTGCTGCGAAGGGATCGGCGGAACGGATGCCGAGTTCTCCGCGGCTGGTCGGGTGGCAATTGGAGACGCCGACGAGGAAGCCGGAGAACGGGTCCGGGCTCATCAGCGCGCGCCGGCCGGGGATTGCCCGCGTGTAGCTGACGGGCGAGAAATAGAGCTGCATGTTCGGCCGCGTGCGCTCCGGGCTGGTGCGGAAGAAGCCGCCGCCCTGGTTGACGCTGAGCGACAGGGGGCCGCTCCTCGTCAGAACGTAACGAAGCCCCACCGCAAGCCGGCCCCACCAGGGCCGCAGCACGTCGTTCAGTGTCGGCCGCTGGCTCGCATAGAGATGGTCGAAGCCGATATGGTCCTGCAGGTTGCGCCCCACCTGGTCGGCCGCATGCACGACCTCGATGCCGTGGCGTTTGAGCATCGCCGGCGCGCCGATGCCGGAAAGCTGCAGGATCTGCGGCGTGTTGACGGCGCCGGCGGAGAGGATCACCTCGCGGCGCGCGCGGATCTGGCGGATTTCGTTGCCCCGCCGGTATTCGACGCCCTTCGCGCGGCGACCCTCGAACAGCACATGCGTGACATGCGCGGCCTTGATCACATGCAGGTTCTCCCGGTCGCGGGCAGGCGCCAGATAGGCCGTCGCGGTCGAGCAGCGAAAACCGTTGCGCGTGGTGATCTGGTAGATGCCGATACCTTCCTGCGTCGCGCCGTTGAAATCCGGATTGCGCGCCAGCCCAGCCTCGATGCCGCCGGCGAGGTAGTTTTCGCAAAGCGGATGCACGACCTTTTCGATGTTGCTGACCGTCACCGGCCCGCCCGCACCGCGCCATTGATCGGCGCCGGGGACATTGTCTTCCATGCGTTTGAAGACCGGCAGCACGTCGTCATAGCCCCAGCCCGGATTGCCGAGCGCGCGCCATCCATCAAAATCCTGTGCCTGGCCGCGGATGAAGACCATGGCATTGATCGAGCTCGATCCGCCGAGCACCTTTCCGCGCGGCCAGTAGCTCTGGCGGTCGGCGATGCCGGGGACCGGTTCGGTCAGGTACTTCCAGTTCAATGTGTTGTGGTAGAAGGCCTTGCCGTAGCCGATCGGCATGCGCACCCAGAAATTCAGATCGCTGCCGCCGGCCTCCAGCAGGGCCACGCGGTATGTGCCGTTTTCCGAAAGCCGGTTCGCCAGCACGCAGCCCGCCGATCCCGCGCCGACGATCACGTAGTCGAAGTCTTCCATGTCCCTGCCAGGTCTCCCGCCATGCGATGTCCAAGCCTATTGCTATATCGGAATTGGCCTGTGCGTCAGCGTCCATTGCGAAAGGTTCAGGATACCAGTCCGGCGTGTCCGGAAGCTTTTCTTGACATATAATGTCATGTTAAATTAAGCGCGTGCCGAGACGGTCGCGGATGGCCGTTCCATGTTCAAGGCGTTCTGGCGATGTCGCTGTCCTTCATTCCCGAATTTACGGCGCGGGGCGCCCGGCCGGCTCTCGTTTTTCCCGGTCATCGCATCGTTACCTATGCGGAGCTCGCCCAACGCATCACGCGCCGCGCCGCGCTGTTCGGCAATGGCCGCCGGCTCGTGGCGATCGAGGCGGGCACCTGCGAACACGCCATCGTCTCCTATCTCGCAGCCCTTGCCGCCGGCCATGCCGTGGCCCTGCTGCCGCCCGGCCAGCCGGCGCTCACCGAGCGCTTCTGCGAGGACTTCCGGCCCGAAACCGTTTGCCGCTTCGTCGGGGAGCGCTGGCGTACGGATGCGGACATCCACCTCGCGCCCGAACCGCTCCACCCGGACCTCGCTCTGCTGCTCTCGACCTCGGGCTCCACGGGCGTCAGCAAGAGCGTCCGGCTCTCCGCCACCGCTTTGGAAGCGAACGCCCGGTCGATCGCCAATTACCTGGAACTCTCTGAAGCTGACCGGGGCCTCCTGCTGCTGCCGCTGCATTATTCCTACGGGCTCTCGGTCCTGAACTCCCATCTCGCCGTCGGCGCCAGCCTTTTCGTGCCGCGCCATTCGGTCCTGGAGGAGGGTTTTGCCGAAGATCTCGTGGAGCACGGCGTTACCAATATTGCCGGCGTGCCCTTCAGCTATGACCTCTTCGAGCGCATAGGGCTGCGGGCGCACGCCCTGCCGGCGCTGCGTTTCATGACCGTCGCCGGCGGGCGGCTCTCGCCCGATCTCGTCACCCGCTATCGCCGGCACATGGAAGAGTGCGGCGGCCGGTTCTTCGTCATGTACGGCCAGACGGAAGCGACCGCCCGCATCGCCTATATGCCGCCTGAGCGTCTCGCCGGGCAGGAAGATTGCATCGGCGTCGCCATCCCGGGTGGACGCCTCTCGCTGATCGGCGAGGACGGCGCGGAGATTGCCGGGGCGGGCGTTTCCGGCGAACTGGTCTATTCCGGCCCGAACGTCATGATGGGCTACGCGACCGGCCGGGACGATCTTTCGCGCGGTGCGGAGATGGATGACCTCAGGACCGGTGACCTTGCCGAGCGCACCGGCGACGGCGTCTTTCGCATCGTCGGGCGCCTCAAGCGGCTGTCGAAGATCGCAAGCCTTCGCATCGCCCATGACGCCATCGAACAGGCACTCGCGCGCGATGGCCTGGACGTCGTCGTCACCGGCACGGACAGCCGGCTCACCGCCTTCTTCACCGGCGCAGCGCGGGAGGAGGAGGTCCGCGCGAAGCTCGCGGCCGCAAGCGGGCTGACGCTGCTGCATGTGGCGGCCCGGCGCATCCCCGCGTTGCCGCGCACGGCCAATGGCAAGCTCGATTATGCCGCGCTCTCCGCCCTGCCGCCGCACGAGGACGCCGCATCCGGCGGCGTGCGCGAAGCCTTCCGGCGCGCCTTCTTCCCGAAAGCCATCACCGGCACGGACAGTTTCACCACCCTCGGCGGCGATTCGCTGCGCTTCGTCGAACTCTCGCTCGGGCTGGAGCGCGCGCTGGGCGCCCTGCCCGAGGGCTGGGAGCGCATGACCGTCGAAGCGCTGGCCGCCCGCGAGCCGCAGAAGGCCGCCATGCCGCGCGTCGGCATCGACATTCCGCTCCGGGTCGCCGCCATCCTGCTGGTGGTGCTCCACCATGAGATGCTCTGGCCGATCCCCGGCGGGTCGGCGCTGATGCTGGTCCTGGTCGGCGTTTCCCTGGCGCGCTTCCAGCCTGGCAATTTTGCGAGCGGCGATTGGAAGGCGATGCTGCGGCCGCTGATGACGGTGCTGGTGCCCTATGCCGGCGTTCTGGCCGGCTATGCGGCGGCCTGGGGACAGGTGCCCTGGGCCTCGGTGTTCCTCGTCGGCAATTTCGGCTTTGCCGACCCGGAAAGCCACACGATGCTGCCCTATCTCTACTGGTTCGTGGAGCTGTTCACGCAGATCCTGCTCATCTTCACCGGGCTCGCCTTCCTGCCGCGGGCGCGCGCCGCCGTGGCGCAAAATCCTTTTGCGGCGGGGCTTTGCGCGCTGGCCATCGCGCTCGCCGCGCGGTTTATCGGGCCGTTCTTCGTCGATATCGGCAACCGGCAGATTTTTACGCTCTACTGGAACCTGTATCTCGTCGCACTCGGCTGGTGCGCGTTCCATGCGCCGGGGCCGCGCAGCAAGGCGTTGCTCGTCGGGCTGGCGGCAGTGCTGTTCTTCATTCTCGGTTTCGTCGATGGCGTGTGGATCGGCACGGCGATCAAATACCTCATCGTCTTCGCCGGCTTCGTCGCGCTCGTCTATGTGCCGGCGGTGCCCATGCCGCGCTGGCTGTTCCTCCAGCTCATGCCGGTGGCGGCGGCGAGCTACCACATCTACCTGTTCCACCGGCTGGTGCCCGACGTGATGATGGTGCCGCTGCACGGCACCGGCATCACGCCCGCCCTGTTCCACATCACGGCGATTGCCGGCGGGCTGGCGCTCGGCATGGCGGTCTGGTTCGTCCAGCGCACCACCATCCGCAGGCTCGCGGCATGGCGCTTCGAGGCGCCGTCGGCCTCCATCCTGACGGCGGTCAGGTCGCCGCGGCCATGACGAGCGGGGCGGCGTGCAGGTAGCGGGCAACCTTGCGCTTGGCGGCGATATCCGCCCAGACCAGCTCGACTTCGGTTTCCTTCAGGCCCGTCGCGACGGCGATCTCCGACCGCGGCAGGGCGTTTTCCAAGCCATATAGGCAGACGTCCATCTGGTCGTAGGGCAGCGCGAAGTAGAACTCCTCCTGCGTCTGCGGCAGCGAATAGGTGTCGGTCGTTGGCGGGCGGCAGAGGATTTCGCCCGGCACGCCGAGATGGGCGGCAAGCTGGTAGACCTGTGATTTGTAGAGATGGGCGATTGGCTTGATATCGGCCGCGCCGTCGCCGTTCTTGACGAAGAAACCCTGGTCGTATTCCAGCCGGTTCGGCGTGCCGAGCACGGCGAAGTTCAGCCGGTCGGCGTGGTAATATTCGAGCTGCTTGCGGGTGCGCTGCTTCATGTTGGTCGCGGCGACGATGCCGAGATAGGCGCTTGCCGAAAGCCGCACCTTGCGCATCTCGCCCTCCGGCGAGCGCACGACGAGCGAGGAGATATTATAGCCGCCCGTCGTTATCGTGCTGTCGAAGACGATCTTGGACGCCCAGCCGGCTCCGTATTCCGGCACGGCCTCGCGGATGAAGGCGTCGCGCCGCTCATAGCAGCCCATGGCGGCGAGCGACGGGCCGATATCCTCCAGAATGCTGTCGATGCCGAATGTTTCCGCCACGCTGCGCCCCAGCCGCAGGCTTTCCGGGTCGGAATCGTTTTCCGGCATGAAGAGGGCGAAGACGTTTTTCGCGCCGAGCGCGCGCACGGCAAGGGCCGCGCAGAGGCTGGAATCGATGCCGCCGGAAAGGCCGAGCACCAGCCCGCGTTTGCGCAGGTCGAGGCGCAGCCGCTCGCGCATCCAGCCGGTGATGCGCTCCACCTCGGCGGCGGGGTCGAGCACGAGCGGGGCGAAGGAGGGGACGGTCATGCGGTCGATCCTGTCGTGTTGGCGGCGAGCCGGCGGCTTGCCTTGCCGGTGTCGGTTTTGGGCAGGGTGTCGCGGAATTCGACGGTCTTCGGGACCATGTGGTCTTCGAGGTTCTGGGCGCAGAAGCGCAGGACTTCGCGCTCGGTGAGCGCCGCATCGGAGGCGACGATGATCGCCTTCACGGCCTGCCCGAGCACCTCGTGCGGGACGCCGACGACCAAGGCTTCCGCAATGCCGGGCATGCGGCACAGCACGTCCTCCACCGCCTGCGGCGCGACCTTCTCGCCGCGCGACTTGATGATGTCGTCCGTGCGCGCGACGAAGGTGAGATAGCCGTCGGCATCCGCGGTGAAAAGGTCGCCGGTGTGGAGGCGCAGCGCGCCGGTCCGCGGATCGGGCCTGAGCGCGCGGCGGGTTGCGGCCTCGTTCTGCCAGTAGCCGCGCATGACATGCGGCCCGCTGATCACCAGCTCGCCAACGGTCCCGGGCGCCACCGGCTCGCCCGCTGCGTCGACGACTTCGGCGCGTGTGCCCGGTATGGCGATGCCGACCGATCCGCGCCGGGCATCGATTTCCGCCGGCGGCAGGAAGGTGGCGCGGGTGCATTCGGTCTGGCCGTACATGCAATAGAACGAGACCCGCCGCAGCAAGGCGCGCAGCCCGTCGAGATAGGCGAGCGGCAGGGGAGCCGCGGCGCTCGTCACATAGCGCAGGCTGGCGAAGAGGGAGGGATCGAGGTCGCGGGCCTGCAGCATCATCGCGGCCATCGCCGGCACGAGCGGAAAGCCGGTGACGCGTTCGTCGCGGATGCGTTCGAAAATGGCCTGCGGGAAGGCGAAGGATTTTTCGATGACCAGCGTCGCGCCGGTGAGCATGGCGGTGACGAGCTGGTTGAGCCCGTAGCCGAACGACATCGGCAGCACGACGAGGATGGTGTCGGAGGCATCGTTTTCGAGATAGGCAGCGATCGAGCGGGCCGCAGCGTCGATGTTGTCGTGCGCGAGCATCACGCCCTTGGGTTCGCCGGTCGAGCCGGAGGTATAGATCAGCGCGGCGAGATCGGTATCCGGAAAATTTTCGGGGGCGAACGGGTGGGCGTCGAGCCCCGCATCGAAACTGCCGGCTTTACCCGTCACAAGGCGGGGCAGGGAGGCAAGTTCGGTGATGTCAGCGGCGCGTGTTTCGAGCCGACCTTCCACGATCGCCAGTGCGGGGCGGCAATCGCATGCGATCTGCGAAAGCCGCCGGCTCTTGGTCGCCGGGTTGACCGGGCAGATAACCGCGCCGGCAATCCAGGTCGCGAAAACGGTGACGGCGGCCTGCCAGCCGTTGTCGAGCAGGATGAGCACGCGGTCGCCCCGCCTTACGCCCCGGCTGCGCAGCGTCGTCGCCATGCGGCTTGCAAGATCGAGGAACCGGTCGTAGCTAAGGCGCACGTCGCCCGCGACGATCGCCGTCCTGGCGCCGTCCCGGCTGGCACTGTCCTCAATATACCGCTCGATCCGCATGGCCGTTTCCGCCGTCAGGCCGCCTGTTTGCGTGCGATGAAGCCGGCTATGCGCTCGATCGTGTCGAGATTGGCCGGCACGATATCGGCATCGGCGACCGTGATGGCGAACCGCTCCTCCAGGAAGCCGACGAGTTCGAGGATGCCGGTCGAATCGATCAGGTCGTTGTCGATCAGCGACAGGTCGGCGGGCAGCGGATGGCTGGTGTCGCCGAACAGGAAATTATCCACGATGAAGGTGCGGATGGCGGCTCTGGTCTCGTCGGACATTTTTAGTGTTTCCCGATCTCTGATAGAGGTTGGTGTGAGTGCGCCTTGCCGGCGACGCGCAGCAGTTCCGTCGACAGGATGCCGATGAAGGCCGCGTTGTCGCGGAACCCGCTCACCTGGCCTTTCACGACTTTTTCCTTGAGCTTGCCGACCGCCTGAACGTTGAACAGCCCGCTTTCCGCCAGCCGTTCCGGCGACAGGACGGCGTCGAGATAGGCGGGCGTCTCGGGGCTCGCGAAAACCTCGCTGTCCGGCGCCCGGTAGGGCTGTTTCGGGCGCTCGATGATGGCGGCCGGCACGAGGCCGCGCGCAGCCTGCTTGAGGATGTGCTTTTCCTTGAGGCCGTTGAGCTTGGCATCCGGCGAAAGTTTTGCGGCAAAATCGACGACCCGGTGGTCGAGGAAGGGAAAGCGGCCCTCCACCGCATTCGCCATCATCACCCGGTCACCCTGGCTGGAGAGGATATAGCCGGGCAGCAGGAAGGCCGCTTCGAGATATTGCGCCTGGTGCAGCGGATGCCAGCGGCGGAAATCGGTCGGCAGCTGCGCGGCAAGGTCGGCGGCGGCATCGTAGTCGCCGATTTCTTGCCGCAGGTCGGCGGAGAAGAACAGCTTCGCCGCGGCCGTGGAGCGGAAGCGCGGGCGGTGGGAATAGAGCGGCTCGTCGAGCGTCTCAGCGCCGAAGGCGAAAAAGCGCGCAAGATATTCGGGCGATTGCTGCTTGAGGCCCGGCAGATAGGGATAAAGCCGCTGGAAGAGGCGGGGCCGCCGGGCGGACTGTGGCTGCCGGCCGCAGAAACGCCGAACCCGGGCCTCGCGGAAAAGATCGTAGCCGGCAAAAATCTCGTCCGCGCCTTCGCCGGTGAGCACCACCTTCATGCCCTGTTCGTGCACCCGCGCCGAGAGCATCGAGAGCGGAACGGGCGCGGTGCGCAGGATCGGGCACTGGATGTGGCGCATGACATCCGGCAGATGCCGGGCGATCGCCGCCGTGGTGCATTCCACGCTGTCCGACGCCACGCCTAGTGCCGCCGCCATTGTCCGCTGCCAGCCGCTTTCGTCATGCTCCGCGCTGCGGAACGTCAGCGAGAACGTCTTGAGCCCGCGCGCCGCCTTCGGCGCGGCAAGAGCGGCGATCAGCGAGGAATCGAGGCCACCGGACAGATAGGCGCCCACCGGCACATCGGCACGCAAGCGGATGCGGGTCGCATCGTCGAGCAGCGCCCGCAACGTCTCCACCGCACCATCCATGCTGCCGGCCGGCGGCGCATCGTTGCAATCGGGATAGGAGAGCTGCCACCACGGCCGGATCGTGCGCCGGCCATCCTCAATGATCATCACATGGCCGGGCGGCAGTTCGCGGATGTTGCGGTAGGCAGTGCGCGGCGGGATCGGGCACCAGAGCGTGAAGATCTGGTCGAGCGCAATCGGATCGATATCGGCCCTTATACCGGGAAGCGCCAGCAGCGCGTGGAACTCGGAGGCGAAGAACAGGGTGCCGTCATGCTCCGTATAGAACAGCGGGCGCACGCCCATGCGGTCGCGGGCGAGCAGCAGCGTGCGGGTTCGCGCGTCATGCAGCGCGAAGGCGAAGTCGCCGTTGAAATCGGCAAGGCAAGCGACGCCCTTTTCGGCATAGGCGGCGAGCAGTACCTCCGTATCCGACGCCGTGCGGAAACGATGGCCGCGAACCTTCAGGTCGTCGCGCAGCTCAATATAGTTGAAAATCTCGCCGTTGAAGGAGACGGCGAGCGTGTCGTCCTCGTTCACCATAGGCTGGGCGCCATCGATGAGGCCGACGATGGAAAGCCGCGTATGGGCAAGGCCGGTGTCGCCGCGGATCAGGGTGCCTTCGGCGTCCGGCCCACGGTGCCGCAACGCCGCCACCATGCGGCCGAGGCAATCCGCTGCCCGCTCGGGCGCGATGTTTCCTCCATAATATCCGGCGATCCCGCACATGGCCGCTACCCGAAACGATCGCCGATGAGGCGCGTCCAGCCTTCGCCGGCAAGGCCGTTGAGAAAGGCCCGGCCGTTCGTCATGGCGGTGAGGAGATCGGGATTGCGGGAATGCACGATGGTCGAGGAGGCGTGCAGGAAGGCGCATTTCTTGCCCATCATTGCCTGCAGCAGCGCGGGCTGTGTACGGCCGCGAATGGCGCAAAGGCCGCGCGCGTGGGCATTTCGCATCAGGCAGTCGATGACGATCGCTTCCTGCCCCGGCTCCGCCATGACCTGCGCCGTGCGGCCGATCCCGCCGGTTTTGCCATAGTAGAGATAGAGGCCGATCGCCTTGCCGGTGCGGGTTTTCACGACATGCTGCACCCGTTCGCCGTGCAATGCCTTGCGCGCGGCATGCCGGAGCATGGTTTCCATCACCGGCTGGTCCCAGACGGGGTGCAGGGCATAGTGGCGCACGAACTGTCGGCACAGGCTCGAGAATTCCTCGTCCGTCGCCGGCGCATCGACAAGCGCGTCCGCCTTGCCGGCAAGCGGCGTGTAATGGGACCAGGCCTGCTTTTCCCCGCGCCGGCAGACAATGGCGTCGGCGCCCCTTGCCAAGGGGTCGAGCAGCCGCAGAGCCGACAGGCGACCGGCGGCGGCTTCCAACGCAAAGGAGGCGGGCCTCAGGATGCGCAACCATTCGAGGCTGTAGGGCGCGAGAATGGTCGCGCGCATGGAGCGCCACATGTCGGTGGAGACGTCGTTCGACGTTTCGGTGAAGGAAAGATCCTGCGGGCCGGAGAGCACGTCGCGCAACAGGCGCGCGCCGGCGAAGGGATCGCTGTCGCGGTCGTCGCAGGCGAAGGTGCCGCAATTGGCGGCCCGAACCCGGCGCCCCTCGAATTCCATCTCGACCGGCAGCACGCCGATAAAGCCGGAGATGCTGCCATCGGCGCGCACATGGACGCGCGAGCGGATATCCGGCTCGCCGGCGGTAAAATCGAGGAAGAGCGAACGGAGATAGGCCTTCAGGTCTTCGCTTGCCGGCTCGCCGGTCTTGCGCAGAAGGCGCTGGAACAGATCCGCGACCGCACCGACATCCCCGACCTCAAATGAACGTACGCTCGACATCGCGACCCACGCAGAACCTTTTCCCATTGCGGTGTCGGCGGACAAACGCCGCCTCGATCTGCTTACGCGAGTAGCGTGAACAAAGGGTCAAGACGCAACCTTGCGGCTGCGGCATAACGTCAGGGCGCCAGGGACCGGCGGCCTGTCCGGTCGTCGGGTCGGAACATTGCGCACTCGAAATTTGTAACTTGTATTTTCGATATAATAACGTATTTGTACGTTACATATGACGCTGGACGACGAAACCGTTTTCCTGTGCGCAATCCGTGGCTATGGAGACGAACATGGCGCTGCTTCTGGGCATCGATAACGGCCTGACGGTCACCAAGGCCGTCATCTTCGAAGAGGACGGCACGCCGATCGCGGTGGCGCGGTGGCGCGTTCCGCAATCCTTCCCCGCACCGCGCCATGTCGAGCGCTACATGGGCGGCCTGTGGACGGCAACTGCCGAGGCGATCCGCGAGGCGATCGACAAAAGCGGCCGTCCGGCGGGCGATATCAAGGCTGTTGCGGCAACGGCGCATGGCGATGGCCTGTATTTGCTCGATCGTGAAAAACGCCCGCTCGGCCCTGGCATCCTTTCGCTCGACAGCCGTGCCGGCGCGATCGTCGAAGCGTGGGAGAAGGACGGCGTCGCGAAGCGGGCGCTGGACCTGACCGGCCAGACCGCGCATGCCTCCGCACCCTCGGCGTTGCTGGCGCATATCAAGCAGTATGAGCCGGAGCGCTACCGCGCCATCGGCCATGTGTTCACCTGCAAGGACTGGCTGCGCTTCTGCCTGACGGGCATCGTCGGCACGGACCTGACCGAGGCGAGCACGAGTTTTACGGATGTGCGCACGCAGGCCTATGATCCGGCGGCGCTTGAGGTTTTTGGGCTCGGTGACCTCTGGCCGGCGCTGGCGCCCGTCTCCCGACCGGACGAGATCGTCGGCACGGTGACGCGGGCTGCGGCGGAGGCGACGGGCCTTGTCGAGGGCACGCCCGTCGCTGCCGGCCTGCATGATGTGACAGCTTCGGCGCTTGGCATCGGCGGCCATGCGCCGGGTGCGCTTGCGGTGGTTGCCGGCACCTATTCCATCAATGAGCTGGTCACCGAAACGCCGATAGTCGATCCGCGCTGGTTCTGCCGCAACGGCATTCGCAAGGGCTGGTGGAACTCCATGGCGATCTCGCCGGCCTCCACCGCCAACTACGACTGGTTCCTCGACAATTTCTGCCGCGACCTTTCGGAAAAGGCCGAGCGCGAAGGAACCGACATCCATAGTCTTCTGCGGCCGGAGCTTGAGCGCGCGCTGGAAAAGCCGTCGGACATCCTCTTCCATCCCTTCCTCTTCGGCTCGCCTTTCGGCAGCGGGGCGAGCGCCGGCTTCTTTGGCGTGCACGGCTGGCACGAGCGCGGCGACCTTCTGAAGGCCGTGCTGGAGGGCATCGTCTTCAACCACAAGCTCCATATCGACGATCTGCTCTCCGCCGTTCCTGTGAAGCGCATGCGCATCAGCGGTGGCGGTGCGCGTAGCACGGTTCTGGCGCAGATGTTTGCGGATGCGACCGGGCTCATCGTGGACGTGTCTTCCGCCGACGAGGCCGCCGCCTGGGGTGCGGCGCTCGTCGGGGGTGCCGCGGTCGGCCTCTATCCGAGCCCGGAGGAGGGGGCGGCCGCGACGACGCGCATCCTGCGCTCGCATGAGCCGGATCCGGTGCGGGGCGCGCAACTTGCCGAGCGCTACAATCTCTATAGACAGCTTGCGGATGCGATGGCGCCCCAGTGGCGGGCCATCGAGGATCTCGCAAAACGGTCAGGGGAGGCCCGGGGATGAAGGCGGACACACGGCGCGAAGAAATCGCCGATTATATCATGCGGGCCGGCCAGGCGCGCATGGAGGACCTCGTCGAACATTTCGGCGTCTCGCGCATGACCATCCACCGGCATATCGATGCGCTCGCCCAGCAGGGCGTGCTGCGCAAGCTGCACGGCATGGTCACCGTCCAGCCGTCCGGCCTCTACGAAAGCACCTTCCGCTACCGCGAGACGATCGGCAAGGCCGAGAAGGAAGCGCTTGCGCGCGCCGCCATGAGCTATGTCGAGGCGGGGCAGGCGGTGATGCTCGACGATTCCTCGACGGCCTGCGCGCTTGCCGACCTTTTGCCGGAGGCCCATCCGCTCACCGTCATCACCAACAGCTATGTGTCTGCGGGCAAGCTGATCGATGCGGACGAGGTGGAACTGATCAGCCTCGGCGGCAAATATCACCGCAACTACAATGCCTATATCGGCATCACCTGCGAAAAAGCCGTGGCAAGTCTAAGGGCGAATGTCCTTTTCTGTTCGGCGTCCGCCATCGACGGCGTCACGGCCTTCATCCAGGACGCGCAGGTCACCAAGGTCAAGCAGGCGATGATGGCGTCTTCCAGCCGCAAGATCCTGCTCGTCGATTCCTCGAAATTCGGCAAGGTCGCGCTCAATGTGTTGGGCGACCTCACCGCCTTCGACGTCGTGCTGACGACGGACCGTGTCGGCGAGGGGGACCGGGCACGGCTCAAGCAGGCCGGCGTCAATCTTGAAATCGTGAAAGTGGGCAAGAGTACATGAATGCGACGGCAGCAGGCGCCTTTCCCGGCGGCATGGGCGAACGAATGGCGGCGATGGCCGCACGCGGCGAGATCGATGTGCTGATCGTCGGCGCGGGCGTGAACGGGGCCGGTCTCTTCCGCGACCTGACGGCCCAGGGGCTCGATTGCCTGCTCGTCGAGAAGAACGACTATGCCGCCGGCACGAGCGCCGCCCCCTCCCGCCTCATCCATGGCGGGCTCAAATATCTCGAAACCGGCGAGTTCCGCCTCGTCGCGCAATCGACGCTGGAGCGCAACCTGCTGCTCGCCAATGCGCCGCATTACGTCAAGCCGCTGCCCACCCTCATCCCGATCTTTTCGTGGACGAAGGGCATCGGCGCCGCGTTGCGCACGCTCTTCGGCTCGAAGAGCGCGCCGCGCAGCCGTGGCGCCCTGCTGATCAAGATCGGCCTGATGCTCTACGATTTTTACGGTGCGCGCCACCGCGTCATGCCCAAGCATTCGACGGCCGGCCGCGCCGCGTCGCTGCGCGACCTGCCGGCGCTGACGCCGGATATTGTGGCGACCGGCACCTATTACGACGCGACCGTCACCCACCCGGAGCGCCTGATCCTCGAACTCGTGCGCGACGGCCTTGCCGATAGCCCGCGCTCCGTGGCGCTCAACCATGTCCGGCTGGGGCGAGCGGCGGATGGCGCGCTGACGGTGCACAGCCTCACCGGCGAAGTGGCCGCGACGGTGCGGCCAAAGATCGTCGTCAACGCGGCCGGTCCCTGGATCGACGAGGTCAATGCCATCCTCGGCGAACCGTCGCGCATGATCGGCGGCACCAAGGGCTCGCATATCCTGCTCGACCACCCCGATCTCCTGAAGGAGCTGAAGGGGCGGATGATCTATTTCGAGGCGGATGACGGGCGCATTTGCCTCGTGTTCGAATATCTCGGCCGCGCGCTCGCCGGTTCCACCGATATCAAGGCCGCCAATCCGGATACGGTGCGCTGCGAGGCCGACGAGGTGGACTACCTGCTCGAAAGCCTGCGCAAGCTTCTGCCAAAGCTGCGTTTTACCCGCGACCAGATCGTCTATGTCTACAGCGGCATCCGCCCGCTGCCGGCCTCCGACGCAAAAGACCCCGGCCTCATCACGCGCGACCACGCGACGCCGATCCTCCAGCCCGTCGAGGGCCGGCCCTATCCGGTCTATTCGCTGGTCGGCGGCAAGTGGACGACGTTCCGCGGTTATGCGGAAGAGGTTGCCGACATGCTGCTTACGCGCCTGTCCAAAACGCGCAAGGTTTCCACTCGCGATCTCGCTATCGGTGGCGGGCGGGCCTATCCGAAGAACGATGCCGATCGCCGCGCCTGGATCGCAAAACTTGCGCGTGAAAGCAGTCTGCCGGAAGCCCGCGTGGAAGAACTGCTCGCGCATTACGGCACGGGCGCCAGCGCGGTCGCAGCCCATATCTCAGGTTTCCCGAGCGACGCGCCACTTCCCGATGCAGCGGACTACAGCACCGGCGAGGTGGACTATGTGCTGCGCAACGAGCAGGTCGGCTCGCTCTCCGACGTCGTCTTCCGCCGCACGACGCTTGCCGTGACCGGCCGACTGACGATCCGGCTGGTTGAGGCCGTGGCCCAACAGACCGCCGAAACCTTCGGCTGGGAGGCCGCCCGTCAGAACGAAGAAATCGCGGCTGTTCGCGAACGGCTGAAGACGTTCCATGGAGTGGACCTGAAATGACCCCCAAGAGCTACGACGAGAAGATGGCGCGCATCCGCGCCGGCGCCTATCGGGCGGGTGATTTCATTCTCGTGGACGCCAAGGATGCTGACATTTCCGGCGGTATCCTGACGATGGGCCAGCGGCGTGGACCGGAGGGCGCGATTGCCGGCAACCGCACGCGGCAGGAATTTTTAGCGGAGATGGAGACGCTCGTCGCGGAGAAGGCTGTCGACGTCATGCTCGCCTCGGCGGGCAATATCGAGCGGCTCGTCGAGCGCGGCGTTTTCGAGGTTAGTTCCGTCACGCCGGCCTTCCGCGCCAACGAGACGACCGATGTCTGGCTCAACGTCCGCGGCGGCCGTTATCGCGAAACCCTGGCGCAGCCCTATCGCGGTGCCGATCTTTCACGCGCGCGGGCGGATCTCTGCCTGTTCTCCATGACCTTCAACAACGACGCCGCGTCGGACGTCGCCATGCTGGAGGCTTACCGCACCTTCCGGGCGGATGCGCGCGCTGCCGGCAAGCGGCATTTCCTCGAAGTGTTCAACCCAAATGCCGAGACCGGTTTTGGCGTGGCGGAGACCGGCGCTTTCGTCAACGACTGCATCGTGCGGGCGCTGGCCAGCCTGACGCGGGCGGAACGGCCGGAATTCTTGAAGATCGTCTATAATGGCCGGCGGGCTCTCGAAGAGCTTGTGACTCATGACGATACGGTTGTCGTCGGCGTGATGGGCGGGGCGAGCGGCACGCACCGCGATGCGCTGGAAATGGTTGCCCGCGCGGAAGCGATCGGTGCGCGCCTCGCCATTTTCGGCCGCAAGATCAACTTGGCCGAACACCAGCTGTCGCTCACCAAACGGATGCGGGCGGTCGCCAACGGCGATGCGAAGCCGGAAGAGGCGGTGCGGGGCTATCATGGCGACTTGCAGCGCCTGGGTCTCCGGCCGGACCGCGAACTCGGTGTCGACAATACGATCACCGATGCGGCCCTGCGGGAAGACGGAAACCTTTAAGCAGAGGCGGTCGGCGTTCCGGCCGCTTTGCCGGCGGTCGCTACCGGCGGCGGGACGATGCCGGCTGCCTGTTCGCAGACGTCGACATGCCGCGCGAGCGCCTGGTTCGACAGCACGGCGCTGATGGTGGTGATATCGCGCCCCTGATATTTGGGCATCTGCTGGACTGCCTTTAGTCTCTCCAGAAGTGCGAAACGGCTCATGATATCTCCTGCTCTGAATGATGTGTGGTGGTCGGTGGAAGCCCTTTGAAGTGCTGGATCGGTAAGAGGTGACCAGAAGGGTGGGGCGGCCGTCAGGCCGCCTTCTTGCCCGCGTCGAACGGGATTTCGATGTCGACGGCAAGGGTCGAGACCTGGGCGCCGCGTTCCATCTTGATGGTGACTTTCTCGTCGTCGACCTGCATGTGCTTCGAAATCGCCTTCAGGATTTCGTCGCGCAGTTTGTTGATCAGGTCCACGTCGCCGGTCGAGGCGCGCTCATGGGCGAGCAGCACCTGCAGCCGCTCGCGCGCGGCTGGCGCCGATTGGGGGCGGGAAAAGAAACGGAACAGATTCATGCCGCTTTCCTTCCGAAGATCTTGCCGAGGAAGCTACGCTTGTCGCCCGGAATGGTGACCGGCAGGTTTTCGCCTTTCAGCCGGCGCACCGCCTCGAAATAAGCAAGGGCCGGGGCACAACGGTTGTCGGCGAGGGTGACCGGGGCGCCGACATTGGAGGCGCGCAGCACGTCCGTGCTTTCCGGAATGATGCCGAGCAGCGGGATGGAGAGGATTTCCAGCACGTCGTCGACTTTCAGCATGTCGCCGCGCTCGGCGCGGGCGGCGTCGTAGCGGGTCAGGAGCAGGTGCTTTTCCATGCGCTCGCCGTTTTCGGCCTTCAGCGTCTTGGAATCGAGCAGGCCGATGATGCGGTCGGAATCGCGCACGGAAGAGACTTCGGGATTGGTCACGACGATTGCGACATCCGCATGGCGCATTGCGAGCGTGGCGCCGCGTTCGATGCCGGCGGGGCTGTCGCAGATCACCCAGTCGAAGGCGTTCTTCAGGGCGGCGATGACCTTCTCGACGCCTTCCGGCGTCAGGTTGTCCTTGTCGCGGGTCTGCGAGGCGGGCAGCAGGTAGAGCGTCTCGACGCGCTTGTCGCGGATCAGCGCCTGCGTCAGCTTGGCTTCGCCCTGGATGACGTTGACGAGGTCATAGACCACGCGGCGTTCGGCACCCATGACGAGATCGAGATTGCGCAGGCCGACGTCGAAATCCACGACCACGACCTTGTCGCCACCTTGCGCCAGCGCGGCGCCGAGGGCCGCGGTCGACGTCGTCTTGCCGACGCCGCCCTTGCCCGATGTAACCACGATTACCTTGCCCATTGACCTCTCCAGTTATGTGAACGCGTTTTCGGTTCAGCCGAGTGTTGCCGCCTTGATCGTCTCGCCTTCCAGCCAGATCTGCACCGCCTTGCCGCGCAGCTCCGGTTCCATGTCGTCGGCCGTCTTGTAGAAGCCGTCGATGGCGATCAGCTCCGCTTCGAGCTTGCGGCAGAAGATGCGCGCCGCGCCGTTGCCCGTCGTCCCGGCCATCACCCGGCCGCGCAGCGGGCCGTAGATGTGGACCGAGCCGCCGGCGACGACTTCCGCGCCGGACGCGACGGAGCCGATGATGGTGACGTCGCCTTCGGGGAAGAAGACGGACTGACCGGAGCGCACGGGCCGGGTCACGACGATCGACGGCGTCGCCATCGGCATGGCCTGGGCCGGCGCAACGCTGATCGGCACTGCCGCGGCAGCCTTTGCGACCGGTTCGGACGTCTCTGCCTTGTCTGTGGTCGAAGCGATGTCCGTTGCCGGCGCCTCGATATCCGCCGTCGGGCGCCCATCGGTCATCGCGGGCGGCATGTCGGCGCCGAGCATCGAGGAGCGCGCGCCCTCGATGCCCATGACCCGCACATTGCGGGCATTGAGCTGGCTGACGAGTTCGCGAAGCTCCGCGCGGTCGATCTCCAGCCCCTCGACATCGAGCACCACCGGGCGGCGCAGGAAGAAGCCGGCGGAACGGGCAGCCAGGTCGTCGAGCCGCACCAGCCAGTCCTCGAAGGGAAGCTCCGGGGTTAGGGCGAGTGCGAGGAAGGAGCGCCCCTTGAGGCGGATCGGCCGTGGTTGAGTTAACACGTCAGTCATCTTGGTTAATTTTCGGTTGCTTTGGTGTAGCCGTGAAATGGTTAACAAACCATTAATTCGCAGGTCTAACTGGCGCGAGGCATGACGATGCGACCGTCCGCGCGAGGTTGACGGCGCGGAACACGGCGACTTCAGCTAATCTTTTGAAAATAAGATATTTATTGCTTCGGATTTTTTGTCCGTAGCGCGCTCGAAATAGGCCATTCGGCAGGGCGCGATGTCGCGATTCGAGCGGCGGCAGGGATGGCGGGATCGCGTCCGCCATCCCTATGATTCTCTCGCGGCCGACAGGCCGTAACCCTTGGTGGCGGAGCGGTCAGATAAGGCCGTATTGCTGCGCCTTGTTGCGCAGGAACGGCAGGCCGTTGCCCATGACCTCCTCCATGTCGCGTGCGACGGGGCGCCAGACCGCGAGGCCGTAGGCCACTTCGGCCGGCATGTTGATGAAGCTTTCCATGGCGAGCCCGCCCTTGAAGCCGATGGCGGCGAGCGCAGCGTAAATCTCGTCCCACGGGATGTTGCCATAGCCCGGCGTGCCGCGGTCGCTTTCGGAAAGGTGGATGTATTTCAGGTGGTCGCGGGCGATGATGATGCCGTTGCCGGCACCCTTTTCCTCGATGTTCATGTGGTAGGTGTCGAGATGGACGAAGACATTGTCCGCGCCGACGCGCTCCACCATGTCGACGGCCTGCTGGGCCGAGTTGATCAGGTGGTTCTCGTAGCGGTTCACCGCCTCGACGCCGAGCTCGATGCCGTATTGCTTGGCGTGTTTCGCGGCCGCCTGGAGCACGCGGGCGATATTGTCGTATTCGCCCTGCGTCGGCGGCACGCCGGTGCGTTCGCCGATGCCGCCGAAGATGACGCCGGAGAGTGCCTCGGCGCTCATTTCCGCGGTCTTCTCGATGGCGACCTTGAGGTGCTCGATCGCCGCTTCCGGGCGGACGGAGGCCCAGGCGCGCTCCGGCAGGCCGAGCGAGCAGACGGCGCGCAGCTTGTTCTTCTGCAGGAGGTCGCGGGTGTGTTTGGTATCGACCGCGGGCGCGTTGAGGAGCGCGATCTCGATGAAATCCATCTTGTAGTGCACCGCGCCGGCAATCGCCTTTTCGGCGCCCGCGCGATCCCAGTTCATGGTCCACATGCTGGTATGAACGCCGAAACCTTCCATGGTCGTCTCTCCTATTTTGTAAGCTTGATGAACTTGGCCGAGGCCCAGCGCAGCACCATCACCACGATGAGCAGGATGCCCCAGACGGCGGTCGCCAGATGCTGGTTGGCGCCGAGCAGGTTAAGCCCCGAGGACAGGAGCTGCAGCACGACGAGCGCCACGAAGACGGGAAGCACGCGGCCGAAGCCACCGAACGGATTGATGCCGCCGAGGAAGCAGGCGAGCACGGTGATCAGCAGGTAGGATTCACCGTGGCCGATGCGCACCGAATTGAAGCGCGCCAGCATGATGATGCCGGCAACCGCCGCGATGGCTCCCGAGAGCATGTAGACCAGCACCAGCACCTTGCGCGTGTTGATGCCGGAATAGCGGGCGGATTCGATGTTGGAGCCGATCATGTAGGTGGAGAAGCCGAGCTTGCTGCGCGACAGCAGGACATGGCACGCCAGCACGCAGGCGATGAGGATGAGGAGCGGCACGGGAATGCCCAGCAGGCTGCCGTGGCCGATCGGCGCGATGAAGCCGGGAAAGCCGGAAATATCGCCGCCGCGCGTGAGAAACTCGCCGAGGCCGCGGAGAAAGATCATCATCGAGAGCGAGACGAGGATGGGGTGGGCGCGGGTGAAGGCGATGACGAGGCCCATGACGAGGCCACTTGCCGCCCCCACGCCGAGCGCCAGCAGCGAGCCGAGCAGGAAGGCGCCCGGACCGGCATCGGCGCCGCCATTGGCCTGCAACACCCAGGCGAGCGTCAGGCCGGCCATGTTGGCGGTAAACGTGATCGCGAGGTTGAGGCCGCCCGTCAGGATCGGCAGTAGCATGGCGAGCGTCAGGATGCCGAGTTCGGGAAGCTGGAAGGCGACCGAGCCGAAGGTCGCGGCGGTGAAGAACTGCGGCGAGGCGAGGCCGAAGACGATGAGCACGGCGGCAAGTGCGGCGAAGGGACCCGCCATGTCGGCGCCGAAGATCGCGTTGAAGCGGGTGGCAAGCGCGTTCATCGGTCGTCTCCCTTTCTGGTGCGCATCGGCAGCAGGTTTTCCAGGCGGGCGCTCGACAGCGTGATAGCAACGAGGATGATGGCGCCAACGATCATCTTGAAGGCGAAGGGCGAGACGCCCATCAGGTTGAGGCCGTTCTGGGTGATGGAGACCAGCAGCACGCCGAGCACGCAGCCGAGTACCGTGCCCTTGCCGCCGCCAAGCCGCGCGCCGCCGAGCACGACGGCGGCGAGAACGTCGAGTTCGCGGCCATAGAGCGCGTTGGGCACGACCTCCTGCGCGTAATGCGCCTGCATCAGCCCGGCAATGCCCGCCATCATGCCGAGCCAGCCGAAGGCGATGAACTGCTTGGCGCCGATATTGATGCCGAAGCGGCGCGCCCCTTCCGGATTGTCGCCGAAGGCGTAGAGCTGGCGGCCGGTCGTCGTGCGGGTGATGAAGAGCCAGGTGATGGCGACGCAGACGGCCATGACGACGACCGGCAGCGTGATTTCCGCCCAGCTGCCGTCCGCCATCTCGCGCTCGTAGACGATGACGCGCGTCGTCAGCCAGTCCGGCAGGTTGTAGATCGACACGCCGCGCGTGAAGAACATCAGCAGGCCGAAATAGACGTTGAAGGTGGCGATCGTCGCGACGATCGAGATGATGCGGAAGCGGTGGATGAGGAAGGCGTTGATGAGACCGAGGCAGATGCCGGCGCTTCCCGCGATGAGCAGGCCGGAGACCCAGCCGCCTCCGCCGATACGCTCCAGCAGAAGCGCCGTCACATATTGCACGACGGATGCGGCGACGGCGAAGGAGATGTCTATGCCGCCGGCGATCAGCACCACGAGCAGGCCTACGGCGAAGATGATGTTGACGGCGCTGATATTGAGCAGGTCGAAGGCATTGCCGAGGGTGAAGAAGCGTTCCGTCGTGAAGGACAGCACGATGCTGATCGCGATGATGACGGCGAAGAGCACGGCTTCGGTGGTGTGGGCGGCGACGAGCTTACGCATAGACGGCCGCCTCGATGTCCTTGAGCGTCGTCGCGCGCGGATCATGCCAGCCGGCGATGCGGCCCTTTTCCATGTGAAGGACCCGGTCGGCGTTGAAATAGACCTCCGGCACCTCGTCCGAGATCAGGATGATCGCGAGCCCGGCTTCTGCGAGCCGCGCGACGATCTCGAAAATGCCGGCGCGCGCGCCGACATCGACGCCGACCGTCGGCGAATCGAGGATCAGCACCTTGGGATCGGTGGCGAGCCATTTGGCGATCGCCACGCGCTGCTGGTTGCCGCCCGATAGCGTCGAGATCGCATCTTCCTGCTGGCCGATCTTGACGCCGAGATCGGCGATCCAGCGCGAAACGAGCGAGCGCTTTTTCGCCGGCGAAATCAGTCTGCCGCTGAGAATGCGGTTGAGCGAGGCCATGACGAGGTTGTCGGCGATCGACTGCGGCTGGTTGAGACCGAGGGCCAGGCGATCCTCCGAGAGATAGGCGACGCCCGCGGCGATCGCCTGCCGGTTGGAGGCAAAACGCACCGCCTTGCCCTCCAGCGTGATCGTGCCGGCGGCCGGCTGGCGCATGCCGAAGAGCGTCAGCGCAAGCTCGGTGCGGCCCGAGCCGAGCAGGCCGGTGATACCGAGCGTTTCGCCACGGCGCAGGTCGAAGGATATGTCGCGGAACTCACCCGGCCGGGAGAGGCCCTGCACGGAGAGCATGACGGGGTTTTTGGAAATGTCATGGGCGCGCACGGACTGGTCGAAGGTGCGGCCGGTCATCAGTTCGGTGATCCGCGATTGCGTCATGCCCTCGACCGGATAGACGCCGACCAGAGCGCCATCCCGCAGCACGGTGAGGCGCGAGGAGATTTCGAGCACCTCCGCCAAGCGGTGGCTGACGAAAACGACAGCGACGCCGGAGGCCGAAAGCGTGTGCACGATCGCCAGCAGGTGATCGGTTTCCGACTGGGTCAGCGACGCTGTCGGCTCGTCCATGAAGACGATGCGCGCCTCGCCGACCAAAGCGCGGGCGATCGCCACGATCTGGCGCTGCGCGATGGCAAAATCCTTGAGCGGCCTGTCGACATCGAACGTCACGCCGAGCCGGGCGAGCGCATCCTCGGCTATCTTGCGGATCGCCGGATAACGGACGAAGCGCGGGCGCGCGCCGGACAATGTCTGGAAGGCGATGTTTTCCGCGACGGTCATTTCGGGAAACAGCGCGAGATCCTGCCAGATCACCTGGATGCCGAGCGATTGCGCCATGCCGGGCGTCATCGACGAGACGGCCGCGCCGTCGAAGACGATTTCGGCGCCGGCGGCGGGCCGGTAGACGCCGGTGATGACCTTGATCAGCGTGCTCTTGCCAGAGCCGTTTTCGCCTGCCAGGCAATGGACTTCGCCGGGCATGACCTCGAAAGAGACGTTCTTCAGCGCCCGAACCCCGCCGAAGGTCATGTTGATGTTGCGAAGCGAAAGGATCGGTCGGGCGTCTTCGCCTGGGGCCGTTGTCTTTTCCATGCCTGCTGCCTGTTCCGTCGAGCGCCATCAAGGGCGGAAGCCGCGCTTTTGCCGAGTGTCGGGCCGGCAGGAATAACCGGCCCGACGCCCCGGGAGGGAGCCTCTTGTCAGAGGCCCATGGCGGCCAGGTCGTCGACCGTGTCCTTGTTGATGGGCAGCAACTGGTCGACGATGATGTCGTTGCCTTCAGGCTTGATCACGCCGAGCCCCGGAATGTCGTCGCCTTCCTTGACGCTTTCGCCCTTGATGAGACGGTCGGCAAGCGTGACGAAGACCTCGCCGGCCTGTTTCGGGTTCCACATGAAGCCGCCGGAAATCGCGTCCGACTTGATGAGCTTCTGGCCCTGGCCGGGCGAGAACGGGCCGAGCACGAAGATCTCACCGGTCTTGCGGCGTTCTTCGACAGCGCGGCCGGCGCCGATCGGACCCTGGCTGCCGAAAGCGAGGAAGCCCTTGAGATTCGGGTGCGCCGCGATCAGGTCGAGCGCGGTGGAGCGGCTCTTGTCGACGTCTTCGGCAACACCGTAGCGCTCGCCGACCAGCGTCATCTCGGGATAGTTCGCCTTGATATAGGCGATGGCCGCATCCGCCCAGGCATTGTGCAGCGGCACGGTCAGCGAGCCGACGAAGACGGCATATTCGCCCTTGCCGCCCGTCTTTTCGGCGAGCAGCTTGCCGTGCGCCTCGCCGAAACCGGTGGACGAGGCGAGTTCGAAGTTCCAGTCCGCGCCCTTCTGCGAAGGCGATTCATGGGTGATGACCTTGATACCGGCGGCCTGCGCCTTGGTAAGCACGGGTTCCAGCACCTTGGCGTCGTTCGGCACCACGCCGATGACTTTGACGCCCTGGGCGATCAGGTCCTCGATGGCGCGCACCTGGAGCGCCGGGTCGGCGCTGGTCGGGCCGACCATGAAGGCGTCGACGCCGAGTTTCTGGCCCTGTTCCTTGATGCCGGCCTCCATCGCGTTGAACCACGGAATGCCGCCGATCTTGACGACGACGCCGATTTTCGGCGTGTCCTGCGCGAGCGCGGCCACCGCGCCGGCAAGCGAGAGCGATGCGGCAAAAGCCGCCACGATAAGCTTCCTCATGTCCACTCCTCCTCAATGGTCGCGTCTGCGAACGAATACGACCAGCCGGCTTTGCGGCAGGTTGTTTCTGGTTTCTCCACGGCGAGGGAACTCCCTTGCCTCCCGTCCCGCCTCCTCCGGCGAACCATCTTGCACAATCGATCTTTCTTTTTTGCACAATCGATGGTGCAATGAATATCCGTCAGGCTAGGACTTTCGTCAAGGGGGATTTCTTCCTAAGGGAATGAGGATAGAAGAGGCAGACATGACAGACACCGGAAAGAAGAAGGCGACGATCTACGATCTCTCGGTTCTCTCGGGCAGCTCACCTTCCACCGTCAGCGCGGTTCTCAACGGAAGCTGGCGAAAGCGGCGCATCAAGGAGGCGACCGCGACGCTCATCCAGGGGCTTGCCGTCGACCATGGCTATACCGCGAACCTCCAGGCGCGCGGCCTTCGCTCCTCCCGCTCCGGCCTCGTCGGCCTGCTTCTGCCGGTCTACGACAACCGCTATTTCTCCTCGATGGCGCAGTCCTTCGAGGCGGAGGTGAGGAGCCGCGGCCAGTGCCCGGTCGTGGTCAGCGCCTGCCGCGATCCGGAAGAAGAGCGTCAGGTGGTCGAGACGCTGATCTCCTATTCGATCGACGAATTGTTCATCGCGGGCGCGACCGATCCGGATGGCGTGCACGACGTCTGCGAGAAGGCGGGGCTGCGCCACGTCAATATCGACCTGCCCGGCACCAAGGCGCCGTCCGTCATCAGCGACAATTACGGTGGCGCGCGCATGCTGACGCAGGCGATCATCGAGCGGGCGCTTGCGGACGGCCCGGTGCCGCCGGAGGAGATCTACCTGTTCGGCGGCCGCGACGACCATGCCAGCCGCGAGCGTATCCGCGGTTTTCGCGACGTGAAGCGCGCGATGCTGGGCGGCGATCCCGACGCCTGCATCCGGCCGACCGGCTATTCACCGGGCATGACGGCGCGCGCCTTCGAGGCGTTCTACGCCGATCACGGCAAACTGCCGCGTGGCTTCTTCGTCAATTCCTCGATCAACCTGGAAGGCCTGATGCGCTTTCTCGCACAGCACCCACACGAGACATTCGCCGATATCGTCGTCGGTTGTTACGACTACGATCCGTTCGGCTCCTTCCTGCCATTTCCGGTTTTCATGATCCGGCAGGACAGCGAGGCGATGATCACCAAGGGGTTTGAAATCCTCGGCACCAGCCGCGCGCCGGCGGTCACCCATCTGGTGCCGCCGATGCTCGTGCCGCCGCGCACGGCGCTGACCGGCCCGCTCGATGCCCTCAAGGACATCGAGTAAGCGAGCCGGCCTCAGATTTCGAGATGATCCGGGCTTGCGGCTAGACCCCGCCACCCTGCGGCAGCGCGTTGAGCTGCGCTGAGGTCATCGCGGCGAGCTGGCCGGGCGTAAAGGCGCTCGCCTGTTCGGTGCCTAGTCCGGCGAGCGTTGCCGTGCTCAATCCCGAAATGGCGTTCGAGCTCAGTGCGAGGATGTGCTCGGGCGTGAAGGAGCCGAGGTCGTCCGCACCCAAGGCCGCCGCCTGCGTTGCCGTCAGCGCGCCGACCTGCGCGGTTGAGAGCGCGCCGATCTGCTGGGCGCTCAAGGCCGACATCTGCCCGTAGGTGAGAGCGGCGACCTGGCCGGTCGAAAGGGCGGTGATCGCATCGCTGGAAAGCGAGCCGATGGCCGCCGTGGACAGGCCCTTGATTGCGGCGGCGCTGATGGCGGACAGTTCGGCGGTCGAGATGGTCTGCATCTGCGCGGTGGTCAGGCCGCCGATGCCCGGCACGGCGAGCGCACCGATCTGAGCGAGCGAGAAGGCTTCGACCTGGTCCGTGCTGAGCGCTGCGACCTGGGCGCTGCTGAGACCGCCGACCTGGGCCGTCGTCAGCGCCGCGATCTCGGCTTCGGTGAGCGTCGCGAGATAGCTCGCCGGCACACCCTTGATGGCATCGGCGCCGATCGCCGCCAGCTTGGCCGGCGTGAAGGTGTCGAGCGCCTGTGTCGACAGGCCCGCAAGCGCGGCCGAGCCGAGCCATCCGATCTGGCCGGCGGACAGCGCCTCGACCTGTTCCAGGCTCATTCCGGCGGCCTGCGGCCCGGTGAGGCCGGCGATCCCGCCGGCGCTCAGTGCAGCAACCTGCCCGGGGGTCAGCGCCACGATGTCTTCCACGTCCAGGGCCGCCACCTGCTTGGAGCCGAGGGCCGCGAGCTGCTGGTTGGTGAGCGCGCTCACCTGGCTTGAGCTGAGAGCCGCGACCTGGGCCGTGGTGAGCCCGCCGATGCCGGTTGCACTCAGCGCCGCGATCTGGCTAGCCGAGAAGCCGGCGAGCACGGCCGGCGACAGGCCGGTGATGGCGGAGGCGCCGATCGCCGCCATGTCGGCGGTCGAAAACAGCGCGATATCGCCCGCATCCAGCGCTGCGATCTGCCGCGAGCTGAGAGCCGCGACCTGCGCGCTGGTCAGCGCCTCGACCTGATCGGAGGTCAGCGCCGCCATCTGGTCGCTCGACAGGCCCGATATGCCCGTGGGGCTGAAGGCGGCGATCTGGCCGGTGGTGAGCGAGGCGAGCATGGCCGTCGTCAGGCCGGCAATGGCGCGCGAATTGATCGCGGCAAGGTCGCCCGGCGAGAACAGTTCCAGGTCGTCCGCGCCGAAGGCGGCGATCTGCGTCGAGCTCAGCGCGGCGATCTGCGTGCTGGTCAGTGCCTCGGCCTGAAGGGTCGAGAGGGCCGCGATCTGGGTGGTGCTGAGCGCGGCGATGCCGGCGGTGCTCAGCGCGGCGATCTGCGCCGGTGACAGGACGGAAAGGTCGTTCGTTCCGAGCGCGCCGACCTGCGTGAAGCCGAAGGCGGCGAGCTGCGCCGTCGTCAACGCCTCAAGCTGGAAGGTGTTGAGCGCGTCGATCTGCACGCTGGTGAGGCCGGCGGCATTCAGCGCGGCGATCTGGCCGGTGGCGAGGGCGGCGATCGTCGCCGTCGACAGGCCGGCGACAGCGCTGGAAGAGATGGCGGCGATCTCGCCCGCCGTGAAGGTCTCCATCCGGTCGGGCGCGAAGGCGGCGATCTGCGTGGAGCTCAACGCGGCGACCTGGGCGCTGGTCAGCGCCTCGGCCTGGAGGGTCGAAAGCGTGGCGATCTGGGTCGAGGTCAGGCCGGCGATGCCGGCAGGGCTGAGTGCCGCGATCTGCGTCGGCGACAGGGCGGCGATGTCTTCCGTGTCGAGCGCCGCGATCTGCTTGGAGCCGAGTGCGGCGAGCTGCGCCGTGGTGAGGGCGCCGATCTGCTCGCTGGTGAGTGCCGTGATCTGGCTGCTCGTCATGCCGGAAAGGCCGGCCGGGCCAAGCGCGGCGATCTGGCCGGTGGTGAGCGAGGCGAGCATGGCCGTCGACAGGCCTGCCATGGCGCCCGAGCTGATGGCGGCCATGTCCGCAACGGAGAACGTGTCGAGGTCGTCCATGCCAAGCGCCGCGATCTGGCGCGAGGTGAGGGCTGCAACCTGCGTGCTGGTCAGGGCTTCGGCCTGGGCAGTGCTGAGTGCCGCGATCTGCTCGGTCGACATGCCGGCGATGGCGGCGGTGCTGAGTGCCGCAAGCTGGGCGGTGGAAAGGGCCGCGATATATTCCGTGCCGAGCGACGCGATCTGGCGGGCGTCGAGCGCCTTGACCTGCGCGGGTGTCAGCGCATCGAGCTGCTGGCTGGTGAAGGCTGCGATCTGGCGCGGTGCCATGCCGCCGATGGCCGCCGTGCTGAGCGCTGCGACCTGCGCCGTGGAGAGGCCGGCGATCGTTTCGCTCGAAAGCCCGGTGATGGCGCCCGCGCCGATCGCGGCGATCTCGCGGGTGGAGAAGGTGGCGATTTCGTCCGTCGCGAAGGCCGCAAGCTGCACGGCGCTCATCGCGCCGATCTGCGTGCTGGTCAGCGCCTCGGCCTGGGCGACGTTAAGAGCTGCGACCTGCCTCGCGGCCATGCCGCTGATGCCCGCCGCACTCAGCGCGGCCACCTGGGCTGCCGAAAGCGATGCGATCGTGTCGGTGGAGAGGCCCGAAATCGCCGACGAACCGATCGCGGCGATGTCCTGCGTCGAGAAGGTGGCGATGTCATCCGGCCCGAAGGCGGCGAGCTGCGTGGCGCTCAGCGCGGCGATCTGGGCGCTGCCCAGCGCCTGTGCCTGCGCCGTGTTCAGCGCTTCGAGCTGCTGCACGCTCATCGCGCCGATGGCGGCGGTGCTGAGCGCCGCGATCTGCGCCGTCGTCAGCGAGGCGATCATCGCCGCCGACAGGCCCTTGATGGCGTTGGAGCTGATTGCCGCGATCTCCTTCGTCGTGAAGGTCGCGATGTCGTCGGTGCCGAGTTCCTTGATCTGCTCGGAGGTCAGCGTGCCGATCTGCGCGCTGTTGAGCGCCTCGGCCTGGGCGGTGGTGAGCACGGCAAGCTGCTGGGAGTTGAAGCCCGCAATGCTGCCGGCATTGAGCGCGCCGATCTGCGCCGTCGAAAGCACCGCCACCTTGTCCGTTCCCAGCGCCGCGATCTGCGACGAGTTGAGGGCCGCCATCTGCTTGGTGGTGAGGTTGGCGATCTGTGCCGTGTTGAGCGCGGCGATCTGGCTGGAGGTCAGGCCGGAAACGCCGAGCGCGCTCAGCGCCCCGAGCTGTGCCGAGGAAAGGGCGGCAAGGTCGGTGCTGCTCAGTGCGGCGACCTGGCCCGAATTGAGGGCGGCGATATGCGCGGTCGTCAGCGCGGCGATCTGGCCGGAAGACAGCGCGGCCACCTGGTCCGAGGCGAGACCGCTGATAGCGCCGGCGTTGAGGAACTCGATCTGCGCGGGCGAAAGCGCCGTGATGTCCTCCGCAAGCGCCTTCACCTGGGCTGCCGTCAAAGCTTTCACTTGCCCGCTGGAAAGCTGGCTGACCTGCTGCGAGGTGAGAGCCTCGACCTGGCCGGTCGTCATGCCGGCGACCGCGTTGGTGCTCAAGGCGGCGAGCTGGCTTGCCGAAAGGGCTGCGACGGTCAGCGTGCTGAGGCCGGCGATGGCGCGGTAGCTGAGCGCCGCGATCTGGGCGGTGGACAGCGCCTGTATGTCCTCCGCTTCGAGGGCTGCGACCTGCGCGGAACCGAGGCCGGCGATCTGCGCGGTCGAGAACGCCGCGATCTGCGACGACGACAGGGCTTCGATCTGCGACGCCGTCATGCCGGACAACGCGTTGCGGTCCAGCGCCGCGATCTGCGCGGTCGACAGCCCGGCGACCAGGCTTGCCTCCAGGCCGGCAATGGCCTTGGTGGTGATCGCCGCGATATCCGCGGTGGAGAAGGTCGCGATGTCGGCGGAATCGAGCGCGGCGAGCTGCGTGGAGCTGAGCGCCTTGACCTGAAGCGCCGTCAGCGCCTCGACCTGCGCGGTGCTCAGCGCATCGAGCTGTGCCGTGGTGAGGCCGGTGATGACGGCGGTGCTGAGCGAGGCGATCTGCAAGGTGCTGAGCGCTGCGAAGAAGTCATCGCCCATGCTCGCGATCTGGCCCGGCGCGAGGCCGGCGATCTGGGTCGGCGACAGCGCGGCGATCTGGGCACTCGTCAGTTCCCCGAAGGCGGCCGAGTTGATGCCCTGCATGGCCTTGGTGTTGATCGCCGCCATGTCGGCGGTGGAGAAGGTCGCGATGCCGTCCGCACCGAGCGCCGCGATCTGCTTGGCGCTCAGCACGCGCACCTGCGTCGGCGTGAAGGCTTCGATCTGGTCGGGCGAAAGGGCTGCGAGCTGCGTGGCCGTGAGGCTGGCGACGACGGCGGTGCCGAGGGCGGCGATCTGTTCCGTCGTCAGCCCGGCGATGGCGTCGCTCTTGAGGCCGGTGATGGCCTTGCTGTTGATCGCGGCGAACTGGGCCGGCGTCAGCGCGGCCAGCGCATCGCTGTCGAGTGCGGAGAGCTGCGAGGCATTGAGCGCGCTGATCTGGCCGGGCGACAGTGCCTGGACCTGCTCGATCGTGAGGGCGCGCGACTGCGCCACCGTGAGGCCGGTCAGCGCGCCGCTGTTCATGGCGGCGATCTGGTCGGTCGTCAGCTCTGCCAGCGCATCCGTGCTGATGCCGGAAATGCCGCGATTGGTGAGCGCCGCCATGTCGGCGGTCGAGAAAGTGGCAAGCGCCTCCGGCGTCAGCGCCGCGAGCTGGAGGGCGTTGAGCGCCCGGACCTGCGTCGGCGAGAGCGCCTCGACCTGGTCGGTATCAAAGGCTGCAAGCTGTGCCGGCTTGAGGGAGGCGATCTGCGCGGTGGTGAGGGCCGCGATCTGGGCGGTGGTGAGGTTGGCGAGCGCGTCGCTGCCAAGGCCGCTCAGCGCATTGTTCTGGATCGCGGCGATGTCGGCGGCCGAGAACTCTTCCAGCGCATCGAGCGTGAACGCGCCAAGCTGGAGCGCGCTCAGCGCCTTGACCTGCGAGGGCGTCAGGGCTGCGGCCTGGGAGAAGCTGAGCTCCGCGATCTGCTGGGTGGTGAGGCCGGGAATGGCCTTGGCGCTGATGGCGGCGATATGGGCGGGCGACAGGCCGGCAATGGTGGCGGTGCTGAGGCCCGCGATGGCGCTTGCCGAAAGGGCGGCGATATCCGCCGTCGAGAAGGTCGCGATGTCGATGTCGTCGAGCGCGGAGAGCTGCGCGGCGGTGAGCGCCTTCACCTGGGTCGGCGAGAGGGCTTCGACCTGCTCGGTTGCGAAGGCATCGATCTGGTCGGTGGTCAGGCCGGAAATGGCCTTGCTGTTGATGGCGGCGATCTGTGCGGTGGTGAACGAGGTCACGCCCTCCGCGCCGAATGCCGCGATCTGCTTTCCGTCGAGCGTATTGATCTGGGCGCCGGTCAGCGCCGCGATCTGGTCCGGCCTGAGGCCTGCGATCGCGGCGGAGCCGAGACCCTTGATCGCCTTGTCGTTGATGGCGGCGATGGCGCCGCTCGACAGCGCCGCGACGTCGTCGGAGGAGAGGGCGGCGATCTGCGTGGCGTTCATCGCGCGCACCTGCGCCGGCGAAAGGACCTCGACCTGGTCGGTGGTGAACGCGGCGACCTGCGCGGCCGTCAGGGCCTGGATGACCGTCGGGTTCAAGGCTGCGACCTGCTCGGTCGTAAGCCCGGCGATCGCCGCGGTGGTGATGCCCGAGAGCGCCCGGTTGGAGATCGCGGCGATATCCTGCACCGAGAAGGTGGCAAGGCCGTCCGCCCCCATGGCGCCGAGCTGCAAGGCGTTGAAGGCGCGGACCTGCGCGGGCGAGAACGCCTCGATCTGGTCGACGTCCAGGGCGTTGATCTGCGTGGAGGTGAGGCCGGTGACCGCGCTGGTGCTCAGCGCCGGGATCTGCGTGCTGGAGAAGGCGGCGACGGCCGCCGTGCTGAGTGCCGCGATCTGCGCGGGCTTGAGGAGGGCCACCTGCGCGGTGGTGAGTTCGCGGATCTGGTCGGGCGTCAGCGCGCTTGCCTGCGCCGTCGTCAGGCCGGCCAGCGCAAGCGGGCTCAGCGCGCCGATCTGCGCATCGGAAAGGGCGGCGATGGTGGCGGCGCTCAGGCCCTGCACGGCCTTGTAGCTGATCGCGGCCATGTCCTCGGTCGAGAAGGTCTTGATGTCGTCCGGGCCGAGCGCCTGGAGCTGGGCGGCGCTCAGCATGCGCACCTGCGCGGCCGTCAGCGCCTCCGCCTGGTCCTCCGTCAGCGCGCCCATCTGCCGCGTGGTCAGCGCGCCGATCTGCGACGGTGTCAGGCTTTCCACGTCGGCCTTGCTCAGCATGCCGAGCTGGTCGAGCGTCAGGCCGATGATCGCGCTCTGCGAAATGGCGCTGAGCTGCCGGGAGCTGAGGACATCGATGTCCTCGTTCTCCAGCGCGGCGATCTGCGCGGAGGAAAAGGCGCCGAGCTGGCCCGTCGAGAGCGATGCCACATCCTCCGTCGACCAGCCCTTGATCGTCGTTGCCGAGAGCTGCTTGATCTGCGCGATGCTGTAGGAGGAAACGGTCGACGTCATGAGCAAATTCCTGGAAAAATGAAGACGAAAGAACTGTAAATCCGCGTTCTGGCAGATTGCCTGATACAGCGAGGAGCTTGCCTGAGCCTGAAGTTCGGAATCGTCGCCGCAGGCGCCTTGGGGCACCGCGTTTAAGCCCCGCAAAGGGCGATCCGCCGAGGGCTTGCGGATCAAGGAAAATCAGCAGTGTGAGCGCGGTCGTTCAGCGAGCTGGGACGGTCCCGGCCCGCGGCCGAATCAGGCTTCGGTGCTGCGCAGGAGCGCGCGCAGGATGGCGACCATGCCGTTCAGCGGCCGGTCGTCGCGATAGACCGGGACGGCATCGCGGATCCACGCGTAGAGCGCGGCGGTGCCTGCGGCCTTGCCGCTGGCGTTTGGCTGCATGTCATAGGCCTGAGCGGCGCTCATGACCTCGATCGCCAGCACGGTTTCGAGATTGGCGATGATCGCCAGCGCCTTGTCCGCCGCAGGCGTCGCGTGGGTGAGGATGTCTTCCTGCAAGGCCGAGGTGATGCCGCCATCGAGGCTTGCGGGCGCAGCAAGCCGCCGGTTTTCCGCGACGAGGCTTGCTGCCGTATACTGGATGATCATGAAACCGGACGTCACGCCGCTGCCTTCCGCAAGGAAGGCGGGCAGGCCGCTTACCAGCGGATTGACCAGCCGGTCGATGCGGCGCTCGGAAATGGCCGCCAGTTCCGCCGCGGCAACAGCAAGACCGTCCATGGCGAGCCCAAGCGCCGCGCCGATGGCATGGGCCTGCGAATGCACCTCGGGCGCCTCCGGCGACCCGGTAACGACGGGGTTGTCGGTGACGCTGCACAGTTCGCGGTTCACAACCTCGGCGACCTGCGCGACGCTGTCGCGCACCGCGCCATGCACCTGCGGCACGCCGCGAAGGCTGAGCGGATCCTGCGTGCGCGAGCCGGCCGATTGCGCGAGTAGCGGGCTGCCGGCGAGCAGCCGGCGCAGATTTTCGCCCACGGTCTGGAGCCCCGGCGAGGTGCGTAGCGCCAGCGGTGCCGCGGCAAACGGGTCCGCCTGCGCGCCGAGGTTCTCATAACTCATCGCCGCCGCCGTATCCGCCCAGTCGAGCAGGTGCGTCGTCCGGGCGAGGGCGAGGCTGGCAAGGCCGGTGGCGCAGGGCGTGCCGTTGACGAGGCTGAGCCCTTCCTTTGCGCCAAGCACCAGGGCCGAGCGGCCGAGCCTGTCCAGTGCCTGCCGGCCGGAGATCGTCTCGCCCTTGTGGCGCGCCTCGCCTTCGCCGATCAGCACGAGGCCGATGGCGGCGGCGTGGGTGAGGTAGCCGACCGAACCCTTGGATGGGATGACCGGCAGGATATCGGCATTGAGCAGCGCCAGCAGCGTCTCGACCGTCTCCACGCGCACGCCGGAATAGCCATGCGCAAAATTGGCGATCTGCGCGGCCATCACGGCGCGTGTCTCTTCGCGGCCGAGCGGCTCGCCGACGCCGCAGGCGTGGCTGAACAGGATGTTGCGCGAGAGCGCCTGCTGCTGGGGGATGTCCACGATCACGTCGCAGAGCGCGCCGACGCCTGTATTGATGCCGTAGCCGCGCACGCGCTTTTCGACGAGCGCATCGACCACGGCGCGTGCGGCGGCGATGCGTTGCCATGTGTTGTCCGACAGCGAGAGCGCCGCGCCCTTGGCGACGGCGGCGATCTCCTGCCAGGTCAGCGGACGATCGAGGACGATCGTATCAGGCATGCTGGACTTCTCCCGCGCCGGCACGGCGCTGCACGAAGCGGGCGACGTAGTCGTTCGCCGGGCTGTTCAAGATTTCACTCGGCGTGCCGACCTGCACCAGCTTGCCGTCCTTCAGGATCGCGATCTGCGCGCCGATGCGCAAGGCCTCGTCGAGATCGTGCGTGATGAAGACGATGGTCTTGTGCAGGTTCTTTTCCAGCTGGAGAAGCTGGTCCTGCATGTCGGCGCGGATCAGCGGGTCGAGCGCGGAGAAGGCCTCGTCCATCAGGATGACGTCGGTGTCCGCTGCCAGCGCCCGGGCAAGCCCGACACGCTGCTTCATGCCGCCCGAAAGCTGGTGCGGGAACTTGTTCTCATATCCCGCAAGGCCGACTGTCTCGATCCACTTCATGCCGATGGGCGCGGCATCCGCCTTGGTCAGCCCGCGCACGCGCTGGCCGTAGACGACGTTCTGCAAGACCGTGCGGTGCGGCATCAGCCCGAAGTTCTGGAACACCATGCTGACCCGGCGGTTGCGGAAGTCGCGCAGTTCCTTCGCCTTGAGGTCCAGCACATTGCTGCCGTCGACGAGGATTTCGCCGCTGGTCGGCTCGATCAGGCGGTTGATGTGGCGCACCAGCGTCGACTTGCCGGAGCCGGACAGGCCCATGATGACGAAGACGCGGCCGCCGGGAATGTCGAGGCTGACATTGTCGAGGCCGACGCTGCACCCCGTCTTGGCGAGGATGGCGCCCTTGTCGGCGCCGTCCTTGGTCATCGCCAGCGCGGCCTTCCAGTTGCCGCCGAAGATCTTGGAAACGTTGCGGATTGCGATGTCAGTCATTGCCGCGTTCCTTCCGGCTGGATTGGCCAAAACCCTGCGTGATGCGATCCAGCACGATCGCGAGGATGACGATGCCGAGGCCGGCCTCCAGCCCCTTGCCGACGTCGAGCGTCTGGATGCCGTTCAGCACCTGTTCGCCAAGCCCGCGCGCGCCGATCATCGAGGCGACGACGACCATCGAGAGCGCCATCATGATCGTCTGGTTGAGGCCCGCCATGATGGTGGGGGTGGCAAGCGGAAGCTCGACGCCGAAGAGGATCTGCGGCGGGCTACCGCCGAAGGCGGTCGCTGCCTCCACCACTTCGCTGTCGACCTGGCGGATGCCGAGATCGGTGAGGCGGATCAGCGGCGGCACGGCATAGATGATGGTGGCGAGCACCGCCGGCACCTTGCCGAGGCCGAAGAGCATGATTGCCGGAATGAGGTAGACGAAGCTCGGCATGGTCTGCATGACATCGAGCACCGGCAGCGTGATGCGGCGCATCAGCTCGCTTTTTGCCAGCCAGATGCCCATGGGAACGCCGATGGCGACGGAGATGAGGCTGGCGATCAGCATCAGCGCCAGCGTCTGCATCGTCAGGTCCCAGAGGCCGAGCGCGCCGACCGCAAACAGCATGACCGCAACGGTGACGACGAGCGAGATCTTCTTCGACGCGAACCAGGCGAGCGCCAGGAAGACGATGAAGACGGCCCACCAGGGCAGACCGCGCAGGATCCATTCGACGAAGAGGATCGCTTGGAGAAGCGTCTGCGAGATCGCCTTGAAGACGAACCCGTAGTTCACCACCAGCGACTGCACGAAGTCGTTGATCGGGCCTCGAATGGAAATATGGAAAGCTTCAGGAAACATCGATGAAATCCTCGCGCGCGCCGACCGCCGTCCCGGTGGTCAGCCCCTGTCCTGACGGGAAAAGGCTGCGCGCCGAAAGAGACGCGCAGCCCTGCGATTACTTGACGGCAGCTTCGATGCGCGCCTTGGCGTCGGCCGAAACCCAGCCGCCCCAGACGTCGGCCTTGGTCTGGAGGAAGTTCTTGGCGGCCGCGACCGCATCGACCTTCTGGTCCGTCATGTAGGCGAGGCTGGCATTGACGTCTTCCAGCGGGAAGGTCGCCTTTTCGAGGATTTCCATGATGTCCGGCGCTTCGCCCGCAAAGGTGCTGTTGACGCCATAGGCGACTTCAACGGACGGGAAGGCGCAGCCGGCGTCGCGCTTGCCGTCGGCGGTGGTCAGTTCCTTCCAGCAGGCGTCGTTGTAGGCGGGCTCTTCGAGCTGGATGAGCTTGTACTTGCCCATGATCGCCGTCGGGCTCCAGTAGTAGAACAGCATCGGCTCGCCCTGGAGATAGGCGGCGGCAATGGCGGCGTCGAGCGCGGTGCCGGTGCCCGGGCGGAAGTTCACGTAGGTCTCGCCGAGCTTGTAGGCTTCGAGCTTCGCCGTGTTGACGCCTTCGCAGGTCCAGCCCGACGGGCAATTCAGGAATCGGCCCTTGGTGGGCTCTTCCGGGTCGAGGAACAGTTCGACGATCTTCGGGTCGGAGAGCTGCTCGACGCTCTTCAGGTCCGGCGCCTTGGCTTCGATGCCCTTTTCGGCATCGCCCTTCACCAGGTATTCCGGCACAAACCAGCCTTCGGCAGCGCCCACGAAGGTCTTGCCGACCGACTTCACCTGGCCGGCCGCAGCCGCCTTGTTCCAGACGTCGGAACGGCCGATCCACTCTTCGGCGAAGATCTGCACGTCGTTGTTGGCGGTCGCCTGTTCCAGCGTCACGGAATTGCCGGGGATCGAATCGACCTTGCAGTCGTAACCCTTCGAGAGGATTTCCTTCATGACTTCGGTGATGAAGGCGCCGCTTTCCCAGTCGATACCGGCGAAGGTGACGGTCTTGCCGTCGCTGCAATAGGAGGCCTGGGCCGTGCCGGCGGAGCCGGCAATGAGGGCGGCGGCCGCGAGAAGCGAATATTTCAGTTTGGAATTCAGCATTTCAGTTCCCCTTTTTGATGATGGTAACGATGAAAACCAGATTTTTCAGGCGGCCACCGGCGTGGCCTCAGGTCATGCGCAGCCTCCGCGACCTCAGGCCGCCTGTTCATTAAGTTCACTATACAACTTGTCTTGTAATGAATGTCATATCGCCCTGCAAGGTGCATCTTCGTCCGCGACATTGGATGTCGCATTAAGCGCCGGTGATGGATTGGTGCATTTATGGTTGGACTGGCGGACAAGGCCTGTTTTTCGGGCAGTTTGGCCTATTTTTCAGGCTTTTCTGGGCATCTCGGCTCGGAGAAAACCCGTCGCGGAAAGCCCATTGGAATCCATCGATAAAAGGCCAAAGTTGTATATGTAACTTGATGAAGGCTAGTAGACAAGTGGATGGCGCTGGGTGAAAACTGTGCTTACTTTATCCGGCATATTTTGTAAGCAGGTACTGAGGTTTGAACGCGGGGAGCCACGGCAATGCTGAATGAAGACGCCGGACTGCTGGCGAAGGATGCGGGCGAGCGCGGCGCGCCGATCTACGAGCGCATGAAGACGCAGATCCGGGCGAAGATCGAAACCGGCGAATGGCCGGTCAATCACCGCATTCCCTCGGAGAACGAGCTGGTGGACATGCTGGGCGTCAGCCGCATGACCGCGAACCGGGCGCTGCGCGAACTCGCCAACGAGGGCGTCATCACCCGCGTGCAGGGCAAGGGCTCGTTCGTCGCGCCGAAGAAGCGCAGCGCACCGGCGCTCGGCGTGCGCAACATCGCCGATGAAATCCTGGAGCGCGGCTCGGTGCATCGCATCGAGCTCATCCTCGCCCAGAGCGAGACCTGCGGCCATGAACTGGCGGCGGCGCTGGAGCTCGATGTCGGCGCGCAGTCCTTCCACTCGGTCATCGTGCACAATGAAGACGACGTGCCGATCCAGCTGGAAGACCGCTTCGTCAATCCCGCCATCGCGCCGGATTATCTGGAGCAGGATTTTTCCCACACCACGCCGAACGCCTTTTTGACGAGCATCGCGCCGATCGCCAAGACGGAACAGTTCATCGAGGCGGTGCTGCCGCAGCCCTGGGAGTGCAAGGTGCTGGCGATCGCCCGCTCGGAGCCCTGCATCCTCATCCGCCGCCGCACCTGGTCACAGGACCGGGTGGTGACGACGGTGCGCCTGCTCTATCCGGGCTCGCGCTACCGCCTCCAGAGCAATTTCTGACGCTTACGAATAGAGCGCCGGCATGAGGCCGGCTGAGGCCCGGAAGCGCTCCCAGGACTTGTGCTCCGGCTGCGTCCAGCCGGTTTCGGCGATAGCCGAAAGGCGCGGGAAGACGAGGCGGTCGAAGACCGCGCGGTCCAGCATCGGTTCCGACCAGATGCAAGTCGGCACGCCCCGCAGCTTCTCCTTCTGGGCAGCGCTCCAGCCGGCGATGGGATCGAAGGCATAGGTCGCTTCCGGCGTCGAGGCGCCGGCCCAGCTTGCGCCCGGTTCATCCCAGTCGGGGCTGTGCGCCATGTCGAGGTAATAGGCCTGACCGGGGCAGACGACCATGCTGTAGCCCTCGCCGGCAAGGGCCGCCGAAACCGCCACGTCCCGCCAGCCGCAGAGATAGGTGGTGTCCTTGTCGATGACATTGCCATGCGCGGCCTCCTGCCAGCCGCCGGTAATGCAGCCCTCCGCGGCGAGGAATTTTTGCACACGCTCCAGGAACAGCGCCTGGAGCAGGGCGGCCCCGGACCCCTCGATGGCGTCGGCGCCATGCGTGTTGGTGATCACGTTGAGCCTTTTGGCATGGGCCTCGGCCATGGCGTCGCCACCGATCGCGCGCAGTTTTGCCAGCGCTTCCGGCGAGCCGGACCGGGCGCCGATCGGCACTTCGTCGGCACCAATATGGATCGTGCGGAAGGGGAACAACTCGATGAGTTCCTTGAGGATCGTTTCCATCACCTCGTAGGTTTTTTCGCGCGCCGGGTTAAGGCAATTGTCCGGAAAACCCTGGACGGAAAAATAGCTGCCCTTTTCCTGCGGGTCGCGCAGGTCCGGAATGGCCTGCTGCAAGGCATGGCAATGGCCGGGCACGTCGATCTCCGGCACGATCTCGATACCGATCTCCCGGCCGTAAGCGACGATCTCGCGGATGGCGGCCTTGGTGTAATAACCGCCGCTGCGCTCCGGCCCGGTGCCGAGCAAAGGCGGGATCGCAAGACCATGGCCGCGCCAGGCGCCGATTTCGGTAAGCGCCGGATAGGCGTCGATCTCGACGCGCCAGGCTTCGTCGTCCGAGAGGTGCCAGTGGAAACGGTTGAGCTTGTTCCAGGCAAGGATGGCGAGCAGCCGCTTGATCTCGGCTTCGCCGTAGAACTGGCGGGCGACGTCGAGATGCAGCCCGCGCCAGCCCATGGCCGGTGCGTCGGCGATTTGCCCTTCGACAGGGAAACCGTAGACCTGCGGAAAATGCCGCGCACCGCGCCAGACCTGGCCGAGCGTCACGAGGCCGTAGAACAGGCCGGCCTCGGTGGAGGCCGCAATCGTCACCGAGCCGGGCGAGAACGTGACCTCGTAGGCTTCCGCGGCAAAGCCGTCCCGGCGATGGAGATGCACCGGCATACCGCCTTCCTCGGCGGGCCGCACGATGCCCTCGACGGCGAAGAGCGCCTCGACCAGCCGGGTGAAGGCTGCGGCGGCCGCCGTGGCCTCTGCGCCGTCCGCGAGAAGCGTCAGCCCCGGCGGAACGGCATTGCGGCCGGAGACCGCGACATGGTTGGGCCAGGGGATGACCGAGACCGGCGCCGGTGCGTTCGTGGGGACCGGGAAGGGCTCCACGCCGCGCTTCGGCGCTGCATTGCCCCCCATGCGCTTCGTCGGCGAGGTGGCGAGCGCCAGCGTGCTGCCGTCGTCGAAGACGAGATAGGCACCCCGCGCGCCATCCGTCCAATGCTGGAGGGCGAAGCCCAGACCCTTGATGGTGATGGTCCAGGTGGCGCCGGGCTCCAGCACGAAACCCTCCGGTGGCAGGAGTTCCGTGAAGGTGGAAAGCGTCCTGCCGACCGTGCCGCCTTCGGCGACGGCCGTGGCATCGACCTGGCAGGGGCCGCTGAAACACAGCCGGAAGCCGCGGATCGCGCTTGTGCCGAGGTTTTTGAGGCTCAGGCTGTAGGCCTGCTCCGCAGGAAGCCACAGGGTCTCGAATTCGAGTGTCGGCATGAGGTTTCCTAGACGTCGAGCATGCCGGCATAGACGCCGGGTGCGGAATTGGGAATGGCGGTAGCGCCGACCGTCTTCTCGTAGAAGGCCGAGGGGCCGACATCGCCGATGATGGCGTAGGCGTAGCCCATGGTCTTGAGGTCGAAGTGGCTTGCAAGCAGCAGCGCATGGCCGATGCCGAGGCCGCGCGCCGCCTCGTCGACGCCGGTCGGCCCGAAGAAGCCGCGGGCGGTCGATTCGTGGCAGGCAAAGCCGACGAGTTTTTTCGCGCGCGTCGCGATGAAACAGGTGGGCGGCTGGCGGGTCAGCGCGACCGCGACCTCGCTCGACCAGCCCGTTTCGAACGTTTCCGCCACCCATTCGGTGACGAGCCGGGCTTCTGGTGCCAGCGGCCGGCGGATCGTCACGCCCGCTTCCGCCATGCGGGCATCGAGCGCCGGATCGGGTTTCAGCAGCGAGAGATTGACGAGATAATCCACGATGGCCTCCTCCGGTTCGACGTGGCGCGCGCCCGTCCTCCTTGCGGAATCTGGTAGTAAATCCACTCGATTTAATCAAACGGCCATTTGGAGGGGCGAGGGAGCGGCAGCGGGCCTCCCGCAAAAAGATTGCGCCGGGCGGCCCCTATGGCACCAACAATAACTCAATCAGGCGGATCGCTTGGAAAATGATATCTATAAAATCTATGTAATATCTAGATTATTATCCCCGTTGGCTTGCCAGGAGGATACCATGCCCAAGACCGAATCCAACCCCATCACGCTCGGAACCCGCGCACCGGACTTCATCCTGCCGGATGCGGACGGCAATCTGTTCACCCTTGCCGAATTCAAGGACAGCCCCGCGCTGCTCGTCGCCTTCATCTCGAACCGCTGCCCCTTCGTGGTGCTGATCCGCGAGGCGCTCGCCGAATTTGCCCGCGAACATGCGGGCCAGGGCCTCGCCGTCGTCGCGATCAACAGCAATGATGGCGCGGCGCATCCCGAAGAGACGCTGGAGCGCGTCGGCGCCGAGGTGAAGACCTACGGCTACGGCTTCCCCTATCTCAAGGATGCCTCGCAGGGCGTCGCCAAGGCCTATGGCGCAGCCTGCACGCCGGATTTCTTCCTCTATGACCGCGAACGCAAGCTCGCCTATCACGGCCAGTTCGACGATGCCCGCCCGGGCAACGGCAAGGACGTGACCGGTGCCGACCTGCGCGCGGCCGTCGCTGCCGTGCTGAAGGGCGAGGCCGCCGGCTCGGCCCAGACCCCGTCGATCGGCTGCAACATCAAGTGGACCGCCGGCAACGAACCCTCCTGGTTCTCCGCTGCCGCCTGAACAGGCATGCCCTGCCGGCCCGCAAGGGCCGGCACCGTATTTCACCCCAAAAACCGGACCATCATGGCATCGCGTCGCAAGGAACAGTCCACGCAGGACGGGCGCCGCATCGAAACGGACGTGCTCGTCGTCGGCGGCGGGCCATCTGCCGCCTGGGCGGCGCTGTCGGCGGCCGAGGCAGGCGCGCGCGTGGTGCTGGCCGACAAGGGCTATCACGGCACGAGCGGCGCCACGGCGCCCTCCAACACCGGCACCTGGTGCGTTCCGCCGGGCGAGGGCCGTGCGGCTTCCGTCGAGCAGCGCTTCAAGCGCACCGCGGGCTTGGCTGATCGCCGCTGGATGCTGCGCTCCGCCGACCGGGCTTACGAAAACCTGCAGAAACTCGTCGAATGGGGTTATCCCTTCCCGACCGAGGAGGACGGCAGTCTCTACATCGCCAATCTGCGTGGGCCGGACTACATGCGCTTCATGCGCCAGCGCGTGCAGAAGGCCGGCGTCACCATTCTCGACCATCATCCGATCCTGGAACTGCTCGGCGACGAAAATCATGTCGGCGGTGCCGCGGGATTGGTGCGTCGCAACGGCGCGAGCTTCGAGGTTTCCGCCGGCGCCGTCGTGCTCGCGACGGGCGGCTGTGCCTTCTTCGAACGCATCCTCGGCGGTACCGGCCTGACCGGCGACGGCTACCTCTTGGCCGCAGAAGCGGGCGCCGCGCTGTCCGGCATGGAGTTCACCGGCAAATACACGCTTGCCCCGCATGGCTCCTCGCTCAACAAGGGCCTGCCCTTCCGCTGGGCGACCTTCTACCGCGCCGACGGCGAGGTGCTGCGCGATGCCAAGGGCGAGCCCGTGACAAACGGCATCGGCGGCGGCGAGCGGCGGGTGGCGGAAGCCATGCTGTCCGGCCCGGTCTATGCCCGGCTCGATCTCGCCGAGCCCGCCATGCAGGACTGGCTGCGGCGCGGCCAGCCGAACTGTTTCCAGCCCTACGACCGCATGGGCATCAACCCCTTCGAAGAGCTGTTCCGCATCGACCTCAAATATGAGGGCACGGTGCGCGGCACCGGCGGCATCCGCATCGTCACCTCCGATTGCGGCACCGGTATCTCCGGCCTCTACGCCGCAGGCGACGCGGCAAGCCGCGAAAACGTGACCGGCGGTATCTCGGGCGGTGGCGCCATCAACGCTTCCTGGGCCATCTCTAGCGGCTGGTGGGCCGGCCATGGCGCCGCTCAACACGCCCGCCGCCGGCAGGGCCGCGACAGCGCGCGATTGCAGCCGCTCGGCACGACGGGCCTGCGCGGCAGCGCCGAGCGCGAGAATATCGACCTCGCCGCCGCGGCACGCACCGCGCACGAACAGATCGCGCCGCTCGACAAGAGCTACTGGCGCACCGCCGAGACACTTGAGGCTAGCCGCGTCACGCTGGAAGACCTCTGGTCGAGATTGAACCAGGCGCCTTCCACGACCGGCATCGAACGCCTGCGTTCCCGCGAGGTCGCCTCGGTCACCGCCAGCGCCCGCTGGACCGTCGCCGCAGCCTCGCTGCGCACCGAAAGCCGTGGCGTGCACCGCCGGCACGATTTCCCGGCCGAGAGCGACGCCCAGGCCAACCGCATCATCGTCTCCGGCCTCGACCGGGTGACGGCTGTGCGCGAAGACCTTGCCCTCGAAACCGCGCTGGAGGGCTGAACGATGATCGAAGTCATCTCCGCCGACCGCTGCATCCGCTGCGATATCTGTGAACGCATCTGCCCGGCTTTCGTCTTCGACCGCGACGAGACGGGGCTGCCCGTCATCGCCCGCCAGGACGACTGCCAGACCTGCTTCCTCTGCGAAATCTACTGCCCGACCGATGCCCTCTACGTCGCCGAACATGCGGATGGCCCGATCGGTATCACCGAGCCCGACGTCCTCGAACGCGACCTCTTCGGCGCCTATGCCCGCTCCCTTGGCTGGAGCCGCGGGCGCGCAGGAGGCGCACAGAACGACCCGACCCGCCACATCCGCGTGGCGCAGGTCTGAGAAGGAGACTTTGAACATGGAACGCATCGCTGTCAGCGCAGTCCGAAAATCCTTCAACCTGAAGCCGGGCCAGACCGTGACCGTCGATGGCGTCACGTCGAACCGCATCGCGGTGCTGGACGGTGTCGATCTCACCATCAACAGCGGCGAGTTCATCACGCTGGTCGGCCCCTCCGGCAGCGGCAAGTCGGTGCTGCTCGACGTGATCGCGGGGCTGACCGAGGCGACCTCCGGCATCGCCCGCATCGACGGCATCGAGGTGTCGAAGCCGCATGCCCGCACGGCCTATGTCTTCCAGCAATATGCACTGTTCCCCTGGCGCACAGCCTTGCAGAATGTCGAATATGCGCTGGAGGTGCGCGGCGTCGCCGCTGCCGAGCGGCGCGAGAAGGCCCTGCATTTCCTGCATCTCTTCGGGCTCCAGGGCTTTGAAGACCGTTTCCCGTCGCAGCTTTCCGGTGGCATGCAGCAGCGCGTGGCGATTGCCCGCGCGCTCTCCACCGATCCGCAGGTGTTGTTGATGGACGAGCCCTTCGCCGCGCTCGACGCCCAGACGCGCGACATCCTGCAAAGCGAGCTTTTGCGCATCTGGGAGCAGATCAAGACGACCGTCGTCTTCGTCACCCACTCGATCGACGAGGCGATCTATCTCGCCGACCGCGTCGTGGTGATGACGGCGCGCCCGGCGAGCGTCAAGGAGATCGTCGATATCGACCTGCCGCGCCCGCGCGATCTCGATATCCGCAACAGCCCGGACTTCAACGCCTATCGCGGCCGCGTCTGGGAAAGCCTGCGCGACGAAGTCGGCAAGGCCCAGCGCGACTGGGCCGTTGCTTCCACCTACGCCAACTGAGGGAGGATCGGATGAGCCTGATCGTCGACCGCAATCCGCCGCTTCGCAACACGTTTTCGCTGCGCCGCAAGCGCGCGCTGCCGAAGGCGCCGACGGCGCTCGGCGAAACCTTCTCTACCATCACGCTCGGCCTGCCGGCGCTGATCGCCTTTGCGCTGCTGTGGGAGATCGCGCCGCGTGCCGGCTGGATCAATTCGCTGTTCTTCCCGCCGCTGAGCCAGGTGCTCTCGGTGCTGTGGGAGATGATCGTCTCCGGCCAGCTTGCCGACCATATCGGCATCAGCCTGCAGCGGGCGGCGATCGGCTTTGCGCTGGCCGTCGTCGTCGCCGTGCCGCTCGGCTTCCTGATGGGGCGCTATACACTGTTCGAAAAGGCGTCGGACTTCCTCGTCCAGACGCTGCGCAACACCTCGCAATTCGCGCTGCTGCCGGTCTTCATCCTGCTGCTCGGCATCGGCGAAGCCTCGAAGATCGCCATCACCTTCTACGCCGCCGTGTTCTTCTTGCTGATCAATACGATCGTCGGCGTGAAGTCCGTCGATCCGCTGCTCGTCAAGGCGGCGCGCTCCATGGGCACATCGGACTGGGATCTCTTCAAGAAGGTCATCTTCCCCTCCGCCATTCCCTCTATCGTCGCGGGCGCCCGGCTTGGCGTGAAGACCTCGCTCTTCTCGGTCATCGCCGCCGAGATGCTCGCTGCCCAGTCCGGCATCGGCTACCTCATCCAGCATTCCTCGCTGATGCTCGAAACCGACCGCATGTATGCCGGCATCCTGACGCTGACGATCATCGGCCTCCTGCTCAACTACCTGCTCGTTGCCGGCGAACGGCGCGCCACCCATTGGCGCGGCAGCGGCGAAAGCGGCCCGAACTGAGCCTTAAAAAACGCACCCATCCTTGAACCATCGATCTCGAAAGGATCAATCCATGACCCTTCATCCGCTTCGCCGCACCCTTCTGAAACTGGCGCTCGCGCTCTCCATCCTGCCGGTCGCAGGCCTTGCCCCCGCTGTCGCCGACGAGGCGAAGCCGGAGGTCATCCGCATCGGCTCCACCGCGCCGGGCCACCTGAAATTCATCCTCTACCGCAACAAGAAGCTCCTGGAGAACGAGTTCGCCAAGGATGGCATCAAGATCGAGCTGACCACCTTCGACGGCGGCTCGGCCGCAACCGTGGCACTTGGCTCCGGCGCCATCGACTTCACCTATATCGGCAACAACCCGTCGCTGCGCCTTGCCGCTACCGGTGCGGACGTGAAGCTGATCGGCCTGTCGAGCTGGAACCGCTCGAACGAGACGCAGATCGTCGTCAAGCCGGATTCGCCGATCCAGAAGATCGAAGACCTGAAGGGCAAGAAGGTCGCCTATCTCTCGGGCACGGTGCGCCATTCGACCTTCGCCAAGGCGCTGAAGGCGGCCGGCCTGTCGCTCACCGACGTCGAGAGCCTGAACCTCGGCATCGAAAGCTCCGGCCCGGCGCTGGTGCGCGGCGATGTCGATGCCATTGTCGAAAGCACCGGCCCGGTGCAGACGCTCGTAGAAAAGGGCGTGGCGCGCGTGATCTTCGATGCCGGCGTGTCGGGAAAGCAGGAATGGGCCGTGCCGCATCTCATCAGCGTCAACGGTGACTTCGCCCGCAAGTATCCGGATATCGTGACGCGCCTGCTCGCCGTCGACATCGCAACCGACCGCTGGGCCGACGCCAACCCGGAAGAGACGATCGCGATCTTCGTCAAGGAGACCGGCAGCAGCGACAAGGCCGTGCGCGCGACCTATCCGGACGGCAAGTTCTTCCAGAACCCGGAAATCAGCGAAGAGGCTGTGCGGGCGCTTCAGGGTGAGGAAACCTTCATGGCGGATGCCGAGCTTCTGAAGGGCAAGGTCGACTACACGACCTGGATCGACCGCTCGTTCTACGACGCGGCGCTCAAGAGGGTTGCCGCCAGCAACTGATAGCGTAGGTTTGGGCGTCGGCGTGTTCGCGCCAGCGCCCCTTTTTGTTGATTGTGATGTCCTCCATTCCCGCTTCGCCGATACCGCTTCACCGCACCCGCATCGTCCCGGCCGTCGTCGCCGTGGCCTTCTTCATGCAGATGCTCGACAGCACGATCATCGCGACGTCGCTGCCGGCGATGGCGCATGCCTTTTCCACGGATGTGGTGACGCTGAACATCGGCTTCACGGCCTATCTTCTCGCGATGGCGGTGTTCATTCCGCCCGCCGGCTGGCTCGCCGATCGGTTTGGCGCCCGGGCGGTGTTCCTTTCGGCCATCGTGCTCTTCACGCTGTCCTCCGTCGCCTGCGGCTTTTCCGGCTCGCTTGCGGAATTCACCGCGGCAAGGCTTTTCCAGGGGGCATCCGCCGCGCTGATGACGCCGGTCGGGCGCCAGCTCGTGCTGCGCGGCGCGCCGAAGGCGGAGCTGGTGCGGGCGATCGCCACCATCACCTGGCCGGCCCTGATCGCCCCCGTCATCGGGCCTTTGATCGGCGCCTGGATCACCACCCATGCGGGCTGGGAGTGGAATTTCTTCATCAACCTGCCGCTCGGCCTTCTCGGCGTCGTGCTCGTCGCCTTCTTCGTGCCGCATACGCCGGGCGAGGGGCCGCGCCCCTTCGATCTGCCGGGCTTTCTCCTGACCGGCGGCGCGCTGGCGCTGACACTGGCGGGTCTTGAGCTCTCTAGCGCCTCGACGGGTGGCGTCGGTGCGCTGGCGATCCTCGCCGCCGGCCTCGTCGCGAGTACGCTCGCCATCCGCCATCTCAAGCGCGCGCCGCATGCCCTGCTCGACATGGCCGTGCTGAAGGTGCCGACCTTTGCCTTCGCGACGCTTTCGGCCGGCACGGCCGGGCGGCTCGCGGTCAACGCCACGCCCTTCCTGCTACCCTTGCTGTTCCAGGTCGGCCTCGGTTATGACGCAGTGGAGACGGGCTCGCTCGTGCTGGTCTATTTCCTCGGCAACCTCTTGATGAAGAGCGTCACGACGCCCGCACTCCGTCTCTTCGGCTTCCGTTCGCTGCTCGTCGTCAACGGCCTGGTCGCGGCGCTGACCATCGGCGCCTTCGCCTTCGTCGACGGCGGGACGCCGCGCCTTTTGCTCTTCGGCCTGCTGATTGCCTGCGGTCTGTCGCGCTCGATGCAGTTCACCGCGCTGACGACCATCGCATTCGCCGATGTGACCCCGGCACAGCGCAGCGCGGCAACGACGATTTCCGCCATGTTGCAGCAACTGTCGCAGCTTCTCGGCGTCGCCGTCGCCGCCGTGGTCATCCGCCTCGCCTCCGCCTTTTTCCCCGAGGCCGGCGGTGGCGGAATGCTCACGGATATCCGCGCCGCCTTCCTCTGCATCGCCGTGATCGGCTTCGTTTCGGCGCTGCGCTTCCTGGCGCTGCCGCGTGATGCCGGTGCGGAAGTCTCCGGCCACCGCCGCGGGTGAGGGCGCGCGACCCGGATTTTTGACCTGTTGCTAAGCGGCTCCCGGCCGGACCAATATCTGCCCGTGAGATTCGCAATGGAACGCGAGGCATGACCAAAATCGACGACAAACGGCTCGAAGCGGAGATCGACGCGCTTCCGGCCCGGTTCCAGGGGCCGGGTGGTGTCGTCGGGGTGGTCAGCGAAGGGCGGGTCGTGGCGCGCCGCGCCTGGGGGTTTTCGAACCTTGACGAGCGGCATGCAATGACGCTGGACACGCGGCTGCCGATCTGCTCGATCTCCAAGCAGTTCACCTGCGCGGCCATGCTCGCCGTGTGCGGCGAGCCCGAGGCCCTGGATGCGCGGCTTCCCGCACACCTGCCGAACTTCGAAGGCCCGCTTCCCACGGTACGCGACCTTTGCAACAACCAGTCGGGCCTGCGCGATTACTGGGCGCTCACCGTGCTCCACGGCGGCAAGGCGGAGCAGACCTTTTCCCGCGCCGATGCGGGCCCGGTCCTCGCCCGCATGCGAACCGGGCATTTTGCACCCGGCACGCGCTATTCTTACAGCAACGGCAATTTCCGCATTCTTTCGGACATGCTGGAGGAGCTTTCGTCCGAGACGCTCGAAGCCCTTTATGCCCGCCACATCTGGCAACCCGCCGGCATGGCCGGCGCCGTGCTGACTGCCGACACCCGCCAGTCGGCAGATGGCGTCGTCGGCTACGAAGGCAACGACGCCTCCGGCTACCTGCCCGCGGATAACGGCATCTACTGGCGGGGCGATGCCGGCATTTCCGCTTCGCTCGACGACATGCTCGCCTATGAGCGCTGGATCGACGCCACGCGCAACGATCCCGCCAGCCTCTACCAGCGCATCGCCACGCCGCAGACCTTCCGCGATGGCAAGCCGGCCGCCTATGGTTTCGGCCTGCAGCATTCGCGCCTCGGCGATTTCGCCTTTACCAGCCACGGCGGCGCGCTCCGCGGCTTCCGGGCTTACCGCATGTGCTCGACCGAGGCACGGCTCTCGGTGGTGGTGATGTTCAACCACCACGGCGATGCCCATGGCGCGGCGCACAGGCTCGCGCGCGCGGCACTCGGCCTGCCCCATCCCGCGTCGCAGCCGCTGCGCGGGAACTGGTCGGGGCAATGGATCAGCGAGGAAACTGGCCTGCTGGCACGGCTGGAGCCGGGCCGCGAGACGGTTTCCCTGCGGTTCGGTACGTCGGTCGAGGCCCTGTCGGAAGCGCCGGACGGCAGCCTCGCCTCCGCGACGGTCAAGATTGCCCGCGCGGGCGAGGACCTGTTGATGGAGCGCCCGCACGAAAATCACGCCGAGCTGCTGGTGCCGGTCCCCACCGCTGCGCCGCTGGCAGACACCCTCATCGCGGGCCGCTACCGCTCCTCCGAACTGGAGGCGGATATCGTCATCGAATGCCGCGACGGCGGCACCTATCTCTGGGCGGAGGGTTTTCTCGGCACAGGCCGCCCCGAGATCGTCTATCCAGCCGGCCCCGACCTCTGGATCGTCGTGACCCGCCGCTCGATGGACGCCCCGGCGCCCGGAGACTGGACGCTGCGCGTCACCCGCGATACCGCGGGAAACGTCACCGGCCTGACGCTCGGCTGCTGGCTGGCGCGGGGCATTGATTATGTCAAACAGGCGTGATGCCACCGAGCGCCTTGTCAAACATAGCCTGAGGCCGCTCGTTCGGCGCTTTGGAGGGAGCATTGTATGGCAGTCCGAATTGAAGCCGATCTCATCCTGCACAATGGCCGCATCTGGCGCGGCCGCGAGGAGGGCATCAGCGCGGCTGTTGCCGTGTGGCAGGGCAAGGTGCTGGCCACCGGCAGCGATGCCGACATCCTGGCGCTCCGGGGACCCGCCACGGAGGTCGTCGATCTCGAAGGCCGTTTTGCCAGCCCCGGCCTCATCGACAACCACCTGCACCTGATTGCGACCGGCATCGCCATGGGCTTCGTCGACGCCACGCCCGCGGCCGCGCCGACGCTCGCCACGCTGATGGCAGCGATCGCTGAGCGTGCGGCGGCGACCCCGAAGGGCGGCTGGGTCTGCGCCCGCGGCTACGACCAGGTCAAGCTCGACACCGGCCGCCATCCGACGCGCGAGGATCTCGACCGTGCCGCCCCCGATCACCCGGTCTATTTGACGCGGGCCTGCGGCCATATCTCGATCGCCAATTCCCGTGCGCTGGTGCTTGCCGGCGTCGACGAGGCGACACCTGTGCCCGATAGTGGCGTGATCGGCGTCACCGATGGTCGGCTGAACGGTTTTCTTGCGGAAAACGCCCAGAACCTCATCAAGGCCGCCATGCCGCCGGCGACGACCGAGGAGCTCATCGACGGCATCGAGCGCGCAGGGCGCCATCTCCTGTCCTTCGGCATCACCAGCTGCATGGATGCGGCGGTCGGCCATGTCGCGGGCTTCGCCGAAATCCAGGCCTACGAGATGGCGAAACTTTCCGGCCGCCTGTCGGTGCGCGTCTGGCTGACGCTGCTCGGCGATCCCGGCGTCTCCATCGTCGAGGATGCCTGGCGGGCCGGGCTGCTTTCCGGGGCCGGCGACGATATGCTGCGCGTCGGCGGGGTCAAGATTTTCCTCGATGGTTCGGCGGGCGGACGCACCGCCTGGATGACGAAACCCTACGAAGGCGAACCGGATAATATCGGCGTGCAGATGCTGCCGGATGAGACAGTCGAGGCGGTGGTCAGGGATTGCCATGACCGCGGCTACCAGATGGTCTGCCACGCCATCGGCGACGGCGCGATCGAGCAGCTCATCACGGCCTATGAAAAGGCGCTTGCCGCCAATCCCGATCCCGACCGCCGCCACCGCGTCGAGCATTGCGGCTTTTCCACGCCGGAGCAGAACGCGCGCATGCAAACCGCCGGCATCCTGCCCGCGCCGCAGATGGCCTTCATCCATGATTTCGGCGACAGCTACATTTCCGTGCTCGGGGAAGCGCGCGGCAAGCCGTCCTACCCGATCGGCACGTGGATGCGCATGGGCCTGAAACCCTCCACAGGCTCGGATTCGCCGGTCTGCTCGCCCAATCCCTTCCCGAACCTGCACGCCATGATGACGCGCCAGACCGGCAAGGGCACGGTGATGGAGGCATCCGAACGGCTGAGCCCGGAAGAGGCCCTTCAGGCCTATACAGAATACGGCGCCTGGTCACAGAAGGCCGAGGTGGTGAAGGGGCGGCTGGTGCCCGGCCAATGGGCCGACATCGCGGTCTTCGACAACGATCTCCTGACTGCCGAGCCCGAGACCATCCTGTCGGGCACACGCTGCCTGCTGACCCTGCTTGCAGGCCGTGTCGTGCATGATGCGCGTTAGAGGCCTGCAAACCTGAATCGCAGGCGACGCTCACCCACACCTATTGGCGTGACTGATTAACCCAACCGGGGTACGTCACCCGATCAACCGCGAGAGCAGCGTCAGGAACTGTTCGCGGGCGCGCAGGCTGCCGAGCCGTTCGAGGCAGTCGGCCTCGAAGTCCGCCTCGGCGCGCCGGGCGTCCGCCAGCAGGTGTTGGCCGGCGGGGGTGAGGTAGAGCGCGTAGGAGCGCCGGTCGTTCGGGGCGCTGCGCCGCTCCGTGAGGCAGCGGCTTTCGAGGTCGTTCATCAGCGCCACGAAATTCGCCCGCTGGATGCCGAGCGCCGTCGCAATCTCCGATTGTTTGCGTCCCGGCCGTTCGGCGATCAGCGCCAGCACGCAGAATTCGGCGGGGCGCAAATCGACCCGGGAGAAATGGTGGAGGAAGCGGTGGACGAACTGCCCGTGCGCGCGCCTTAACTGGTGGACGACGCTTTGCGCGACGGCGGAGGCTTCAAGCACGTCTGCAATGCTGGACTCGTAAGTTTGGCTTATCTTTTCCATGGCTTGGCCATCTTTCTCCCACCCGGCGGCGTTTCCGGCTTACGGCCTGCCATAGAGCATAGGAGCAAGTTTTCCACGCGCAAGATGCGGGATTGATGATTGCAGGAATTTTCTACGCGCAATCAGGAGGCGAGAAATCATTTTGCTGAATTTCGCCCATTGGTCGATGTCCCGAGCCTGCGGTGGGGCATCTTTGCTCAACCCAGGGATAGGTTTGGTGTCCTCAGTCGAGTGCGAATCGGTTGAGGCGATCCTTCAGCAGCGCGATCGTCTCGACGTCTGCATTGGCGAAGGCGAAGCGCAGGTAGCCTTCCTGCCGGGCGCCAAAGTAGCTGCCGGGGAGGCAGAGGATGCCCGCCTCCTTGGCAAGCTTCTCCGCCACGCGGGCGGAGGGCGCGGCGCCGAACGGATGGCCGATGAAGGCGAAATAGGCGCCGACCGCGCCGACGCGCCAGGACGGCACGCCCGCCATCGTCGAAAGAAGCCCCTCGACCCGCCGGGCGATCTCGCGGCGGTTTTCCTCGCGCCAGTCGGCCAGAAGCGGCAGCGCGGTGGCGACAGCGGCCTGGGCGGAGCGGGGCGGGCAGATCTGCAGGTTGTCCATGATCTTCGCCACCTGCGTGACGACATCGATGCCGGCGGTGATCGCGCCCAGGCGATGGCCGGGAATGCAGAAGGATTTGGAGAAGCTGTAGAGGCTGATCAGCGTGTTCTCCCAGCCTGCGCGGCTGAACAGGTCGTGCGGCCGGCCGGCACCCGCCGGCAGGAAGTCGCGGTAGGTCTCGTCGAGGATGAGCCAGACGCCGCGCGCGGCGCAGAGATCGTAGATGGCAGCAAGCAGCGCGGGCGGATAGACTGCACCGGTCGGGTTGTTCGGCGAGACGAGGGCGACGGCGCGCACATCCGGGGTGATGGCTGCGGCGAGGGCATCGACATCCGGCAGGAAACCGTTTGCCGGATCACAGGCGGCGAACCGGGTTTTGATGCCCAGCATGGCGAGCGTGGTTTCCTGGTTGAAATAGTAGGGATCGGTCATCAGCACGGCATCGCCGGCACCGGCGATCGCCATGGCGGCGCAGATGAAGGCCTGGTTGCAGCCGGCCGTCACATGGATATTGCCGGCCGAAAGGGCGACGCCGTACGTCTCGGTGACATGGTTGGCATATGCCTTGCGCAGGCTATCCTCGCCCTCGATCGGCCCGTAGCCGGTATAGGCGCGCGAGGCGGCGTTTTCGCCGAGCAGGCGCAGCATGTCGGGATGCGGCGGATAACCGGGCACGGCCTGCGACAGGTCGATCATCGGGCCGCTGCGGCCGTCATAGGCATCGCCCCAGGCGAAGACAGAAGGGATCGGCGGCGGGGCGAGGGATTCGACGAGCGGGTTGAAGCGAGGCATGGTCATGTCCGTAAAATCGGGGTCGTGAAGATCAGGCGCGGGTCTTGCGCTGGGTGGGAGTGGTCCGGCGCTTGGCCGGGGTCGGGGTCGCAATCGGGCGAAGGTTTTCCGCCGCGCGGCCGCTGCGCCCGCGCAGGATCATGCGGGCGGAGGTCTGCGGCTCGGGCATGCTTTCCTCCAGCGAGGCGAAGAACCAGTCGATAAACACCTTGACGATCGGCGTCTGGCGCACCGCCTGCCGGCAGGCGACGTAGAAGGCGTCGTAAGCCGGCACCGTGAGGTCGAAGGGCACGACCAGCTCGCCGCGAGCGATCAGGTTGCTGGCGGTGATGGTGTCGCCGAGCGCGATGCCCTGGCCGTGCAGGGCGGCCTCGGTGGAAAGGCGCGCATCGCTCATGAAATGCTGGCGGCCGCGCACCACGTCCACGGCATCGGCGGCGGAAAGCCAGGTGTTCCATTCGCGCCCGTCGTCGCCGTGAAACAGCGTGTGGTCCGAGAGGTCGCGCAGCGACCGCAGCGGCCGGCTGTTCAGCAGCGTCGGGCTGGCGATGGGGAAGAGCTGCAGCTTCGACCACAGCCGCGTCCAGCAGTCCGGCCAGTTGCCGTCGCCGTAGAGCAGGCAGACATCCGTGTCGAGCGAGCGCAGGTGGTCGGGATCGTTGGAGGCAATGAGCGTGACGCGCACGCCCGGAAACTGGTCGGTGAAGGCGTTGAGGCGCGGGATCAGCCAGAGCGACAGGAGCGCCGGCACGCAGGTGATGGTGATGTCGCCGCTGGTCTCCGGCTGTTTCATCAGCGCGGTCGCCGCCGCGATCTCGCCAAACGCATTGGTGACGGCCGGCAGCAGCAGCGCGCCCTGCGGCGTCAGCTTCAGTCGCTTGCCGCCGCGCTCGAACAGCACGGTGCCGAGCGATTCCTCCAGCGCGCGGATCTGGTGGCTGACAGCGCCATGGGTCACGTTCAACTCCCGCGCGGCGGCCGAAACGGCACCCCGGCGGGCGGTTGCCTCGAAGGCGCGCAGCGGGTTAAGAGGTGGCAGGCGCGAGGCCATTGGGAAACCTGATCTGTGAGTTTTTCTCACATCAAACGCTATAACAATATCAATTGATTTTCCAGACGTTTTATTACGATACTGTGAAGAACGAGGGCAAAGCCCCGGGGGAACATAGTTTGGACGCTTCTTGCACCGGCCCCCGGTCTGCCCGCATTTCTGATGGTGAGGTAGCGACGATGGACGGCAAAAAGCTCGACGAACTCAAGGCAAAATATGGTGCAAGCCACGGCGGCGAACTGTTCGACCCCGCCTTCCGCAAGGTCGCCGACAAGATCTTCACCAAGAATGGCACGCGCCTTGCGCCCTTTGCCGGCGTGCCGACCTTCCTCTCCGCCCCTTACATGCCGGTCGATGCCAACGAGCCGGATTTCGGCAACCTTCAGGTCGCCATCACCGGCGTGCCGATGGACCTCGGCGTCACCAACCGTCCGGGCTCGCGCTTCGGACCGCGCGCCATGCGCACCATCGAGCGCATCGGCCCTTACAACCATGTGCTCGACTGCGCGCCGGTGCAGGACCTGCGCGTTGCCGATATCGGCGATGTGCCGTTCCAGAGCCGCTACCGGCTGGAACTCAGCCATGACGACATCGAGAAGCGCTTCAACCAGATCGTCGATGCCGGCGTGATCCCGCTTGCCGTCGGCGGCGACCATTCGATCACGCACCCGATCATGAAGGCGGTCGGCAAGAAGCAGCCGGTCGGCATGATCCATATCGACGCCCATTGCGACACCGGCGGCTCCTTCGACGGCACGAAGTTCCACCACGGCGGCCCGTTCCGCAATGCAGTGCTCGACGGCGTGCTCGACCCAACCCGCACCATCCAGATCGGCATTCGCGGTTCGTCGGAATATCTCTGGGAGTTCTCCTACGAGTCCGGCATGACGGTCATCCATGCCGAAGAAGTGAACGGCCTCGGCATCCCGGCCATCATCGAGAAGGCGAAGGCCATCGTCGGCGACGGCCCGACCTATCTTTCCTTCGACGTCGACAGCCTCGACCCGAGCTTTGCGCCGGGCACAGGCACGCCGGAAATCGGCGGGCTGACGACGCGCGAGGTGCTGGAACTGATCCGCGGCCTCAAGGGCGTCAACCTCGTCGGTGGCGACGTGGTGGAGGTCGCCCCGCAATATGACGCGACCACGAATACCGCCCAGGCGGGCGCGCAGGTGCTCTTCGAAATTCTGAGCCTGATGGTATTCAGCCCTTCCGTGGCGCGGACCGCCTGACACGAGCAATTCCAGCAAAAGTGCGAAGCGGTTTTGCGTCCGGTATTGCGTAAAAACAGGAAAACAGACCATTTTCGCGATTCGGAGAAGCGCGGAAATGTTCTAGAATAGCAACAATGGGAACGCGCCCGGCGGGAAGCAACCCGCCGGCCTAACAGGAGAAAGACGACTATGCGTGACATCCTCAAGACCAATGTCAGCCGCCGCGCCGTGCTCGGCGCCGGCGTCGCCGGTGCATCGCTGCTCGCCATGCCGGCGGTGCTGCGTGCGCAGGACAAGTCGCTGAAGGTTGGCGTCTACGGCGGTTACTTCAAGGATTCCTTCGACAAGAACATCTTTGCCGATTTCACCAAGGAAACCGGCATCGCCGTGGAATCCGTCGCCGAGCCGACGGGCGAAGCCTGGCTCGTGCAGCTGGAACAGGCCGCCAAGGCCGGCCAGGCGCCCGCCGACGTATCGATGATGTCGCAGGTCGCCATGCTGAAGGGCCAGACCACCGAGCTCTGGGCGCCGCTCGACACGGCGAAAATCCCGAACGCCACCAACCTCATCGACCATTTCGTCAACAAATATCCGGATGGCCGCGTCGCCGGCATCGGAGCCGTCGCCTGGTACATCACGCTCGTCACCAACACGGATGTCTTCAAGGAAGCGCCGACCTCCTGGAACGCGCTGTGGGATCCGGCCAATGCCGACAAGCTGGGCCTGCTGGCACTCGTCTCCAACTCCTTCCTGCTGGAAGTGACGGCGAAGACCCACTTCGGCGGCACCAACGCGCTGGACACCGAGGAAGGCCTCCTCAAGGCTTTCGAAAAGCTCGCCGAAGTGAAGCCGAACGTGCGCCTGTGGTATCGCGACGAGGCGCAGTTCGAGCAGTCGCTGAAGTCGGGCGAAATCCCGATGGGCCAGTATTACCACGACGTGACGGGCCTTGCCGCTGCTGACGGCCAGCCGGTGCGCTCCACCTTCCCGAAGGAAGGCGGCATCATGGATTCCGGCTGCTGGGCGCTGTCGCGCGCCTCGGAAAAGGTCGAGGAAGCCCACACCTTCATCAACTACATGAGCCAGCCGAAGATCCAGGCGATCCTGTCGCGCAAGGTCGGCACGGCGCCGACGGTCAAGCGCGATCTCATCGATCTGACGGCCGAGGAATTCGCCGCCGTGTCGTCCGATATCGAGCCGATCATTCCGCGCTACGACCTCTACACCACCAAGGCCGACTGGCTGAACCAGAAGTGGACGGAAATGATCGCAGGCTGAGGCCTGTTCATCCCGAAGACAACCGGCCGGCTGAAAAGCCGGCCGGTCAAGAAACCAGAAAACGCCGCGCGGGGAACCCATGTCCGGACTGACTCTTCAGAATATCGTCAAGCAGTTCGGCCAGTTTACGGCCGTCAAGAATGTCGAACTGACCGTGCCGCACGGCACCTTCGTCTGCCTGCTTGGCCCCTCCGGCTGCGGCAAGACCACGCTGATGCGCATGGTGGCCGGCCTCGACCTGCCGACGAGCGGGGCGATCCAGCTCGACGGCAAGGACATCACCAATGTGCCGACGCACAAGCGCGATCTCGGCATGGTCTTCCAGTCGCTGGCGCTCTTCCCGCACCTGACGGTCGGCGAGAACATCGCCTATTCGCTGCGCATCCGCGGCATCGGCAAGGAGGAGCAGAAGAAGCGCGTCGACGAGCTTCTCTCGATGATCCACCTCACCGGCTATGCCGACCGCCCGGTCGCCAAGCTTTCCGGCGGCCAGCGCCAGCGCGTTGCGATTGCCCGCGCGCTTGCCATCTCGCCAAAACTCTTCCTGCTCGACGAACCGCTCTCCGCCCTTGACGCCAAGCTGCGTGAAGCGATGCAGGTCGAGCTTCGCCAACTCCAGCAGCGCCTCGGCATCACCACCATCGTCGTCACCCATGACCAGCGCGAGGCGATGACCATGGCCGATACGGTCGTTGTGATGAACAGCGGCGAAATCCGCCAGGCCGCTGCCCCGGTCGAGATCTACCGCCGCCCGGCCGATACCTTCGTCGCCGATTTCATCGGCATGACCAACCTCATCGATTTTTCCGCCGACAGCACCGGCGCCCACGTTCTCGGCACGCCGGTCACAGGCCTCGCCATTCCCGCCGGCCTCAAGTCCGGCGTGCTCTCGGTGCGCCCGGAAGACGTGCACCTGACGGCGCCCGGCAACGGCGCGATCTCCGGCACCGTCACTTTCGTGCGCGATCTCGGCGGCACGATCGAGACCTTCGTGGCGGCCGGCGGCAAGCAGGTCGTCGCCGTCTCCATGCCGAATGCGCGGCCTGACGTCACCGTTGGCCAGGCTGTCGGCATCCAGCTCAACCCGGCCGATTGCGTGGTACTCAAGTCATGAGACGAGAGCCCCCACAAAAACTCACGGACTATGGCCCGCTGTTCTTTCCCGCGGGCATGCTGATCGTCTTCTTCGTCGTGCCCTTCGCGACGATGATCGCCGTCTCCTTCTTCCGGCGCGATCCGTCCGGCTTCTACACGCCGGATTTCGTCTTCGACAATTATGCCCGCTTCCTCAGCCTGTTCTTCGGCAAGGTGCTCGGCTTCTCGCTGTTCCTCGCGGTCATGGTCGCGATCTGCTGCGTCGTGCTCGCCGTGCCCTTCACCTATCTTCTCTCGCGCGCCAAGCGCAGGACGCAGGTGCTCTGGCTGGTGGCGCTGCTCTCCATCCTGTCGCTCTCCGAGGTCATCATCGGTTTCGCCTGGTCGACGCTCTTCTCGCGTACCGCGGGCATCACCAATCTCCTCGTGATGCTCGGCGTCATGGAGCAGGCGGTGGCGCTCAACCCGAGTTTCAGCGCGGTGCTGACCGCTATGGTCTACCAGGCGCTGCCTTACACGGTGCTCGTGCTCTATCCCGCTCTGGTGCGGCTCGACCCGACGCTCACGGAAGCCGCGCGAACGCTTGGCGCCTCGCCGATCAAGTCCTTCTTCACCGTCGTCGTGCCGGCGCTGCGCAACACCATCGTGGCGACGCTGATCATGGTCTTCATCTTCGCGCTCGGTTCCTACCTGCTGCCGCAGATCCTCGGCCGGCCGCAGCACTGGACGCTCTCGGTGCTCATCACCGACCAGGCGATCTACCAGTCCAACATGCCGTTCGCCGCCGCCATGGCCGTGTTCCTCGTGCTCGTCACGCTCGGCCTCGTCGCGCTCACGGTCTATGCCGGCCGCAAGGGAGAAGCCGCATGAACGCGTTTCTGCAAAAGGCCTATTTCGGCCTGATCGGCCTCTTCCTGTCGCTGCCGCTCATCGTGGTGGCCGGCGTCTCGGTCAATGAAAAGCAGGATCTCGCCTTCCCGCCGAAAGGCTTTTCGCTGAGCTGGTACGCCGAGATCTTCACCAATGTCGAATGGCGAAACGCGCTCTTCGCCTCGATCACGCTCGCGGCGCTGTCGGCCGCCGTGGCGCTGCTCATCGCGCTGCCGCTCGCCTGGTTTCTCTGGCGGCGCCATGCGCCCTGGGCGAACATCTTCCAGTTGCTCGGCGTCGCACCCTTCACGTTGCCGCCGGTCATCACGGCGCTCGGCCTGTTGACCTTCTGGGCGGCGACTGGCTTCTACGGCCAGCCCGCGACTGCCGTCATCAGCCACGCGATCTTCTTCGTGACGCTGCCGCTGGTGACGCTGTCGCTCGGCTTCTCCTCGATCGACCGCTCGCTGGTGGAAGCGGCCGCGACCATGGGCGCCGACGATCGCACGATTTTCCGCACCGTTGTCCTGCCGCTGATCCTGCCCTACCTCATCTCCGGTTATGCGTTCGCCTTCGTGCTGTCGCTCAACGAATACATCGTCGCCTACATGACGATCGGTTTCACCATGGAGACGCTGCCGATCAAGATCTTCAACGCGTTGCGCTACGGCTATACGCCGACGATGGCCTCGGTGACGATCCTCTTCGTCGCGATCGCCGCCACCATCTTCGGCCTCGTCGCGCGCTTCGGGGATCTGCCGAAACTGCTCGGCGCGATGTCGACAAAGGACTAGGAGCAACCATGCGCATTGCCGCCCTTCAGATGCATGCGATCGCCGGCGATGGCGACGGCAATCTCCAGCGCATCGCGGCTGCCGCCGCCGATGCGGCGGCGGGCGGCGCCAAGCTGCTGATCGTGCCGGAACTCGCCGTCACCGGTTACGGCGCGGGGGAGGCGGCCTTTGCCGGCCTCGCTTCGCCCGCCACCGGCGATGTGGCGGAGCGCCTCGGCACGATTGCGCGCGAGAGCGGGCTTGCCATCGTCGCCGGTTTTGCCGAGCAGGACGGCCGCGATACCTTCAACAGCGCGCTCTTTACCGACGGCATCGGCACCAATGCCGTCTACCGCAAGTCCCACCTCTACGGCGACTATGAGCGCAACGCCTTCCGGCCCGGCGTTCCCGCCTCCGTCATGGTGGAACTGGGCGGCATCCGGCTCGGCATGCTGATCTGCTACGACGTGGAGTTTCCGGAAAACGTGCGTCGGCTGGCGCTCGCCGGCGCGGATCTGGTCGTGGTGCCGACGGCGCTGCCGAAGGGCTCCTCCGGCACCTTCATCGCCAACCACATGATCCAGGTGCGCGCCTTCGAAAACCAGGTCTTCGTCGCCTACATCAACCATTGCGGCGCTGACGACCATTTCACCTATGCCGGCCTCTCGCGCATCGCCGCACCCGACGGCAAACTGCTCGCCGAAGCATCGGCCGAGGGCGAAACGCTGCTGTTCGCCGAAATCCGCCCGGAGGACTACGCGAAGTCGCGGGCGGAAAACACCTATTTGGTGGATCTCGGCCGCCCGGCCTAAAGGCTGATCAGCGCCGTTCCAAGGACGGCGAGCGCAGCACCAGCCCAGGCGCGTGGAGCGGGCACGATGCCGGTGCGCGCCCACACCATCGGCAGGATAACGACCGGCGTCATCGACGAGAGCGTCGAGACGATGCCGATCGTGCCATGCGCCAGCGCCGCCATCAGCAGCGACATGCCGAGCCCGACGCCGAAGAAGGCGGAGCCGACGGCAAACCCGAGCGCACGCCTTTCGATGCGGGTCGCGGGTTTCAACGCGGGCAGGGGCACGAGCATCAAGAGCAGGAAGAACAGCGCCGCAATGCCGGAGCGCACGGCCATCGCCGTGAACGGCTCCACGCCGCTCGCCATGGCCGGGCGCGCAGCAAGGCTTCCGAGCGCCTGGCCGAGCGCGGTCACGACGCCGAGCGCGATGCCGAGCCATGGCGTTTTCTCGCCACCCTTGGCTTTGGAGCCGCCGCGCGCGCCGATCGCCAGCACGATGCCGCAGAGCACGCACACGATGCCGATACCCTGCTGGAGATCGAGCGTTTCGCCGAGGAAGACATAACCGAGGCCGACCGCGAAGGGGGCCGTGAGCGAGAACAGCAGCGCGGTCGTGCGCGGGCCGGCGGCATAGATCGCCGCAAAATAGGTGGTGCTGGCGATGATGATGCCGAACAGGCTGGAGGCGGCGAGGAAGCCGAGCTGCCAGGCTTCCACCGTGCGCCAGCCGCCGACGACGAGCGATGCCGCCGCCGTCATCAGGAAGGCGGCGCCCATCTGCAGGCGGGCGAGGTCGAGGAGGGCCAGGCGGCCGCGCAACTCGCCGACGAGCATGCCGCTCAGCGCAATGCAGACGGCGGCCGACAGGGCAAGGATTTCAGCGATGTACATGGAAAGGCCGGATGATTGATCGTCCGGCCTATCGCATAGTTTCCGGGCTTCGGATAGGGCTTTTCAGAGCCGCCCGTCCAGCGTGCCGACACGGCCGTAGAGATCCGGCCGCCTGTCGCGGAAAAGGCCCCAGCCCCAGCGCTGCTTCTCGATGGCGTCGAGATCGAAGCTGGCGACCAGCACGCCCTCGTTCTCGCGGTCCGCTTCCACCACCTTCGCGCCGGTATGGTCGGCGATGAAGGAGGAGCCGTAGAAGGTCATCGACGTGTTGTTGCGGCCTTCTTCGGTGCCGATGCGGTTGGAGGCGATGAGCGGCACCATGTTGGCGCCCGCATGGCCCTGCATGACGCGCTGCCAGTGCCCGGCGCTGTCGATGGTCGGGTCCTGCGGCTCCGTTCCGATCGCGGTCGGGTAGAGCAGGATTTCCGCGCCCATCAGCGCCATGCTGCGCGCCGCCTCCGGGAACCACTGGTCCCAGCAGATGCCGCAGCCGATCGTGCCGAAACGGGTCTTCCAGACCTTGAAGCCTGTGTCGCCCGGCGAGAAGTAGAATTTCTCCATATAACCCGGTCCGTCCGGAACGTGGCTCTTGCGGTAGTTGCCGAGCACCGTGCCGTCCGCATCGACGATGGCGAGCGAGTTGAAGAACGCCCGCTCGGCCTTTTCGAAATAGCTGACCGGCAGCACGACACCGAGTTCGGCGGCGAGCTTCGCGAAATGGCCGATCAGCGGGTTGCCCTCGAACGGTTTTGCCAGGTCATAGAAACCGGCATATTGGTCCTGGCAGAAATAGGGCGTCTCGAACAGTTCCTGGATCAGGATGATGTTCGCGCCCTGCCGGGCGGCTTCGCGCACCAGCCGTTCGGCGGTGGCGATGTTCTGATCGATGCCCCAGGTGCAGGCCATCTGGGTAGCGGCAAGCGTTACGGTTCTCATGGCAAACCTCCCGGTCAGGCCTGGTAGGTGATGCGGCCGTCGCAAATCGTCGTGACGGGGCGGATCGCCGCGAGGTTTGCATGTTCGGCGGCTTCCACATTGCCGGAGAGCACGACGATATCGGCGAGATAGCCGGGCTTCAGCACGCCCTTGCGGTCTTCCATGAACTCCACCCAGGCGCCGTTCTTCGTATAGGCGGCGAGCGTTTCGTTGAGCGAAAGCCGCTCGTCCTTCATGCCGTCCTTCCAGACCTCGCGCGACATGGCGCATTGGATGCAGTTCATCGGATCGAGCGGCGAAACCGGCCAATCGGTGGCAAAGACGATCTCCGCCCCGGCATCGACCAGCGTGCGCCAGGCGAAGGCGTAGGGCCAGCGCTCTTCACCGATGTAGGAAAGGTAGGGTTCGAGAGGCAAGCCGGCGCTGCCCGGCGGATGGGTCGGCTGCATGGAGGCGACGGTGCCGAGTTCCTTGAAGCGCGGAATGTCGTCGGGATGCACGACCTCGATATGCTCGATGCGGTTGCGACTGTCACGCTTGCCGTTCGCCTTGATCGCCGCCTCGTAGCCGTTCAGCACCATGCGCACCGCGCCGTCGCCGATGGCATGCACCGCGACCGGCAGGCCGAGCTTGTCGGAGGCGATCGCGACGTCGTTGAAATGCTCCTGCAAGAACAGCGGATCGCCCTTCAGGCCCGGCTGGTGGGCATAGTCCTCGACGAAGACCGCCGTTCCCGATTCCGTCACGCCGTCCATGAAGAGCTTGACGAAGTCGCAACGCAGACGATCGGAATTGAAACGCTCGCGCCAGGCGGCGGCCTTGGTTTCGAGGTCCGACAGCGGCATGAAGTTCTTCATGTGGAAGGGCATGCGCACGCGTACCGGAAGCCCGACCGTGCGCTCGATCTCGTCCAGCATTTCGAGCTGATAGAGGCTGCCGTCCATGTTCTGCAGCGAGGTGATGCCGAGCGAGGCGACATAGGCGAGGCCCTGCTTGATGATCGCGATGTCGCCGGCGCGTTCTTCCGCCGTCACATGTTCCGGATCGCCGCCGGTGCCGACGCCGAGCATTTCACGCCCGCCGGTCTCGCCGAGGGCGGAAACCGGGCGGATGGCGTTGCTTTCGCGCAGTTCGCCGTTGGCAAGGCCGTCGTCGCCCATGACGATCTCGTTGCCGACGCCCACGTCGCGGCCTTCCAGGATGCCGCCCATCTTGAGGGCGAGCGTGTTCGCCCAGGCGGTGTGGTGGTCGGGCGCGAAGATGAGGAGCGCGCGGTCCGACAGGATGCGGTCGAGGTGATGGCGCGTCACGCGCTCGTCGTCGGAGAGGATCGTGTAGTCGGCCTGCTGGGCGACCAGCAGCTGGCGCTCCGGATACTCGGCGGCATAGGCCTTGACCGCGGCTTCCAGCGCTTCAAAACCCTTGACGCCGGAGAGCGACAGTTCGCTGAGTTCGGCGGAGCCGCCGAAAATATGCATATGCGCTTCGTTGAAGCCCGGCAGGACCGTGCCGCCCTTGGCGTCGATCACATGAGTGTCGGGGCCGGAAAAAGCATCGATCTCGGCTTCGGAACCGACGGCCAGGATGCGGTTGCCGGCAACGGCGATCGCGACTGCCCGCGGGTTCGCCTCGTCCATCGTCAGCACCCGCGCGTTGCGGATGATAAAGCTCGCTTCGGTCTGCATGGCGTGTTTCCTCGATGTTTTTCAGATTGCCCGGCGGCTGAGCGCCCGGAGGAACGTGAACAGGTCCTGGTTCTCCTCGTCGCCCAGCGGTTCGGGGTGGGAGGAGAGCTTGACGATGACCGTTTCGGTGCTGGGATCGACATAGAGCCACTGGCCGTGGATGCCGATGGCGCAAAAGGCCTGGTCGGCCTCGCCGGATTGATACCACTGGCTGCGGTACCGCCCGTTCGGCAGGTCAACATTGCGGCCCTGCTGCCAGGCCTCCTTGTCGCCATTCTCCTGCATGTCGCGGATCCAGGCTTCCGGCACGATCTGCTTGCCATCGCGCGCGCCGCCGTTGCGCAGCAACTCGCCAAGACGCGCGAGGTCGCGCGCCGTCATGGAGACGCCGCCGGCGGTGCGTGGCGTGCCGATCGCATCCACGCTGATATCGGCATTGCCCTTGGCGCCCATCGGCTTCCACAGCAGTTCGGAGGTGAGGTCGGCGAAGCGCGCGCCTGTTGCGCGCTCGATGACGACGCCTAGCAGGTCGGCGTTCGGTGAGGCGTAGTAGAACGGCCCGCCATGCGGCCGCTCCGCCTTCTGCAAGGAGACGAGGAAGGAGGCGAGCGTCTCGGGTTGAATATTCGGCTCCGGCGGGTTCCAGAGCATGGCGCGGCGATAGCGCGCGAAGGCGCCGTGCGGGTCGAGATAGGCTTCCTCGAAGTCGAGGCTGACGCGCATGTCGAGCACGTCGCGATAGGTGCAGTCGCCATAGACGCCGCCCTTCGCTTCGGGAAGATAGTCTGTCACTGGCCGGTCGGGATCGATGAGGCCCTGGGCTTCGAGGATACCGGAAACGACCGCCGTCAGCGACTTCGAGATGGAGAAGACGAGATGCGGCGCATTGGGATCTGCATGCGGCGCGTAATATTCCGCGACGACCTCGCCCCGGCGCATCATGACGAAGGCGTCGGTATGGGCGAAGTCGAGGAAGGCGCGCGCGCTTGCGGCGCCCGCAAGGCCGGATTCCATCGCCGCGTCGAGGAAGGCATCGCTGTGAAGCGGCACTTCCGCCGTGGCGGCTTCCGCGGCGATCACCGCCGTCGGCACGAAATCGCGGACATTCTGAAAGGTCCAGCGGCTATAGGGGGCAGTGCGCCAATTGGCGAGGGTGACATCGGCACGGGCAAAGCCGTGCTGGTCCTTGAACGTCTTGATCATGACATATCCAGCCGAAGCGCGGGAAGGCGATGTGCCTTCCCGCGTAGGGCAGTCCTCATTTGTTTCGGCCGGGGCCGCTTACTTCTGCAGTTCGGTCCAGAGCTTGGTGTAGAGCTCCTGCACTTCCGGCGCGCAGGCGAGGTTGAACTTGCCGGCGGCCTTCAGTTCGGCCGGAATGTTGATTTCCGGCGCATCCTTCATGTCTGCGGGCATGAAGGGCTCCGAGCCCTTGATGCCGTTGGCGTAGCGCGCGAAGGTCGAGATCATCGCCGCATTTTCCGGATCCATGATGAAATTCAGGAAAAGCTTGGCGTTATCGACGTTCTTGGCATCCTTGAGGATCGCGGCATTGTCCATCCAGACCGGATAGCCTTCCTTCGGATAGCCGTAGACGACGTCCGGATTCTGCAGACGGGCGCGGAACGATGCGCCGTTCCAGTTCACGCCGGCGGCAAGGTCGACCTTCGAATATTTCTCGATATTGCCGTAGTCCATCGAGATCCACTTCGGCTTGGCGGCCGTGAGGATGTCGCGCGCCTTCTTGAGAACCGTCAGGTCGCCGGTGCAGGGCTCACCGCCCGCATAGGTCACGACCATGTGCATGACGTCGGACATTTCCGGCACGACATTCACCTTGCCGACGAGTTCGGCCGGCGGATCGAGGAAGATGGCGGATGTGTTGATGTCGCCCTTGTAGATCGACTTGTTGACGGTCACGCCCGTGGTGCCCCACAGCCACGGAACCGTATAGTGGCGACCCGTGTCGAACGGCACGTCAACCCACTGCGGATCGACGTTCTTGAAGTTCTCCATCTGGTCGGGGCGCGATTCGAGCAGCAGGCCTTCCGAAATCCAGATCGGTACGACGCTTGCCGACGGCACGACGATGTCGAAGCCGTGGCCGCCCTGGCGGATCTTGGCAAGCGCGGTATCGTTCGAGTCGTAGTCGGTGACCGTCACCTTGACCTTGTAGGCCTCTTCGAACTTCTTGATCATTTCGGGGCTGGTATAGTTGCCCCAGTTGAAGATGTTGAGTTCACCCTCGGCATGCGCGATGGCGGTGGAGGCCATCATGCCGGCCGCGAGTGCGATCAATCCCAGTTTCATTTTCATTGGCTGTTCTCCTTTGTCTATTCGTTGTTTTTGTTGGGGTTCCGGCTGAGGAAGAAGAAGACGGTGACGATTGCGAGCGACAGCACGAGGAAGGCTGTCGAGATCGCGTTCATCTCCGGCGTCACGACACGGCGCAACTGACCCAGCATGTAGGTCGGCAGCGTATCCTGTCCACCGGACTTGACGAACTCGGTGATGACGACGTCGTCGAGCGAGATCACGAAGGCCAGCATCAGGCCGGCGAGAATGCCCGGCCAGAGCAACGGCAGAGTGACATAGCGGAAGGTCTGGAAGGACGAGGCGTAGAGGTCGGATGCCGCCCGTTCCAGCGAGAGGTCCATGCTTTCGAGCCGCGCGCGGATCGGCATATAGGCGAAGGGAATGCAGAAGGCCGCATGCGCGACGATGAGGTAGCCGAGGCCGGAATAGCCGGTCCACACCTTGATGCGCGAGAAGAGGATCAGGAGCGCCACCGCGGTGACGATTTCCGGCACCAGCAGCGGCATGTTGATGATGGAATATTTGAAGGTGAGGCCGCGATAGGGCGCGGTGCGCGTGGTGGCGATGGCCGCGAGCGTCGCGCAGGCCGTGGCGATGACGGCGGCGACCGCGGCGATGCGCAGCGACCGCCAGGAGGCTTCCATCACCTGCTGGTTGTTCCAGGCGCTTTCGAACCAGCGCAGCGAAAAACCTTCCCAGGTGGCGATCGAGGTGCCCGAATTGAAGGAATAGACGACGAGCGTGGCGATCGGCAGGTAGAGCAGGAAGAAGCACAGCATCGCGATGGTCGCGAAACCCGGCTGCCGTTTGATCGAGAAGGACTTAGCCATGGGCGCTGCCTCCGCTCTTGGATGCATTGCGCACGTAGTAGAGCATTGCAAACAGCACGATGATGACGAGCGTGACGGAGAGCGCCGCGCCGAGCGGCCAGTTCCGCCCCTGGCCGAATTGCAGTTCGATCAGGTTGCCGAGCATCAGGTTCTTGCCGCCGCCGAGAACGCGCGGCACGACATAGGCCGAGAGCGCCGGCACGAAGACGAGGATGGAGCCGGCGATGATGCCGGGTTTGACCAGCGGGATGACGATGCGCCACAGGACGCCGAAGCGGGAGGCGTAGAGGTCGTAGCCCGCCTCGATCAGCCGGAAATCGAGCTTTTCCAAGCTGGCATAAAGCGGCAGCACCATCAGCGGCAGGTAGACATAGGTCATGCCGAGCATGATGGCGAAATCGGTGAACATCATCTGGATCGGCGACGAGATGAGACCGATCGACATCAGGAAGGAATTGACGATGCCCTCGCTGCGGATCACCTCCTGGATGGCGAAGGTGCGGATAAGCATGTTCGTCCAGAACGGAATGGTGATCAGGAACAGCCAGAGCGAGCGGTTGTGCGGCGCGCGCGTCGCGATGAAATAGGCTGTCGGGAAACCGAAGATCAGGCAAAGCACGGTGGTGGCGAAGGCAAGCTTCACGCTGCGCCAGAAGATCAGGAAATGCGCGTCGGCGAGCGAAACGGTCTCGTCGAAAATATCGCGCGTGAAGAGCACGTTGAACCAGCCCTCCGAGGAGAATTCCAGCTTCACGTCGCCGTAGCTGCCCGGCGCGAGGAAGGAATAGAACACCACGATGAGAAGGGGGCCGACGCCCGCGGCGAGGATCAGAACCAGGGCGGGCGCGCTGAGCAGCCAGCGATCCCGGACGTCCTTCTTCTGCCTCTGTTCGCCGACGTCCTGAGCACTGTCCGTCATCTCTAGTCCCTCAGGATCTGTGCGACGTCATCATTGATGGCGACGCTGATGCGTTCGCCAACGGAGAAGCCGCAGGGGGCACTGTTGGCGTTCTGCTGGCGCACGGTGAAGGTCTTTCCGTCGTCGATCGTGACGTGGAAATGGTTGTCCGTGCCGAGATAGACGATGGTGTGGATCGCGCCTTCCAGCACGCCGGAGCCGGGCGGGCCGAGGCGGGCGTGTTCGGGGCGGATGACGATGGTGACCTTGCCCTGCGGCGTGACGCCTTCCGGGTAGGTGGCGGAGATTTCCGCGCCCGACGAGAGCCTCACGCGGGCCTTGTCGCCGGACACCGAAACGACGTCGGCCTCCAGGAAATTCGTCTCGCCGATGAAGTCGGCGACGAAGCGTTCGGAGGGGCGATCGTAGATGTCCCAGGGCGAGCCGATCTGGCGCACCGTGCCCGTCGACATGACGGCGATGCGGTCGGACATGGTGAGCGCTTCTTCCTGGTCGTGGGTGACGAAGACGAAGGTGATGCCGGTTTCGGTCTGGAGCCGCTTCAGTTCCACCTGCATGGACTTGCGCAGCTTGAGATCGAGGGCGGAGAGCGGCTCGTCGAGCAGCAACACCTTCGGCCGCGGTGCAAGCGCCCGGGCAAGCGCCACCCGCTGCTGCTGGCCGCCGGAAAGCTGGGTGACCGGGTTGTTGCCGCGCCCGTCGAGATGCACGAGCTTCAGCATGTCGCCCACGACCGAGTCGATTTCCGACTTCGGCTTGCCCAGCATCTTGAGGCCGAAACCGATGTTTTCGGCCACCGTCAGGTGCGGGAAGAGGGCGTAGTTCTGGAAGACCGTGTTGACCGGCCGCTGGTTCGGCAGCAGGCGGGAAATGTCCGTGCCGTCGAGCAGGACCTGCCCTTCCGTGGGCAGTTCGAAACCGGCGATCATGCGAAGGAGGGTGGTCTTTCCGCAGCCGGACGGGCCGAGAAGGGTGAAGAATTCATTCGAGCGGATTTCCAGCGAGACGTCGTTGACGGCCTGGAAGTTGCCGAACCATTTCTTGATGCCATGCATGCCAATGGCGCCGCCATGGGCACCGGTCGTTCGGGTCTCAGTCATCGGTTCCCCGTTTTTCGGCAGGCGTGTCCCGAGCTTTGCCCGATCCGCCGGCTGTCCTCTCGTCCGGCCGCTAATCACGGCTCTTATGTGATAGGCTTGTCTTGCTTATGATCACAACAAACCATAATTTGATCAAATCTGTAAAGGGCCATTTTGTGCTTTGGGAATTTATCCGCCCTGCGTGCAAAGATCACGGAATTCAGCCCTGAGACGAAAGACGGCATAGGCCGGGTCTGCAGACGGGAGGATTTGAGCATGTTGGTTGCAGCCAGTCGAGAGACTTCCGAATCGGCCAAGCAGTGGGTCTACCGCGTGCTCAGGCGGGGCATCATGACGGGCCAGTTCGAGCCGGGCGACCCGGTCACGATCAACGGTCTTGCCGAGACGCTCGGTGTCAGCGCCATGCCTGTGCGCGAGGCCCTGCACCGCCTCGTCGCCGATGGGGCGCTGGAGCTGCTCGACAACCGGCGGGTGCGCGTGCCGGACCTCGATCCGCAGCGTTTCGAAGAGGTGCTGGAAGCCCGCGTGGCGCTGGAAACGCGGGCTGCCGAGCGCGCCATGCCGTTTATCGACGAGACGCGGCTTGCCCGCATGCGGGCCTTCGACAAGCAGGCTGACCAGGCGCTGGCGGATGGCGCTTTCGGGCGGCTGGTGGAGGCGAATTTCGATTTCCACCGCTGCCTTTACGAGGCACGGCCGGGCACCGTACTGCTGCCGCTGATCGAATCCCTCTGGCTGCGTCTCGGCCCCTTCATGCGCCGGGCGGGCGAAACACTGTCGGAGACCTACCAGGTCGACCGGCACGCCGAGGCGTTGGTCGCAATCGTCAAGCAGGATGCGGAAGCCCTGAAGGCCGCGATTGCCGCCGATATCCGCGACGGCGCCGGTCTTCTCGGGCGCAGCCATTTCGAACGGATCGCCGCGCTCGGGAAAACGGCCTGACGGAAAGACGGGAACTTTTGCTCTCAGGCGCTTGCCGGTCGGGGCCAATCGCCGGTAAATCTCTGCGCGATTTGTTCTGCCCGTGCGTCGGAGGCCGCCTTGAACGACAACAATGTTCTGAAATTCGAACGCCGGAAGCCGGAACCCGAGAACAAGCCCAAGGCACCGGGACCGAAAAAGGGCCTCATCTGGCTCGCCGTCATCGCCGTGATCGCGCTCGTCTGGGCCTATTACCAGTTCCTCGCGCCGCAGGCTCTCTGAGCCCTCAATGCAGGCCGAGATAGGCCTTGCGTACCTCAGCATTGTCGAGCAGCGCGGCGCTTTCCCCGAAGAGGTGAATCCGGCCGTTGACCATCACATAGGCGCGCTGCGAGAGTTTCAGCGCATGGTTGGCGTTCTGCTCGACGAGGAAGATCGTCTTGCCCATGGCGGCGATCTCCGCCAGCACCTCGAAGACCCGCTTGACGACGAGGGGCGCCAGCCCCAGCGACGGTTCGTCGAAGAGGATCAGTTCCGGCCGCGCCATCATGGCGCGTGCGATCGCCAGCATCTGCTGCTCGCCGCCCGACATGGTGCCGGCCGTCTGGCTGCGACGTTCCTTGAGACGCGGGAAGAGCTCGAACATCTGCGCCCGATCCTCGTCGAAATGCCCCATGCCGATGGGTGTGGTCCCCATCATCAGGTTCTCCTCGACAGTCATGTCCTGGAAGATCTGCCGGCCTTCGGGCACCAGCGCGATGCCGCGGCGCGATATGCGGTTCGTCGGCAGGTTTGAGATATCCTCGCCGCGATGCAGGATGCGGCCGGACGAGGTGCGCGGCGCACCGAAGATGGTGGCGAGCAGCGTCGTCTTGCCGGCGCCGTTCGCGCCGATCAGGCTGACGATCTCGCCCTTCGATATCTGCACGTCGACCGCTTTCAGCGCCTCGACAGGCCCGTAATGGGCATGCACGCCTTCGAATTGCAGCAGCGGGCCAGCGGTGGTTTCTGTCGTGCTCATGCCGTCACCTCTTCCTCGCTGACGCCGAGATAGGCGGCGATAACCGCCGGGTCGTTGGCGACGCTGTCCGGCGTGCCGTCGGATATGACCTCGCCGTGATCAAGCACGACGATATGGTCGGCGATGCGCATGACGAGGCCCATGTCGTGTTCGATGACGAGCACGGAGAGATCGTGTTCGGCGCAGAGCCGCTGGATCACCTCGGAGAGTTCGCGCGTCTCCGACGGGTTGAGGCCGGCGGCCGGTTCGTCCAGGCAGATCAGCGCCGGCGAGGTGCACATGGCCCGCGCGATTTCCAGCCGGCGCTGGCGGCCATAGGGCAGTTCGCCGGCAAGGCGGTTGGCGTCGTTGGCGAGGTTCATCTGGGAAAGCCAGTAGTAGGCGCGGTCGACCGCCTCGGTCTCGGCGGCGCGGTAGGCGCGGGTGCGAAAGACGCCGCTCAGCAGGTTGTTGCGGGTGGCGAGATGCTGGGCGACCAGCAGGTTCTCCACCACCGACATTTCCTTGAACAGCCGGATGTTCTGGAAGGTGCGGGCGATGCCAGCGCGGGTGACGAGGTGCGAGCCGCCGGTGATCGGCCGCGTCATCAACTGGCCAATATCCTGCGGGCCGTTACGGCCGTTCAGCAGGATGCGGCCTTCGCTGGCGCGGTAGAAGCCGGTGATGCAGTTGAAGATCGTCGTCTTCCCGGCACCGTTCGGACCGATCAGCGCGGTGATGGCGCCCCTCTCGGCGGCGAAGCTGACATCGCGATTGGCGACGATGCCGCCGAAGCGCATGGTGACGTTCTGCACTTCCAGAATGGGCGTCTTCATCGGCCTGCCTCCGTTTGCGGCTCAAGACGGAGCGCGATGCCCGCCTCGCTATGGCTGGAGGGGAAAAAGGCGGGGCGGGTAAGGCGCACCAGGCCGCGCGGCTTCCAGATCATCATCACCACCATGAGGATGCCGAAGACCAGCACGCGGTATTCGGCAAAATCGCGCAGCAGCTCCGGCAGGATGGTCAGCACGATTGCTGCAAGGACGACGCCGACCGTGGAGCCGAGGCCGCCGAGCACGACGATGGCGAGGATGAGGGCGGATTCGAAGAAGGTGAAGGATGTCGGGTTCACGAAGCCCTGGTGGACCGCGAAGAACACGCCGGCAATGCCGCCCGTCGAGGCGCCGAGCATGAAGGCGGAGAGTTTCGTGAAGACGTGGTTCACGCCGAGCGAGCGACAGGCGATCTCGTCCTCGCGCAGAGCTTCCCACATGCGCCCGAGCGGCATGACGCGCAGCCGGTGCACCGCGTAGATGACCGCGCAGACGACAAGGAACAGCACGACATAGATGAACCAGAACTTGTAGTCGCCGCTATAGCTGATCCCGAGAAATTCATGGATCGGCACGCCGCCCTGCTTGGCCGTGCGGGTGAATTCGAGGCCGAAGAGGGTGGGGGCGGGCACGGGCGCGCCGTTCGGTCCGCCAGTGAATTCCAGCCAGTTGTTCAGCACCAGGCGGATGATCTCGCCGAAGCCGAGCGTGACGATGGCGAGATAGTCGCCATGCATCTTCAGCACGGGGAAGGCGAGGATCATGCCGAAAAGCCCGGCGAGGAAGGGCGCGATGACCAGCGCGCTCCAGAAGCCGAGGCCGAGATATTGATAGCCGAGCGCCAGCAGATACGCGCCGACCGCATAGAAGGCGACGAAGCCGAGATCGAGCAGGCCGGCAAGGCCCACGACGATGTTGAGACCGAGGCCGAGCAGGCAATAGATCAGCGCGAGGATCCCGATGCCGAGGAAATATTTGTCGGCGAAGAAGGGCAGCGCGAGACCGGCCAGGAAGAGCACAGCGAGCGGCAGGAGGGGCGAGCGTTCCTGCCCGGTATTAACGGTGACGCCGGAGTTGCTGCTTGCTAGCCGGCCGCGCAGGCGTTTGCCGATTTCGCTCATGCCCGCAAGCGAGGCGAGCAGGCGGCCGGCCGTGATGATGGCCGCGAGCGTCACCGCACGGCCGAGTTCGTTGCGAAAGCCGAAGCCGTCGAGCACCAGGCCGGAGATCGGTCCGAACAGGATGAGCGAGATGACGAAGGTGAGGACGGCTTCCTTGAGAAGGGAGGCGAGGCGGTTGTTCTGCATGGCGTTTCCTCCCGTCAGACCTTCTGCACTTCCGGCCGGCCGAGCAGGCCGTAGGGGCGGAAGAACAGGAGGATGATGAGGAGCGAAAAGGCGAAGACGTCCTTATAGTCGGTGCTGACGTACCCGGCGAACAGCGCCTCCGTCAGCCCGAGCAGGATGCCGCCGAGCACCGCGCCCGGAAGCGAGCCGATGCCGCCGAGTACGGCGGCGGTGAACGCCTTAATGCCCATAACGAAGCCGATGAAGAAATTGAACGAGCCATAATTGAAGGTCACCAGCGTGCCGCCCACGGCGGCCGTCGCCGCGCCGATGACGAAGACAGAGGAGATGATCCGGTCCGTGTTGACGCCGAGGATGGCGGAAATCTGCCGGTTCTGCTGGGTGGCGCGGCATTCGCGGCCGATGCGCGTGTAGTTGATCACATAGGTGAGGATGCCCATGGCGACCAGCGCTGCAATCAGGATCACCGTCTGCATGTATGTGATTTGTACGAAATGCTGGCCCTCGCCGAAGCGGAAGGCGCCCTGGATGAGGATCGGCACGCCCTGGTCGCGCGCGCCCTGTGAGATCTGCACATAGCTCTGCAGCATCAGCGATATGCCGATCGCCGAGATCAGCGGCGCGAGTTTGGTCGAGCCCCGCAGCGGCCGGTAGGCCACTCGCTCGATCGCCCAACCATAGATGCCGGTGATGACGCACGTGATGATGAGGATCGAGATCAGCGCGAAGGGCACGGACTGGAAGCCGAAGAAATGCAGCACTGCGAGCGTGATCGCGGCGATATAGGCGGAGACCATGTAGACATCGCCATGGGCGAAGTTGATCATGCGGATGACCCCGTAGACCATGGTGTATCCGACGGCGATGAGGCCGTAGATCGTGCCGAGCGTCACGCCGTTGACGAGCTGCTGCGCCAAGATGAACGCGTCCATGGCGAACCCCTTTATGGATTGTTCTGGCAATCGGAGGCCGGCTGAAGACGGGCTTCAGCCGGCCGGCTTGAAGGAGCTTAGTTGCTCGGAACCGGGGCGCCCGCGTCGTCGAAGGCGTAGAAGACGAACTTGAAGTCCTTCACGTCGCCCTTGTCGTTCCAGGCGAGATCGCCGACCGCCGACTTGACGGAGTTGGCGCGAAGCCAGGCGATCTGGTCCTCGACGGAGCCTTCCTTGGTGCCCTGGACGGCTGCGACGATGGTCTGCGCGCTGGCATAGCCGAAGAGCGTGTAGTTGTCGGGCGCGATGTTCGCCTTCTTCAGTGCGGCCTGCGCATCCGCCGTCGCCGGGTCTTCCAGCGGATTGGCGGCGGAGGAGTAGTAGACGTTCTTCAGGTTCTGCGCGCCGCCGGCGGCGGTGACGATTTCGGTTTGGGCCAGCGCATCGCCGCTGACGAACTTCACGTCGAGGCCTTGTTCGTGGATCTGGCGGATGAGGGGACCGGCTTCCGGAATGAGGCCGCCGAAATAGACGGCGGTGGCGCCAGCGCTCTTGATCTTGGTGACCAGTGCATTGAAGTCGCGCTCGCCGCGCGTCAGGCCCTCATAGAGCACCGGCTCGACGCCGCGCTCTTCCAGCGTCTTCTTCAAGGCATCGACGAGGCCCTGGCCATAGGTGTCCTTGTCGTGGATCAGCGCGATCTTGTCGAGCTTCAGCGTATCGAGAATGAAGGCGCCGGCGACCACCGCCTGCTGGTCGTCGCGTCCGCAGGTGCGGAACATGGTGTCGAAGCCGCGATCGGTGACGATCGGGTTGGTCGAGGACGGCGTGACGGTCAGGATGCCGTTGTCGTTGTAGATCTCCGAGGCCGGGATCGTGCTCGACGAGCAGAAATGGCCGACGACTGCCTGCACCTTGTCCTGGTCGACGAAGCGGTTGGCGACGGCGACAGCCTGTTTCGGCTCGCAGGCATCGTCGCCCTTCACGAGCTCGATCTGCTTGCCGTCAATGCCGCCGGCGGCGTTGACCTCGTTCACATAGGCCGAGACGCCGGTCCAGACCTGCTCGCCGAAGGTGGCGTTGGCGCCGGTCATCGGGCCGGCGACGCCGATCTTGATGGTGTCGGCAGCGAGTGCCGGAACGAGAAACAGCGAAGATGCGATCGCGGTGGCCGCGAAGAATGTCGAGAAACGAGTCATGAAAGGCTTCCCTCTGGTTAAGCCGTTGATCTTCCTTGATGCGACGCGCGTTCAGCCGGCGTTCTGGTTCTTTTTTCCCGCCCGCCGCGGCTCTTTTGGCCGGGTTGGTGGCAAACGGCCTCTGTCGTGATTGCGACGCTTCCCCTGTCGCAATCCGTCGGTATTTAAAGTTGACACATGTATGATAAGTGATATATCCAAAATCCGTCAAGCAGAAATCTTGCATCGCTGCGCCAGCCGTGGAAACTGGTGCTCAAAGGTCAAAGCGACATGGAATCGAGTGTGGGGAACGACATGGTGAACAACGCACCGCGGAACTGCCGCGTCGGGGTGGATATCGGCGGCACCTTCACGGATATTGCCCTCGATGTGGATGGCACGCTCCATTCGACGAAGGTGCTCACCGACTACACCGCCCCGGAGCGGGCGATTCTCAAGGGTGTCGCCGCCGTCGCCGAGCTCGCCGGCATCGCGCTCTCGGAAATCGGCCTGCTGATCCACGGCACGACGCTCGCCACCAACGCGCTGATCGAGCGGCGCGGCGCCAAGACCGCCTTCGTCACCACCGAGGGTTTTCGCGACACGCTGGAAATGCGCACGGAAAACCGCTTCGAGCAGTACGATCTCAACATCACCCTGCCGCCGGCACTGATCCCCCGGGCAGACCGCTTTACCGTGCGCGAACGCATGAACGCTGCAGGCAAGGTGCTGCTGGCGCTGGACGAGGCCTCCGTCGAGGCCGTCGTCTCGGCCATCGCGGCAGGCGGCTATGAAAGCGTCGCCATCGGCTTCATCCACGCCTATGCCAATGGCGCGCACGAGGCCGCCGTGCGTGACGCCATCGTCAAGCGCCTGCCGCATGTCTCCGTGTCGATTTCGTCGGAAGTCTCGCCGCAGATGCGGGAATTCGAGCGCTTCAACACGGTCTGCGCCAATGCCTATGTCAAGCCGGCGATCAAATCCTATCTCGACCGCCTCGTCGTCTCGCTGAAGGAGATCGGCGTCGGATGTCCGGTCTTCATGATCCATTCCGGCGGCGGCATCGTCTCCGTCGAAAGCGCCTCGGAGTTTCCGGTGCGCCTCGTCGAATCCGGTCCCGCGGGCGGGGCGATCTTCGCCGCCGATATCGCCCGGCGCCACGGGCTCGACACGGTGCTCTCCTTCGACATGGGCGGCACGACGGCCAAGATCTGCCTGATCGAGAACCAGGTGCCGAAGACAGCAAAGACCTTCGAGGTCGCCCGCACCTATCGCTTCCGCAAGGGTTCCGGCATGCCGATCTCCATTCCGGTGGTCGAGATGGTGGAAATCGGTGCCGGCGGCGGTTCCATCGCCGGCGTCGATGCCATGCGCCAGATCCGCGTCGGGCCGCATTCCGCCGCCTCCGAGCCGGGTCCGGCCTGTTACCAGCGCGGCGGCAAGAACCCGACCGTCACCGATGCCGACCTCATCCTCGGCAAGCTCGACCCCGATAATTTCGCCGGTGGCGCCATTCCGCTCTCCGTCGAGGCGAGCCGTCAGGCCATGGCCGACGATATCGGTGCGGTGATCGGTCTCGATCCGGACGGCGCCGCCTACGGCACCTGCGAGATGGTGGACGAGAACATGGCCAATGCCGGCCGCGTCCACACGGTCGAAAACGGCAAGAACATCGCCGATTTCACCATGATCACCTTCGGCGGTGCCGGCCCGCTGCATGCCGCAAGGCTTTGCGAGAAGATGGGCATCTCCACCTTCCTCGTGCCGGCCGGTGCCGGTGTCGGTTCGGCCATCGGCTTCCTGCGCGCGCCCTTCGGCTATGAATCGGTGCGCAGCGCCGTCTTCAATCTCTCCGATTTCGATTTTACCGCGGCCAATCATCTGCTGGACAGCATGAAGGCCGAGGCGACCGGCTTCGTGGAAGGCGGGCTGGATGCCGGCGCACCGGTGATCGAACGCACGCTCTTCATGCGGTATGCGGGGCAGGGCTGGGATATTCCCGTGGCGCTCGCCGCCGATCGGTTCGATGCTCAGAGCGCGGAAAAGCTCGTGGACCTGTTCGAAGCCGATTATGCCCGCTTCTTCGGCCGCGCCATCGAGGGGCTGGACATCGAGATCGTCAGCTGGTCCGTGAAGGCCAGTTCGCCGCTGCCGCCGGTGGAACGGGTTGCCGCTGTCGATGAGGGCAGCGTCGTCACGTCGGCAAAGACCCGCCGTCTCTTCGAAGCCGCGCAAGGCGCCTTCCTTGATGCCGGCATTCATGAGCGTGATGACCTGAAGCCCGGCGATGTCGTGAAAGGTCCCGCCATCGTCGTGGAGCGCGAGACCTCCACCATGCTCACCGCCGCCTTCAAGGCCGTCGTCCAGAACGACGGGTGCCTGCTCGTTACCCGACTGTAAGGAACGAACCGATGAACCAGTCCCCCGAAAATCGATCTCTGATCGATATCCATATGCAGGTCATGTGGAACCGCCTGATCTCCGTCGTGGAAGAACAGGCCCAGACGCTGATCCGCACCGCCTTTTCCACCTCCGTGCGCGAGGCGGGCGACCTCTCTGCCGGGGTCTTCGACCTCGAAGGCCGCATGCTGGCGCAGGCCGTCACCGGCACGCCCGGCCATGTCAACGCCATGGCCGAATCCGTCGCCCATTTCATCCGCGATATCGGTCCGGAGAATATTTTCGAGGGCGATGTCTACATCACCAACGATCCGTGGAAGGGCACCGGCCATCTGCACGACATCACCGTCGTCACGCCCTCCTTCCACCATGGCAAGCTGGTCGGCTATTTCGCCTCCACCGCGCATGTGGTCGATATCGGCGGGCGCGGCTTCGGGCCGGATGCGCGCGAGGTCTATGAAGAGGGCCTCTTCATCCCGATCATGAAGTTCTTCGAGCGCGGCGAACTGAACCGCTCCCTCATCCATATCGTGCGCAACAATGTGCGCGAGAGCGACAAGGTGGTCGGCGATTTCCATGCGCTTGCCGCCTGCAACGAGACCGGCCACCGTCGCCTCATCGACATGCTGACGGAATTCAACCTGGAAGATCTGTCGATGATCGGCGGCTTCATCCTGAAGCACAGCCGTGAAGCAACGCTGGAGCGGCTGAGAAACCTGCCGCACGGAAGCTGGTCCTACAGCCTCGATCTCGACGGCTATGACGAGCCGGTGCATCTCGCGGCAAAACTCACCATCGGCCCGGAGGGCGTGCTGGTCGATTTCGACGGCACGTCGGGCATGAGCAAGTTCGGCATCAACGTGCCGCTGGTCTATGCCAAGGCCTATGCCTGCTACGGAATCAAATGCGTGGTCGCGCCGGAAATTCCCAACAATGCCGCCTCGCTCGCGCCCTTCGACGTTGCGGCGCCCGAAGGCTGCATCCTCAACGCCAAGCGGCCGGCACCCGTTGCCGTGCGCCATGTGCTCGGCCATTTCGTGCCGGACCTCGTGCTCGGCGCGCTGCACCAGGCGCTGCCCGGCCAGGCGCCGGCGGAGGGTGCCAGCGCGCTCTGGAACCTGCATATGAGCGTGCGCCCCCTTTCCGACCAGATCGGCGGCAAGGGTGCGGAGATCCTGATGTTCAATTCCGGCGGCTCCGGCGCGCGTGCCTCGCTCGACGGCCTCAATGCGACGGCCTTCCCGAGCGGCGTGCACACCATGCCGATCGAGGCGACGGAGAATGTCGGCCCGGTCATCGTCTGGCGCAAGGAACTGCGCGAAGGCTCCGGCGGGGCGGGTGCCCAGCGCGGCGGCCTCGGCCAGATGATCGAGATCGAAGCGGCCGAAGGGTTTTCGTTCCGCTTCTCCGCCATGTTCGACCGCCTCAACCATCCGGCCCGCGGTCGCGACGGTGGCCTCGACGGCGCGCCCGGCGGCGTGGCGCTCGATGACGGCACGGCGCTGAAGGGCAAGGGCCTGCAATTCGTGCCGGAAGGCCGGCGTCTCGTGCTCTCGCTGCCGGGCGGCGGCGGTTACGGCGATCCGGCCGGTCGCCCTGCGGAAGCCGTCGCCCATGACGTCAGGCATGGTTACATCACAGAGGAGCAGGCCGCGCTTTATGGCAAGGCGGGAGGCAAGGCATGAACATGATCGCGTTTGAAAGCCTTCGGGCATCCACCATAAAATCCTCGCCCTCGATGGCCGTTTCCATGGCGGCGAAGGCGATGCGGGCGAAGGGTGAGCAGGTGATCGACCTCTCGCTCGGCGAGCCGGATTTCGACACGCCCGCCCATATCGTGGATGCCGCCGTGGACGCGATGAAGCGCGGCATCACCCGCTACACCGCGCCCGATGGCCTGCCGGAGCTGCGTGAGGCGATCGTCCGCAAATTCAAGCGGGAGAACGGTCTCGACTATGCCATGGACGAGATTTCCATCGGCAACGGCGCCAAGCAGATCCTGTTCAACGCCTTCCTCGGCACGCTGGAACCCGGCGACGAGGTGGTCGTACCGGCACCCTACTGGGTGTCCTACACCGACATCGTCATCCTGCATGGCGGCGTGCCTGTCATCGTACCTTGCGGTGTCGAGCAGGCCTTCAAGATCACGCCCGAACGGCTGGAAGCGGCGATCACGCCGAAGACGCGCTGGTTCCTGTTCAATTCGCCCTCCAACCCGACGGGCGCGATCTACACCGCCGACGAGTTGAAGGCGCTGGGCGCGGTTCTGGCCCGCCACCCCCGCGTCGCCATCATGTCGGACGAGATCTACGAACACATCGTCTGCGCCGACGTGCCCTTTACCTCCTTCGCCAATGCCTGCCCGGATTTGCGCGACCGCACGCTGCTCATCAACGGCGTCTCCAAGGCCTATGCCATGACCGGCTGGCGGCTGGGTTATGCGGCGGGGCCGAAGGCGCTGACGAAGGTGCTGAACAAGATGCAGTCGCAGAGCACGACCTGCCCGTCGTCGATCACCCAGGTCGCCGCCGCCGCGGCGTTGAACGGCCCGCAGGATTTCGTGACGACCGCGGTTGCCGAATACAAGGCGCGCGGCGAGCTGGTGACACGCGGCTTCCGCGCCATTCCGGGGCTTGAGGTGCGTGCGCCGGAAGGTGCCTTCTACCTCTTCCCGAAATGCGCCGCCCATATCGGCAAGACCGCGCCGGATGGCACCGTGATCGAAAACGACACGGCGCTTGCCGCCTACCTGCTGACGGAAGGCAAGGTCGCGACCGTCCCGGGGGCCGCCTTCGGCGTCGAGCCCTATATCCGCCTGTCCTTCGCCACATCGCGCGACAATCTCACGCTGGCCATCGCGCGCATCGCCGATGCCTTGGCCCGGCTTCGCTAACGAGGAACCCCATGTCCCATTTCCAGAGAGTTTTATTGACAGGGGCGGCAGGCAGCGTCGGTACGGCGCTTCGCCAGTCCGGCACGCGGCTCGGCAGGATCGTCCGGCTTTCCGATCGCAAACCTTGCGAAAACGTCGCCTCGCATGAGGAGGATTTCCCGCTCGAACTCGCCGATTTCGATGCGGTTTCGGAAGCGGTGAAGGGCTGCGACGCCATCGTGCATCTCGGCGGGCAGCCGCTCGAAGGCGCATGGAAGACCATCCTCGATTCCAACATTTCCGGCGGTTACCACATCTACGAGGCCGCGCGCCGCCACGGCGTCAAGCGCATCGTCTATGCCAGCTCCGTGCACGCCATCGGCTATTACGAGCGAACGGAGACGATCGACGGCAGCGTGCCGACGCGGCCGGATAGCCTCTACGGCGTCTCGAAAACCTTCGTGGAAAACCTCGGCCGCTACTATTTCGACAAGTTCGGCATCGAGACGGTCTCGCTCCGCATCGGCTCCTGCTTTCCGGAGCCGACCGACCGGCGCCATCTCATCACCTGGCTGTCCTATCGCGACTGCCGCCAGTTGGTCGAAAAGAGCCTGTCGGCGCCGCGTGTCGGCTTCATGGTCGCCTATGGCATGTCGAACAATTCGCAGGCCTTCTGGGACAACCGCACCGCCGCCGTGCTCGGCTACAAGCCGCAAGACAGCGCCGACGACTATGCCGACAAGGTTTTCGCCAAGACCGAGCAGGGCGACCCGAACGACCCGGCCGTGCGCTATCAGGGCGGCAGTTTCACGGCCGCCGGTCATTTCGAGGACGAGTGATGCAGGCTTCGAAGACATCCTATGACGTCGTGATCGTCGGCGGTGCCGTGGTTGGCAGCGCGGCGGCCTATTTCCTCGCCACCAATCCCGATTTCACCGGCTCCGTGCTGGTGATCGAGAAGGACTGGACCTACCAGCGCTCGGGCACGGCACTCTCCTCCAGCTCCATCCGCCACCAGTTTTCCAATGCGATCAACGTCAAGGTCTCGCAGTTCGGCACGGAATTCATCCGCAATTTCAAGGAGAACGTCGCGGTCGACGACGACACGCCGGAAATCGGCTTTCACGAGAACGGCTATCTCTTCCTCGCCGGCGACGAGCGCGGCAGCGAGGTGCTGCGCCGCAACCATGAAACGCAGGTCGCCTGCGGCGCCGAGGTTTCGCTGCTCGATCCCGAGGGGCTCGGCCGGCGGTTTCCATGGCTGAATGTCGAGGGGCTGACGCTGGGCAGCACAGGCGAGCGCGGCGAGGGCTGGTTCGACAGCGTCGGTCTCCTCCAGGGCTTCCGCAAGAAGGCCCGGTCGCTCGGCGTCGAATATATCGAGGACGAAGTTGTCGCGGTGAACCGCGAGGGCGATCGCGTGGTCTCGGTGACGACGAAGGGCGGGCAGACGATTTCCTGCGGTACGATGGTCAACACTTCCGGCACCAACGGCAAGAAGATGGCCCGCATGGCCGGTCTCGATATCCCGGTCGAGCCACGCCGGCGGTCGCTGTTCGTCGTGGATTGCCGCACGCCGCTCGAAGGCCCGGTCGGCCTCACCATCGACCCGACCGGCGTGTTCTTCCGCCCGGAGGGGAAATTCTACCTGATGGGCACCTATCCGAAACACGATCCGGAGGTCGATCCGAACGATTTCGAGGTGATGCACCACGAATTCGAGGATGAGATCTGGGAGACGCTCGCCCATCGCGTGCCGGCCTTCGAGGCGATCAAGGTCGTGAACAGTTGGGCGGGGCATTACGATTATTGCACGCTCGATCACAATGTCATCCTCGGCCCGCATGGCGAGGTGAAGAACTTCCTCTTCGCCAACGGTTTTTCCGGCCATGGACTGCAACAGTCGCCGGCCATGGGGCGGGGGCTTTCCGAACTGATCACCTATGGCGGCTTCCGCACGCTCGACCTTTCGCCCTTCGGCTACGCGCGCGTGGCCGCGAACCGCCCCTTCCTTGAAGACGCCGTGATCTGACGGCCGGGAGACAGACATGAAAACCGAGAACAAGGCCCGCAGCGGCGGCCAGGTGCTGGTCGACGCCTTGAGAATCCATGGCGTCGAGCGGGTGTTCGGCGTGCCGGGCGAGAGCTATCTGGCGGTGCTGGATGCCTTCCATGATGCGGAAAAGGCGATCGAATTCGTCATCTGCCGACAGGAGGGCGGGGCGGCCTATATGGCGGAGGCCTATGGCAAGCTGACGGGCAAGCCCGGCATCTGCTTCGTCACCCGCGGGCCGGGCGCCACCAATGCCTCGGTCGGCGTGCACACGGCTTTCCAGGATTCGACGCCGATGATCCTGTTCATCGGCCAAGTGGCGCGCGACCAGATGGAACGCGAGGCCTTCCAGGAGATCGACTATCGCCGCATGTTCGGCCAGATGGCGAAATGGGTGGTGGAGATCGAGGATGCGGCGCGCATTCCTGAGCTGATCAGCCAGGCCTTCCACCGCGCCGTCAACGGCCGGCCGGGGCCGGTGGTGGTGGCGCTGCCGGAGGACATGCTGACGGATCTTGTGACGGTTGCCGATACGCCGGCCTTCAAGCGCGTCGAGGCCTATGCCGGCCAGCCGCAGCTCGACGAGATGACCGCGTTGCTGGCGAAGGCCGAGCGTCCGATGGTCGTCGCCGGTGGGGGCGGCTGGACGCAGCAGGCCGTTGCCGACCTCAAGGCCTTTTCGGAAGCCTTTTCACTTCCGGTCGCCGCCTCGTTCCGCTGCCAGGACCTGTTCGACAACGCGCACCCGAACTACGCGGGCGACCTCGGCCTCGCCGCCGGGCCGAAGCTGATCCAGCACGTCAAGGATTGCGACCTGCTGATTTCCATCGGTGCCCGCCTCGGCGAGATGACCACGGGGTCTTACACGCTGATCGATATTCCGGTGCCGAAGCAGACGCTGGTGCACATCCATCCTGGTGCGGAAGAGCTTGGCCGCGTCTATTACGCGACGTTGCCGATCAATGCGAGCGTCGCCGGCTTTCTGTCGCAAGCCGCGAAGTTGAAGCTCGCCCTTGCACCGAGTTGGGCCGATTGGACGAAGGCGGCGCATGCCGATTATCTTGCAAACATCGAATACCCGCAGGTTCCCGGCGTAGTGCAGATGGGCGCGGTGATGGAATGGCTGCGCGGCCATCTGCCGGCCGATGCGATCCTGACGACGGGGGCGGGCAACTATTCCGCCTGGGCGCACCGCTTCTACCAGTACCGCACCTTCCGCTCCCAGCTTGGGCCGACCAATGGCTCGATGGGCTACGGCGTGCCGGCGGCGATCGCGGCAAAAATCACCGCGCCGGAGCGCGCGGTCGTGGCCTTCGCCGGCGATGGCTGCTTCCTGATGAACGGGCAGGAACTGGCGACGGCCATGCAATATGACGCCCGTGTCATCTTCCTCGTCATCAACAACGGCATGTACGGCACGATCCGCATGCATCAGGAACGAAACTATCCGGGCCGGGTTTCCGGCACGCGGCTCACCAATCCGCATTTCGCCGATCTCGCCCGGTCCTACGGCCTGCACGGCGAGACGGTGGAGAGCACGGAAGAGTTCGCCGATGCCTTCCGGCGCTCGGAGGCATCCGGCAAGCCGGCGCTGATCGAAATCCGCATCGATCCGGAGGCGCTGACGCCGAAGATGAGCCTGTCGCAGATCCGCGAGCAGGCGCTTGCGGCGGGCCGGTGACGGCGCTCAGTCGTACGCTTCGCTGCCGGCCGGCTCGTCGAGCATCAGCCGGTAGCGGCTGAGGCTTTCCTCCAGATGCGCGGCCAGCGCCTGCTTGGCCGCCTTCGGATCGCCCTGGGTGATCGCTGCAAGGATGGCGGCGTGCTCCTTGTTGATCTTCTTCAGATAGGCATTGTAGGAGCGGCCGGACTGGCGGTGTTTCAGCACGAGGTCGAAATTGATCTCGCCCATCACCGCGACGAGGAAGCGCGGAAAGTGCGGGTTGCGCGTCGCCTTGGCGATGGCGAGGTGAAACTCGAAATCCGCGCGTGCCTCGATTTCCGCATCGCTCGTGTCGAGGTTCTCGATATAGTCGAAGGCGCGGGCGATTTCGGCGAGCGCTTCGGGCGTGCGGCGCTGGGCGGCGAGCGCCACGGACTGCATTTCCACGCCAAGCCGCAATTCGAGGATCTGCATTGCCGAGCGGATATCGTCGATGCGGCTGATTTCGAAGTTCAGCGTCTTGGCGTCTTTCTCGGTGACATAGACGCCCGCACCCTGGCGGGCCATGACGCGGCCTGCCACCTTGAGCGAGGTCAGCGCCTCGCGGATGACGGTGCGCGAGACGCCGAACTCCTCGCACAACTGCGCGCTTGACGGAATCTTCTCGCCGGGCGCATAAAGTCCGGAGTCCATGCGCTCGGCCAGTTTGGCGACGACGATTTCCGCGAGATTGCCGCGCTGCGTGATGATCGACATGGCGATCCCGCCTTTGTTGAAGTTTACATTTATCACATATCATACATGGCGCCGTCCTTGAGGGGAAGCGCCGCGTCGTCTTCAAGTCTTGCGCGAAGGATTTGCAGGGGATGCGGGATCTGCCGCCCGTCCATCAGCTTTGCCTGCGAGCGGCAGGAATAGCCGGTCGCCATCACCACGTCATCCGCCCCGGCCGAAGCAAGTGCCGGCTGCCAGCTCATGGCATAGAGCCTTTCGGAAATCTCCCGGTTGCGCACCTCATGGCCAAAGGTGCCGGCCATGCCGCAGCAGCCGGTTTCGGCGGCGACCACGTCGATGCCGAGTTTTGCGAAGACGGCGATCCATTGGCCGACGGCGGCGGGTGCGGTGCTGCGCTCGGTGCAATGCGCCATGAGACGATGGCGCGGCCATTTGCCGGCGAGGGTGGGCAGGCGGTCGATGAGCGTCGCGAGCCATTCCTGCGGAAGAAGCACACACGCTCGCATGGCGGCCGCGCCGGCATATTCGCTGCGAAAGGCGAGCGTCATCGACGGGTCCAGGCCGACAAGCGGGATGCCCGTTTCGGCCAGCCGGTCGAGCTGCCGCGCGGTGCGCGGCGCCGTCCTGTGGAAGGCGCCGAGATAACCGTGCACATGCAACGCTTTGCCGTTCAGCAGCGGCGGGGCGAGGAACGGGTGTATCCCGAGGCGCCGTGCGACCGCCACGGCGTCCAGCAGCACCTGCGGGTCGAAATGTTCGGTGAACGCGTCCGGCACGAAGATGACCGCGTCGGCGCGTTCCGCGGAGTCGAGCCGTGCGAGCGCCTGCGCTGTGGCGGTCGGCACGCGGCCGAGTTCCCGGCGCGGCGAACGCGCGGGGAGGGTCGGAAGCGCGGTCAGGCCTGCGCGCCGCAGCAGCGCCTTGCCGAGGGACGAGCCGACGGCGAGATTGTAGAGCGGTCGTGCCCGCGCCAGCAGCGGCAGCATCGTCTCGATGGTCGCGACGATCGGGTCGTTCACCGGCCGCAGATAACGCCCGTAATAGAGCTCGAGAAATTTGGCGCGGAAGGCCGGCACGCTGACTTTCACCGGACATTGCCCGGCGCAGGCCTTGCAGGCGAGGCAGGTGTCCATTGCCGCGCGCACCTCGTGGGAGAAGTCATCGCGGTTGGCGGGGTTGAGGCTGTTCCAGGCCCGTCGCGCAAGCCGCAGGATGACGCTCGTGCGGCGCTGCCGTTCGGCCTCGCGGCGTGGATCGATGCCTTTTTCGGAAAGCCGCCGCAGCCATTCGCGCATCAGCGAGGCGCGCCCTTTCGGCGAAAAACGCCGGTCGCGTGTCGCCTTGTAGGAGGGACACATCAGGCTGTCCGCATCGAAATCGAAACAGGCGCCGTTGCCGTTGCAATAGGCGGCATTGTCGAACGCGGCGCGGATGTCGTTGCCGATGGCGCGGTCGAGCGTTCCGCGCAGGGGAACGGCGTCGATCTTCGGCAGGCTGCTGCCCGCAGGCGCGACGATCTTGCCGGGGTTCAGCTGGTTGAGAGGGTCGAAGGCCTGCTTGATCTCCTGCAGGCGCGGATAGAGCGGCCCGAAGAAGGCCGGCACATATTCCGAGCGAACGCCCTTGCCATGTTCGCCCCACAGCACGCCGCCATATTTTTGCGTGAGTGCCACAACGGCATCGCTGATGCGCCGGACGAGCGCTGCATGATCGGCCCGGGTGAGATCGAGCGCCGGGCGCACATGCAAGACCCCCGCATCCACATGGCCGAACATGCCGTAGGTAAGCCCCTCGGCATCCAGCAGTGCGCGAAACTCCCGGATGTAAGCGGCGAGATGTTCCGGCGGCACGGCGGTGTCCTCGACGAAGGGCACGGGCCGCGTCGGCCCCTCTACATTGCCGAGCAGCCCGACCGCCCGCTTGCGCATCGCCCAGATGGCCTCGATATCGGCCTTTTTCGTGGTGATCGTGTAACCCTTGCGGCCGGCAAAGGAGGTTTTTGCAAGCGCGGCGGCGACGGCCGCAAGCTTTTCGGAAAGCTCTTCCGGCGTATCGGCCAGCACTTCGGCGATGTTGATGCCGTCCGCATCGCCCGGGAAGAAGGCGGCGATGCGCGGCCAGACGATATCGCCTCTGGCGAGCCGCAGCACCGTCTCGTCGATGGTCTCGACCGAAGCAACATCGAGCGCGACGAGGGTGCGGGCGTCTTCGAGGGCGGCGTTGAAATCGTCGTAGCGGATGTTGATGAGCGCCGCGCAGGCGGGAATGGGAAGTAGGTTGAGCTCCGCCTCCGCGATCATCGCGAGCGTGCCTTCCGAGCCGCAGAGCACCGCGTTGAGGTCGAAACGGCCGTCTTCGCGCTGGAGATGGGCGAGGTCGTAGCCCGTCATGAAGCGGTTGAGTTTCGGAAAGATCTTGTCGATCAGCGCCTTGTCGTCACGGGCGATGCGGGCCAGCGTGCGATGGATATGGCCGATGCGGTTCTGCCGCGTCTGAAGCGCCCGCAATTCCTCCTCGCTCACCGGGCGGGAAAGGAAATCGCTGCCATCCGCCAGCACCACGCGAAGGCCGAGCACATGGTTGCTGGTCTTGCCGTAGAGGCAGGAGCCCTGTCCGCAGGCGTCGGTCGAGACCATGCCGCCGATCGTCGCGCGGTTGGACGTGGACAATTCCGGCGCGAAGAACAGGCCGTGCGGCGCCAGCGCCTTGTTCAACTGGTCCTTGACGACGCCGGCCTCCACACGGGCGATGCGGCGAACCGGGTCGATCTCCAGAATCCTGTTCATGTGGCGCGAGCAGTCGACGACGATGCCTTCGCTCAGCGACTGGCCATTCGTGCCCGTGCCACCGCCGCGAGGTGCAATCGTGACGCCGGAAAACTCCGGGCGGGCGAGGGCCTTGGCAATGCGCTTGAGATCGCCGATGTTTTTGGGAAACACGATGCCGGCCGGTTCCACCTGGTAAATGGAGTTGTCCGTGGAAAACACGAGCCGGTCCGCAGCCCGCGCGCCGATATCGCCCTGGAAGCCTTGGGCCGCGAGATGACGGAGGAAATTGTCGCTTGGCGATGCGATGCGCCGGTCGGCATCGAGGCGGGGAATCATGGGCAAGGGTTCCGGAAGCGGCTTGCACTTCGTAAAAGTTAGCATATAAGTGATAACATACCAATATGGCCACGCAACTTGAAAATCGCGAGGAGTGAAACGTGAAGAACCAGTCTGTTGTCATCGTCGGCGGCGCTTCGGGCCTCGGTCTCACGACGGCGAAGCTGATGATCGCGCATGGCGCGCAAAAGATCGGCCTGATCGACCGCAACGAGGCGCTGCTCGCCACTTCGGCGGCGGAACTGGAAGCCCTCGGCGTCGAGGTGGCGACGGCGGTGGCGGACATTTCCCGCGCGGAGACGGCGCATGCGGGCTTCGCTGCGGTTGCCGGCAAGCTCGGCCGCGTGCACGCCCTCGTCAACAGCGCCGCGATCTATCCGCGAAAGGCCATTCTCGACATTACCGACGAGGACTGGGACCTGGAAAACGCCATCAACGTCAAGGGCACCTATCACATGATGGTCGCCGCAGTGCGGCACATGCGCCAGTTCGTGAACCCGCCGGAGGTGACCGGCCGCATCGTTAACATCACCTCGGTCGATGCCTTCAAGGCCCATCCGCAGAACGCGCATTACGCCGCCACCAAGGCCGCCGTCGTCAGCCTGACGAAATCCTTCGCGCAGGAATGCGCCAAGGACCAGATCCTGGTGAATTCCGTGGCGCCCGCCGGCTTTGCCACGGACCGCGCCAAGGAACTCGGCTTCCTGCCGGAACTTGCGAAAGCCAGCGCGCTCGGCCGCGCGGCAGAACCGGTTGAAATGGCCGAATGGATCGTCATGATGGCCTCCAGCCGCAACACCTATGCGACCGGCGAGAATGTCGTGATCAGCGGAGGTTATATCTATGTCTGACGCCTATCGCGTCGCCGTCGTCACGGGCGCGACCAGCGGCATCGGCAAGGCGATCGTGCCGATACTGCGCCGGCGCGGGCTGACGGTCCATGCCGTCGGGCGCAACGAGGCGGTGCTGGCCGAACTCGCCGAAAGCTGCGGCGCCGTGCCCGTGGTGGCGGATGTGCGCGACACGGCGCGCATCGCGGACGCGCTGGCCGGCGTCGAGGTCGATATCCTCGTCAACAATGCCGGCATCCTGTCGACCCGGGCGGCCTTCCAGGACATCGATCCCGCCGAAATCGACGCGATGATCGACGTCAACCTCAAGGCGCCGATGCATCTGACGCGTGCCTGCCTGCCCGGCATGGTCGCCCGCGAGCGCGGCCATCTCATCTATATCGGCTCCAGCGGCGGGCAGGCGCCCTATCCGGGCATGGGCGCCTATGGTCCATCGAAGGCCGGCCTCAGCCTGTTTTGCGATAACCTGCGCTGCGATCTGCTCGGCACCTCGGTGCGGGTCAGCGAGATCGTGCCGGGCCGCGTCCAGACGGCGCTCTACCGCACCTCCATCCCCGACAACCAGGCTGCCGCCGTGCTTTATGACGGCTATCGGCCGATCCAGCCGGAAAACATCGCGCAGGTCGTCAACGACGTGATCGCGCTGCCGGTCCATGTCGACGTCGCACGCGTCGAGGTTTTCCCGACCGACCAGGCGACCGGCGGCGGGACGATGGTGAAGTTCGAGGCACCGTAGGAGAAACACGATGGCGGGGGATGCCGACAAGGAAAAAGAAAAGGCGGAGAAGGCGCCCGATCTCGTCCGGCATTATCGCCCCGTCGCGATCCGCTCCGTGCTCGCCGCCCATGCCATGATCCCGCGAACGCCCGTGCCCACCGTCTCGGATCCATCGTCGGATATGGGCTTTGCCCTGCCGGCGGGCTTTCATTCCATTCCAGAGGATTGAACCGCCCGGCTTGATTTCGTCGCCGGCATGGCGCATCTGGCATGCGACCTCAATGCGGTGGCGGCATGAAAGCAAGCGGACTGAACGTACTGGTCATCGACGAGAACCGGATTCGCGCCGCCATCATCGAGGAGGGCCTGCGCGATTCGGGCTATGACCAGGTCACCGTCATCGACGTGATGCACGGGCTCGCCCGGCGCATCGCCGATCTCAACCCGGACGTGATCGTCATCGATCTCGAAAACCCCAACCGCGACATGCTGGAGAGCATCTTCCAGCTTTCCCGCGCGGTGAAACGTCCCATCGCCATGTTCGTCGACAAGTCGGACGAGGCCTCCATCGAGGCCGCGGTGGAGGCGGGTGTCTCCGCCTATATCGTCGACGGGCTGAAGCAGGAGCGCGTGCGGCCGATCCTGAAAATGGCGATCAGCCGCTTCAACGCCTTTTCCCGCCTCAGCCGGGAGCTGGAGGAGACGCGCGGCGAACTCGAGAACCGCAAGGCGATCGACCGCGCCAAGGGGCTTTTGATGCGCTCGCGCGGGCTTTCGGAAGAGGAAGCCTATGCGCTGCTGCGCCGCACGGCGATGAACCAGAACCGCAAGATCGTCGAGATCGCCCAAAGCCTCATCACGGCGGCCAGCCTGCTCGATCCGGGAGCCAAGGAATGACGATGCGCCACGCCATCACCGCCGGTTTCGTGCCGCTCCTCGATAGCGCGCTCCTCGTCGTCGCCCGGGAAAAGGGTTTTGCCGAAGCGCAGTCGATCGACCTTACCCTTGTGCGCGAGCGGTCCTGGGCCAGCATTCGCGACCGCCTTGCCGTTCGCCAGTTCGATGTCGCGCATATCCTCGGCCCCATGCCGATCGCCTGCAATCTTGGCCTCAGCGCGCCGGCGCCTGAGATGATCGTGCCGATGGCGCTGGGTCTCGGCGGCAATGCCGTCACCGTTTCGGCGGCGCTGTGGCGGGCTATGGCGTGGGAAGGGGCGACGGCCGATCTCGACGCGCGCACCAATGGCGCGGCGCTCCGCAAGGTCATCGACGGGCGGAAGGGCGAGCCGCTGCGCTTCGGTGTCGTGCATCCCTATTCGGGGCATAATTACGAGTTGCGTTACTGGCTGGCGGCCAGCGGCATCGATCCGGATCGCGACATCGAGATCGTCGTGCTGCCGCCGCCGGACATGGGCGATGCGCTCGCCGAAGGCACCATCGACGGCTATTGCGCCGGCGAGCCCTGGAACACGTTTGGTGTCGTGAAACGCGGCGGGCATCTCGCCACCGTCAAGGCCGCGATCTGGCGGTCGAGCCCGGAAAAGGTGCTGGGCGTCAATGCCCGCTGGGGCGAAACACACCCAGAGGCTTTGGCGGCCCTGCTTGTGGCGCTCTACGAAGCGTCGCTATGGTGCGCCCGGCCGGAAAACCGCACGGAACTGGCGCAGCTTCTGGCAAGACCCGTCTATGTCGGGCGGGATGCCGCGCTGCTGCTGCCGGCGCTGAGTGGGGAGCTTCCGGTCGGCGGCGGTGCGGTGGAAAGCGTCAGGGACTTTTTCGTCCCTAATGCCAAGGCCGCGACCTTCCCCTGGAAAAGCCATGCGTTGTGGTTCTACACCCAGATGGTGCGCTGGCGTCAGGTCGCGCACACCGCCGAACGCCAGAAGATTGCCGCGGAAACCTATCGGCCCGATCTCTATCGCGCCGCGCTGAAGGGGCTCGGCATCGCCATGCCGTCCGCCAGCTCCAAGGTCGAGGGTGCCCTGACCGTAGAGACGCCGGTCGGCTCGTCTGGGGCGCTGACGCTCGGGCCGGACGGCTTCTTCGATGGCGGGCGTTTCGATCCGGATGCCGTGGATGCCTATATCGCGGCGCAAATGCGATAGCGCTTATTTCATGCGCACTGCACAAAAAGTGGCTTCGTTCGTGCGCATGCGCCAAGCATTGTCTTGCGGCGTGGTATCGCAAATTTCCCAATAGCTTTTAGAACCAATAGCTTGAAGAAACTGGCACACTGATTGCTTTGTTTCTTGTGGGCCTTCGGGTCACGAAATCGGCGTCCAACGACGGGCGCCTCCAGCAAAGCCGCTGATCAGGATTGTGCGCACCCTTGAGGGTCGCGCGTGCCTGGCCAGCGGCTTTTTGTTTTTCAACCCCATGATGGATCGGCACGACCTTGTCGGGCCTCGGAGAAGCCATGTCTGAGAACAAGCAGTCCCTGTCCCCGCGCGAACCGGCAATCGCGCTCTGGATGTCCACCTTTGCCTTCACCATCTGTTTCGCCGTCTGGACGATCTTCGCGATCATCGGCATCCGCATCAAGGATGACCTCGGCCTCTCCGAAGCCCAGTTCGGCCTGCTCGTCGGCACGCCCATCCTGACCGGCTCACTGGTGCGCATCCTGCTCGGCGTCTGGACGCCGCGTTTCGGCGGCCGGCTCGTCTATACGCTGACCATGCTGGCGGCGGCACTTTCGACGCTGCTGCTCTCCCATGCCACCACCTTTCCGCAGATGCTGCTCGCCGGCCTCGGCGTGGGGCTGGCAGGCGGGTCCTTCGCGGTCGGCGTCGCCTATGTCTCGCCCTTCTTTCCGGCGGAAAAGCAGGGCACGGTGCTCGGCATCTTCGGGGCCGGCAATGTCGGCGCGGCGCTGACGAAATTCCTCGCGCCCCTCGTGCTCGTCGCCGCCGGCTGGCAGATGGTGGCGGAAATCTGGGCCGCAGCACTCATCCTCACGGCCTGCCTCTTCTGGTTCACCACCAGCGACGACCCGGCCTTCCGCAATCGTCGCGATGGCAAGGCGCCGAAGCGTAGCCTCGCGCAGGAATTCGCGCCCTTGAAGAATGCCCGCGTCTGGCGCTTCTCGCTCTACTATTTCTTCGCCTTCGGCGGCTTCGTCGCCCTGTCGCTCTGGCTGCCGCGTTATCTGGTCGGCGTCTATGGCTTCGATATCGCCACCGCCGGCATGATCGCGGCCGCCTATTCCATTCCCGGCAGCATTTTTCGGGCATTCGGCGGCGTGTTGTCCGATCGCAAGGGCGCGCGTTCCGTCATGTACTGGATGTTCGGTGTTTCGGCCGTCGCCACGCTCATCCTGTCGCTCCCGACGGGTGTCACGCCCATCATTTTCATCGCCGTCGTCTTCGTGCTCGGCTTCGTCATGAGCCTCGGCAAGGCGGCCGTCTACAAGCACATCCCGGCCTACTACCCCGATAGCGTCGGCGCGGTCGGCGGTGTTGTCGGCATGGTCGGCGGGCTCGGCGGCTTCGTGCTGCCCATCGCCTTCGGCCTGCTCAAGGATGCTACGGGCCTCTGGTCGAGCTGCTTCCTGCTGCTCTTCGCCGTCGTAGCCGTCTCGCTTCTCTGGATGCACCTCTCCATCCGCCAGATGGAGCGCCCCTCCGTCTCCGCCGTTGCCGCGTAATTGTAAGGAAACACCATGACCGAGAAACTCGTCATCATCGGCAACGGCATGGCCCCGGGGCGCATGCTGGAGCACCTGCTGGAAAAGGCGCCCGGCCAGTACGAGGTCACCATCTTCAACGCCGAGCCGCGGGTGAACTACGACCGCATCATGCTCTCGCCGGTGCTCTCCGGCGAGAAGGACTACGAACAGATCATCATCCACGGCGACGGCTGGTACATCAAACACGGCATCACGCTCTACAAGGGCCACCGCATCATCGCCATCGACCGCGATGCCAGGACGGTCACCTCCGATCATGGCGTCACCGAAAGCTACGACAAGCTGGTGATCGCCACCGGCTCCGTGCCCTTCATCATCCCGGTGCCGGGCAACAACCTGCCCGGCGTCATCACCTATCGCGACCTCGACGACGTGCAGGCCATGCTGCTCGCCGCCCAGTCGCGCGAAAAGGCCATCGTCATCGGTGGCGGCCTGCTCGGCCTGGAAGCGGCCGCCGGCCTTGCCGGCCGCGGCATGGATGTCACCGTGCTGCACGTCATGCCCACGCTGATGGACCGCCAGCTCGACCCCGCCGCCGGCTACCTCCTGCAGAAGGAGCTGGAAGGCCGCGGCATCAAGATCCTCTGCAAGGCGAACACCAAGGCCATCGTCGGAAACGGCAGGGTCGAGGGCATCGAGCTTGACGATGGCCGCGTCATTCCCGCGACGCTCGTCGTGATGGCCGTCGGCATCCGTCCGAGCGTCGGCCTCGCCAAGGAGGCGGGCCTCGCCGTCAACCGCGGCATCGTCGTCGATCACGGCATGCAGACCTCGGACGGCAGCATTCTGGCGCTCGGCGAATGTGCGGAAGTGGGCGGCATGGTCTACGGCCTCGTCGCACCGCTTTACGAGATGGCGCGTGTCGCCGCCTCGCATCTTGCCGGCGAGCGTTCCGCCGCCTTCGTGCATTCCGATACGCCGACCAAACTGAAGGTCACCGGCATCGAGCTCTTCTCGCTCGGCGATTTCGCCGATGGCGACGATCGGGAGGAGATCGTGCTGCGCGATGCCTCCGCCGGCGTCTACAAGCGGCTGGTGCTGAAGGACAACCGCATCATCGGCACGGTGCTCTATGGCGAGACGGCGGATGGCGCCTGGTTCAACGACCTCAAGAAGAAGGCGACCGATATTTCGCAGATGCGCGAGACGCTGATCTTCGGCCAGGCCTATCAGGGGGGCGCTCCGCTGGACCCTATGGCGGCCGTTGCAGCCTTGCCGGATGATGCGGAAATCTGCGGCTGCAACGGCGTCTGCAAGGGCCGGATCGTTTCGACTATCACCGACAAGGGCCTGACCTCGCTGGACGACGTGCGCGCCCACACCAAGGCATCCGCATCCTGCGGCTCCTGCACCGGCCTCGTCGAGCAGCTGATGACGCTGACGCTCGGCGACAGCTACAACCCCGCCGCCGTTCAGCCGATGTGCGGCTGCACCGATCTCGGCCATGACGACGTGCGCCGCCTGATCAAAGCAAAGGGGTTGAAGACCATTCCGGCCGTCATGCAGGAACTGGAATGGAAGACCTCCTGCGGGTGCGCCAAGTGCCGCCCGGCGCTCAACTACTACCTCGTTTGCGACTGGCCGGACGAATATGCCGACGACTACCAGTCGCGTTTCATCAACGAGCGCGTGCACGCCAATATCCAGAAGGACGGCACCTATTCCGTCGTGCCGCGCATGTGGGGCGGCGTCACCAATGCGGGCGAATTGCGGGCGATTGCCGATGTCGTCGACAAGTTCGAGATCCCGCTGGTGAAGGTGACGGGCGGCCAGCGTATCGACCTGCTCGGCATCGAGAAGGAGGACCTGCCGGCCGTCTGGGCCGATCTTGGCAAGGCCGGCTTCATCTCCGGCCAGGCCTATGCCAAGGGCCTGCGCACGGTGAAGACCTGCGTCGGTTCCGACTGGTGCCGCTTCGGCACGCAGGATTCCACCGGGCTCGGCATCCGCATTGAAAAGTTCATGTGGGGCTCGTGGACGCCCGCCAAGCTGAAGCTCGCCGTCTCCGGCTGTCCACGCAACTGCGCCGAGGCAACCTGCAAGGATATCGGCGTGATCTGCGTCGACAGCGGTTTTGAGATCCATTTCGCCGGTGCGGCGGGCCTCGATATCAAGGGCACGGAGGTGCTCGGCCTCGTGAAAACCGAGGACGAGGCGCTGGAGCATATCGTGGCGCTGACGCAGATGTACCGCGAGCAGGCGCGCTATCTGGAGCGCATCTACAAATGGGCCAAGCGCGTCGGCCTTGAGGAAATCCGCCGCCAGATCATGGGGGACGAGGCGAAGCGCAAGGCCTTCTACGACCGCTTCGTCTTCAGCCAGAATTTCGCCCAGGTCGACCCGTGGTCGGAGCGCGTCTCCGGCAAGGACAAGCACGAATTCCGGCCGATGGCGACGATCGGCTACACGCAGGCCGCGGAGTGAGCCCATGGACATGAACTGGATCGCCATCGGCAACATCGCCGATATTCCGCTGCGCGGCGCGCGTTGCGTGAAGACGCCGCAGGGCAGGATCGCCGTCTTCCGCACGGTCGAAAACGAGGTCTTCGCCATCGAGGATCATTGCCCGCACAAGGGCGGGCCGCTGTCGCAGGGCATCGTGCATGCCAAGGCCGTGACCTGCCCGCTGCACAACTGGGTGATTTCGCTCGAAACCGGCAAGGCGCTCGGGGCCGACCAGGGGGCGGTGAAGACCGTGCCGCTGCGCAACGAGGACGGCGCCCTTTTCATCGCGCTCGAAAGCCTGATGATGGCGGCGGAATGATGGAACAGGAGGTCAAGACAACCTGCCCCTATTGCGGCGTCGGCTGCGGCGTCATTGCCAAGGTTGGGGACGACGGTACGGTCTCCGTCAAGGGCGATCCTGACCACCCGTCGAACTACGGGCGGCTCTGCTCGAAGGGATCGGCGCTCGGCGAGACGGTCGATCTCGACGGACGCCTCCTCCATCCGGAAATCGGCGGAAAGCAGGCGGCTTGGGACGAGGCGCTCGACCTCGTCGCCCGGACGTTTTCCGCGGCCATCGCCGAACACGGCCCGGACTCCGTCGCCTTCTACGTCTCCGGCCAGCTCCTGACCGAGGATTATTACGTCGCCAACAAGCTGATGAAGGGGTTCATCGGCTCGGCCAATATCGACACCAATTCGCGGCTCTGCATGTCGTCCTCCGTCGCCGGCCATCGCCGCGCCTTCGGGGCCGATACGGTGCCGGGGACCTACGAGGACCTGGAACTGGCGGATCTGGTCATCCTCACCGGCTCGAACCTCGCCTGGTGCCATCCGGTCCTTTACCAGCGGCTCGCCGCCGCCAAGGCGAAGCGGCCGGGCATGAAGATCGTCGTCATCGACCCGCGCCGCACGGTGACGGCCGATCTTGCCGACCTGCATCTGGCGATCCGCCCCGACACCGATGTCGCGCTGTTCGTCGGCCTCTTCTCCCACCTCGTCCTGAACAATGCGATCGACCAGAACTATGTCGCGGCGCATACGAGCGGCTTTGCGGAGGCTTTCGTGGCCTCGTCATCGGTCTCCTTCGCCGATGTGCTGGAGCAGACCGGCTTGCCGGCCATGCAGCTGCGCGAATTCTACCGGCTTTTCACGGCGACCGAGAAGGTGGTGACCTGCTACAGCCAGGGGGTCAACCAGTCGTCGTCGGGCACCGATAAGGTCAACGCCATCCTCAACTGCCATCTTGCGACGGGCCGGATCGGCCGGCCGGGCATGGGGCCGTTCTCGCTGACCGGCCAGCCGAACGCTATGGGGGGCCGCGAGGTCGGCGGGCTTGCCAACATGCTGGCCGCTCATATGGCGATCGAAAGCACAGAGGACCGCGACCGCGTGCAACGCTTCTGGCAATCGCCGCGGATTGCCGAAAAGCCGGGGCTGAAGGCGGTCGATCTCTTCCAGGCGGTCGCGGACGGCCGCATCAAGGCGCTGTGGATCATGGCGACCAATCCCGTCGTCTCCATGCCGGATGCCGATGCCGTCGCGGCGGCGATCAAGGCCTGTCCCTTCGTGGTCGTTTCCGACATCCTGAAGACGACGGACACCGCTTGCCACGCCCACATCCTGCTGCCCTCGCTCGGCTGGGGCGAGAAGAGCGGCACGGTCACAAATTCGGAGCGCCGCATTTCAAGGCAGCGCAGCTTTCTCGACGCGCCCGGCGAGGCCCGCGCCGACTGGTGGCAGCTTGCCGAAGTCGGCCGCCGCATGGGCTTCGCCGCCGCCTTCGATTATGAAACGCCCGCTGAGGTTTTCCAGGAACACGCGGCGCTTTCCGCCTTCGAGAACGAGGGCGGCCGCGATTTCGACATCGGTGCCTATGCCGGGCTCACCCCGCGGGCTTATGATACGCTCGCCACGTTCCAATGGCCGCAGCCGGCGGAGGGCGGCAGGGCCGAAACCCGTTTCTTCGCCGAGGGCGGCTTCTACCACGCGGACGGCAAGGCGCGGTTCGTCGCGGTCGAGCCGACCCCGTGGGATCGCACCAGCGCGGCCTATCCCTTCACCCTCAACACCGGCCGCATTCGCGACCAGTGGCATACGATGACCCGCACGGGGAAAAGTGCGCGGCTGTCCTCGCATATCGCCGAGCCCTTCGCCGAGCTGCATCCGCGTGATGCGATGGAGATCGGGGTCGGCAATGCCGGCCTCGTCGAAATCGAAAGCCCGCAGGGCAAGGCGGTCGTGCGCGTCCTGATCACCGATCGACAGGCGCGCGGCAGTCTCTTCGTGCCGATGCACTGGAACGATCAATTCGCGGCGGCGGGCCGCATCGATGCCGTCGTGCCGCCCGTGACCGACAGGATCTCCGGCCAGCCCGCCTCGAAAAACGTCGCTGTCGCAGCCCGTAAATTCAAGGTGGCGCACTACGGCTTCGCGGTGTCGCAGGCAAAGCCGGACGGCCTCGACGCGGCCTATTGGGCGCTGGCGAAAGCGGAAGGCGGGTGGCGGCTTGAACTGGCGTTCGAACAGCCTGTCGAGGACTGGTGCGAATGGTGCCGCAAAACCCTGTCCATTCCCGATGGCATCGAGCCGCTCGGTTATACCGACCGCCCGTCCGGCGAGGTCCGGCTCGCCTTCTTCGACGGTCCGCGCCTGCTCGCGGCCTTTTTCCTGGGGCGCGACCCGGTCGCCGTCGCGAGGAGCTGGGCGGTCGCGCAGCTCGGTGCTGAACACGCCAACCTGCGCAAACGCTTCGCCCTCGTCGCCGGCCGGCCGGGCGCCGACAAGCCGGACCCCGGCGCCACCGTCTGCGCCTGCTTCGGCGTCGGCGTCAACCAGATCGTCGCCGCCGTGCGCGGCGGCTGCCGCAGTGTCGACGCGGTGGGCAAGGCGCTCAATGCTGGAACCAATTGCGGGTCCTGCCGTGGCGAAATTCAAAACATCGTCGATGGATGCCTCGCCGCCGCCGCGGAATGAGGGCGGAGGTGCTTCAGCCGAACTCCACCGTCACGAAGACCAGTTCCGTGGTGCCGGTGTTGGTGAGGTCGTGCACGAAGGCGGTGTCGGGCGTCAGGTCCGGAAAGTAACGCGTGTCGCCGGCGGCATAGGTCACGTCGACGACGCGGCCATCGCCATAGCGGGAGCGCGCCTTGCCGTCGCCCAGCACCGTCCAGAAATACGGCCGGTCATGCCGGTGCGACGCCAGGCTTTCGCCCGGCTGGAGCCGCAGGTGCCAGATGCGCATGCTGGGCTGATCGAGCACCAGCACGGTGCCGATCCTGTCGTTTGCCCGCGCCGCCGCGCGTTCCTTCTCGGAGAGCGGCGTCATGCGGCGCTGCTCCAGGCCGGGTAGGTCGCGTAGCCGTCATTGTCGCCGCCGAACAGCGTCGTCGCATCGAAGGCGGCGAGCGGCAGGTTTTCGCGGTAGCGGCGCGGCAGGTCGGGATTGGCGATGAAGGGACGTCCAAAGGCGACGACATCCGCCAGTCCCTCCGAAAGGATCGCCTCCGCGCGCTGCGGATCATATTTGCCGGCGACGATGATCTTGCCGGAAAAGGCCGCCCGCAGATCGCGGCGGAAGGAGGCCGGGGTGACGGGCGCATCGTCCCAGTCGGCCTCGGCGAGGTGGATATAGGCAAGCCCCAGGCGGTCGAGTTCGCGCGCCGCCTTCAGCGTCGTCGGCACGATCTCGTCGTCCACCATGCCGCGCTGGGTGATGAACGGCGACAGGCGGATGCCGGTGCGCGCCGCACCCGCCTCGGCGGCGACGGCTTGCGCGACTTCGGCGAGAAAGCGGATGCGGTTCTCCTGCCTGCCGCCGTAGTCGTCCGTGCGCTGGTTTGCCGAGCGGCGCAGGAACTGGTCGACCAGGTAGCCGTTCGCGCCATGGATCTCGACACCGTCGAAACCGGCCTTCATCGCATTGGCTGCCGCCTTGGCGAAATCGCCGACGACCGCGCCGATTTCCGCCGTCGTCAGCGCCCGCGGCACCGGGCAATCGGCAAGGCCGCCTTCGCCCGTCGCGGGATCGACGATCCAGACCTTGGCCTCGGGTGAAATGGCTGACGGGGCGACCGGCAGGCCATCGGCATGGAAGCTCGCATGGCTCATGCGGCCGACATGCCAGAGCTGCAGCACCATGCGCCCGCCGGCCGCGTGCACCGCATCGGTCACCGCGCGCCAGCCTGCGACCTGGGCGTCGGAATGAATGCCGGGCGTGAAGGAATAGCCTTGGCCTTGCGGCGAAATCTGCGTGGCCTCGCTGATGATGAGCGCGGCGGAGGCGCGCTGGGCATAGTAGCGCGCCATCATCTCGTTCGGCACATTGCCCGGCTGCGTGCTGCGCGCGCGGGTCATCGGCGCCATGGCGATGCGGTGCGGCAGGTCGATGGCGCCGAGCGAGACGGGCTGGAAAAGCGAAGCGGTCATGGTCGTCCTCGATGTTTAGGCAGCGGATAAGCTCGGCCGCCATGGTTCGAGGTGGAGAGTACTGCTTGCGGAAACTCCCGATAATTGCTTTGATCCGGAAATCATAATTCGGAAAAGCCGATCAATGCTGCTTGAAAACCTGTCTCTCTTCCTCCGTATCGTCGAGAAAGGCGGCCTCGCCGTCGCGGGCCGCGAGGTCGGGCTTTCGCCCGCGACCGTGTCGGAGCGCCTCGCCGCGCTGGAGGCCTATTACGGGGCGACGCTGCTCACCCGCACGACGCGCGCCATCAGCCTGACGGAGGAGGGGCGTGCGCTCGTCGAGGGCGCCCGGCGCCTGCTGGCGGAGGCTGAGGAGCTGGAAAGCCGCGTGCGGCGCGGCGCGGATGTCATCTCCGGTCCGATCCGGCTGAGCGCGCCGGAAGATCTTGGCCGTCGCCTGCTGGTGCCCGTCATCGATGCCTTCCTGGCCGAGCATCCCGCGGTGACGATCGATCTCAACCTGACGGACGGTTATGTCGATCTCGTCGGGCAGGGCATGGATTTCGCCATCCGGCACGGCGTGCTGGCGGATAGCAGCCTCCGGGCGAAGCCGCTCGGTGATAACCGCCGTATCGTCTGCGCCTCGCCCGCTTATCTCGAAGCACACGGCACGCCGCAGCATCCGGACGAGCTCGAAAACCATGAATGCATCGTCATGCGCTTCGGACAGAACATCGACCGCGAATGGTCCTTCGTCATCGACGGCGTGGTTCGCAAGGTCACCGTGCACGGCCGGCGCGTGGTGAATGACGGCGGGCTGGTGCGCCAATGGTGCAAGCAGGGGCTGGGCGTCGCGCTCAAATCGATCCGCGACGTCGATGCCGATCTCGCTTCGGGCGCGCTGGTGGAGCTGCTCAAGGATTTTTCCACCGGCAGCACGGCCTTGCAGATCGTCTATCCGCCGAGCGCCGTACAGCCGCGGCGCGTGCGCCTGCTGATCGAGCGCATCGTCGCGGCCCTTTCACCGGGCCGCGGCGCGTAATCGTCAGGCGGAGACCTGGTCGAGGAAGATCAGGCGTAGCGGCTCGGCGAGCAGGTCGTCGATCGTCACGGCGAAGGCCTGGAAATAATCCGCAGCGATGTGCTCATCCAGCGCCGCCTGGCTTGCGAAGGCTTCGCGCATATAGAAGGTGCCGGGCTCGTCACGCAGCTCAAAGAGCATGTAGTCGAGGTTTCCGGGCTCCGCGCGGGTCGGCTCGATGAGGGCGAGCAGGCCCGCGCGCAACGCGTCCCGCTTGCCGGGTTTGGCCTTCAGGACGGCGATGGCGATGAGTTTTTCGGCTGGTGTCGTCATGGTGATGTCTCTCCTCAGAAGCCTTCGAGCACGATCTTGCCCTTGGCCTTGCCGGATTCGATGAGCGCATGGGCGCGCTTGAGGTTTTCCGCAGTGATGGCACCGAAATTGTCGGCGAGCGTCGACTTGATCTTGCCGGCATCGACCAGTTCGCTGATGCGGTTCAGCAGGTCGTGCTGCTTTTCGATATCGGCGGTGGCAAACAGCGAGCGGGTGAACATCAGCTCCCAATGCAGCGAGATCGACTTGCGCTTCAGCGGCAGGGCGTTCAGCACCTTCGGGTCGTCGATCAGGCCGAACCGGCCCTGCGGCGCGATCAGCTCGACAATGTCGGCGAGGTGATCGTCGGTGTTGGTCGTGGAGAAGACGAAGGCGGGCTGGCCGATGCCGAGCGCCTCGACCTGAGGGGCCAGCGGCTGGCGATGGTCGACGACATGGTGGGCGCCGAGCGCCTTCACCCAGTCCTGGGTTTCCGGCCGCGAGGCGGTGGCGATCACCGTGAGGTCGGTCAGTGCGCGGGCGATCTGGATGGCGATCGAGCCGACGCCACCGGCGCCGCCGATGATGAGGATGGCGTTTGCCGCACCCGCAACCGGACGGGTCACCTCCAGCCGGTCGAACAGCATTTCCCAGGCGGTGATCGAAGTCAGCGGTAGGGCGGCGGCGGCGGCGAAATCGATCGACGCCGGCTTCCTGCCGACGATGCGCTCGTCGACGAGGTGGAACTCCGCATTGGTGCCGGACCGGTTGATCGCGCCGGCGTAGAAGACCGCGTCGCCCGGCTTGAACAGGCTGGCCTCCGGCCCGACGGCGGTAACGACACCGGCGGCGTCCCAGCCAAGCACTTTCCAGTCGCCCGGTTCCGGCTTGGCGGAGGCGCGGATCTTGGTGTCGACCGGATTGACCGACACGGCCTTCACCTCGACGAGGATATCGCGCCGCTGCGGCTCGGGCCGCGGCAGGTCGAAATCGACAAGCGCCGTCGCGGCATCGATCGGTTGCGGGGTCTGGTAGCCAATGGCACGCATTTCAATCTCCTGAATGTGCAAAAGTCGGTTCGTATAGGGTGAAGATAGGACCATACGGCATGCCCCGATAATTTGCCGAAATCCAAAATGATAATTCGAATTTTTCGAAGTTGTCTTCCGGGCGTGCCGTGGGGAGCCTTCGGCGTTGACAAGCGGGCGTGAAATTCTCATATATAAAATAGTAATTCAAATAAGAATTCTGCGGAATCTTTCGAGGCGTCGCAGGGAGGAGCCTTCATGCAGGATGAACCCGGATTGCTCGCCGGTCTGACCGTGGTCGATATGAGCCAGTTCCTTTCCGGCCCCTATTGCTCGCTTCGGCTGCTCGACCTCGGCGCCCGGGTCATCAAGATCGAGCGGCCGGACGGCGGCGACCTGTCGCGCCGGCTCTATCTCAGCGACACCGAGGTCGGCGGCGATTCGACGCTGTTCCACGCCATCAACCGCGGCAAGGAGAGCCTCGGCATCGACCTCAAGAACCCGGACGATCTCGCCTTCCTGCGAAAGCTCATCGCCAGGGCCGACGTGCTGATCCAGAATTTCCGCCCGGGCGTCATCGAGCGCCTCGGCCTGGATTATGCGGCGGCGAAGGCGATCAACCCGGCCATCGTCTATGCCTCGATCAGCGGCTATGGCGAGGATGGCCCCTGGGTGATGCGGCCGGGGCAGGATCTTCTGGCGCAGGCGCGTTCCGGCCTGATGTGGCTGAACGGCGACGAGGAGCAGGGGCCGGTGCCCTTCGGCCTCGCGGTCGCCGACATGCTGGCCGGCGCCAATGCCTGCCAGGGCATTCTCGCGGCGCTGGTGCGGCGCGGCATTTCCGGCAAGGGCGCCCATATCCAGACGAGCCTGCTCGAAGGGCTGGTCGATTTCCAGTTCGAGGTGCTGACCACCCATCTCAACGACGGCGGCCGCAAGCCGAAACGATCCGGCTTCCGCAGCGCGCATGCCTATCTTTCCGCACCCTACGGCGTCTATCCGGCGAAGGACGGTTATCTGGCGATCGCCATGACGCCGCTCGGCCGGTTGCAGGATCTCTTGCAGATCGAGGCGCTTGGCGTCTATCGCGACGACAGCAAGGCGTGGTTCACGGCGCGCGACGCGATCAAGCGCATCATTGCCGAACGCATCGCGACCGAGACCGTCGACCATTGGCTGTCCATCCTCGAACCGGCGGATATCTGGTGCTCCAAGGTGCTGGAATGGCCGGAACTGCTGGCCAGCGACGGTTTCCGCATGCTCGACATGTTGCAGACCGTCACGCGCGAGGACGACGTTTCGATCGGCACGACCCGCTGCCCCGTGCGCGTCGATGGCCGTCGGCCGCTCGGCGGGCAGGCGGCGCCGCGGGTCGGCGAGCATACCGGCCGCATCCGGGCGGAGTTCGCCTGATGGGCGGCGTTACCCTGAAGGGCATGACCTGGAGCCATCCGCGCGGCTACGATCCGATGGTGGCCTGCTCGGACGATTGGTTGCAGAAGACCGGCGTTTCGATCGAATGGGACAAGCGGTCGCTGCAGGATTTCGAGAGTTTTCCCGTCGAGGAACTGGCGCGCCGTTACGATCTCATCGTGATCGACCATCCGCATGTCGGCCAGATCACCGCGGAGAACTGCCTCGCGCCGCTGGATGGACCCAGCCGGAAAGCCGCCTTCACAGCGCTGGCCAAAGGCTCCGTCGGCAAATCCTTCCCAAGCTACAACTGGCAGGGCCGCCAATGGGCCTTCCCGATCGATGCGGCGACCCAGGTGCTGGCCTTCCGGCCGGACCGGCTCGACGCGCCGCCGACGACCTGGGCGGAGGTGCTCGACCTTGCAAAGACCGGCGAGGTGCTGCTGCCGCTGCGCCCGCCACATTCGCTAATGTGCCTGTTCACGCTGTGCGGCAATCTCGGCCACCCGTGTTCGGTGGAGCGGGGCCGGCCGTTCATCGATGCCGAGACCGGCGTCCAGGCGATCGAGATGATCCGCGAACTGGCGGCCCTCGTCGATCCCGCCTGCATCGGCATGGACCCGATCGCCGTTCTGGACCTGATGGGCGAAGACGGTGCGCGCTACAGCCTTTCGCCGCTGATCTACGGTTATGTCAGCTATTCCCTCGAAGGGTTTCGCGCAAACCGCATCGCCTTTGCCGACATGCCGGTCGCCGGCGCACGCGGGCCGGTCGGGTCGGCGCTCGGCGGCACGGGCATCGCCGTCTCGGCTTTCTCCGAACACCGCGAGGCGGCCATTGATTTCGCCTACTGGATTGCCGGCGGCGCGGTGCAGGCCGATCGCTACTGGCGCTTCGGCGGCCAGCCCGGCCATGCGGCCGGCTGGGAGGACGAGGCGGCCAATGCGGCGACGCTCGGCTTCTATCGAAATACCCGCAGCACGTTGGAAGGCGCCTGGCTGCGGCCGCGGCATGACGGCTACATGCCGTTCCAGGAGGCGGCGTCGCAGCGCATCAACCGGGCCGTAACGAGCGCGGAGCCGGCGGCGAAGGCCGTTGCCGACCTCAACGATCTTTTCGTGAAGAGTTTTCGGTAGGCGCTCACGCCGCCGGCTTGCCGTCCCGATATTTGACGGTCTGGATGTGCTCGCAATAGAGCACCAGCTCGCCTTCGCCCTTGAAGACCTCGTAGGAGGCGCGGATAAGGCCGAGCGCGTCATATTTCGGTTGTTTGTCGAGATTGGTGCGGATCGTATAGATCGTGTCGCCGATGAAGACGGGCTTGATGAAGCGCAGGCGGTCGTAGCCGTAGGAAAAGGCGTTGACGCAGTTGGTCGCCACCAGCCCGAGTCCGGCCGAAAAGACGAAGGCGCCCGCCACGAGGCGGCGGCCGAACAGGCCTTCCGTCTCGGCAAAGATCTGGTCGCCGACATAGGGGTGCATGTCGAGCACCAGCGCATTGAACTGCATCGATTCGCCTTCGGAAATCGTGCGGCGTAGCGAGCGGATCTTATGGCCGACGGCGAAATCCTCGTAGAACCAGTTCTCCGAATTCCACACCGGCAGCGCCGCGTGGGCCTCCGGCATGGTCTTGGGATGGGTGCTTTCGATTCCGACAGTCGACGTCATGCTTGGCTCCTCTGAACGAGGATACCATGTCACAGAAGAATGATCTATTCAAATGCGAATTAACTAATCGCCGGGCTTGAAGTCGGCGCCGGTCATTTCGGAAAGCTTGCTGGTCGTCTCGCTGATGAGCTGGATCGTCGTGGAAATGTCGGGCGCCACGGGCGTGTTGATCAGCGTGATATAGGGCACGGTCAGCGCGGCGATCGCGGTGCCGTCCGCGCCGAGCACGGGGGCCGAGAGGTTGATGACGCCGGCCGTCTGCGCGCTCGGCATCATCTCGTAGCCGCGCGTGCGGATGAGGTCGAGCCGCGCCAGGAATTCCGGCGTCACGCGCCCGTCCGTGCCGCCATCGCCGACATGTTCGGCGATCATGCGCTCGCGTTCCAGCCCCGGGCGGAAGGCGAGCAGCACATGGCCGGAACCCGTATCGAAAAGGCCGATGCGCGAGCCGACGCGGATGGAAATGCCCCAGTAACCCGGCGCTTCCTGCTGGGCGATGACCACCGGATTGCCACGGTCGAAGACGACGAGCTGGTTGGCCTGGCGCGAGGCTTCGGCAAGCTCGCGCATCAGCGGCACGGCGAAGGAAACGAGCCGCCGCACCGGGGCGTGGAGCTGCGCGAGGCCGAAGAGTTTCAGCGTCAGCGAGAAGCGGTCGCCATCGATGCGCGTGACGTAGCCGCGTTTCACGAGGCGGTCGAGCATACGGTAGAATTCGTTCGGGCTGCGGTCGAGCCGCTTGGCGATTTCCGCCTGGGTGAGGCCACCATCGACGCCGGCCAGCAGCTCCAGGATGTCGAGGCCCTTGTCGAGCGCCGGCGCGCGGTAGCGATCGTTTTCGTCTTCCGACACCTAAAATCCCTCTAGTGAATGAGTAAATTCATATACGCAGAAATACCCCATGGCAATGCCGGAATCCGGTTTTCCGCTTGACGATGAATGAATAATTGGTTTGTATATGAATGAAGCTCTTATTGGTGAGGGCTGGCGAAAGCCACATGGGAGGAGAACATGTCGAGATTTCTAGCCGGCGTCGCGGTCGGTGCATTGATGTGCGCGGGTTCCGCGTTCGCTGCCGACCTGCCGGGAAAATTCGAGGGCGTCACCGTCGATGCGAAGCTCATCGGCGGTCAGCAGTATGAGGCGCTCTACGCGCGCATCGCTGAATGGGAAAAGGCGACGGGCGCCAAGGTGAACGTGCTTTCGAAGAAGAACCACTTCGAGCTGGACAAGGAAATCAAGTCGGATATCGCAACGGGCAACATCACCTGGTGCGTCGGCTCGAACCACTCGTCCTTCGCCCCGCAATATCCGGATATCTATACCGATCTCGCAGCGCTGCTGCCGAAGGAAGAGATCGACGCCTTCGTGCCGGCCAACATTTCGTCCTCGACGCTCAGCGGCAAGCTGGTGATGCTGCCACGCGCGCAGTTCGACGTCTCGGCGCTCTACTACCAGAAGAGCCTCTACCAGGACGACGCCAAGAAGGCGGCGTTCAAGGAGAAATACGGCTACGACCTGACCCCGCCGGACACCTGGCAGCAGGTCACCGACCAGGCGACGTTCTTCTCCAATCCGCCGGATTTCTACGGCACGCAATATGCCGGCAAGGAAGAGGCGATCAACGGCCGCTTCTATGAAATGCTGGTGGCCGAAGGCGGCGAATATCTCGACGCCGACGGCAAGCCGGCCTTCAATTCGGAAGCGGGCGTGCGCGCCCTCGACTGGTTCGTCAACCTCTACAAGGCGAAGGCCGTGCCGGCCGGCACGACCAACTATCTGTGGGACGATCTCGGCCAGGGCTTTGCTTCCGGCACCATTGCGGTCAACCTCGACTGGCCTGGCTGGGCGAGCTTCTTCAATGACCCGAAGTCCTCCAAAGTTGCCGGCAATGTCGGCGTGAAGGTGCAGCCGGCCGGTTCCTCCGGTAAGCGCACCGGCTGGTCCGGCCACCACGGCTTCTCGGTCACCGAAAGCTGCGCCAACAAGGAAGCCGCCGCCTCGCTCGTCTGGTTCCTCACCAACGAGGACAGCCAGAAGCTGGAATCCTCCGCCGGTCCGCTGCCGACGCGCACGGCCGTCTGGGATTTCAACATCAAGCAGGCTGAAAGCGATCCGTACCGCAAGGAAGTGCTGACTGCCTTCCAGGAGGCCGCGAAGAACGCCTTCGCGGTGCCGCAGACGGCATCGTGGATCGAGATCTCCAACGCCGTCTATCCGGAGCTACAGGCCGCCATCCTCGGCGACAAGACCTCCAAAGAAGCGCTGGATGCGGCCGCCGAAAAGGCGACGCAAATCCTCGAAGACGCCGGCGCGCTCTGAGACCAACCTGTGGCGCCGGGCAGCCGGCGCCACGAGCCACCCCTTTTGACATTCCGGAAAATTTCAACGCCGCCGGTTTCGGCTGGCGGGTTTTCCCTGCATTCGTGAAGACTGGAGAAGCCGATATGAAAGGCTGGAGGCCACCGGCACCGTTTCTGCTTCTGCTGCCCGCCATCCTGGTGCTGGCAGCCGTCGTCATCGTCCCGCTGATCCTGTCGCTCTATTCGAGCTTCACGCCGTTCCGGCTGACGCAACCGGCGTCGCTCTACATGTTCGTTGGCTTCCGCAACTATGCGCGCATCCTGACCGACCTGGAGTTCTGGACGGCATTCGGCCGTACCGTGCTGCTTTTGACGGTGGCGCTCAATGTCGAGATGCTGCTCGGCCTCGGCCTTGCCATGCTGGTGGAGAAGGCGACACGCGGCCAGCGCCTGCTGCGCACCATCATGATGTTCCCGATGATGTTCTCGCCGATCCTCGTCGGCTTCCAGTTCAAGTTCATGTTCAACGACAATATCGGCCTGGTGAACAACGCCCTGCAATCGCTCGGCCTGACGGACCAGGCGATCCCGTGGCTGATCGACGGCACGCTCGCTTTCACGGCGATCCTGATTGCCGAAGTCTGGTCGTCCACCTCGGTCTTCGCGATCCTCATCCTCGCCGGCCTGCTCGCCATGCCGAAGGAGCCGATCGAGGCTGCCCGCGTCGACGGCTGCACGCCCTTGCAGACGTTCCGCTACGTCACTTGGCCCTTCATCATGCCCTTCGCCTATATCGCCATGACCATCCGCTCGCTCGATGTCGCGCGCGCCTATGACATCGTCAAGATCATGACGGATGGCGGTCCTGCCAAACGCACGGAACTGCTCTGGACGCTGGTCTCGCGCACCGCCTATGCGGACGCCCGCATGGGCCTTGCCAATGCCATGGCCTATGTCGCGATCCTGCTCTCCATCCTCTTCACCGTCTATTTCTACCGCAAGCTTGCGGCGGCGCGGACCCAGATTGCGGCGGAGTGGTAAGATGAACGAGAACGCAAAAGCCCGTATCAACGGCATCCTCCTTTCCGTCGCGCACAAGATCGGCCTCTTCCTGGCCATGACCGTCATCTGCCTGCCGGGGCTCTGGATCGTGCTCGCCTCGTTCCGGCCGACGGTCGAGATCATGGCGAAACCGCCGGTCTGGATCCCGCAGGACCTGTCGTTCGATGCCTATGTCGCGATGTTTTCCGGCGTGGGGCAGGGCGGTATTCCGGTCATCGAATATTTCCGCAACTCGCTGATCATCTCCGTCACGTCGACGGCGATCGCGCTCGCCATCGGCATGGCCGGCGGCTACGCCTTCGCGCGCTTCCGCTTCAAGGCGAAGTCCTCGATCTTCCTCGGCCTGATGCTGACGCGCACCGTGCCCGGCATCGCGCTCTCGCTGCCGCTGTTCTTCGTCTACTCGCGGCTCGGCATCATCGATACGCATTTCGGGCTCATCATGGCCTATGTGGCGCTCAACGTGCCCTTCACCATCTGGCTGATCGACGGCTTCTTCCGGCAGGTGCCGAAGGACCTCGCCGAAGCCGCACAGATCGACGGCTGCACGCGCTGGCAGGCCTTCTGGCAGGTGGAGTTTCCGCTCGCCGGCCCCGGCATCGCATCGGCCGGCATCTTCGCCTTCCTCACCTCGTGGAACGAGTTCGCGCTGGCCTCGCAGCTCACCCGTTCCGTCAACTCCAAGACCCTGCCCGTCGGCCTGCTCGACTATACGGCGGAGTTCACCATTGACTGGCGCGGCATGTGCGCGCTGGCGGTGATCATGATCATCCCCGCCCTCGTGCTAACCTTCATCGTGCAGAAGCATCTGGTTTCCGGCCTCACCTCCGGCGCAGTCAAAGGATAATCCATGGCAACCGTTTCCCTCGAAAAGCTGGTCAAGCGCTACGGCGCGGTCGAAGTGGTGCATGGTATCGACCTCGAAGTGGCGGACCGCGAGTTCATCGCGCTCGTCGGCCCGTCGGGCTGCGGCAAGTCCACCACGCTGCGCATGATCGCGGGCCTGGAGCCGATCTCCGGCGGCAACCTCAAGATCGGCGGCAAGATCGTCAACGACCTGCCGCCGCGCTCGCGCAACCTCGCCATGGTCTTCCAGTCCTACGCGCTCTATCCGCACATGACCGTGCGCGAAAACATGGGGTTCTCGCTGAAGATCGCCGGCCAGAAGCCGGAGGAGATCGCACCGCAGGTGGAAGAGGCGGCCAAGACGCTCGACCTCACGCATCTTTTGGACCGCCGCCCCTCGCAGCTTTCCGGCGGCCAGCGCCAGCGCGTCGCCATGGGCCGCGCCATCGTGCGCAATCCGGAAGTCTTTCTCTTCGACGAGCCGCTGTCGAACCTCGATGCGAAGCTGCGCACGCAGATGCGCGTCGAGATCAAGAAGCTGCATGCCAAGGTCCAGTCGACGGTCATCTACGTGACGCATGACCAGGTGGAGGCGATGACGCTTGCCGACCGCATCGTCATCATGCGCGATGGCTATATCGAGCAGGTCGGCACGCCAGAGGACGTTTTTCAGCGCCCGCAATCGAAATTTGTCGCGGGTTTCATCGGCTCGCCGCCGATGAACCTCAAGGATGCCGAGGTGACGAACGGCCAACTCGTCTTCGAAAACGGCGACCGCCTGCCGCTGCCGGCGCGCTTCAAGGAGCGCGTGGCGGCCGGCCAGAAGGTAACCTTCGGCCTGCGCCCGGACGATCTCTATCCGGCCGGCCATGGCATCCATTCCGGCGAGGATGCCGATGTGCATGACCAGGATCTGCGCGTCATCCTCACCGAGCCGCTCGGCAACGAGACGCTGGTCTTCGCCGATTTCGGCGGCGCCGAATGGGTCGGCCGCATGCTGAACCCGCGGCGGCTGACGCCGGGCGACACACTGCCCTTCTGCTTCGACCTGTCGCAAGCCCATCTCTTCGACCGCGACAGCGGCCGCACATTGCGAGGCTGACATGGCGAAGATCGAACGCATCGAATTGAAAATGGTCGACCTTCGCCCGAAGGTCGAGCGCACGGACGCCATCCAGAGCTTTGTTAGCCAGGAAACCCCGCTCGTCACTATTACCGACAGCGATGGTGCCGTGGGCACTGGCTACAGCTACACGATCGGCACGGGCGGTTCTTCCGTCATGCGGCTTCTTGCCGATCATCTGGCGCCGCGCCTGATCGGCCGCGATGCCGACCAGATCGAGGCAATCTGGCACGAACTGGAATTCGCCACTCACGCCACGACGATCGGTGCCATCACCTCGATCGCGCTTGCCACGATCGACACCGCGCTGTGGGATTTGCGCGCGCGAAAACAGAACCTGCCGCTGTGGAAGCTCGCCGGCGGGGCGAAGGACCGTTGCCCGCTCTACACGACGGAAGGCGGCTGGCTGCATATCCCGATGGAAGCGCTCGTCGAGGATGCCCTTGACGCCAAGGCGAAGGGCTTCACCGGCTCCAAGGTGAAGATCGGCAAGCCGCACGGCTCCGAGGATTTTGCGCGCCTTTCGGCCGTGCGCAAGGCGGTCGGCGATGGCTATGAGATCATGACCGACGCCAACCAGGGCTTTTCCGTCGACGAGGCGATCCGCCGGGCCGAGCGCCTGCGCGAACTCGATCTCGGCTGGATTGAGGAACCGCTGCCGGCGGACGACATCGACGGCCATGTGCGTCTCAACCGGTCGACCGCGACGCCGATCGCCGTCGGGGAATCGCTCTATTCGATCCGCCATTTCCGCGAATATATGCAGAAGGGCGCCTGCTCCATTGTGCAGGTCGATGCCGGCCGCATTGGCGGCATCACGCCGTGGCTGAAGGTGGCGCATGCGGCTGAGGCCTTCGATATGCCGGTCTGCCCGCATTTCCTGATGGAGCTGCATGTCAGCCTCACCTGCGCGGTGCAGAACGGCAAATATGTCGAATACATCCCGCAGCTCGACGACATTACCACTTCGCGCCTGAGAATAGAGAACGGTATGGCGCTGGCACCCATGACCTCCGGTCTCGGCATCGACTGGGACTGGGATGCGATCCGCAGCCGGTCGATTGCCGAATTCGAGCACGAGATCCGCAAGGGAGCCTGAGACATGCAGCGCATCGGCATGGTGATCGGCGTCAAGCCGGAGAAGATCGAAGAGTACAAGAGCCTGCACGCCGCCGTCTGGCCCGATGTGCTGGCGATGATTTCCGGCTGCAATATCAAGAACTATTCGATCTTCCTGAAGGAGCCGGAGAACCTGCTGTTCTCCTTCTTCGAATATCACGGCACCGATTATGCCGGCGACATGGCGAAGATGGCGGCAGACCCGAAGACGCAGGAATGGTGGGCCGTCTGCATGCCCTGCCAGACGCCGCTTGAGACGCGGAACGAGGGGGAATGGTGGGCTGGCATGGAAGAGGTGTTCTTTCATGCTTGAGCGCAAGGACTTGCCCCTCACCCTAACCCTCTCCCCGCAAGCGGGGAGAGGGGACGCGCCCCGTACGACGGAAACGTATGCGGAAAACGGTGCGGCATATCCTTCTCCCCGCTTGCGGGGAGAAGGTGGCGGTAGCCGGATGAGGGGCGGACGTGCGCAACAGGGGATGAACCGTGACTTTTGACCCCCACTCGCTCTCCCAATCCTGGCCGCTTCCATCAAAGCCACGCCCGATCGTCACCTTCGGCGCCGGCTCGATCGTCGGCGACGCGCACTACCCGGCCTATCGCAAGGGCGGCTTTCCGATTGCCGGGCTCTACGATCCGGACCACGACAAAGCGACGGCGCTGGCGGAAAAATGGGGCGTCACCGCCTACCGCACCGTCAAGGAAGCAGCCTCCGTAGAGAACGCAATCTTCGATCTCGCCACCCCGCCGACCGCTCATGCCAAGGTGCTCGCAGCGCTTCCCGACGGTGCTGCGGCGCTGATCCAGAAGCCGATGGGCGCCGATCTTGTCGCCGCGACCGAAATCCTGAAGATCTGCCGCGACAAGAAGCTCAAGGCCGCCGTCAATTTCCAACTGCGCTTTGCGCCGATGATGCTGGCGCTGAAGGATGCGATCGCCAAGGGGCTGCTCGGCGAGGTCGTCGATTTCGACGTCTATCTCGCACTCGATACGCCGTGGCAGCTCTGGTCCTTCCTCGAAGGCCTGCCGCGTATCGAGATCGCCATGCACTCAATCCACTATCTCGACGTCATCCGCCAGGTGCTGGGCGATCCCAAGGGTGTGCATGCCAAGTCGATCGGCCACCCGAACCATGCGATGGCGCAGACGCGGACAACCGCAATCCTCGACTACGGTGACCGGGTGCGCTGCGCCGTCTCGATCAACCACGACCACAAGTTCGGCCGCAGGCACCAGGCCTGCGAATTCCGTGTCTCGGGGACGGAGGGTGCGGCCTATCTCCAGCTTGGCGTCAATCTCGACTATCCGCGCGGCGAGCCGGATATCCTGGAAATCTATCCGAAGGGCGGCGATGGCTGGGTTGCCGTGCCGCTTGAGGGGACTTGGTTCCCCGATGCCTTCGTCGGCCGCATGGCGAACCTCCAGCGCTTCGTTTCGGGCGAGGATGCCGAGCTCGTTTCCTCGGTGGAGGATGCCTGGATGACCATGGCGCTCGTCGAGGCGGCCTATGCCTCCAGTGCCGCGCCCGCCACGCCGCTCGCTGCCAGGCCCTAGACAGGAACAGGACATGGAACAGGTCAGATATTTCGAGGACTACGCCATCGGCGATGGTCGGAAGACGATGGGGCGCACGATCACCGAGACGGATTTCGTCGTGCATGCCGGCCATACGGGCGATTTCTTCCCGCATCACATGGATGCGGAATTCATGAAGACGCAGCCCTTCGGCCAGCGCATCGCGCATGGCACCATGGTCTTTTCGATCGGCGTCGGGCTGACGGCAAGCGTCATCAATCCGGTGGCCTTTTCCTACGGCTATGATCGCATGCGCTTCATCAAGCCCGTCTTCATCGGTGATACGATCCATACCCGCGTGACGATAACGGCCAAGGAAGATGATCCGAAACGCGCGGGCTTCGGCCGCGTCATCGAACGCACGGAAGTCATCAACCAGAAGGGCGAGGTCGTGCTCGCCGCCGATCACATCTACGTCGTCGAGCGCCGGCCGAACGCCGCCTGACGACCCATCCAAGGAGCCATCATGTCTTTCTCCCTCGAAAACAAGCGCGTCCTCCTCACCGCCGCCGGCCAGGGCATCGGCCGGGCGAGCGCGATCGCCTTTGCCCGTGCCGGCGCGACGGTCGTCGCGACGGATATCAATGCCGATGCGCTGAAGAGCCTGGCGGGCGAGGCCAATATCGAGACCTATGTGCTCGACGTGCTGGACGACGAGGCGGTCACGCGCGTCATCACCGCCACCGGACCGTTCGACGTGCTGTTCAACTGCGCCGGCTTCGTCCATGCCGGCTCGATCCTTGAGATGCCGGACAAGGATCTCGACTTCGCCTTCGATCTCAACGTCCGGGCCATGGTGCGCACCATTCGCGCGGTGCTGCCGTCGATGCTGGAGCGCAAGGACGGCGCGATCATCAACATGGCGTCCGTCGCCTCCAGCGTGAAGGGCGTGCCGAACCGCGCCGCCTACACCATCACCAAGGCCGCCGTCGTCGGGCTGACGAAGTCGGTTGCAGCCGACTATGTCGGGCAGGGCATCCGCTGCAACTGCATCTGCCCCGGCACCGTCGAAAGCCCCTCCTTGCAGGATCGCCTGAAGGCGCAGGGCGACTACGACGCGGCACGCGCCGCCTTCATTGCCCGCCAGCCGATCGGCCGCATCGGCACGCCGGAGGAGATCGCCGATCTCGCCGTCTATCTCGCAGGCGCCACCTATACGACGGGCCAAGCCTACGCCATCGACGGCGGCTGGACCATCTGAAATACTCGAAACCGACCATTGCAAGGGCCGCTTCCATGACCAAGATCACCAGCCTGCGTTCGATCGACCTGCGCTTCCCCACCTCGCAGAGCCTGGACGGCTCGGATGCCATGAATCCCGATCCGGACTATTCGGCTGCCTATGTCGTGCTTGGCACGGACGCACCCGGTCTCGAAGGCCACGGCCTGACCTTCACCATCGGCCGCGGCAACGATATCTGCTGCATGGCGATCGAGGCGATGAAACATCTGGTGGTCGGCCTCGATCTCGACTGGGTGCGCGAAAATCCCGGCCGCTTCTGGCGCCATGTGACGAGCGACAGCCAGTTGCGCTGGATCGGCCCGGACAAGGGCGCGATGCATCTGGCGACCGGGGCGGTGGTGAACGCGGTCTGGGACCTTCTTGCCAAGCAGGCCGGCAAGCCCGTCTGGCGCCTCGTCGCCGAGATGAGCCCGGAGGAAATCCTCTCCATCGTCGATTTCCGCTATCTCACCGACGCGCTGACGCCGGAGGAGGCGCTCGCCATCCTCAGACAAGCCGAAGCGGGCAAGGCGGAGCGGATCGCGACGTTGGAGGCCGAGGGTTACCCCTGCTACACGACGTCGGCCGGCTGGCTCGGCTATGACGACGAAAAACTGCGCCGGCTCTGCCAGGAAGCCGTCGACCAGGGCTTTACGCATATCAAGATGAAGGTCGGCCGCGATCTGGAGGACGACAAGCGGCGGCTCCGCATCGCCCGCGAGGTGATCGGCGACGATCGATTCATGATGATCGACGCCAACCAGGTCTGGGAGGTCGGGCAGGCGATCGACTGGGTGAAGGAACTCCAGCCCTACAAGCCCTATTTCATCGAGGAGCCGACGAGCCCGGACGATGTCTTCGGCCACAAGACGATCCGCGAGGCGATCGCGCCCGTAAAGGTCGCGACCGGCGAGATGTGCCAGAACCGCATCATGTTCAAGCAGTTCATTGCCGAGGGCGCGATCGATATCGTGCAGATCGATAGCTGCCGCATGGGGGGCCTCAACGAGGTACTTGCCGTGCTGCTGATGGCGGCGAAATACGACCTGCCGGTCTGGCCGCATGCCGGCGGCGTGGGGCTCTGCGAATATGTCCAGCATCTCTCGATGATTGACTACATTGCCGTCTCCGGCACGAAGGAGGGCCGGGTGATCGAGTTCGTCGACCATCTGCACGAGCACTTCATCGACCCCTGCCGCATCGAGAACGCCGCCTATATGCCGCCGTCGCTGCCGGGCTTTTCGATCGAGATGAAGCCGGAGTCGATTGCGGCCTATACGTTCGGCTGAACACAGGCGAAGGCATCGCATCGGGCTGCGGTCTGGACAGTCCTTGATTGAAGGATTTATGATCGCAACCCCGAACAATGCGATATGCACATCATGAATATGGTCAAGCCGCCTTTGCCGTCTGAAAGCCGGGAGGATAGAATCCAGTCGAATCCGGTGCGGCTCGGTGCGCGGTTGCGGCTGACGCGCCAGACGCGCGGGCTGACTCTGAAGGCGCTGGCGCTGGCGGCGGATTGTTCGGAAAGCCTGCTCTCGAAGATCGAGAACGGCAAGGCCTCGCCCTCGCTGCCCATGCTGCACCGGCTGGTGCGCGCGCTCGATTCCAACATCGGCTGGATGTTCGAGGAGACCGATGGCGAAGAGGGCGTTGTGTTTCGCGCCGGCACGCGCCCGCTCATCACGCTCGATCCGTTGCGCCGCGGCGAGGGCATCTCGCTGGAGCGCATCATTCCCTATTCTGCCGGCCATCTGCTCCAGTGCAACATTCACCATATCGAGGCGGGCGGCCAAAGCGCTGGGCCGATCCAGCATGTGGGCGAGGAGGTCGGCTATCTGCTGGTCGGCGAAATCGAGCTGATGATCGGCGACAAGACCTTTCGGCTTTCCGCGGGCGACAGTTTCGTGTTCAATTCCGAGCTTGCCCACTGGTATCGCAATGTCGGGGAGGAGCGCGCCTCGATCTTCTGGGTCAATACGCCGCCAACCTTTTGATATTATTTTCTAAAATCCTCTTCAACCGATTTTGCGAACCGGATATTCAAGTAACTTGACATGAATTCAAGTTACTTGAATAATGCCTCTCGTAAATTCCTGTGGCCGCCAACGGCTTCAAACAAGGGGAACATCAAAATGGGTCGGACAAAATATCTTCTCGGCTGCGCTGCGGCCGCCACGCTGACGCTCATGAGCGCGGCCAATGCCTTCGCCGATACATTCGCACTCGTCACCATCAACCAGCAGGCACTGTTCTTCAACCAGATCAATGACGGCGCCAACGCCGCTGCCAAGGCTGCCGGCGTCGACCTCGTCATCTTCAATGCCAACAACGTGCCGTCCGCGCAGAACGACGCGATCGAGACCTACATTACGCAAAAGGTCGACGGCATCATTCTCGTCGCCATCGACGTCAATGGTGTGAAGCCGGCAATCACCGCCGCCAAGAATGCCGGCATTCCGGTCATCGCCATCGATGCGCAGATTCCGGAAGGCGACAACATCGCCTTCGTCGGCGTCGATAATACCGCTGCGGGCGGCGATATCGGCAAGTTCTTCTCCGACTACGTGAAGAGCGACATGAGCGGTGCCGCCAAGGTCGGCGTCGTCGGCGCGCTCAACTCCTTCATCCAGAACCAGCGCCTCGATGGCTTCAAGGCGGCGGTGACCGAAGGCGGCCAGAAGGTCGAGTTCCTCGACACGGTCGACGGCCAGAACGTGCAGGACGTGGCGCTTTCGGCCGCCGAAAACCTGATGACCGCCAATCCCGACATGAATGCGCTCTACGCCACCGGCGAGCCGGCGCTGCTCGGCGCCGTTTCCGCCGTCGCCAGCCAGGGCCGCGGTGACAGCATCAAGGTCTTCGGCTGGGACCTGACCAAGTCCGCAATCGACGGCATCGATCAGGGTTTTGTCACGGCCGTCATCCAGCAGGATCCGGCGGGTGAAGGCAAGGCCGCGGTCGAAGCGCTCGTCAAGGTCAAGAGGGGCGAGACGATCGAGCCGATCATCAACGTGCCGGTGACCATCGTCACCAAGGAGAATGTCGACCAGTATCGCGACATGTTCAAGTAAGCCGACCGCCGCTGCCCGGCCGAAGTCCGGGCAGCGGCGTCTTTTGGGAAGGGCCACTGAACATGACCGACACGCAAGTCAGCCGCGTCCGGATGACCGGCATATCCAAGCGCTATGGCGCGCTGCAATCGCTCGACAATGCCTCGCTGAACCTCATGCCGGGCGAAGTGCTCGGGCTGGTGGGCGACAATGGTGCGGGCAAATCGACCATCAGCAAGGTGCTCTCGGGCGCCGTCATCCCGGATTCCGGCACGATCGAGATCGACGGCCGGCCGGTCTCCTTCACCTCTCCGGCGGAGGCGCGGGCCGCGCGTATCGAGATGGTCTACCAGGACCTCGCGCTCTGCGACACGATCGACGTCGCCGGCAACCTCTTCCTTGGCCGCGAGCCGAAGCGCCATATCGCCGGCGTGCCGATGCTCGACAAGAAGCTGATGCACGAGCGGGCGCGCGACATGCTCTCCAATCTCGGCATCGTCATTCCCGATACGTGGATGAAGGTCGAAAACCTCTCCGGCGGCCAGCGCCAGTCGATCGCGATCGGACGTGCCGCCTCCTTCGATCCCTCCGTGCTCATCATGGACGAACCGACGGCGGCGCTTGCGGTCGCGGAGGTGGAGGCTGTGCTCGAACTGATCCGCACCGTGTCCCGCCGTGGCGTTTCCGTCATCCTCATCACGCACCGGCTGCAGGATCTTTTCCTCGTCTGCGACCGAATCCAGGTGATGTATGAGGGCCGCAACGTTGCCGAGCGGCGCATCGAGGACACCAATATCGAGGATGTCGTCAATCTCATCGTCGGGCGGAAATTCGCTGCCCGTTCCGCCGGCCATCAGGCCAGCCACAATCAGGCCAGCCACACTCAGGAACGAGGCGCTTCCGCATGAGCTCCGAGCCCAACGCCTATTCCAGCCATCCGCCCCGCATGCGCGAGACGACCATGCTCGACAAGGTCATCGCCAATGGCGGCGTCATGTCGATCGCGCTGTTCTTCGTCGTCTGCTGCTTCTTCTTCGCGGTGACGACGGACGCCTTCCTGACGGCGCCGAACCTGCTCAACATCATCCGCCAGTCCGCACCGCTCCTGATCGTCGCGGCCGCGATGACCTTCGTCATCACCACGGGCGGTATCGATCTTTCGGTCGGCTCCGTTCTGGCGCTGACCGCCACCCTTTCGGCGGCCGCCTTGCAGGCCGGCATTCCCTGGCCGCTTGCCATTATCTTGATGTTGGCGCTTGGCGGCGTGGTCGGGCTGATCCAGGGCTATTTCATCGCCTACGAAAAGATCCCTGCCTTCATCGTCACGCTGGCCGGCCTTTCGGTGATCCGCGGTTTCGCGCTGCTGATTACCGGCGGCTACTCGATCCCCATCGAGCCGACGAGCCCCTTCGTGACGATCGGCCGGGCCTGGGTGCTGGGCATTCCGGCGCCCGCGCTCATCGCCATCGTCGTGCTTCTCGCCGCCTATGTCGTCTTCAACGAAACCCATTTCGGCCGCTACGTCACCGGCGTCGGGGCCAATGCGGAGGCGACGCGCCGCGCCGGGGTCAACACGCGCCGCGTCATCCTCTGGGTCTACATCCTGTCGGGCACGGCGGCGGCGGCGGCCGGCGTCATCCTCTCCGCCCGCCTCGGCTCCGGCTCGTCCAATGCGGGGCAGGGGTTCGAACTCGACGTCATCGCGGCCGTGGTTCTGGGCGGCACCAGCCTTTTTGGCGGGCGCGGGTCGCTGGTCGGCACGATCCTCGGGGCGCTCACCGTCGCGGTTCTGGCGAACGGCCTCATCCTGTCGCACCTGTCGCCCTTCTTCACGCCGATCGTCACCGGCTTCATCATCCTGGTCGCAATCTGGCTCAACTTCCGCCTGTTCAAGGGCGGGGCGAAGGGGCGCTGACATGCTCGACCATCTCTTTGCCGAGGAACCGAAGAAGCGCCACCCGATCGGCGTGAACTCCGGAACCGCCATGACCGTCATCGGCCCCGTCCCGGTGGAAAATCTCGGCGTAACGCTGATGCACGAGCACATCTTCCTCGATGGTGCGACAAGCTGGATCTGCCCGTGCCATCCCGACGAAAAGGCGATCGCCGAGCAGAAGGTCGAGATCGGCATCATCGGCGAATTGCGCATGAACCCCTATATGAACCGGGACAATGTCTCGCTCGACGACGGGGATCTCGCGCTCAGCGAACTCAAGCGCTTCCAGGCGCTCGGCGGCTGCACGGTGGTGGAGACGACGAATTTCGGCATTGGCCGCGATGCCGCAGGCCTTGCCCGCATCGCCCGCATGTCGGGGCTGCGCATCATCATGGGCACCGGCTTCTACCTCGAACACACCCATCCTGAATGGCTGAAGGCCATGGATGTCGAAGAGGTGACGCAGTTCATCGTCGACGATGTCGGCGGCGGCGAGAGCCAGCCGGAGATCATGGCGGGCATTATCGGCGAGATCGGCGTCAGCCGGAATTTCACCGCCGAGGAGGAGAAGTCGCTGCGCGCCTCGGCGCGGGCGGCGCGTATTACCGGCCTGCCGCTTTCCATCCACCTGCCGGGCTGGGAGCGTCTCGCGCACCGCGTGCTCGACGTGGTGGAGGAGGAAGGGGCCGATCCGGCGCATACCGTGCTCTGCCACATGAACCCGAGCCACAGCGATCTCGACTACCAGATGGCGCTAGCGAAACGCGGGGCCTTCCTGGAATATGACATGATCGGCATGGACTACTATTACGCCGACCAGGATGCCCAGTCGCCCTCGGACGAGGAAAATGCCCGCGCCATTGCCGCCCTCGTCGACAAAGGGTTTGGCGACCGGCTGCTGCTGTCGCAGGATGTCTTTCTCAAGATCATGCTCACCCGCTACGGCGGCTTCGGCTACGGCTATATCCTCAAGCACTTCCTGCCGCGGCTGAAGCGGCATGGCGTGGATCAGGCGGCAATCGACCGCATGCTGATCGGCAATCCCAAATCCGTCTTTTCCGCCGCGCGCTGAGCGCCGGCCTGTTTCAAGGAGTTCCCATGACCAAGAAGAAAGTCCTGCTCGCCGGCGAATCCTGGGTTTCGACCGCGACCCACATCAAGGGTTTCGACCAGTTCCCGACCGTTACCTACCACACCGGTGCCGACGAATTGCTGAGCGCCCTGAAGGAGAGCCCCTTCGACGTCACCTTCATGCCCGCGCACGAGGCGCAGAAAGAGTTTCCGAGCACGCTGGAAGGCCTGCAGGCCTATGACGCCATCGTGCTCTCGGATATCGGCGCCAACACGCTGCTGCTGCATCCCGACACCTGGATCCACTCCCGCCGCACGCCGAACCGACTGAAATTGTTGCGCGAGTACGTTTCGAAGGGCGGCGCGCTGCTGATGTTCGGCGGCTATTACTCCTTCCAGGGCATCAATGGCGGCGCGCGCTTCCGCAACACCGCCGTGGAAGAAGTTCTGCCGGTTTCCTGCCTCTCCGTCGATGACCGCGTGGAAGTGCCGGAGGGCTTTACGCCGGTTGTTTCCGGCGATACCTCCCATCCGATCCTGGCCGGCCTGTCGGGCGAACTGCCCTATCTGCTCGGCTTCAACGAGGTGGTACTGAAGGACGGCGCCAACCAGTTGATGACAGTCTCGTCCGAATACGGCTCGCTGCCGCTGCTCGTCACCGGCACCTATGGTGAAGGCCGCACGGTGGTCTGGACCTCGGATGTCGGCCCGCACTGGCTGCCGCCGGAATTCATCGCCTGGCCGGGCTACAAAACGCTGTTCGAGCAGATGCTCGCCTGGGCGACCGACTAACGCAACGCCGCGGGGCCGCCCATGACCATCCACGTCGTCGGCAATGTCTGCGTCGATACGAGCTTTCGCCTGGAGCGGCTGCCGCAGCCGGGCGAGACGCTGAATGCCCTTGCGACCAGCGAAGGCCCTGGCGGCAAGGGCGCCAACCAGGCGGCCGCCGCCAGCCGCACCGGCGCGGATGTCACGCTGTGGGCGCCGGTGGGCAAGGATGCGGCGAGCGTCTGGATCGAGGGCGTCATCGCCGCCGACATCCCGGCGCTCCGGCTGACGCGGCTCGATCTTGCCTGCGACCGCTCGGTCATCATGGTCGATCCGTCCGGCGAAAACGTCATCGTCACCGCGGCCGCCTGTGCCGATGCCTTCGACCCGCTCGCCATGAGCGCGCTTCCGGAGACGTGGGCGGCAGGCGACATGCTGCTGATGCAGGGTAACCTGCGGCCAGAGGTGACGACCGCATGTCTTCGTGCGGCGCGGGAGAAGGGGCTGTTCACGGTCCTCAATCCGAGCCCGCTTCCGGCGGAGCCGCTCGACTTGACGGCGGTCTCGCTGATCGTCGTCAACCGGCCGGAGGCAGAAGCGCTGACCGGGGAGGCCGATCCGGAACAGGCGGCCCGCGCGTTGGTGGTGGCCGGTACCGGCAGCGCCATCGTAACGCTCGGTGCCGAGGGCGCGCTTCTTCTCGACGCGGCGTCGGCATTGCGCCTGCCGGCGCGACAGGTCGCGGCCATTGACGCCAGCGGTGCCGGCGATTGTTTCGCGGGCACGCTCGCGGGGCTTCTTGCGCAAGGCGCATCGCTTTCCGCCGCCGCGACAATCGCGACGCAAGCGGCGGGGATTGCCGTCGGGCGACCCGGTACGCTCGCCTCCTTCCCGACACGGGCGGAAATTTCCACCCTCACCAAGACAACGAAACTGGAAAACGAGTGATCGACATGAGCAACCCTATCGGACGGCAGGACAACGATACGCTGAAGACGCTTTTCGGGCGCGACAAGCCGGTGATCGGCGTGGTGCATCTGCTCCCGCTGCCGGGCTCGCCGCGCTATGACGACGAGGGCGTGGAGGCGATCTACGAGCGCGGCCTGTCGGATGCCCGCGCCTATCTCGCGGGCGGCTGCGATGCGCTGATCGTCGAGAACCACGGCGACGTGCCCTTCGCCAAGCCCGACCAGATCGGCCACGAGACCTCCGCCCACATGGCGGTGATTTCCGACCGCATCCGCCGCGAACTCGGCCGGCCGATCGGCATCAACGTGCTCGCCAATGCGTCCATCCCCGCGCTCGCCATCGCCTCGGCCGCCTCGGCTTCCTTCATCCGCGTCAACCAATGGGCCAATGCCTATGTCGCCAATGAAGGTTTCGTTGAAGGCGAGGCGGCTCGCGCCATGCGCTACCGCGCGCAGCTCCGCGCCAAGGGCATCCGCATCTTCGCCGATGCCCATGTCAAGCACGGCGCCCATGCCATCGTCGCCGACCGGCCGGTGGAGGAGCAGGTCAAGGACCTGGTGTTCTTCGACGCCGACGTGGTCATCGCCACCGGCCAGCGCACCGGCCATGCTGCCGATCTAAGCTATATAAAGATGATCAAGGAGGCGGCGTCATTGCCAACATTGGTGGGCAGCGGCGTGACGCATGACAACGCAAACGACATTCTCTCCGTCGCAGACGGCGTGATCATCGCCAGCGCCCTCAAATATGATGGCGTGTGGTGGAATGCGGTCGATCCCGACCGCGTCAAGCGCTTCATCGCGGGCCTCGGGCGATGAACGATGGCCCTGCGGTCAATCCCGACCGCCTGCTGCAATCGGTCTCCGACTTCGCGGCGATCGGCGCCACGCCCGCCGGCGGCGTGAACCGGCAGGCGCTGACGGCGGAGGACCGCGCTGCCCGCCGGCTGCTTGCCGAGCGCGCTTTGGCACGCGGTTTCACCGTGTTCCAGGACGAGGCCGCCAATCTCTTCATCCGGCGCGAGGGCCGGGATGCAGCACTGCCGCCGCTCCTCATCGGCAGCCATCTCGACAGTCAGCCGACCGGTGGCCGCTTTGACGGCGCACTCGGCACGCTCAGCGCCTTCGAGGTACTGGAAGCGCTCGCGGATGCCGACGTGGAGACCGAGCGTGCCATCGAAGTCGTCGCCTTTATCAACGAGGAGGGAAGCCGTTTTTCGCCGGGCTGCATGGGTTCCATGGCCTTTTCCGGTGCGGCAAACGTAACGGACTGGCAGGCGGCGCGCGGCACGGATGATGCGCTCTTCGCCGACGAATTGCGCGCGACACTGGACGCACTGCCCGAAGCCGAAATCCGGCCCGCCGGCCATCCCGTCTCGGCCTTTGTGGAGCTGCATATCGAGCAAGGCCCCGTCCTAGAACGCGAAAACGTGCCGATCGGCATCGTCACCGGCGTGCAGGGTACAAAATGGCTGGAGGTCGCCTTTTCCGGCGAGGCGGCGCATGCCGGCACGACGCCGCTCGAATTCCGCAAGGACCCGATGGCGGCCGCTGCCGCGGCCATCGCCCGCATCCAGGACGGCATCATGCCCGCCGATCACGAGGCGCGGCTGACGGTCGGCCGCATTTCGGCTGAGCCCGGTTCCGTCAATGTTATACCGGGCCGGGTGTCCTTCACCGTCGACATGCGCCACCCCGACGCCGAGGCCCTTGCCGCCATCGAGCGGCACGTCCACGAGGAATGCCTTGCCGCGGCCAAACGCTGGTGCTGCGAAGCGACGATCGCCCTGCGGGTCGACATGCCGCCCGGCCGCTTTGCCTCGACTGTGACCGCGGCGATCGCAGAGAGTTGCAAGGCGCTCGGCATCGCCAGCCGCCCCATGGTCTCCGGCGCCTTTCACGACGCGCTCTTCGTCAACCGCGTCGCCCCGTCTGCGATGATCTTCGTGCCGTGCCGCAACGGCGTCAGCCACAACGAGGCGGAATTCGTCTCCGACGGGCACATCGTCACCGGCGCGCGCGTCCTGCTGGGCGTCGTGTTGCAGCTCGCGTCCTAAACCTCCACCGGCCGTGCCTTCTGGCCGCCGACGCCGAAGACGCGGCGGTAGCGTTCGATCTCGGCGGGGTCGCCGGTCGCCTTGGCGGGATTGTCGGAGAGTTTGACGGCGGGGCGGCCGTTGGCGCTCGTCACCTTGCAGACGAGCGAGATCGGGTCGAGGCCGTTGCCGCCATCCGGGTCGCAGCCGCGAAAATCATTGGTGAGGTTGGTGCCCCAGCCAAAACTCATGCGCACCCGGCCGTGAAAATGCCGGTAGGCCTCCTCGATCGAGTCGATATCCATGCCATCGGAAAAGATCAGCAGCTTTTCGCGCGGGTCACGGCCCTTCTCCTGCCACCAGCGGATAATCTCCTCGCCGCCGGCGATGGGCGGCGCGCTGTCCGGACGGAAGCCGGTCCAGTCGGCCAGCCAGTCCGGCGCATTGGCGAGAAAGGCGGGCGTGCCGAAGGCGTCGGGCAGGGCGATCAGCAAGTTGCCGTTGTAGAGCTGGCGCCATTCCTCCAGCACCTGGTAGGGCGCCTTCGCCAGTGCCGCATCGTCCTCGGCAAGGGCTGCGGCCACCATCGGCAACTCGTGCGCATTGGTGCCGATGGCTTCGAGATCGGCATCCATGGCGAGCAGCACGTTGGAGGTGCCGATGAAACGATCGCCGAGCCCCTCCTTCAGCGCCTCCACGCACCAGCGCTGCCACAGGAAACCGTGCCGCCGCCGCGTGCCGAAATCGGAGATGACGAGATCGGGCAATTGCCGCAGCCGCTCCACCTTTTCCCATAGCCGCGCCTTAGCGCGAGCATAGAGGATATCGAGTGCGAAACGGCCGCGCTCGCGCATCGCGGCGCGCGACTTCAGCTCGTTGATGATGGCGAGCGCCGGGATTTCCCACATGGTCGTGTGCGTCCAGGGGCCGTCGAAATGCAGCTCGTACTGGCCGTCGGCCTTGCGCAGTTCGTAGTCCGGCAGGCGGAAGGCGGCGAGCCAGGCGATGAAATCCGGCCCGAACATGCGCGCCCGGCCATAAAAGCTGTTGCCGGCGAGCCAGATCAGCTCCTTCTTGGTGAACCGCACGCTGCGCGCGTGGTCGAGCTGGGCGCGCAGTTCCCCCTCGTCGATGACATCGGCAAGCCGCACGCTCGTCGTGCGGTTGATCAGCGAGAAGGTTGCGTCGACGTCCGGGTGCCGGTGCCGGATCATCTGGAGCATCAGCAGCTTGTAGAAATCCGTGTCGAGCAGGCTGCGCACGATCGGGTCGAGCCGGAAGTTATGGTCGTAGGTGCGGGTCGCGATGTCGGTAACGGCCATGCCGGCTACTCCGTTCAGTATCTCCAATGTCACTCATACCCGAATGCAGCCTTTATGAAACCAGCGGCCGCGACGGCGCCTCCCGCTGAAGCCCGGTAGCGAGGAGGCGGGCGAGCGCTGCGACTTCCCGCTCCAGCAGCGCCGGCGTGATGCCGACGAAACGGCCTTCGAGGCTGATGGCGATGACGCCGTGCACGGCGGAAAACACGGTTCGCGCGCGGATCGCGATGTCGTCGGCGGAGGCATCCGGCATCTGGCGCGCGAGAGGTGCTGCGATCAGGCCGATGAGGAAGGCGTGCTCCGCCAGATGCCATTCCGGAACGGCAACACCGTCCGGCATCCGATGCTCGAACAATGCGGACCACAGGTTTCGCTCGGCAAGTGCGAAATGCAGATAGGCGAGCGAAAGGTTGAGGAAGGTTTCTTCAAGGTCGCCCGTGGGCGGTAGCGCGGCGTTCAGCGCCGTCTCCAGCCGCTTGAGCGTGCGGGAATTGACGTGGAGAACGAGCCCATCCAGGTCGTCGAAGACGGTATAGAGCCCGCCGAGCGCCGAGCCCGCGCGCTCCGCGATGTCGCGCGCCCGCAAACCCTTCAGGCCTTGCTCCCGGATAAGCTCCGTGCCGGCTGCGATCAGCCGTGTCTTCAACTCTTCCTTCTTCTCCCGCCGCTTTTCCGTCATCGATGTCTCCCGTTTTGAACATTGTTCATTTTATATCTTGAACGTCGTTCATTTTTATGTAAAAAAGATCATGAACAATGTTCATACAGGCAGATGCGTAAATGTTCAAATATAGTCTGCGCGAAAAGGGGAATGTTCCATGCAACGGAATCTGATGACCTCCCGGCGCTTTGCGCCGCTCTTCTGGACGCAGTTCCTGTCGGCCTTCAACGACAATTTTCTGAAGAACACCCTGGTCTTCCTCATCCTCGCCACCATGGCAGCCGATGCCGCGGGTTCTCTCGTCACGCTGGCGGGCGCCGTCTTCATGGCGCCGTTTCTGCTGTTTTCCGCGCTCGGCGGCGAGCTTGCCGACAAGTTCGACAAGGCCGTCATGGCCGAGCGCCTGAAGCGGGTGGAGCTCGCCGCCGCCGCCGTCGCCGTCATTGGCCTCGCCTTCCACTCCGTCACGGTCTTGATGGTCGCGCTCTTCCTGTTTGGCGTGATCTCGGCGCTGTTCGGCCCGGTCAAGTATGGCATCCTGCCCGACCATCTAGAGCGCAAGGAACTGCCGCGCGCCAATGCCTGGATCGAGGGCGCGACCTTCATCGCCATCCTCGGCGGCACGCTGGTCGCCGGCCTTGCCGCCGCCGATGGCGTCAATCCCTGGCTCTTCGGCCCGATGATGCTGGGTCTGGCGCTCGCCTGCTGGCTGTCGAGCCTCTACATTCCGCGTGTCGGCGCAAAGGCGCCGGAGCTTGTTATCGAGCGCAACGTTCTTCGCTCCACCGGTCGCCTCGTCAATGCGCTGCGCGGCGACCAGCGCCTCTGGCGCTCTGCGCTGATGGCCGCCTGGTTCTGGCTGGTCGGCGCGATCGTGCTTTCGCTGCTGCCGCCCATGGTGAAGGGTAGCCTCGGCGGCGAGGAGACCGCGATCACCGCCTATCTCGCCGTCTTCGCCGTTGCTGTCGGCATCGGCTCGGCCATTGCCGCCTGGATGTCGGCCGGCCGCATCGTGCTGCTGCCGGCCCCTGTCGGCACGCTGATCATGGCGCTGTTCGGCCTCGACCTTGCCTGGAGCGTCGGCCATGCCGGTGGCACCGTTCCGGCCGAAACGCTCTCCGCCTTCTTCGCCGGCCCCTACACCATCCGCATCGCCATCGACCTCGCCGGCATGGCGATTGCCGGTGCCTTCCTCGTCGTGCCCACCTTCGCCGCCCTCCAGGCCTATGCCGAGGAAGAGCAGCGCTCGCGCGTCATCGGCGCGGCGAATGTGTTGTCGGCGGGTTTCATGACGGTCGGCGGTGGCCTCGTCGCGGCCTTGCAGGCGGCAGGCCTCTCCACGCCGGTGCTTCTTGCGGGCCTCGCGCTCGCCAACCTGGTCGCGGCCTTCGTGATGCTGCGCACGCTGCCCACCAATGCCTTCCGCGATTTCGTCTCCATCCTCTTCCGCGCCTTCCTGCGGCTGGAGGTGGACGGCCTCGAAAACCTGAAGAAGGCCGGCAAGGCGCCGATCATCGCGCTCAACCATGTCTCCTTCCTCGATGGCGCGCTGGCGCTGGCGCTGACCGACGAGGAGCCGACCTTCGCCGTCGATTATACGATCGCCAAGGCCTGGTGGGTGAAACCCTTCCTGAAGATGTGCAACTTCCTGCCGCTCGATCCTTCCAAGCCCATGGCGACGCGCACGCTCATCAAGACCGTCAATGCCGGCAATCCGCTCGTCATCTTTCCGGAAGGCCGCATCACCGTTACGGGCGCGCTGATGAAGGTCTATGACGGCGCCGCGATGGTGGCCGACAAGACCGGCGCGATGGTCGTGCCGGTGCGCATCGACGGGCTGGAGAAGAGCTATTTCTCGCGCCTCTCGTCGCTCCACGTCCGCCGTCGCCTGTTCCCGAAGGTCAAGGTCACCATTCTGGAGCCGGTGCGCCTCTCCGTGCCGGACGAGCTGAAGGGCCGCAAGCGCCGCATGGCCGCCGGTGCAGCACTCTACCAGGTCATGTCCATGCTGATGTTCCGCACCACGGATACGGACGCGACCGTGCTGGAGAAGGTGATCGAGACGGCGAAGGAACGCGGCTTCCGCAAGCTCGCGGTGCAGGATCCGGTGACCGGCTCGCTCTCCTACGGCAAGCTTCTGACGGGTGCGGCCGTGCTCGGCGCGAAGTTCAAGACGCTGTATCCGGCAGAGAACACGCTCGGCGTGCTTCTGCCCAATGCGAATGGCGCGGTGGCGACGATCCTCGGCGTGATGTCGGCGGGCAAGGTGCCGGCCATGCTGAACTTCACGGCCGGTGCCGCCAATATTCTGTCTGCCTGCCGGGCCGCCGAGGTGCGCCGTGTGCTGACGTCCCGCGCCTTCGTCACCCAGGCGAAGCTCGGCCCGGTGGTCGAGGCGCTGTCGAAAGAGGTGGAGATCGTCTGGCTCGACGACCTGCGCCAGACCGTTCGGTTCGTGGACAAGCTGCGCGGCCTGCTGCGCAAGGCCCGGCCGCTCGTTCGGCGCAAGGCGGATGACCCGGCGGTGATCCTCTTCACTTCCGGCTCGGAGGGTGCACCGAAGGGCGTGGTGCTGACGCACCGCAACATCCTCTCCAACGCCGCACAGGCCGCCTCGCGCATCGATTTCCACTCGGGCGACAAGGTGTTCAACATCCTGCCGGTGTTCCATTCCTTCGGGCTGACGGCCGGCACCATCTTGCCGCTTATCTCCGGCGTGCCGGTCTATTTCTACCCGTCGCCGCTGCACTACCGGATCATCCCGGAGCTGATCTATTCCTCCAACGCCACGATCATCTTCGGCACGGATACGTTCCTCAACGGCTACGCGCGCACCGCGCATCCCTATGATTTCCGGTCGATCCGCTACTGCTTTGCCGGCGCCGAGCCGGTGCGCGCCACCACCCGCGCGCTCTATATGGAAAAGTTCGGCGTTCGCATTCTCGAAGGCTATGGCGTCACCGAGGCGGCGCCGGTCATCGCGCTCAACACGCCGATGTTCAACAAGGCCGGCAGCGTCGGCAAGATCATGCCGGGCATGGAATATCGGCTGGATGCGGTGCCGGGCGTCACCGAGGGCGGTCGCCTCTTCGTGCGCGGCGCCAATGTCATGGCCGGCTATCTCAGGGCGGAAAACCCCGGCGTGCTCGAACCGACGCCGGACGGCTGGCACGACACCGGCGATATCGTGACGGTCGACGAGGATGGCTTCATCGTCATCCGCGGCCGCGCCAAGCGCTTCGCCAAGATCGGCGGCGAGATGATCTCGCTCGCCGCCGTCGAGGCGCTGGCCGGCGAATTGTGGCCGGGCAACCTCTCGGTCGTCGTCTCGCTGCCCGATGCGCGAAAGGGCGAGCGCCTGGTCATGCTGACCGACGCGCCGAGCGCCACCCGCGCCGCCTTCCTCGCCTTCGCCCGGGAAAAGGCCGCCATGGACATGATGGTGCCTTCGGAGGTGAAGGTCGGCCCGGTGCCTGTGCTCGGCTCCGGCAAGGTGGATTTCGTCAGCGCGCAGAAGCTGCTGGCCGAAGCGGCGAGGGCGGAGCAGGCGGCCTGACGCTGCCTAGTCGAGCACGAGGTCGCGGGCGGGCAGGCGGTATTTGGGAAGGGTCAGCGGCGCCGGGCCGACGCGCAGCACGTTGATCAGGCGATGGCCCTGCGGCAGCGGGAAACGCTGCCGCAGGGCTTCCGAAGCGGAAGGAACGTCGGCCAGCACGGCCATCGGCCAGCCGGCGAAGCCGAAGCGGGTGAGGCCAAGCCAGAAGCGATAGAAGGCCCGGCCGGAGACGACCGGGCTTTCGCCTTCCGGCCGGTGGAACAGCAGGCAGGCCGCTGCCGTCATCGTCTTGCCGGCCTCCGCGACGAGCGTCTTGCCGAGGCCCAGCCGGTCGGCGAGATCGAAGAGCGGCGAGGCGAGCACGCGTCCCGCCACCGCGCCCTCGATCCGCCTCATGCGCAGGGCATCGAGATTGAGGCCGTCGAAAGCGTAGGCGGGGTGGGCCGGCGTAAGGCGCATCCACACCACGAGTTCGTCGCGGAACGCGCGCTCGCGCATGACGGACAGGCTGGCCTGATCGTTGAGTGCTGCGATGAAGGCGAGGGCGTCCGGGCCGCCGGCAAAAGTGATGTCGTCGGCTTCCACCGCCCATCGTTCGAGGTCCGCCAGCGCCTCCGGCGTGGCGGAAGAGAAGCAGCCACGCCAGGTAAAGCGCTTCTCCGTCCAGTCGGCAAGCGGCGAGGGGCTCGCTTCTCCGGCCGGGGTGAGGCGCGCGGCCAGCCGATAGCCGGGGCGCCAGGAGCGGATGTCGGCCTCCCAGAGATCATCCACGACAACGCCGATCCCGCGCGCGGCGAGCGCCATCACCATGCCCTCCAGCGCCGCGCCGCAGGAAAGACCCATGTCGCTGCCCGTTGGATCGCCGACGGCGAGGTGCCGGGAGAGATCGGCGGCGATGAGGATGTTGCCCGCTTCATCCAGCGCGAAACGTGCAGGCTGGGTGTTGTGAACGGAGGGAGCGCGGTTCGCCAGCGCGGCGAGATCGGCGAGCGTGGCGGCGTCGATCCGGCTCATAGCGTCCTTCCGAAGAGGTGCAGGCGGTGCAGGGGGCGGGCGCCGGCCTTTTCGGCCTGGCGCAGGCTTGCGGCATTGACATCCGCGATCCAAGTGCCGCCGGCGGTCTCATAACCGGCATTGCGCATTTCGCCGAGCACATGGGCGAGCATCAGCGGGTTGAGCCCGCGCCCCTGATGCTCCGGCTTCACGCCTTGGAAGATGACGACGGCGCGCCGCCGCCTGAGGCGATGTTTCAGGAGGTGCCAGGGGGCGGAAAAACCGAGCCGCGAGCCCATCGCCTTCAGCATCGGGTTGACATCCGGTATCGCGATCACTGCGCCGGCCGGCACAACGTTCCTTTCCGCGACCGCCGAGATGCGCGGATCCATGATCCACTTCATCTCCTTGGCCTGGAATTCGTATTCCGCGCGGCTGACGGGCACGAACATCGGGTTGTCGGCGAAACTCTCGTTGAGGATCAACCGGGAATCCTCCAGCCGGCGGTCGAGCGTTGCGCGGCGGATCGGCGAGAAACGAAAGCCGTCGGCTAGAAGGGCCTGCATCTCGGCGCTGCCCAACAGCCGGTCCGTCGCGGCGTTGCGGATATCGATCTCGAAGGTGGTCATCGGGAAGGCGGGCGAATAGCCCCGGCCTTCCAGCAGGCGCGGCAGGTGCGGTGGCCCCCAGACCTGGTCCGTATAGGGCGCATTCTCGAAACCGCCGGTGAGGATGCCGACCTGCTGCATGGCGGTCAGGTTGAAATTGCCGAGAAGTTCCGTGAAACCTCTGGCGCGGGCCCAATCCTCCGCCCGCTCCAGGAGGGCGGCGGCGACGCGCTCGTCGTCAGCGCAATCGAAATAGCCGAAATAACCGCGCTTCAGCCCGAACCGGGCATTCGCGGCGCGGTGCACATGGGCCGTGATGCGCCCGCGCACCGCGCCGTCCTCATGGGCGGTGAAGATGGCGAAATCGTCCGCCGTCTCGAAAAGCGGGTTCTTCTCCGCCGAAAGAAAGCGCTTCAGGTCGCTGAACATCGGTGAGACATAGGGCGTCCTGTCGCCGTAGACGGCGAAGGGCGCGGCGAAGAAGGCGTCGAGGTCGCCCTCGCGGATCTCAATCATCGCGCGCATTCCTTTCCGAGATCAGGAAGGCCATGCGCTGGGCGACCTTCAGCTCCGTTTCGGCGCCCGGCGTGGCGGAGACGGAGGGCATGTTGAGCGCGATCAGCCGGAATGGCCGGGCCGACACCAGCATCAGATGGGTCGCCTCGTATTTTTCGAGCAGCCAGGCGAGCTGTTCGGCATCCGATTGCGCAAGCCCGCCCGCTTCCGTGGCGCGCAGCAGCGGCCGGGCGGCAAAGAGCGCCTTGATGCCCGCAAGGTCGAGATCGGCAAGCTCCTTCTCGCCGAGCAGCAGCGCCCCCTCGACCAGCGGATGGTTCTGCAACTCCTTGAGAAAACCGAGCGTATCGTCGATGCGGTCTTCCGCGAGATGCCGGATGAGGCTTTGCCGGCGCTGTTCCGTGCGCAGGCTGATGCTGTCCTTCCAGATCACGCCAAGCAGCGCGGCCGAGGTGACGACGGAAGCCGTGCGCACCAGCGCGGCCGCGTCGAACCCGTTTTCCAGGCCGATGGCGAGCGCACCGAGAAGGGCTGCGGCAAGCAGGACGGCGAAGGAGACGACGGTATCGCGATGGCTGACGGCGCGCTGGCCGAGGCTGATCAGCAGCCAGCAGAGGAACAGGATGGCGACCCCGCCGAGCCGCACCGGCAGGTCGACATAGGCCGAGCGGAAATCCGTCACGAGCAGCGGCAGGATCAGGAGCAGCGACAACGCGATGCGGTCCACCGCCTGGTTTTCCGCCTTGGAAAGGCTCGTCCGGTCGCGCGTCACGGCCATGTGCCCGGCCAGCGCGAACGTGACGAGCTGGTAGAGGAAGAGCAGCGCCAGGCGCCACGGATCGACGGCCGCCGGCAGGAAGGCGAGCACGGTGAAGGCGGCCGCACCGCCGGCCGCGATCCATTTCGTGACTTTTGGCGCATGCCGGCGCAGCAGGCCCTCGGCCAGCAGGACCGTGGCCAGCGGCACGAGCCCGGCCGAAATGATCGTCGCGGCCTCGAAGATGAAGAGGCCTGTCCACCAGGCAAGCACGCGGCTCACCATCAACGCGGCCAGCACGCGCAGGCCGAACAGGAAACGGCGGGTGAGCGGGCTGCCCGCGTCGAAACTACGGATGGCACCAATCAGCACCGCCAGCCCGCCGAAGGCGGCGAGCGAAATGAAGGTATCGGCGATCAGCGCTGCGATCATGGTTTTGCCGGCGCGGCAAGCCGCGTCAGGTAGCGCCGCACCAGCGGGCGCAGCAGCGCCGCGATGAGCGCGTTGCGCGGGCGCTCGACACGGCCGGCATGTGGATTGAAAAACCAGCCTCGGCAGTCGGCACCCTGCGGTTTGCCGAGGACCGTGTGGAGCGCCTCATAGGCCATCAGCATGCCGGTGGAGATGACCATGGGCGCGAAGGACATTCGGCTGCGCGTGCCGGCCACCACTTCGCCGGCAAGCGTCAGGTCGACATGGTGGCGAGAGGAGGAATGCACCATCACATATTCCGCCTCGCGCAAAAACGCTTCCGCCCGCTGGTCGCTCGTCAGCGCGTTCCAGGCGATCCCGATCGTCGGATAGCCGAGCCGTTCCTCCGGCATCGGGTCCTGCGGTCGCGTCACATAGACGGAGGGCAGGGGGGCGGCATAGGCGTCGATCATCGTGCGCCCGTGCTGTCGCGCCGTGCGGTAGAGCAGCAGCCCCGCGCCGAGATCATCCGTGCCGTTGATCACCACATCCGCACCCGCGACAAGCGTTTCCGCATGGTCCGTCCATGCTGCACCATGCACGGTGACGTCCAGATCGGGATTGATCTTCAGGCAGAGATCGCGCGTCGCCTCCGCCTTCGGCTGGCCGATCGTATCGGCAAAACAGAAGACCTGGCGGTTGAGGTTCGACAGCTCGAAACGGTCGATATCGGCCAGCACCAGGCGGCCGATGCCGGTGCGCACCAGCGCCTGGATGGCCGCGCCGCCCATGCCGCCGGTGCCGCAGACGAAGACCGTCGCCTGCGACAGCCGCTGCTGCTCCGCCTCACTGACGAAGCCGATATTGCGGGTCGTGAAGGTGTCGTAGGAAAAGGTGCTGCTCATCGTTTGGAAGGCCTCAGGATGCCCCATTGCCGCCGGCTGTCCGCCCAATGCAGCACCGGCAGCACCAGCCGCTGCACGAGGATGACGAAGCTTGCCACCGCCAGCCGCCCCAGCGCATTGCGCGGCACGCTTTCGAGCAGGTAGCGCTGCGCGGCGTTGAGATCGAGCTGGCCGATCTGCAGCAGGTCATCGCCGCGGGCATAGTCGAGTTCGGCGGCGCAGAAATCGTTGTATTCTGGTTTGCGATGTTTGGGTGCTGCGTCGAACGTCTTCTTCAGGTTGTCCGAGCCGCCGGTATAGGCATTGGTGATGACGAAGCGGTCGGCGTCGAAACCGGCCTCCGGGCCGACGCCGAAGACATGCCGGTGCGCGGCCATGATTTCCGTCGCGATCAACTGCTGGCGCAGCGAACGCCGGGCGCCGCGCGTCGGCGCCGGAAAGACGTCGCTGAACGTCTCCGCAACCATGCCGGCGACCGCCGGCACCTGCGTGACGTTGGAAATCCACAGCGGGCGAAGCTGGTTGCGCAGGAAGAGCAGAAAGCAGGTTAGCCCGTAGAGCACCCAGGAAAGCCCCTGGCTGCGCACGGCCGGGTCGATCATCACCAGCCCGAGGTGAAGGACCTCGACAGGCTTGCCGGAAAGCGAAAGTGCGATGACGGGCAGCGCATTGAAGGCGACCGGCTGCCCATCGGAGACCCGGTAGACCAGCGTGACGATCGTGCGCGACAGCACGTCCTCGCGCTCGGAAAATACCCCGTAATCGAGGCTCCCATCCGCAACCGCGCGCCGCGCCACCGACCGCAGATCGTCGCGCAGGCCTGCAATGTCCGGCGCGCTCATCCACAGGCCTGGAAACTCGACGATCCGCGCACGAAATTCGGGCGATGTCTTGAACGCGAGGTCGAGGCGCTTCTTCAGGACGACCGAAAGCAGATTGTACAATGGACTGTGCCCGATGATCCAGAACGGCGGAATGCACGCTTGCGGCTTCAAGCATCGTATATTTGCAGCCGGGAGGAAACATTTGGTTTAAGCCCGGAAGGGAGAATTTATCGATGCAGGGCCGTCGCGCCGTTTGACGGCACCCGAGCGAGAAAAGCCTGGATCGCGCCCGGCCTATTCCTCCGGCATCAGGCCATCGAACACTTCCAGCAGGGCATTGACGATCTCCTGGCCCAGCGCATTGGCCCTGTCGGCGATTTGCTCGTCACCCTGGTTGCGGACGGCAAGCGCGAGATTGCCGCCTTCTTCCGCGACGATGGCCTTGGCGCGTTCGATTGCCCATTGTGCGAAGTCACTGCGGTTTTGGATCGTCACCGTTTCCATTGTCGTCGGCCTGTTCACTGTTCCTTTGGGAATTCGCGGCTATCTCTAGCATGCGCGTTGAGTCTTGCGTACGCGCCTCACAGATTTGTGTTCCGTTACGGCCACTTGGCCGCACCCTTAGCGATTGCCAAACGAGGGGGTGCGTGCGACTGCATGGCCATGACCCCCGCACGCTTTATCGAATGTCTTATCGTGATCCGATGGACGCCCATCAACCTGGCATCAGCGCTCCAATGCGACCTATCATGGGTGGAGGCGATGGAAGTCGGAAACGAAGAAATCCCGGACGGCCTGGCCGTCTGGCTGGAGAATCTCGCGCGGGTGCATACCGACCAGCCGCCGCCAAAGAGTTTTCGTGGCAAGCGGTCGAGACTTTAGGCGCTGCGTTCCAGTTCCGCATCGAGGCGGTTGTAGGTCGCTTGGATCATGTCGATGTCGTTGATGTGGCTGGCAACGGCCACTTCGACCAGCACATTCGCGATGGCCGCATCGACCCGCAAGGGTGTCACAGGGTGCGCGCTTGCGAGCGCAAGCCCGGTCTCCTCGTCGCCACCAAGCGCATAATACAAATCCAGCGCCGATTTTAGGAAGAGTGCGCTGCGCTGCGGTGAGGATTGCGCGGCGAGATCGCCTTCATATTGCGCCGCCAGCGCCACTGCCTTGTTTTGTATTTCGCTCATATCGAGATTCTCAAGACCACTCTGCCGATCGCATCGATTCTGCCGCTGCCGTGCGGCCTATTAATGCCGGCGAAACTAGTCCGAACCTGATCAGCCGCCTTTCCAATCCGAGCGCACCAACTCGTACCAAACTTCGCCGTGCTCACTGCCCGCAATCGGCTCGGGCCAGTCGACGGAGACGGTGCGTGCGTAAATCAAGCCGACCTTTTCCATCACGCGGCGTGAGGCGTGGTTCACCGCCATCGTGGTTGCGGCGATCCTGTCATATCCGCCGTTCCTGAATCCCCAATCGACGAGAGCGGAAGCCCCTTCCGCGGCCAGCCCCTGGCCCCAATCCAGGCGGCGCAGGCGATATCCGAGTTCGGCCACAGTCTCACTCTCCGGCCACAAACAGAACCACCCGACGAATGCGCCGTTGATCGTGTGCCGCGCCGTCCAGACGTAGGGCTCTGTTCCTCTGGGCATGAGGAACGTCGCGTTCGGATCGACCTGCTCATGGTCGACGGGGTGTCCGCCGTTCAGAAAGCGCATGACCTCCGGATCAAGTTCAAGATCGATGAAGTCGGCGCGGTCGCCGGGACAGCAGGGACTGAGCGTCAGGCGCGTCGTCTGCAAAACAGCCATTTTCGAAGATCCATCCATCGGGCAGGCTCAGTTCAGTCGCCCGGGGCTCTCGTTTTGAATGTCACTTTCACGACGTAGTTGCCGTTCCGCTTCCACTTGCGTTTCGTGCTGACCAGCATCTCCGGCCCCAAGGCCTCATCCGCCTCGGCAAACGCCCGCCGGACCTCCGCGATGGCATTGTGATAGTCGGTGTTGTCCCGCTTCGGCGCTTCGATCGCCGACTTCATGAGGGCCGTCACGCCCTCCTTTTCCTCGTCCAATGCTGTAACTCCGTATCGCCGCGGTCGCTCGGCTGCGCTCGGCGCCGGCTGCAAATGTCTATCCAAACTACCATGCCATCCGGGCAACTCATCGACAATTTTCTGCATTTTCCAGAGTGGGTACAAGGCGTTGGTTCTCGTGGATGGCGCAATGCGGCTCGCCGGCCTGCGCGGATTTCGATATAGCCTTGACAATAACAGATCGGTTATATAACAAGTATGTTATTATTTTTGAGGACATGCCGTGACCGATCTCGATTCCGCATTTTCCGCTCTAGCCGACCCGACGCGTCGGGCGATTCTTGCCCGGCTCGCTTCCGGTGAAGCCACGGTGATGGAACTGGCGCAGCCCTTCGAGATGAGCCAGCCCGCCATCTCCCGGCATCTCAAAGTGCTGGAGGGGGCCGGTCTCATCGTGCGTCGTGCGGAGGGAACCCGACGTCATTGCAGCCTGGCGCCCACGGCGCTTCATGAGCTGGAACAGTGGCTGGCGATGCTGCGCCGGGTTCTGGAAGCCAATTACGGCCGGCTCGACCGGCTTCTCGCGACCATGTCGCTCGAAAACGATCCCTCCAAAACCGAGAACAAGGAGTAATCATGTCCAGGCTCATGCTCACCACCGACGGCGAGACCGACGTCATCGTCACGCGCCGCTTTGCCGCCCCGCCGGAAGCCGTCTTCAAGGCGCACACCGAGCCGAAACTCTTGCAGCAATGGCTGCTCGGCCCGGACGGCTGGACCATGCCGGTATGCATCAACGATGCGCGACCCGGCGGAAAGATCCGCTACGAGTGGAGCGATGGCAACGGCAACGGTTTCCATCTGACCGGTGAATTCATCGAGGTGGTGCCCTTCAGCCGCATCGTGCATGTGGAGCGCATGCATCTGCCCGATCCGACCCCGGATAATCGTGTCGAAACCACATTCCAGGCGGATAATGGCGGCACGTTGATGACGATGCGCATGCACCTGCCCGATAGCGAAACGCGCAAGGCAATGCTCGAAACCGGCATGGAGCACGGCATGGAAGACAGCTACCAGCGGCTGGAAAACCTGTTCTGAGGCCATCCATCCCTATACGGCGGCCGCGATTGTCGGGCGCGAGGACGCAGGCGCTATCCTCGCGTTGACCCTTTACACCGCCTCGAAGCTGCGCACGAAGCGGTCCATCACGTCGTCCACGTCGCTCATCGACAGGCAGAGCGGCGGGCACATGCGGATGACGTTCCGGTAGGGGCCGGATCGGCTTGCCACCAGCCCATTGCGGCGGGTCGCTTCGAAGACGGCGAGCGCCTCGTCCGGGGCTGGTTCCTTCGTCTGCCGGTCCTTGACGAGCTCGATCGCCAGCATCAGCCCTTCTCCGCGCACGTCGCCGACCAGCTCGAAACGATCCTTGAGTTCGGTGAGCCGCGCTTTGAGCGCACCGCCGACCTTTCGGGCATTTTCCTGGAGCTTTTCCTCGCGGATGACCTTGAGCACGGCGCGGCCGGCGGCACAGGCGACCGGATTGGCGCCATAGGTGTGGAACAGGAACTTGTCCGCCATCGATTCCGCGACGTCGCGCTTGGCGATGACAGCGCCGAGCGGGATGCCGTTTCCGACGCCCTTGGCGACGACGACGATGTCGGGAACGACATCGTGGGATTCGAAGGACCAGAAGGCGTCGCCGGTCCGCGCGACGCCGGACTGCACCTCGTCGATGATGAGGAGGCCGCCGGCGGCGCGCACCTTCTCGGCCGCGCCCTTGATGTAGCCCTTCGGCATGGGCACGATGCCGCCATAACCCTGCACCGGCTCGATGATCATGCCGGCAAGCCGCCCGCTCGTCGAATAGTCGATCGCGCGCTTGATTTCCGCCAGATAGGGCTCGACGCCCTCGCCATAGATGCCGCGATACTGGTTAGGCTCGGCCACGAAAGTGACGCCGCCGAGCTGCGGCACGTTGTGGCGGAAACCGGCGATGCCGGTCAGCGCCTGCGCCCCGAAGGTCGCGCCGTGATAGCTGGAGCGCAGCGCCAGCATGTCGATATTGCCGGTATGGGCACGCGCCATCAGCAAGGCGAGGTCGATGGCTTCGGCGCCGGAATTGGTGAAGTGCACAACCCAGTCGTGGCCTTTCGGCATGGTCGCCGCCAGTTCCTCGGCATAATGCGCCGGCACCGGATGGTAGAACATCGTCGTGCAATGGGTGAGTTCCGCCACCTGGGCCGTCGCGGCGCGCACGACTTCCGGATGCGCATGGCCGACGGAAATGCAGAGGTTCATGCCGAGCAGGTCGATGTATTTGTTGTCGTTTTCGTCCCAGACATATTGCCCGCGGCCGCGCTTGATGATCAGCGGATCCTTGAACGGCACGAACTTGCGCTGCGAGGCGGCATAATACCGTTCGCGGCGCGCGACGATACCGTCGGTCGACCAATCGATGTCCATCGCGGGCGGAAGTTGGGCCTGGTTCATGACGCGCTCCTCGTGAGATGCGGGCATGAAATCACCGAACGATCGGCCTTGTCACGGCGAAACCACTGCATCAGAGAAACTGATGAAGCCGATTAGCATCAGATGTCGATGGTGCAATAGTCGGGTGCCAGTTGGGGCAGCCGGCGCGTGATCGTTTCCGACAGCACTTCTGCCGAACGCCGCGCGAAGGCTTCCGGAATCTCGCCAAGCTCCCGCTCGCGCGCAACCAGCTTCAGGCTGCGGGAAAAGCCGGCAAAGGGCAGCGGATGCACGCCGATCTCCATGCCCTCCGCCAGGCCGTCGATCAGCAGCGTCGGCGTGAGGATGGTAAAACCCATGCCGTTGGCGACGGGCGCCATGACCACGCTCGACCGGTCGCCATCCATGCCGCGCGGGATTTCGATCCGGAGACGGCTTAGATGCTGGTCGATGCGCATGCCGACCGGGGTCTCGCGACTGAAGCGCACGAAGGGCAGCTTCTTCGAGAGCTTGTGAATGTCCCCCACATCGCCGGCAAAACCCTTCGGCGTCACCAGCACGAATTTTTCCGTCATGATCGGAAAACGGATCAGGCCTTCGACCTCGAACATCTCGCTCGACGTCACCGCGAGATCTGCCTTGCGGGCGCGCAGCAGGTTGATGTGATCGGTCGCAAGGCCTGCATAGAGGCTGAGTTCCGGCACGTTGAAGCCGTCGCGTGCCAGCACCGACAGCGCCGGGGCCAACGTCGTGGCGATCGAGGCGAGCATGGCGATGCGCAGGAGCGGCAGGGGCGCCGAATTGAGCCGGCGGACATCCGACCGCAACTCCTCGACCTCGCTGAGGATCGCGATCGAGCGGCGGTGGAGTGCGACGCCGGCCCGGGTCAGCTCGATCGGCCGAATGTTGCGGTCGATGAGGCTCACGCCGAGCGCCGTCTCAAGGTTTTTCAGGTGCTGGGACGCGGCCGACTGCGTGATGCCAAGCATCTGCGCGGCCTGCGTCACATGTCGCGTTTCGACAACCGCTGCAAACACTTCGATAGCACGGAAGAGGTTGAAATCGAAGCTGCCCTTGAGCATGGAGGCCATCATCTGTTTGACACCATCAGTTTTTCTAATGAAGCGAAAATCGAGTTGAACGCAAGTCTCCTTCCCTGAATTCTCATGCCTGACGGAAGAGCGGGGTGAAATGCAGGTGGCGGAAAGTGCTGAGATTGTCATCATAGGCGGCGGGGTCATCGGCCTCGGCATCGCCTATCATCTCGCCGAACGCGGCGTTAGCGACGTGGTGCTGATCGAGCGCAACCAGCTGACGAGCGGCACCTCCTGGCATGCGGCCGGCATCGTCGGGCCGCTGCGTGCCAGCCTCAACCTCACGCATCTTGCCCGCTACGCGATGGAACTCTTTCCGGCACTGGAAGAGAAGACCGGCCAGAGTTCCGGCTACCAGCGCACCGGCGGCCTCTGGCTCGCCCGCAACGCAGACCGGATGGTCGAGCTGCGCCGCATCGCCCATATGGGCGAGGTGACCGGCATGCATGTGGAGATGATCGGTCCGTCGACCATTGCCGAACGGGTGCCGAGCCTGTCGGTCGATGGTCTGGTCGGCGCGCTCTGGGTGGCCGAGGACGGGCAGGCCAATCCGGTCGATATCTGCGCGGCCTATGCCAAACGCGCCCGCTCGGCCGGCATCCGGATCCGCGAGAATGTCGGCTGTGCCGGCTTCGACATCGAGAACGGCCACGTCGCCGGCGTCCGGCTGACCACGGGCGAGACCATCCGCTGCGGCAAGGTCATCAACGCTGCCGGCGCCTGGGCAAGGGATGTTGGCGCGCTTGCCGGCGTGCCGGTGCCGTTGCAGGCGGTGGAGCATATGTATGTCGTCACCGAAGCGATCCCAGGGCTCGAACAGCCGTTTCCCATCGTGCGCGATCTCGACGAGGGCATTTATATCAAGGGCGATTCCGGTAAGCTGGTGCTCGGCGGTTTCGAGCCGGATGCGAAGCTGTTCCAGACGAAAAGCGTGCAGGGCGGGCAGCCGTTCCTGGAGCTGCCGGAGGACTGGGAGCAATTCGAGCCTTTCATGACGGCCGGGCTGAACCTCGTGCCGAAACTGGCGGATGCCGGCATCCGCCACTTCATGAATGGCCCCGAAAGCTTCACGCCGGACACGCGGCCGCTGATGGGTGAATCGCCCTATCTGCGCGGCTTCTACGTCGCCGCCGGCTTCAATTCGACCGGCATGATGTCATCGGCCGGTGCCGGCCGAGCCATGGCGGAATGGGTGCTCGATGGCGAGCCGGGGCTCGATCTCTGGGCGCTCGATATCGCCCGGTTCGACCGTTCGGCGGGGTCGAAATACTTTGCGGGCAAGCGGATGGAGGAGTCGGTTGCCGATCTCTTCCGCATGCACTGGCCTTACAAGCAGGCCAAGGCGGGACGGGATGTCAGGCGTTCGGCCTTTCACCGGCAGTTTGCCGAGATGGGCGCCGTCTTCGGCGCCCCGACCGGCTGGGAACGGCCACTGTGGTTTGCTGCCGACGAGACGGAACGGGACTTCCGCTACGCGATGGGCGAGCAGCATTGGTGGGCGGCTGCGGCGCGCGAAGCCAAGGCCATGGCGGAAGGGGTCGGCCTCTTCGAGCTCTCGCCCTTCACCAAGATCGATGTGCAGGGCCGCGATGCGCTGGCGCTGCTGGACTATCTCTGCGCCAACCGCATCGACGTGCCGGAAGGCAAGGCCGTCTATACCCAGATGCTCAACGCCCGCGGCGGCATCGAGGCGGATGTCACGGTGACGCGCTTCGGCGAGCGCCATTTCCGCGTCACCAGCGGCGCGGCCACCCGCCAGAAGGATGTCGCCTGGATTGCCCGACATGCCGAGGATCGCGGACTGGAGGCCGTCGTCTCCGACGTGACCTCCTCGGAAGCCGTTCTGGCGGTGATGGGGCCGCAGGCGCGTGCGCTGCTGCAAAGCCTGACGGACGACGATCTCTCCGATGCGGCGTTTCCCTTTTCCACATCGCGCCGCATCGACATCGGCATGGTCAACCTGCGGGCGACGCGCGTCAGCTTCGTCGGCGAACTGGGCTTCGAACTCTATGTCGCGACCGAGTTTGCCGAGCAGCTTCTCTCCACGGTGACGGAGGCGGGCAAGGCCTATGGACTGGTCGCCTGCGGCCACTATGCGCTGGACGGCTGCCGGCTGGAAAAGGGCTATCGCCACTGGGGCCACGATATCGGGCCGAAGGAAACGCCGCTGGAGGCGGGCCTCGGCTTCGCGGTCGACTGGAAGAAATCCGGCTTCCTGGGCGAGGAGGCGCTGCGCAGGCAGAAGGCCGAAGGGGTCACCAAGCGGCTGATGCATTTCGCCATCGAAGGTGCCAATCCGCTGCTGCTGCATGATGAACCGATCTACCGGGACGGCCGGTTTGCAGGGCTGACGACATCCGGCGGCCAGGGTTTTCGCACAGGGCTGGCGCTCTGCCTCGGCTATATCGCCTGCGCGGCGGGTGAGCCGCGCGAGGCACTTCTGACATCAACCTATGAAATCGCCATCGCGGGCCAGCGCCACCATCTGCGGCCGCTTGCGGAGGTTCCCTATGACGCTGCCGGGACCCGGCTGAGGAGTTGAACATGAGAACACAGGCACGGGTCGTGGTCATCGGTGGCGGTGCCATGGGCGTTTCGCTGCTCTACCATCTGGCAAAACGCGGCTGGAGCGACGTCATGCTGGTCGAGAAGACCGAGCTGACCGCTGGCTCCACTTGGCATGCCGCCGGTCTCTGCACGCATTTCGCCCATAACGCGACAATCATGGAAATGCGAGCGCATTCGATCCGGATGTATCGCGAGGGACTGACGGCCGAGACAGGCCTGCCGACCGGCTTTCACGCCAGCGGTGCGCTGCGCGTCACCCGCTCGGAAGAGCGGATGAACGAGTTCCGCCATGTCCAGGGCATCGGCGACTTCGTCGGCCACGAATTCCGGATCCTGACGCCGCAGCAGCTCAAGGAGATCTATCCGCTGGTCGAGCTCGACGGCATCATCGGCGCCATCTACGAGCCCAATGATGGCCATGTCGATCCGACGCTCGCCACCAATGCGATGGCGACGGCGGCGCGCAATCTGGGCGCCGAGATCGTCCGCCATAATCCCGTCCTGTCGCTCGGTAAGAACGCCGCGGGCGAATGGCTGGTGGAGACCACCAAGGGCACGATCGTCGCCGAGCATGTCGTCAACGCCGCCGGCACCTGGTGCCGCGAGATCGGCCAGATGATGGGCCTCGACCTTCCGGTCGTGCCGATGCTGCACCAATATGTCGTGACCGCGGAGGTGCCGGAGATCGTGGCGCGCATCCGAGCCGGCGAGCCGGAGTTGCCGATCATCCGCGATCCCGAGGAAAGCTGGTATCTGCGCCAGGAGCGCGACGGCTACATCGTCGGCCCCTATGAAAAGACCGCCCATCCCTGGGCCGTCGACGGCATTCCGCCGGCCTTCGGCATGGAGCTGATGCCGCCGGATCTCGACAGCATCGAGCACATCATCGCCATGGCGATGGAGCGCGTTCCGGCGCTCGCCAATGCCGGCATCAAGACGGTCGTCAACGGCCCGATCACCTTCACGCCGGATGCCAACCCGATGGTCGGTCCGGCCTTCGGGGTGCCGAACGGCTGGCTGCTCACGGGCTCCAGCATGGGCGTCATGGAAGGTGGCGGTGCCGGCGCGTTTCTCGCCGACTGGATCGTCGACGGCGCGCCGCCGCGCGATGCGCTGGCGATCGACGGCCGCCGCTTCGGCAATTTCGCCGACCGTGACTATCGCATCGACAAGGCCGTCGAATGCTTCGGCCTGCAATTCGGCATCCACTTTCCCTATGAGGAGCGCGAGGCCGGCCGGCCACGCCGCGCAACGCCGGCCTATGACCAGCAGCAGGCTGAGGGCGCCGTCTTCGGCGCCGCCTATGGCTGGGAACGGCCCAACTGGTTTGCCAAGGACGATGCGACGCCGGACCTCACCTTCCGCCGCCCCGGCTGGTTCGAGACGGTCGGTGCCGAATGCCGCAACGTGCGCGACAATGTCGGCAGCGTCGATCTCTCCGCCTTCTCGAAATTCGAGGTCAGCGGGCCGGGTGCCGCGGAGTTCATGGCCTCGCTCGGCTCCAACCGTCCGCCGGCGCGCGACGGGCGGATCGGCCTGATCCATGCGCTGACTTCGCGCGGCGGCGTCGCCTCTGAATTCACCGTCACGCGGCTTGCGGAGGATCGCTACTACCTCACCAGCGCGGCCTTTGCCGAACGGCACGATGAGGATTTGCTGCGGTCGCGTGCGGGTGCCGGCGTCACCATCGAGAACCTCACGGAAAAGCGCGGCATCTTCGGCGTGATGGGGCCGAAGTCGCGCGACCTGTTGCAGATGCTGACGGATGCAGACCTTTGGAACGTCGCCTTTCCCTGGCTGACCGCCCAACAGATAACGGTTGCCGGCGTGCCGGTGCTGGCGCTCCGCGTCTCCTATGTCGGCGAACTGGGCTGGGAGCTGCATGCCGATCTCGATCGCATCGGCGATCTCTACCGGGCCGTGTCGGAGTCCGGCAAGGGCTTCGGCCTCGCACCCTTCGGCATCTATGCCGTCAACGCCATGCGGCTCGAAAAGGGCTATCGCGGCTGGGGCGCCGACCTCACGACAGAACGCACACCGCTCGAAGCCGGGCTGGAGGCGCTTGTGCGAACGGAGGGCCGCAGCTTCATCGGCCGCGAGGCGATGCTGGAGCGGGCCGCATCCGAAAATGCCTGGCGAATGGCGCTGTTTTCCGTCGAGGACGATGGCATCTCTCTGCCCTTTTACAATCACACCGTCTGGCAGGGCGATCAGGCCGTCGGTGTGGTGACGTCCGGCGCCTACGGCTTCCGCACCGGCAAGCCGCTGGTGCTCGCTTATCTCACGCCGAAGGCGACGGCGGCGCCGATGCGCATCCGCGTCATCGACCGCGATCTCGCCATCACGGAACTGAAGGCGGCACCCTACGACCCCGACAATCTCAAGCCGCGCGGTATCGAAGCCGCGGTGCAACAAATCAAGAAAGTGGGCTGAGCCATGGACACGACAAAAGAGAGCGTTTCGGACACGGTGCCGGAGCGCGGTCGTTCCCGCACCGGCGGCCGATCGGGCCGGGTGGAGCAGCGCGCCAATGCGGCGGCACCGCGAAAACCCTTCATCAACCGCAAGCTTGCGCCCTTCCAGATCCTCAACGAGGAAGGTCTCAACCTGATCGAGGGCAATGCCGACCGGCTGCTGAAAGAGATCGGCATGGAGTTCCATGACGATCCGGAAATCCTCGACATCTTCCGCGATGCCGGCGCGGATGTGCAGGGAACAAGGGTGCGTTTCGAGCCCGGCATGTGCCGCAAAATCATCCAGGCGACGGCGCCGCGTGAATTCCAGCAGCACGCCCGCAACCCCGCCAATACGGTCACGATCGGCGGAAACAACACGGTGCTCTGCCCCGCCTGGGGGCCGCCCTTCGTGCACGATCTCGACCGCGGCCGCCGTTACGCGACCTATGCCGACTTCCAGGATCTCATCAAGATCCACCAGATGATCCCGCATCTGCACCATTCCGGTGGCGTCGTCTGCGAACCCGTCGACCTGCCGGCCAACAAGCGGCATCTCGACATGCTCTATGCCCATATCCGCCATTCCGACCGCTGCTTCATGGGCGCCTTCATCGGCGGCATGCGGGCGCAGGATGCGGTTGACATGGCGAAGATCGTCTTCGGCGAAGACTTCGTTGCCAACAATGCCGTGCTCTACAATGTGAGCAACACCAATGCGCCGCTGGTGCTCGATGCCAACATGTCGGGCTCGCTCAAGGTCTATGCGCGCAACAACCAGCCGGTGGCGTGCACGCCCTGGACGCTTGCGGGCGCCATGAGCCCGGTCACGGTGGCGGGCACCGTCGCGCAGGTGCTGGCCGAAGCGCTCGCCACGCTCTGCCTCGTCCAGCTGATCAATCCCGGCGCGCCGTGCCTGATGGGCAGCTTTGCCTCAACGATCTCCATGCAATCCGGCGCGCCGACCTTTGGCACGCCGGAGGCCGCCAAGATGGTGCTCGCCTGCGGCCAGCTCGCCCGCCGGCTCGGCGTGCCGTTCCACACCGTCGGCACGCTGTCAGCCTCGAAGGTGCCGGATGCGCAGGCCGAGCAGGAGGCGACCTGGGGGTTGATGATGTCGATGCTGGCAGGCGCCAACATCGTCAACCATGCGACCGGCTGGCTGGAGGGCGGGCTGGTGACGGGCTACGAAAAGACCGTCATCGACGCCGATCTCTGCGGCAAGATTTCTGCCTTCTTCGAGGGCATTGATCTCTCGGAGAATGCCCAGGCGCTGGACGCCATTGCCGCGGTCGGCCCCGGCTCGCACTTCCTCGGCAGCGCGCATACCCAGTCGAATTTCATGAGCGCCTTCTACCTCTCCACCATCGCCGACAACAATTCCTTCGAGCAATGGAGTTCCGAAGGCGGGCTGGATGCCGCGCAGCGTGCAAACCGCAAATGGAAGCAGCTGTTGGAAAGCTACCAAGATCCCGGCCTGGATCCTGCGATCGATGAGGCCCTGCAAGCCTTCATCGCCAGGCGCAAGGAAAGCATGCCGGACCAGAACTACTACTGAGATGCGGCGGCTAATGCCGCCGATCAGTTTGGCTAATGATTCCAATTCCGTTGGAAGCGGACCAGCGATCTCAATACTTTATTAAAGAGCTCTACAAAAAGGGGAACCACATGGGCCAACGCATTCTTACCTCTGCATTGTTCTCGCTGCTGGCCGCCGGCGCCGTTCCGGCCCTCGCGGCCGACGTGACGATGCCGGACCCGAACTATGCCACGGCGACCGCCGTGATGAACGTCATCAAGGCCGCCGCCGAGCAGGAACTGGGCCTCGAAGTCTCGACCGTCACGACCACGGCCGTGCCCGTCATCTGGGAAGCCATGGATCGCAACAAGGGCGAGGTCGATATCTGGCCGGATGTCTGGCTGCCGAACCAGCAGGGGCTGGTCGACAAATATGTCGAGGGCAACAAGACGGTGAAGCTGGCGAAGAACGGCTACGAGGCGGTGCAGGGATATTGCGTCACCAAGACGACCGTCACCGACCACAACATCAAGAGCGTCTACGACCTCGCCAACCCGGAAAATGCCAAACTGTTCGACAGCAATGGTGACGGCAAGGGCGAAATCTGGCTCGGCGCCTCCGGCTGGCAATCGACCAATATCGAGAAGGTCAAGGCGCGCGACTACGGCTTTGCCGAGTTCTTCGACCAGCAGGTGACCGAAGAGGCCGTCGCCACCGCATCGCTCGATCGCGCGGCCAAGGCCAACAAGCCGTGGGTCGGCTACTGCTACGGCCCGCACCAGAATTTCGCGCTCTACGACCTCGCCATGCTGGAAGAGCCGAAGAACGACCCGGCGAAATATGTCGTGGTGCAGCCGAACGACGATCCGGAATGGTTCGAGAAATCGAAGGTGTCGTCCGGCTATGCGACGACGACCGTCCATATCGGCTATGCCGCCTCGCTTGCTGAACGCCAGCCGGCGCTCGTGGAAGCCCTGGAGCGCATGAGCTTCAAGCCCGAGGACGTCAGCAAGATGGCCTACGAGATCATCGTCAACAAGAAGCCGGCGCCGGATGTCGCCAAGGACTGGATCAAGGCGAACACCGAGACGGTTTCGAAGTGGTTCGGCCATTGACCGGGCGGCCCGATGACCGATCGGCAGAGGGCTGATGCAGACGGGCGCATGACGCAGGGCGGCGAACCGCTGATCGTCATGCGCAACGTCTGGAAGATCTTTGGCGAGCGCCAAGCCGAGGCGCTTGCCGCCCTGCGCGCCGGTGCGGCGGGCAAGCAGGAAATCGCCGAGCGCTTCAACTGCGTCGTCGGTGTCGCCGACGTCGACCTTTCGGTCGACCGCGGCGAAATCTTCTGCGTCATGGGGCTTTCCGGCAGTGGCAAGTCGACCCTGGTGCGGCATATCAACCGGCTTCTGGAACCCACCGCCGGCGAAATCCTTGTGGGCGGCGAGAACGTCATGGCGAAATCGCCGGCGGACCTGCGTTCTCTCCGCTCCCACAAGATCGGCATGGTGTTCCAGAATTTCGGCCTGCTGCCGCACCGCACGGTGCGCGACAATGTCGCTTTGCCGCTCGAAATCCAGCGTGCCTCGCGCCAGAAGCGTTTCGACATTGCCGAGGAAGCGCTCGAAAAGGTCAATCTCGCCGGCTGGGGCGATCGTTATTGCCATGAACTCTCCGGCGGCATGCAGCAGCGCGTGGGTCTTGCCCGCGCGCTTGCGGCCGATCCGGATATCCTTCTGATGGACGAGCCGTTCAGCGCGCTCGACCCGCTGATCCGCCGGCAGTTGCAGGACGAGTTCTTGTCGCTCTCCACCGCGATGGGCAAAACCGTCGTCTTCATCACGCATGACCTCGAAGAGGCCGTGCGCATCGGCGACCGCATCGCCGTGATGAAGGACGGGATGATCCTCCAGGTGGGTACACCGGAGGAAGTCGTCACCCGGCCGCAGCACGACTATGTCGAGAAATTCGTTGCCGAGATTTCCCGCCTCAACATCCTGACGGCGCGCAGCATCATGGTGCCGGTCGGCGAACGTCACCCGGCCGACCTTGCCGCTCTACCCTCGGTCCGTCCCGATCAGGTGCTGGGCGATCTCGTCGAGATCGCCGCCGGTCATTCCGGGGACATCGCCGTGCGCGAGGCGGACATGATCGTCGGCCTCATCGACCGGACGGCGATCCTCAACGGGCTGAAGCGGAGAGAGGCATCATGAGCGAGATTTCCTCCGAGGATGGGCTGGTCAGGGAATTCACGCGGCAGGGCGCGGACTATTACGCCCGCGTCTTCGCCCGCATCCGCAGCCATGCCGGCTTCACCTGGTCCTTCAACTGGGCCGCCGCCTTGCTCGGACCGATCTGGGCAACCGCTCGCAATATCCCCGTCCTCTTCTGGCTCGCCCTCTTCCTGGAAACGCTCGCCGTCGCCCAGCTTGCCACCGGCTTTGCCGGCAATCTCGGCGGCGAGCAGCGCGTGCGCGCCGAGCGCCTGTTCAAGCAGGCCGACGAGCGGCGCGTCGAAGCGGAAAAGGCCAAGACGGCGGGCGAGAGCAGCGCGGACAGCATGCTGCGCTCCGCCGACGGGCTCAAGACCGCCGCGGAAAATGCCGCCCGGCAGGCCGAGGCCGCGGAGGCGCGCGGGCCGATGCTGATCGGCGCGGGCCTGATGACCTTGCTCATCGGAAAACTCCTCGTCGGTGTGCTGGCCAATCCACTGCTGGAGCGCCGGTTCAACCGCTGGCGCTCCAACCGGACGCTGCGGCACGGCTTCCACCGCGCGGGCGCGCTGCTTGCGGCGGTGTTCTGTCTCCTCGCCTATGGGCTCGTCGCCTGGCGGGTTGCCGCACAGGCGCCGCCGGCCTGGTTGACGACCGCGCCGGTCAATCGCGAATGGCAGGGGCTCGTCGCTGCGATGCTCGATCGCGCCCTGGACGGGCTGTCGAAATCCGGCGAGGCCGTGTTCTCCGCCATTACCGGCCTCATCAATATCGTGCTCGACGCCGCGGCCAGTGCGCTGACGACAATGCCGTGGCCGGTGACCATGGCGATGATCGTCATTCTCGCTTGGCAATTGGCGGGCAACCGCGTCGCAATTTTCACCACGGCGGCGCTTGCCTATCTCGCCGTGCTCGGCTTTTGGGAGAAGAGCCTCGAAACGGTGGCCCTGCTCGGCACCTCGGCGGTGCTCTGTCTGATGATCGGCATTCCGCTCGGTATCTGGTGCGGGCGGCGCCCGGCCGTCTATACGGCGATCCGCCCGATCCTCGATTTCATGCAGACTATGCCGGCGTTCGTCTACCTCATCCCGGTTATCGCCCTCTTCGGCATCGGTAAGCCGCCCGGCGTCATCGCAACGCTGGTCTTCGGAACGCCGCCAGTCGTGCGCCTCACTGCGCTCGGCGTGCAGGGCGTGCCGGCGAGCATCCGCGAAGCTGCCGAAGCCTATGGCGCTACGCGGTGGTTTCTGCTGACCCGCGTGGACCTGCCGCTCGCCGCCCCGTCGATCATGGCCGGCGTGAACCAGACCATCCTGATGTGCCTGTCGATGGTGGTCATCGCCTCGCTGATCGGCGCCAAGGGGCTGGGCGAGGATGTGCTGAACGCGCTGCAATATGCAGCGGTCGGCCAGGGCCTGCTGGCCGGGCTTGCCATTCTGCTCTGCGCGATGATCATCGACCGGATCGTGCAGGGCAAGGCGCGCTCCTGAGCGGGGCGGCGCGTTCAATTCTCTCGGATTCACCGATAACGGGATGTGTTCGGCACGGCGTCCATGCTACGAGGCCGTTCAAAACAACGTTATGAGATACCCCGATGCTTCCCTGGATTGAGCTGGACCGCGCAACGATTCCCGGTGATGGCGGCGATTTGCGCCTGAAGCGGCGCGGCAGCGAATTCTCCATCATGCTCGGCTCGAACGAGCTGATGAACAGCCGGCTGAGCGGTTCTGAAGAGGCGCTGGCGACGCTTGGCTGCGAGCGCATTGCTGGCCGGAAAAACCCCGGCCTTCTGATCGGCGGCCTCGGCATGGGGTTCACGTTGCGCGCCGCCCTCGGCGTATTGGCCGAGGATGCCCGCGTCGTCGTTGCGGAGCTGGTGCCGGCGGTCGTCGATTGGGCGCGCGGACCCATGGCGGATATCCACCAGGGCACGCTCGACGATCCACGGGTCCATGTCCATGTCGGCGATGTCGGCGCGCTGATCCGTTCGAAGACGGACGCCTACGACGCCATCCTGCTGGATGTCGACAACGGTCCCGATGGCTTGACGCGGGCCTCCAACGACAGCCTTTATGACCACAATGGTCTTCGTGCCGCAAAGCTCGCCCTTCGCGCGGGAGGCGTTCTTGCCGTCTGGTCATCCGCGCCGGATAGCGCTTTTACGCGCCGATTGCGCGACGTCGGCTTCGCCACCGACGAGGTGAATGTGCGGGCCAATGGCAAGCGCGGTGGCGCCCGCCATGTCCTGTGGGTGGCGACGAAGCCGTCTCAGCCGAAGTAGCGCACGCGCACGGCGTCGATCGCAACCGCGATGAAGATCATGATGCCGCCGATCATGCCGACATAGAAGGACGGCACGGAGATGATCGCGAGGCCCACCTGGATGACGGTCAGCAGCAGCACGCCGCCCAGAACGCCGATGACGCTGCCGCGCCCGCCAAAAACCGAGACGCCGCCGATGATCGGTGCTGCGATGGCATAGAGCAGGTAGCTTGACCCTTGGTTTGAGGTGATCGCCATCTGCCACGAGGCGAGCAGGTAGCCGGCGACGCCCGCGAGGAAACCGGCAATCGTGTAGGACAGGATTTTCACCCGGTCGACGCGGATGCCGGCGGAATTCGACGCCACGTGATTGCCGCCGACCGCGAAGATTGAGCGACCGAGCACAGTGTGGCGCAGCAGCACATACATGCCGAGGATCGCCAGCACGAAGACGATCGGCATCAGCGGCCAGCCGCCGAGCGTCGTCTGGCCGATCCAGACGTAACCGGGGCTGAGGCTGGTGATGGTGCGCCCCTGCGTCAGCGCCAGCAGCGCGCCTTGCAGGATGATCATCATCGACAGCGTCTGGATCAGCGACACCATCTTGAGCTTGGTGATGCAGATCGCGTTGAAGAAGCCGATCAGCGTTGCCGCGCCGATGCCGATGAGGGCGGCGAGTGCGAAGGGCAGGCCGAGATCGGTGTTGGCCATGGCGCCGAGCGCCGAGGAGAAGCCGACATTGGCGGGGATCGACAGGTCGATTTCCGCCACCAGCAAAGGCAGCGACATGGCGAGCGCGATCATGCCGAGCACGGTCGCCTGCACCATGATGTTCTGCAGGTTGAACAGGGTGAAGAAATACTGGTTGAACAGGCCGAAGATCACGACGAGCGCGATCAGCCAGATCCACACGACATTGTGCAGGACCCATCCCGTCATTGAGCTTCGGCGGGTGCTGGTTGCAGGCGGCTTCGTCGTCGTGGCTGTCATGGTGGTATCGCTCATCTGAATGTCTCCTCTCGCGCGGCGCGCCGACCTCCTCGATCGGCACATCCGGCGCCCTATCCGAGATTGCGCAGCCGGCTGCGCGAAATGGCCTCTCCCGCCAGCTCTTCCCGGATACGCCCGTTGTGGAAAATCAGCACGCGGTCGACCGCGCGCACCAGTTCGTCGGTATCGGTGGAAATGATGATCACGGACACGCCGGTACGGCTCAGCTCGTCGACGATGCGCAGCACATCCTGCTTCACGCCGACATCGATGCCGCGCGTCGGCTCGTCGAGCATCAGGAGTTTCGGCTTGGTGGCGAGCACCCGGCCAAGGCAGACCTTCTGCTGGTTGCCGCCCGACAGCGTATCCACCGCCACCTCACTGTTCGGCGCCTTGATGCCCAGCGACTGGAAATAGCGCTGCGACAGCGCACGCTCCTGCTCCGCATTCATGAAGGCACTCTTGGCGAGCGCCACCTCGGCCGACAGCGAGATATTCTCGGCAATCGACATCTGCGAGATCGAGCCGTCCTTGCGCCGGTCGTCGGAGAGATAGGCGATACCGGCGGCAAACGCCTCGGCCGGATGGGCGGGCAGGGCGCGTGCCTCCCCGTCCACGAAGGTGATCGTTCCGGAAGAGGCCCGCTGCAAGCCGAACAGCGCGCGCGCCAGTTCCTTGCCGCCGCCGCCCGGTAGCCCGGTGACACCGACGATCTCGCCAGCGCGGATTGCCAGCGACGGCACGTCGAGCGTGCCGGAGCGGATGTCTTTCAGGATGACCGCGGGCGCGCCGGCGGGGAATTGCCGTTTTTCGCGCTCGAAAAGCACCAAGCCGCGCCCGAGCACCAGTTCCGACAGGTCCTCGGAGGTCAGGCTGCCGACATCCTCGGAGCCGCCGGCATACCGCCCGTCGCGCAGCACGGAAACGGCGTCACAGATTTCCAGGATCTCGTCGTTGAAGTGGGAGATGAAGATGAAGGTCACGCCCTCGCTTTTCAGCCGGCGCATGAAGTCGAAGAGCTGGGCGCGGTCGTCGACCGTGAGAGCTGCGGTCGGCTCGTCGAGGATGATGACCTTGCCGCCGGAAAACATTGCCCGCAGGATGTTGATCTTGCGTCGCGCCACGGCATCCAGCGCGCCGGCGCGGGCATCGGCCGCAATGCCGGTGCCCTCCAGCATGCGCTCGGCATCCTGCCGGAGCTTGCGCCAGTTGACGAAGCCGAAGCGGCGTTTCGGCCAGATGCCGAGCATGAGGTTTTCGGCGGCACTCAGGTGGTCGATGATCATCGGCTCCTGCGTGACGAGGAAGACGCCTTCCTTTTCCATCGCCTGCACGTCCACATGGGCGAGCGGTTTTTCATCAAGGTAGATGGTGCCGGAGGTCGGCTTGCGCTGGCCGGACATGATGCCGACAAGCGTGCTTTTGCCAGCGCCGTTCTCGCCGAGCAGGCCATGGATGGTGCCGGCGCGCACCGACAGGTCGACATCCCGAAGGGCGACCAGACCGCCATAGATCTTGCCCAGATTTTCCACCCTCAGCACGGTGCGTGCAGCGGGCGAGGCCTCAAGTCGGGACGTGGGCGCTGTTGTCATGGGGTCCTCATGCTGGTGAAGGACGATGCCGCCCTCACGGCGGCATCGTCCCGTTCAAACCGGCGGCCTATGGGAGGCTGGCCGTTCCCGGTATCAGGTATAGGGGATGTTCCACTCCTTCTCGGCGATGTAACCCCAGTGGCGCTTGTCATCGGCATTGGACGGGTCGATGACGAAGGGCGGGATGATTAGCGTCGGCCCGGTCTTGCCGGCGACGATTTCGCCCTTTTCCCAGAAGTATTTCTTGTTTTCGTATGTGCCGGTCGGAACGGCTTCCTTCTTCATGGCGTGTTTGGCCAGCATCTCGACGGCGATCTCGCCATAGGCGATCGGATCCTGCGAGACGCAGCCATCCATGTAGCCTTCCTTGATCCAGTTCAGCGCCACCGGCTCGCCGTCGATATTGACGAAGATGACATGGCCTTCCTCGCCGACCTTCTTCCAGCGGCCCTTCTGCTGGAGCGCGGTGACGATGCCGCGCGACGGGCTGTCGGACGGGGCGTGCACGGCGTCGAGGTTGGGGAATTCGGACAAAGTCGAAAGCGTGACCGCCAGCATCTGGTCGAGCGCGCCTTCGGTCGGGCGGGCCAGGTAGTTGATGTCCGGATATTTGGCGAATTCCGCGTCCATGCCTTCCTTGCGCTGGCGCCAGGCGACGGATTGCAGTGCACCGAAGCAATTAAGCACCGTGCCTTTGGGGCTACCATGTTTCTTGGTCAGGCCCTTGATGATCTCCTGCGCCGCCATGACGCCGCCGAGATGGTTGTCGAAGCTGACGGTGATGTCGACCTCGCCGCCGTCGGTCGGCGTGTCGATGATGGCGACGGGAATGCCCTGGCTCTTGTAGCGGTTGATGACGCTGACGATGGCCTGGCTGTCGATCGGATCGCAGACGATGCCGGCCGGGCTTTTCAGCATCAGGCTCTGCCACTGCTCGAGCTGGCGGGTGTTGTCGAAGCTTGCATTGGTCGCCTGGAATTCCCAGTCATTGGCCTGGACGGCCCGCTTCACGGCCTCTTCCTGGATGACGAAGAAATAGTAGTCGAGGCTCTTGTTGCTGTAGGGCACGAAAGGCTTGGTCTGGGCAAAGACGTTGCTGCCACCGGCAAGCGTTGCCGCGCCCAAAGCCGCGCCTGCCTGCAGCAGGTGGCGACGGCTGATCTGAATATTTGCGCTCATCTGGTTTCCTCCCTCGAAAAGCTAGCAAAACTAGATTTCCACTATATCGGTACGATGTCAATAGCGCAGGCCTGTGTCTGAAGTCTCTGGAAAGTGCTGCTGCCTAATTTTTGTGTCGAAAAATCTAGTGCGTAAAATCAATATGTTAAGCGATAAAAATCCTGCCGGAACGGCGGGGATCGAAAACCCCGGTTCCGGCGTCGTTTTCGGCAAGTCGGCAATGCCAGCCTACGTTGTTTTACTAGATTTCCGCATTTCCACGTAGGCAGAACCATCGAATTTTCCCACCACCATGCCATCGGATTCTCGCGTGAACAGGCCATTTTCCACGACGCCTGGGATGCGGTTCAGCTCGATTTCGAGTTTGCCGGGCTCGGCGATCGTGCCGCAGTGGCAGTCGAGGATGAAATTGCCGCTGTCGGTGACGACCGGCAGCTCGTCGCGCATGCGCCGTTCGATGCGGATGCCGGAAATGCCGTGGTCGACGAGTGTCTTGCGGACCATGCGTTCCGTCTGCTTCCAGGCGAATTGTACAACCTCCACCGGCAGCGGGAACCCGCCGAGCCGATCGACGATCTTGCTCTCGTCGCAGATGGTGATCATGCGCTTCGAGGCATGGGCGATGATCTTCTCCCACAGCAGGCAGGCGCCGCCGCCCTTGATCATGTTGAAATCACGGTCGATTTCGTCCGGCCCGTCGATGGTCAGGTCGATCTCGCCGATCTCGTTCGGCTCGGTGATCTGGATGCCGACATCGCGCGCGACATCGATGGTGGAGCGCGAGGTGGTGGTGCAGGTGAGCTTCATGCCGCCGGCGACATGTTTGCCGAGTTCACGCACGAAGAAATGCGAGGTCGTGCCCGAGCCGAGGCCGAGCTTCATGCCATCGCGCACGAACTCCTCGATGACGCGGCGCCCGGCCGCCTTCTTTGCTTCGTCCTGGGTGCTCATGGGGTCTGCAATCCTCCGGTCTTTCAGATCTTGTCGGTTTGCCAGCTATCGAGTGCCGGCAATTGGTCAGGGAATTCGGAACCGCTGATCACCGCCATGGAGGTGACCAGCATGTTGACGACGAGGTGATGGTTGAGGCGCGAGGCGATCGGCGTCAGAAGCTCCGTGCGCTCATAGGGCGTCACGGCGATCAGCACGTCGGAAATGCTCGCGAGCGGGCTGTCGGCCGCGGTAATCGAGACGACGCGCGCGCCGCGGGCGCGAACAGCGGTCGCCACCTCGACCATCTGCTTGGTATGGCCCGATTGCGAGAAGATCAGCGCCACTTCACTCGGCTTCGAGGTCTCGGCATGCAGCCATTGTTTCTTGCGCCCGTTCACCGCCGCGCAACGCAGGCCCAGGCGCTGGAACTTGTGCTCGGCGTCCACCCCGGTGATCTCGGAAATGCCGCTGGAATAGATGCCGATCCAGGTCGCGCCGTTCAGCAGCTTCGCGCCGGCCTCGATCTGGGCGGGGATGATATCCTCCAGCCCGCGCTGGATAGCGTTCAGCGAATTGCGCGCTGTCTTGCGCACGATGTTCTCGACCGAATCTCCGGCAACGATCTGCTCGTAGGCGAAGGGGGCCGAGGGCACGAGGCTCTGGGCGAGGTAGAGCTTGAAATCCTGATAGCCCTGGAAGCCGAAGCGGCGGCAGAAGCGCATGATCGTCGGGTCGCTGACGTCGCATTCCTCCGACAGCTTCGCCATGCTCATGTGGAGCACCTGGTTCGGCTGCGTGCTGACGAAGCGGGCGACGCGGGCTTCCGCCGTCCCCATCTCGTGGCTTTCCTGCAAAATGCGTTGCAACAGGCTATCGCTGGTCATTCCTGCACGTCTCCTTCGACAAGCGGTTGGCGCAGGGCGGCAAGGTCGGAAAGCCGGGTGAGGCGGTAGGCCGGCGCGACATCGAGATGCCGGCCGGTCCCCCAGGGAACGGCATAGAACGGCACCCCGGCGCGCGCCGCCGTGGTCTGGTCCACGGTGGTATCGCCGACATAAACCCAGCGCCCGGCCGCAAGGCCCATGCGCGTTGCGACAGTCAGGAGATGAATCGGGTCCGGTTTGCAAGCCGGCACGTCATCGGCGCCGGCGACGGCGTCGAACAGGTGGCCGATGCCGAGGATGTCGAGGATGCGCAGCGTCAGGGCATGCGGCTTGTTGGTACAGATGCCGAGGCGAAAGCCGGCTGCATGCAGCAGATGCAGGTCTTCCTTCACGGCCTCGTAGAAGCGGGTGAGGCGTGAAGGCGTGCGGTTATAGGCGGCGAGATAGCCCTTGACGGCGCGGTCCACCGTCTCGTCGTCGCTCGGCAGGCCGAGTTCCACCATCATGTCCAGCAGCAGGCGGCGCGGGCCGTTGCCGATGAAGCGCTCGACGAAGACGACTTCCAGCTGCGGCCAGCCCTGCTCGGCGAAATATTCGTTGACGCCGCCGGCAATGTCCGGCGCGCTGTCGATCAGCGTGCCGTCCAGATCGAAGATCAGCCCCTCGCACTCCTGGTCGCGTGTCGTCATCGCTGCTGCCCTCATGTCTGAATGTCGTCGAACGCGCGCGACAGCGCGTGCAGATTGTCGCGCAGCGCCGGATAAAGCGCCTGATAGACCGAAAAGCCGGGGCTTAACCGCGCCTGGCCGGCCGCGTCCACCGCCTCGCGGGTGAGGGGACGGCAAAGCGCCGCCGCCTGTTCCGGCGTTTCGTAAAGGCCGATGCCGAGACCGGCCACCAGGGCCGCGCCGAAGGCCGCCCCTTCGGCCGCCCCTTGCGTCGTCACCACGTCGCAGCCGAAGAGATCGGCCTGCATCTGCCGCCACAGCACTGAGCGGGCGCCCCCGCCGGAGGCCTTGACGACGCTGGCCTCGATGCCCGCCTCGCGCATCACGGTGAAGATGTCGTAGAGCGCGAAGGCGACGCCCTCCATCACGGCACGCGCCATGTCGGACGGGCCGTGCAGCCCGGTCAGGCCGATGAAGGCGCCGCGCGCATCGGGATCGGAATGCGGCGCGCGTTCGCCGTTGAGATAGGGCAGGAAGACGAGGCCGCGGCTGCCGGCCTGGCTTTCGGCGGCCGTCGCGGCGATGTCGTCATAGCTCCAGTCGCGGCCGGTGGCGAAGCCGCGCAGCAGTCGCTGGAACCAGCTCATGGCGAAACCGGCATTCAGCGTTACACCCATCGCATGCCATTTACCCGGCGCGACATTGCAGAACACCTGCAGGCGGCTGCCAGGATTGTCGATCGGCCGGTCGAGTGCCGAGGCGACGATGCCGGCGGTGCCGATCGTCGTCTGCACGTCGCCGGGCGCAATCACGCCAGAGCCTATGGTCTGGATGACGCTGTCACCGCCGCCGCCGACCACGGGAATGCCCTCGGCGAGCCCGAACAGCTCCGCGCCTGCGCGGCTGACGCGACCGGTGATCTCCGGCGATTCATGGCAGGGCGCAAACAGGCCGGCGTCGATATCGAGCTTTTCCATCAGCGAAAGGCTCCAGGCGCGGGCGCGCACGTCGAACAGGCCGGTGCCGGAGGCATCGGAAACCTCCGTCGCCTTTTCGCCGGTCAGCAGCAGCCGCAGGTAATCCTTGGGATTGAGCACCTGCTTCAGCCGGCCGAACAGGTCCGGCTCATGGTTGCGCATCCAGGCGATCTTGCCGCCGGTATAGCCGAGCAGCATGCGGTTGTTGGTATAGCCTCGCAGCGCCGCCTCGCCGCCGGCTTTTTCCGTCAGCGCGGCACATTCCGCGCCATTGCGCTGGTCGTTCCAGAGCAATGCCGGGCGCAGCACGCGGTCGGCCTCGTCGAGCGGCGTCAGCCCGTGCATCTGTCCGGAAAGGCCGATCGCGCGGATTTCGACGTCGCGATGGGCGGCAATGAGCCGGCCGACGGCCTGGCGTGTGCCCTCGATCCACAGCGCCGGATCCTGCTCCGTCCAGCCGGGGCGCGGCTGGGCGAGGTCGTAGGTCGCGGTCTCGCTGCCGATCAGCGCGCCATCGGTTGCGAGCAGCAGCGCCTTGCAGCCTGACGTTCCGATATCGATCCCGAGGACGGCCTGCCGCATGGCTCACAGACCTTCCGGCAGGTCGAGACGGATGCGGATATGCTTGAAATTGAAATATTCCAGCATGCCCTCGCGGCCGTGTTCATAGCCGACGCCGCTCTGCTTGCGCCCGCCATAGGGCGCATTCATCACCCCGGCATCGACATTGTTGACGGCGACATTGCCGTAATCCAGTCGGCGCGACAGGTGGCGGATTTCGGCGGCATCCTGCGTGTAGAGATAGGAGGCGAGCCCATAGGGCGTGTCGTTGGAGAGCTTGACCGCCTCCTCCAGCCGGTCGAACGGCATGACGCCGACGAGTGGCCCGAACGTCTCCTCCGTCATCACCTTCATCGTGTGATCGCAATCGACAACCACCGTCGGGCGGAAGAAATGGCCCCTGGCGAAGGCTTCGCCCTGCGGCCGGTCGCCGCCCGCAGCAAGCCGCGCACCGTTGGCGAGCGCGTCCTTCAGGTGGTCGATGGTCTTGTTGAGCGGCTCGGCCGAGGCCATGGCGCCGATATCGGCATCCGGCTGCGTGAGCCCATTGGCGACGGTCAGTGCATCGGCGGCTTTCGCCAACCCCACGACGAAGGCCTCATAGACCGGGCGCTCGACATAGATGCGGTTGATCGCGATGCAGATCTGGCCATTGTTGCGGAAGCTGCGGCGGGCAGCACCCTTGATCGCTGCGGCGAGATCGGCCTTGGCGGTAACGATCATCGGGCAATTGCCGCCGAGTTCCAGCGACAGGCGCTTGATGCGCGGGCAGGTCTTCTGGATGTGCAGGCCGACGGCAGACGAGCCGGTGAAGGCGATCTTGTCGATATCCGGATGCTCGACCAAAGCCTGGCCGACGACGGAGCCGGAGCCGGTAATGACATTGACGACGCCCGCCGGGATCTTCGCCTCCTTCACCTTGGCGGCGATGGCGAGCGCGGTGAAGGGCGTCAGTTCCGCCGGCTTGATAATGATGGTGCAGCCGGCGGCAAGCGCGCCGCAGAGCTTCCAGCCGATCAACTCCGCCGGATAATTCCACGGCGTAATGGCGCCGACGACGCCGATCGGCTCGCGCACCACGTGGCTTTCGCTGTCGGTCGTGTCGTTCGGAATGATCTCGCCATGCACGCGCACCGCCTCTTCGGCATAGAAATGGCAGGCCTCGGCAAGCTTCAGGATCTCGCCGCGCGCCTCGTTGACCGGCTTTCCCTGTTCCAGCGTCATCACCTTCGCCATGGCATCGGCGTCCGCGGCGATGACCTCGCCCAGGCGATGCAGCGCGGCGGCGCGCACCTTGGCGGGCGCTGTCGCCCAGTCCGGAAAGGCCTTGCGGGCGGCAGCGACGGCGGCGTCGATTTCCTCCTGGTTCGCGAGCGTGATGGAGCCGATCTCCTCCAGCGTCGCCGGATTTTCCACCGGGATCGGCCGGCCGCGCCCGGTCACGAAATCGCCGTCGATAAACAGTTTGCCGCTGAGCTGGTCGAGCATTGTACCCATCGTTCTTGCAGTGGTCTTCGAAGGCGTCTTCACGCCGGATGGCTGCAATATATAGTATCACTACGTATCCACAAGCCCTGCCATAAGCGGGAATTTCATTTTTGCGCGTGCGAGATAACGTTGCAGCGCAACAAGAAAACAGCATTAAATCATTGCATTACTTTCATATTCAGCGCCTTGTGGCGTTCTCCGCCGCGACGCCCGCTTTCGGTGGCGTATTTTGGATTGACGAGAAAATGAAGTAATACTAGTAATGCCGCATCCCAAGGAGGACTTCTCATGACCATCGATTTTCCGAAGGCTGCGCGCCTGATCGGCCGCGTCTGGCGCCCTGAGCTGGACGGGCCTTCCGTCGTTATCCTGCGCGACGGCGTGCTGTTCGACGTCACACAGGCGGTGCCGACCGTCGCCGACTTCCTCGACCGGGATTGCGTCGCAACCTTCGATGCGCTGACCGGCGAGCGGCTCGGCCCCGTCGAGGATTTCGTCGCCAGCCCGCAGGAGATGGGCAATGGCGCGGCGCGCGCCTGCCTGCTCGCGCCGTGCGACCTTCAGGCGCTGAAGGCCTGCGGCGTCACCTTCGCGCGCAGCATGATCGAACGCGTCATCGACGAGCGCACCGCAGGCGATCCGCAGCGCGCCGAGGAAATCCGCCAGCGCATCGGCGACCTGATCGGCGGCAGCCTGACCAAAGTGCGCGCCGGCTCGGAAACGGCCGAGCATGTGCGCGGCGTGCTGCAGCGCGAGGGGCTGTGGTCGCAATATCTGGAAGTCGGCATCGGGCCGGATGCGGAAGTCTTCACCAAGTCGCAGCCGATGTCGTCCGTCGGTCACGGAGCGCTGGTCGGCGTCAACAAGATTTCGCGCTGGAACAATCCCGAGCCGGAAATCGTGCTCGCCGTCAACAGCCGCGGCGAGATCCGTGGCGCGACGCTCGGCAACGACGTCAACCTGCGCGATGTCGAGGGCCGCTCCGCCCTGCTGCTCGGCAAGGCGAAGGACAACAACGCCTCCTGCGCCATCGGCCCCTTCATCCGCCTGTTCGACGAGGGTTTCGGCATCGCCGATATCGAGAAGGCGGAACTCAGCATGTCGGTCACCGGCGAAGACGGGTTCGAACTCACCGGCCGCTCCAACATGGCCGAGATCAGCCGCGCGCCCGCCGAGCTGGTGCGCCAGACACTGTCGAGCCATCAATATCCGGACGGTTTCATGCTGTTCCTCGGCACGATGTTCGCGCCGACGCAGGATCGCGGCACCCCGGGCAGCGGCTTCACCCATCAGGAGGGCGATGTCGTGGAAATCTCGACGCCGATGCTCGGCACGCTCGCCAACACCGTCACCTCCTGCGACAAGGCTGCTCCCTGGACTTTCGGCACGCGGGCGCTGATGCGCAACCTCGTACAGCGCGGAGTTTTGGGGTGATGCGCGTCGTCGTCACCGATTACGCCTTCGGAAATGTCGATCAGGAGCGCGCGGCTGCGATGGCCGTGGCTGCGGCCTTTTCCGAACACCAGTGCCGCAGCGAGGACGAGACCATTGCTGCCGTGCGCGATGCCGATGTCGTCTTCAACAACTTCGCGCCGATGAACGAACGCACCATGGGCGTCATGGCCCAGGGCGCCACCGTCATCCGCTACGGCGTCGGCGTCGACAATGTCGACCTGGAGGCGGCGCGGCGGCTCGGCGTGCATGTCTGCAACGTGCCGGATTACGGCGTCGAGGAAGTCGCCGATCACGCCGCCGCCATGGCGCTTTCGCTGGCGCGCAAGCTCGGCCGTTACGACGCCGGCATCCGCGCCGGCGAATGGAAGATCGCCGCGATGGTCGATCATGTGCATTCGCTCGGCCAGTCGACCGTCGGGCTTGTCGGCTTCGGCCGCATCGCCCGCGCTTTCGCGCGCCGCATGCAGGCTTTTGGTGCGACGATCGTCGCCTATGACCCTTACGTTTCCGCCGCGGATGGCGCGACGATGCTGCCGCTCGACGATGTGATTGCGCAGGCCGACATCCTCTCGCTGCATGTGCCGCTGACACGCGAAACCCGGCAAATGATCGGCAAGGCCGAGATCGCCCGCATGCGCAGGGGCGCGATCCTGGTCAATGTCTCGCGTGGCGGGCTGGTCGATGAAGTGGCCCTCGCCGAAGCGCTTTCCAGCGGCCATCTGGGCGGGGCAGGGCTGGATGTGTTCGAAAAGGAACCGCTGCCGGCAGGGGTGCCGCTTCGCGATGCGCCCAACGCGATCTTCTCGCCCCATGCGGCCTTCTTTTCCGATGCCTCGGTCGAGCGACTGCAGCGGCTTGCTGCGGAAGAGGGTTTGCGGGCGCTGAAAGGCGAGCCTCTGCGCTGCGCCCTGACATGATGGAGACGCCGATGGCCTATCTCAAACAATTCGACCTCACCGGCCGCACCGCGCTGGTGACCGGCGCGGGACAGGGCATCGGCGCCGAATGCGCCACAGCCCTTGCCGAGGCCGGCGCGCATGTCCATTGCACCGACCGCGACGGCGCCCGCGCGGCAGAAACGGCGGAGCGGCTGAAAGCCGCCGGTTTCAGCACCGAGGCCCATGCGCTCGACGTCACCGATACGGCCGCCCTCGAAACGCTGGCGGCGAGGCTGCCGCCGCTCGACAGCCTGGTCTGCAATGCCGGCATCGTCACCAACACGCCCGCGGAAGAGATGAGCGACGATGAATGGGACCGGGTGATCTCCATCAATCTCACCGGCGTGTTCAAGACCTGCCGCGCCTTCGGCCGCCGGATGCTTGCCGCCGGGCGTGGCTCCATCGTCACGATCGGCTCGATGTCCGGCACTATCGTTAACACGCCGCAGCCGCAGTGCCACTACAATGCGTCGAAGGCTGGCGTGCATCACCTGACGCGCTCGCTTGCGGTCGAATGGGCCAAACGCGGCGTTCGCGTGAACGCGGTCGCGCCCACCTATATCGCCACGCCGCTGCTCGACAAGCTGAACGAACAGCCGGAGCTCATTCGCCGCTGGCTGGACCTGACGCCGATGGAGCGCCTCGGCAAACCCTCGGAAATCGCCTCCGTCGTCCTGTTCCTCGCTTCGGATGCTTCAAGCCTCATGACGGGCTCGATCGTGACGGCCGATGGCGGCTACACGTCGATCTGATCGCTTCTCGTCTCGAAGGCTGCAATCTCCAAGAATCTCTCTTGTCATGTTGTAAGTACAACATTATAGGATGAAGAGAAGATATCTGGAGGATGCCGCATATGTCCGAACGCCGTGAACTGGCGAACGCCATTCGTTTCTTGACCGTCGATGTCGTGCAGAAGGCGAATTCCGGGCACCCCGGAACCGCCATGGGCATGGCCGATATCGCGGAAGTGCTCTGGAACGATTTCCTGCGGCACAATCCGGGCAACCCGAAATGGCTGAACCGCGACCGTTTCGTGCAGTCGAACGGCCATGGGTCGATGCTGACATATTCGCTGCTGCATCTCGCCGGCTATGGGCTGACGGTTCAGGACCTGAAGGATCACCGCAAGCTGCATTCCAAGACGCCTGGCCATCCGGAATACGGCATTACCGCAGGCGTCGAGATCACCACCGGCCCGCTGGGCCAGGGCTTTGCGACGGCTGTCGGCATGGCGCTTGCGGAAAAGAAGCTGGCGCAGGATTTCAACCGCGACGGCTTCCCGGTGGTCGATCACCACACCTATGTCTTCGTCGGCGATGGCTGCCTGATGGAGGGCGTCGCGCAGGAGGCGGCCTCGCTGGCCGGCACGCTGAAACTCAACAAGCTCATCGCCGTCTATGACGACAACAAGATTTCCATCGATGGCGAAACACCCGGCTGGTTCGCCGATGACAGCGCGGCCCGTTTCCGCGCACTCGGCTGGAATGTCATTGCCGATGTGGACGGGCATGACGCCGAGGCCATCGCCGCCGCCTTTGCTGCTGCCCGCCGGTCTGAAGACAAGCCGACCATGATCTGCTGCAAGACGATCATCGGCTATGGTTCGCCGAACAAGCAGGGCAAGGAAGAGGTGCATGGCGCACCGCTCGGCGTGGACGAGGTGGCCCGCACGCGCGAGCATCTCGGCTGGACGCATGAGGCCTTCGTCGTGCCGGAACCCGTCATGCGGGCCTGGGACGCCCGCCCGCGCGGCGAGCGGGCGGAAGCCGAGTGGAACACGCTCTTTGCCGCCTACAAGACACACTATCCCGAGCTTGCGGCCGAACTGGAACGCCGCAGTGCGGGCACGCTGCCGGATGGCATCGATGCCGCGGTGGCGGGCGAAGTGACGCGCATTCTCTCCGCCGCGTCCGTCAAGGAGCCGGTCCGCAAGGCGTCCAACCGTGTTCTCGGCAATCTCCTGAAAAGCCTGCCCGAGGTGATCGGCGGTTCGGCCGACGTCTCGCTCTCCACGCTCGCCTGGACGGGTGCCGCCCGCTCCATCACGCCCGACGATTTTTCCGGCAACTTCCTGCATTACGGCGTGCGCGAATTCGGCATGTCGGCCATGATGAACGGCATGGCCGCCCATGGTGGATTGATCCCCTATGGCGCCTGTTATCTCGTCTTCAGCGACTACAGCCGCAATGCCGTGCGTCTTGCCGCGCTGATGGGCCTCAAGGCGATCTTCCTCTACACGCACGATTCCATCGGCGTCGGCGAAGACGGGCCGACGCACCAGCCTTGCGAACAGCTTGTGGCCTTGCGTGCGATCCCCAACATGTCGCTGTGGCGGCCGGGCAGTGAACTGGAGGCATTGGTGGCGTGGGAACACGCGCTGAAGCGGCAGGGGCCGAGCGTGGTGGTTGCCGCGCGGCAGGATGGCGGTGTGTTCGCCCATTCGGTGGGCGACCTCGATGGCATCCGCAAGGGCGGTTATGTGCTGAAGGATTCGGCGGGCAAGCCGGACGTCGTCCTCGTCGCGACCGGTTCGGAACTCGGCCTCATCCTTGCTGCTGCCGCCACCCTGGAAGCCCAGGGAAAGGCCGTTCGCCTCGTCTCCATTCCCAACGGCAACCTTTTTGCGCGGGAAAGCCGCGACTACCAGGACAGCGTGCTTGTCTTCGGCACGCCGACGGTCTTTGTCGAGGCGGCATCGCCGCTTTACTGGTACCAGTTCCTCAAGGGGCCGGGTACGGTCGTCGGCGTCGATCGCTTCGGCGAATCGGCGCCCGGGCCGGAGATCTACCGCCTGATGGACCTGACGGCCGAGCGGATCGTCTCCGAGGCCGAGCAACTGCTGCGTTAATCATTAAGGGACGGGGAAGACATGTATCTCGGCATCGATCTGGGCACCGGTTCGGTCAAGGCTCTTCTGATCGACGATGGCGGCAAGGTCGTCGCCGAGGCCTCCCGTGTCTATCCCGTCTCCTCCCCCGTGCCGGGTTATGCCGAGACCGCACCGGCCGACTGGTGGGCGCAGACGGTGGCGGCCGTGCGCGCCTGCTGCGAAGGCCGCGGTCGCGAGGTCCGTGGGATCGGCCTGTCCGGCCAGGCCCACGGCCTCGTCGTCATGGGTGCCGATGCGAAGCCGCTTCGGCCCGCCATCCTCTGGGCAGACCAGCGGGCGACGGCCGAGATGGATGCCGTGCTCGCGCTGCCGGAAACGGTGCGCCGCCAGCTCGCCAATCCCGTCGTCAGCGGCATGGCCGGGCTTTCTCTGCTGTGGTTGCGGGCAAACGAACCAGAGACGTATGCCGCGACCCGCCGCATCCTCTCTCCGAAGGATTGGCTGCGGCTCATCCTGACGGGCGAGACCGCGACGGAGCCCGCGGATGCGTCGATGACGCTGCTTTACGATGTCGGGGCCGACCGTTGGGCCACGGATTTCCTCGGCTCATTGTCGATCGATCCCGCAATCCTCGCTCCGGTGGTCGAATCCGATGCGGTGGCGGGCAGGCTGACGGCGGCGGCTGCGGCGGAACTCGGCCTTGCACCCGGCACGCCGGTGGCCGCCGGCCTATCGGACACGGCCTCCTGCCTGTTCGGCATGGGGCAGGTAAAACCCGGCTCGACCATCCTCCAGGTCGGCTCCGGCATCCAGATCATGTCGGTGGTCGAGGCCATCGAGCCGCGGGTCCAACCCTTCTACAACAGCTATCGCGGCATCGGCCGCAGCCTCTATTCCATGGCCGCGTTGCAGAATGGCGGCACGGTGTTCGAATGGGCGCGCATGGTTCTCGGCGCCTCCTGGCCGGAAATGTACCGCGCCGGCTTCGAGGAGAATGAGGGAAACGGCGGCATCGTCTTCCTGCCCTATGTCACGGGCGAACGCGCGCCGCTGCTCGATCCGAATGCCTCCGCCGCCTGGGCCTATATGCGCCTCGGATGCACGCGAAACCAGCTCATCCGCTCGGTCTTCGAGGGCGTGGCGCTTGCGGTACGCGACAGCTGGGATGCGATGCAGGGCATCGGCGTTTCGGCCGACCGCATCCTGCTAACCGGCGGTGGCAGCACCGATCCACGCTGGCAGCAGATGCTGGCCGACATTCTCGAAATGCCGCTGGTGCCGGCCCACGATCTCGGCAATGCGACCATCGGCGCCGCCTATCTCGGCGGCATCGCCGCCGGCCATTGGCGTGGCCCGGACGATATTCCCTTTCCGGACGAGCTTGGCGCGCCCGTTGATCCCCAACCGTTCGAGGGACTGGACGAACTCCTCGCCCGTTTCCGTGCGACCTACCGCGGCCTCAGGCACATTTGACGCTCAATAGGTCCGGTGCAGGTCGATCGTCAGCCGCGTGCGATCGGGGTGATGCCAGGACTCGTAATATTCGAGCACCTGCTTGTTCTGGTCATAGGTCACTTCGCGGTTGAACAGGACGTAGCTGTTCATCTCCACATGCAGCTGTGCGGCGATCGCCTCTTCATTGATGCGGGCAAGCTCGACCTGCCGCTTGCCGGTCGTCGCCACCGCGTCGTAGCGCTTGGCGAGGTACTGATAGAGCGAGACCTTCTCCAGCTCGTTCGATTGCAGCAGGTCGGGAAAGCGCGAATAGGGCAGGTAGTTGCGCACCACGAGGAAGACGACGCCGTCCGCATAGCGCAGGCGCTCCAGGAAGATCGCGTCGTTTTCACCGATCTCTTCGGCGATGTGGGCGGGCGGTTTGATGCGCTCCTGCTTCAGCACCCGGGTCGTCAGCTTGAACCCGGCCTTCGCCATGCTTTCGAGCAGCGGATCGAGCTGCTGGACAAGCGCGATCGGCACCTTGCGCTCCAGCACGAAGGCGCCGCGGCCGCGTTCTGTCTCGATGAGGTTGTCATGGGCGAGCGACTGAAGGGCCTGGCGGACGACGCTGCGCGACACGTCGTACTGCTCACAGAGTTCGCCTTCGGTCGGCAGCTTGCTACCCGGCGGATAGGCGCCCGTCTCGATTGCGGCCCGCAGCGTTTCGGCAAGCTGGAAGTAAAGGGGGATGGGTGAATTGCGTTCGATGCTCATGCGAATCTCTTCCTCCCGGACCGGGGTCGAACGACTTTGCCTGTTGTGCCCATGACATGACAAGCGGACATCTCGAAAAGCATTGGCCGACGTCATGGGCTGTTGACACCAGGAACGTAGTTTGATTATGTTGTCCGTACAACATTACAAACTGCTATCCTGATATAGCAGACTGTGCCGACGACATCAAATCCGGGAGTTGCAAGGTGGGTGCGAGTGAAGCTGTCATCGAGGGTGTATCGGCGTTGCGCGCCGTCACCAAGGCGCGCAATTCAGGCCCGCATCCGTCAAATCCCGGCGTGGCCTTTTCGATGGATCCGGTTGAGGCGGTGCGCGTCAATCTCTCGGCCGCCGAACGCCGTGTTGCCTCGCTCGCCGGCCGTCGCACGGTCAAGAAGGAATGGCAGGCCGCCTGGCTCGTGCGGGCGATCGAATGTATCGACCTCACCACGCTGAGCGGTGACGATACGGAAGGTCGTGTGCGCCGGCTCTGCGCCAAGGCGCGGCAACCGCTGCGCGAGGACCTTCAGGAAGCACTCGGCCTTGCAAACCGCCGCATCACCACCGGCGCCATCTGCGTCTATCACCGTTTCGTGGCGACCGCCGTCGATGCCCTGAAGGGCAGCGGCATTCCGGTCGCGGCCGTGTCTACCGGCTTTCCGGCTGGTCTTTCGCCGCTCGAGACGCGCCTCAAGGAAATCGAGGCGTCCGTTGCCGATGGGGCCGCGGAGATCGACATCGTCATCACGCGCGAGCATGTGCTGCGCGGCAACTGGCAGGCGCTTTACGACGAGGTAAAGGCTTTCAAGAAGGCCTGCGGCCCGGCGCATATGAAGGCCATTCTGGCGACCGGCGACCTCCAGACGCTGCGCAACGTCTCGCGCGCCTCCTGGGTCGCGATGATGGCGGGGTCGGATTTCATCAAGACCTCCACGGGCAAGGAAGGCATCAACGCCACGCTGCCGGTGACGCTGATCATGCTGCGCGCCATCCGCGACTATCGCGAGATGACCGGTCATGTGGTTGGCTACAAGCCGGCCGGTGGCATCTCCACCGCCAAGGATGCCATGGCCTATCTCGCGCTGATGAAGGAGGAGCTCGGCAATGACTGGCTCCAGCCGAACCTCTTCCGTTTCGGCGCCTCCTCGCTGCTCGCCGATATCGAGCGCCAGCTCGAACATTATGTCACCGGCCGTTACGCGGCCTTCAGCCACCACGCCATGGCCTGACGGCGGGCGAGGGGAGAATAGAAATGTCGATTGCAGAGATTCTTGACACGATGAGCTATGGCCCGGCCCCCGAAAGCGACAAGGAAGCGCGCGCCTGGATCAAGACGCTGGGCGGCGAGACGAAGCTGTTCATCGGCGGCGCCTGGAAGAAGGCGAAGACCGGCGAAAGTTTCGAGACGACCGCACCGGGTTCCGGTGAGGTTCTGGTGCGTGTCGCACAGGCAGGTGCTGCCGATGTGGATGCGGCCGTCAAGGCCGCCGCCAAGGCGCAGCCGGCCTGGGCCGCACTTCCGGGCCACCAGCGCGCCCGCTACCTCTATGCGCTGGCCCGCCTTATCCAGCGCCACAGCCGCCTCTTCTCGGTGGTGGAAACGCTCGACAACGGCAAGCCGATCCGTGAGACCCGCGACATCGACATCCCGCTCGTCGCTCGCCACTTCTACCACCATGCCGGCTGGGCGCAGCTCATGGATGGCGAGCTTGCCGACCGCGAGGCGCTCGGCGTCTGCGGGCAAATCATCCCGTGGAATTTCCCGCTGCTGATGCTCGCCTGGAAGATCGCGCCGGCCATCGCGCTCGGCAACACCGTCGTGTTGAAGCCCGCCGAATATACCTCGCTCACCGCCCTTCTCTTCGCCGAAATGTGCCAGAAGGCCGGTCTGCCGGAGGGCGTGGTCAACATCATTACCGGCGATGGCGCGACGGGCGAGGAGATCGTCAAGCATCCCGGCATCGCCAAGATCGCCTTCACCGGCTCGACCGAAGTCGGCCGCCGCATCCGCGGGGCGACCGCCGGCACGGGCAAAAGCCTGACGCTGGAACTCGGCGGCAAGTCGCCCTTCATCGTCTTCGACGATGCCGATCTCGATGCGGCTGTCGAAGGCGTGGTCGATGCCATCTGGTTCAACCAGGGTCAGGTCTGCTGCGCCGGTTCGCGCCTGCTGGTGCAGGAGAGCATCCACGATCGTTTCATCGCCAAGTTGAAGGCCCGCATGGAGACGCTGCGCGTCGGCGATCCGCTCGACAAGGTCATCGATATCGGCGCCATCGTGCACCCGGTGCAACTGGAGCGCATCCGCTCGCTGGTCGAGGCGGGCGTCAAGGAAGGCGCCACCCTGCACCAGCCGAAGGCCGGTATTCCGGGCAAGGGTTGCTTCTATCCGCCGACGCTGCTGACCGGCGTGCATCCGGCTTCGACGGTCTCGCGCGTCGAGATCTTCGGCCCCGTGCTCGTCGCCACGACGTTCCGCACGCCCTCCGAGGCCGTGGAGCTTGCCAACAACACGGAATACGGCCTTGCCGCCTCCATCTGGAGCGAGACCCTGTCGCTTGCCCTCGACATAGCACCGAAACTGAAATGCGGCGTCGTCTGGGTGAATGGCACCAACATGTTCGATGCCGGCGTCGGTTTCGGCGGCTACAAGGAATCCGGCTTCGGCCGCGAGGGTGGCCGCGAGGGGCTTTCCGCCTATAGCCGGCCGAAATGGCTCGCCAAGGCGAAGGCGATCGTCGAGAAACCGGCGGCACAGGCGACCGGCGACGTACTCTCCACCGGCTTCGTCGATCGCACGGCGAAATTCTATGTCGGCGGCAAGCAGGCCCGGCCCGATGGCGGTTACTCGCGGCCCATCGTTTCGCCCTCTGGCGCGCTTGTCGGCGAAGTCGGCGAGGGCAACCGCAAGGACATCCGCAACGCCGTGGAAGCCGCGCGCAAGGCGACGTCCTGGAGCACCGCCAGCGAGCACAACCGCGCGCAGATCCTCTATTACATCGCCGAGAACCTCGATGCCCGCGCCGGCGAATTCGCCGATCGCCTCGCCGCCATGACCGGCCAGCGCCGGCAGGATACGATGCGCGAGGTTTCCGCCAGCGTCTCGCGCCTGTTCTCCTACGGTGCCTGGGCCGACAAGTATGAGGGCGCCGTGCACAAGCCGCCGATGCGCGGCGTGGCGCTCGCCATGAACGAGCCGGTCGGCACGCTCGGCATTGTCTGCCCGGAGGAGCCCGGCCTGCTCGGCTTCGTCTCCACCTTCGCGCCGGCCATTGCGCTCGGCAACCGCGTCGTCGTCGTGCCGTCGGCAAGCCAGGCGCTCGCCGCCACCGATTTCTACCAGGTGCTGGAGACCTCCGACGTGCCGGACGGCGTGGTCAACATCGTGACGGGCGACCGCGATGCCCTGGCACTCGACCTCGCCAAGCATGAGGAAGTCGACGGCATCTGGTATTTCGGCACGGCGGCCACGGCCGGTGCCATCGAGAAGGCGTCCTCCGGCAACCTCAAGCAAGTCTGGACCGAACAGGTGCAGCGCGACTGGTTCGATGCGCGCCAGGGCGAGGGCCGGGAGTTCCTCGCGCGCGCCACGCAGGTGAAGAATATCTGGGTGCCTTACGGCGAGTAAGGCACGTAAGAACGGCAGGCCACCCCGGCCCGCCTGAGAAAATGCCGGGTGGCCGCTATGGCCTCTCGCATCGATTTCGAAGACCGACGGTTCGCAGCCGAGGGCAGCGCTTTTGCGCGCCCACCCTTTCGTGCGGCCGGAGATCAGGCATTTTAGACGGAGGAAAGACGTGTATCTCGAACGTTTCAGGCTCGACGGCGAACTGGCAGTCATCACGGGGGGAGGGCGCGGCATCGGGCTTGCGAGCGCCGATGCGCTGGGCGAGGCCGGCGCACGGCTCGCCCTCATCGAGCGCGATCCCGCCCTTCTGGAAGAAGCGCGCGCGACCCTTCAGGCCAAGGGCTATGACGTTTCCGTGCATGAAGGCGACGTCACCGACGCCAAGCGCATGCAGGCGATCGCCGACGAACTGGCCGCCAAGGGCGGCGCCTCCATCCTCGTCAACAATGCGGGCATCGCGCTGAGCGACATCCCCGCCGAGGACATGGAAGACGAGCGCTGGCTCAAGGTCATCGATGTCAATCTCAACGGCGTCTACTGGTGCTCGCGATCCTTCGGCCGGCACATGCTGGAGGCCGGCCGCGGCGCCATCGTCAATGTCGGCTCCATGCCGGCTTCATCGTCAACCGGCCGCAGCCCCAGGCGCATTACAACGCCTCGAAGGCCGCCGTGCACCACTTGACCAAGTCGCTCGCCGCCGAATGGGCGCCGCGTGGCGTCCGCGTCAATGCAGTGGCGCCCACCTATATCGAAACGCCGCTCAATGCGCTCGTCGAGAACAACCGGCCCATGTTCGATCGCTGGATCGATTCCACGCCCATGGCGCGCATGGGCAAGGACCACGAGGTCGCAAGCGTGATCCTCTTCCTGTCCTCCCAGGCAGCCAGCCTGATGACCGGATCGATCGTGCTTGTGGATGGAGGATACACGCTCTGGTGACCGCATCCCGTCCCGGGTGCCGCACCGCATCGTGTTTGCCGCAATAGCATGCAAACAAGTCAACTAGGAGGAGTTACCATGACCACGATCAAGACGCTTCTGGCAGGGTCCGTCGCCCTGTTCTGCCTCACATCCGCCGCCATGGCCGCGGATTGCAAGGTGGGCCTCACCATGCCTTCGCTCAACGCGCCCTATTTCGCCGCGCAGGTCGCTGCCGTCGAGAAGGCCGCCAAGGATGCGGGCTGCGAAATCACCACGGCGGACAGCCAGAGCGATTTCTCCAAGCAGATCAACGATGTGGAGGACATGATCGCCAAGGGCATCAACATCCTCATCATCAATCCGCGCGATCAGGAAGCGCTCGTGCCGGTCGTCAATGCGGCAACCGCAGCCGGCGTCAAGGTCGTGGCCATGGACTCGACGCTCAATCCGAAGGCCAATTTCATCTCGCAGGTGCGCTCTTCCAGCGACGAGAACGGCCGCCTGGTCGGCGACTGGATCGCCAAGACGATGAAGGGCACGCCGATCAAGATGATCCTGCTGTCCGGCAACCAGGGCAATCCGGGCGGGCTTGAGCGCCGCATGGGCGTCATCAAGGGCATTACCGAGGCGCAGCTCGTCAACGAAGGTGCGGTCAACCTGCAGATCCTCGGCCAGGGCTGGGGCGACTGGGCGACGGATGGCGGCCTGAAGGCGGCAGAAGACCTTTTCCAGGCCCATCCGGACGCCAACCTCGTCGTCGGCGAGAACGACTCCATGGTGCTCGGCGCCGTGCAGGCGGCCAAGGCCGCCGGCCTCGACAAGATCCTTTTCGCCGCCGCTGCCGATGGACAGCGCGAGGCGCTGGCGATGATCAAGGACGGCGCCTACGGCGCGACGGGCCTCAACGATCCGGACCTCGTCGGCCGCACCGCCTTCGACGTCGCCTACAAGGCGTTGAAGGGCGAACTGCCGTCGGATTTCCCGAAAGAGTATTTCACGCCCGCCGACGTGATCTCCAAGGACAATGTCGACAAGTATTACAAGCCCGATTCTGTATTCTAAATCGACAGCAAGAGAAGGATGCACCGGTTTCCGGTGCATCCTTTTGGGAGCCCAATGACAGAACTTGTCAGTCTATCCGGTATCCGGAAGAACTATGCCGGCGTGCAGGCGCTGAAGGGTGTGGATTTCGACCTGAAGGCCGGCGAAGTGCATGCGCTTGTCGGCGAAAACGGCGCGGGCAAATCCACGCTGATGCGCGTGCTCGGCGGCGAGACGCCCCCGACTTCGGGCACGGTCAGCCTTTACGGTGAGATGGTCGCACTGTCCGGCCCGCGCGATGCGACGAGCCGCGGCGTGTCCGTGATCCATCAGGAGCTGGCGCTGGCGCCGGACCTGACGGTGGCCGAAAACATCTTTCTCGGGCGCCTGCCGGGTTTCGTCAATCACGGCGCGCTGCGCAAGGCGGCACGCGATATCCTCGATCGCCTCGGCTTTGCCATCGATCCCGCCGTGCAGGCCGGCCGTCTGACGGTCGCCCACCAGCAGGTGGTCGAGATCGCCAAGGCGCTGTCCAACAAGGCGCGCATCATCGTCTTCGACGAGCCGACCGCCGTGCTCGCCAACAGCGATGCCGAGCGGCTGCTCGCGATCATCCGTGAGCTGCGCGCCGGCGGCACCGGCGTCGTCTATATTTCCCATCGCCTGAACGAGGTCTTCGACCTTTCCGACCGCATCACGGTGATGAAGGACGGCTCGCATGTCGAGACGCTGGAGACGGCCGCCACCGATGTCGACGCAGTGATCGCCCGCATGGTCGGCCGCCAGATGTCCGCGCTGTTTCCGCCGAAAGACGGACGTGTGCCCGGCAAGGTGGTCGTCGACTTGCGCAATGTCACCCGCGGCCGCAAGGTCCGCGATGTCAGCTTTTCCGTCCGCGCGGGCGAGGTCGTCGGTCTCGGCGGGCTCGTCGGCTCGGGCCGCACGGAGGTCGCGCGCCTCGTCTTCGGTGCCGACAGGATGGATTCCGGCACCGTCGAGCTCAACGGCAAGCCGCTGCACCTTTCCTCGCCGCGCGATGCCGTGCGCGCCCAGATCGGCCTCGTTCCGGAAGACCGCAAGGAACACGGCGTCATCCTCGATGCGCCGATCCGCATCAACACGACGCTCGCGAAGATCCGCAGCATCACCCGTTTCGGCATCCTGAACGTCGCCAAGGAACGGCAGGTTGCCACAGCGCTCGGCGCCGAGATGCGCCTCAAGGCATCGAGCGTCGATGCGCCGGTCTCCAGCCTTTCGGGCGGCAACCAGCAGAAGGTGGCGCTCGCCAAGTGGTTCCATGCCGATTGCGACCTGCTCATCCTCGACGAGCCGACGCGCGGCGTCGATGTCGGCGCAAAAAGCGAAATCTACAATTTGATCAACGACCTGGCCAAAGCCGGCAAGGCGGTTCTCGTCATTTCGTCCGAACACCAGGAGCTGTTCGGCATTTGCGACCGCATTCTCGTGATGGCGGAAGGCGCCATCGTCGGTGAACTTGCCGAAGGCGCGTTCACTGAGCAGCAGCTTTTGACGCTGGCAATGACCCAGTCGGCCAGGAACAGAGATGAGGCAAGCCTATGACCACTACACCCGCAAGCGCCGCCGCGCCGTCGCCGCTTACGCCCCGCATTCTGGAGGCGGTCCGCCACTACGGCACGCTCGGCATCTTCCTGGTGCTGGTGATCGTCGCGTCGCTCTGGTCCGATGCGTTCCTGACAGAGCGCAACCTGATGAACGTCGTGCGCCAGGTCGCCTCCGGTGCCGGCATCATGGCCGTCGGCATGCTCTTCGTCGTGCTGACGCGCGGCATCGACCTTTCTGTCGGCTCGATTGCCGCCGTCGGCTCGGTGCTCTGCGCCCATCTCATCGCCGCGCAGGGGTTCAGCGTGCCGCTGGCGATCCTGCTCGTCATCGCGACCGGCGCGGCCTGCGGCGTGGTCACCGGCTTCTTCGTCGCCTATATGCGGCTGCCGTCCTTCGTCATCTCGCTTGCCATGATGGCGATCGCCCGCGGCATTTCGCTGATCGTCAGCGCCGGCCGGCCGATCACCATGGGAGAGCCCGGCGCGTCGCTGGTCGATTTCGGCAGCGGCTTCTTCCTCGGCATCCCGCAGCCGGCCATCCTGATGCTGCTCATCTACGCCATCGGCGCCGCGGTTTTGACCTATACGAGCTTCGGCCGCATCGTCACCGCCATCGGCTCCAATGAGGAGGCCGTGCGGCTCTCCGGCGTGCCGGTCGAGCGCTACGTGCTTTCGGTCTATGTCATCAGCGGCGCGCTGGCGGCGGTCGCGGGCATCGTGGCGGCCGGGCGCACGGGCATCGGCACGCCGCAGGTCGGCGTTGGCGCGGAGCTTGATGTCATCGCAGCCGTGGTCATCGGCGGGGCGAGCCTGATGGGCGGGCGTGGCAACATGTTCAACACGCTGCTCGGCGCGCTGATCCTCGGCATCATCACCAACATCATGAACCTTGCGGGCGTGCCGGGCTACCACCAGAACGTCTATCTCGGACTGATCATCATCCTGGCGATGCTCATCCAGTACGTCACCGCCCGCTCACGGCGCTAAATCGGAGAACAACATGTCCCGTTCCTTCGGCAGCCCCAGCCGCTACATCCAGCGCCGCGGTGAAATCGCGCGCCTCGGCGAACACCTGGCGCCACTTGGCCGCAAGCCGCTCGTGCTCATCGACGCCTTCCTCTTCGAGCGTTACGCCGAAACGCTCGGTGCGAGCTTGAAGGAGGGCTTCGGCGCCCGCTTCGAAAAATTCGGCGGCGAGTGCAGCGACCGCGAGATTGCCCGCGTGACGGCGATTGCCGCCGAACACGGCGCGGATGTCGTCGTCGGCATTGGCGGCGGCAAGACGCTCGACACGGCCAAGATGGCCGCCCACCGGACGAATGCGCGCATGCTGGCCGTGCCCACCATCGCCTCCACCGATGCCCCGACGAGCGCCGTGGTGGTCGTCTATTCCGATGAGGGCGTCTTGCAGGAGGCGCATAACCTGCCGCGCAATCCCGATCTGGTGCTGGTCGATCCGGAAGTCATCGTCGCGGCACCCGTACGCTTCCTTGTTGCCGGAATGGGGGATGCGCTCTCCACCTGGTACGAGGCGCGCGCCAATATCGACGCCGGCACGTTCAACTACATTTCCGGCGGCTTTCCGGCCACCCGCGCTGCCATCGCCATCGCCCGCGAATGCCATGCGGTGATCATGGAGCAGGCGGTGAAGGCCAAGCTTGCGGCGGAAGCCGGCGTTATTACGCAGGCCGTCGAGGATATCATCGAGGCGAACACGCTGCTCTCCGGTCTTGGCTTCGAGAATTGCGGCGTCTCCGCCGCGCACGGCATCCACGATGCGCTGACCGTGCTGCCGGAAATCCACGGCCTCCTGCACGGCGAGAAGGTCGCCTTCGGCGTGCTCTGCCTGCTCGTGCTGGAAAACCGTCCGCAAAGCGAGATCGACGAGACGCTCCGCTTCTGCCGCACCCTCGGCCTGCCGACGACGCTGGCGGACCTGAACATCACCGAGGATGTGCCAGCTAAGGTGCGCAAGGTCGCCGAAGCCGCCGTCAAAGGCAACATCACGCACGCAACTCGTGCGCCGGTGGGCGTGCAGGAGATCGAAGCGGCCATCCTCGCTGCCGACGCACTCGGGCGGGCGACCTGAGCAGCTTCCATACTGCAAACTAAACCGAAACCCCGGCCGAGAGGCCGGGGTTTCTTATTTGGCGCTTTAGAAACCGCCGACCACGAAGCCGCCGTCGACCGGCAGATCCGCGCCGGTGATGAAGACGGCGGCGGGGGAGGCGAGGAAGAGTGCGGTGCCGACGAGGTCGTCCACCGTGCCCCAGCGCTTCAGCGCCGAACGCTGGGCGATCTTTTCGGCCGGCACCGGGTCGGTCCACAGACCCTTGGTCATGTCGGTCTTGTGGTAGCCGGGCGAGATCGCGTTGACGCGGATGCCGTCGGGGCCGAAAGCATGGGCGAGATGGCGGGTGAGGCCGAGCACGCCCGATTTGCTGGCGCCATAGGCCGGCACGAGCGGATCGCTGACATAGCTGAGCATGGAAGCCGTGTTGAGGATGACGCCCTTCGAGGCCTTGAGCAGCGGCAGCACGGCCATGGCGAAGCGCATCTGGCTGTTCAGGTTGACATCCATCACCTCCATATAGGTGTCATCCTCGAACTCGGCTTCGGGACGGGCAATGCCCGCGCCGTTGACGAGAACGTCGAGCTTGGAAAGCGTCTTCGCGAAGGCCTGGATCGCCTCCGGGTCGCGCACGTCGACGCGCTCGAAGCGGATGCCCTTGTTCTCCGGGTCGGCGGCGGCGGCCTTCAGCTTCGTCTCCGAACTGCCGAGTGCCACGACCGAACCGCCGAGCCGGGCAAAACCCTGGGCGATGGCAAGGCCGATGCCGGACGAACCGCCGGTGACCAGGATGTCCTTGCCGGCAAACAGGTCCGGGCGAAACGTGTTGATGATGTCCTTCATGAAGTCCTCCTCAAAGTGATGGTTCAGGGCCGATCGCCGGCCGGGCGGATCTGGGCGGCAAGCGCGTCCATGTCGTCGTAGAGCGCCTTGCTGTGATGGTAGAGCCGGTCGAAAACCGGCTGGACATGGCTGTAAACCTCTACCCATGCGGGATCGGGCGCGATTTCATCGGCGTAACGGACATAGGCTTCCGCCGCATCCTCCGGCCGCGAGAAACGGCCCGTCGCGGTCGCGGCCATTGCCGCGCAGCCGACGAGGCCGCATTCCGGCTCCTGCGGCACGAGCACCGGCGTGTCGAAGACGCTCGCCTTGATCTTCAGCCAGAGTTTTGTGCGTGCCCCGCCGCCGGCGGCGATCATGCGCTCCAGCCGTTTGCCGGAGCTCGCCTCCATGATGCGGATATGGCGGGCCATGGCAAAGGCGATGCCTTCGAGGATCGCCCGGTGCAGGTGCTCCATGCCGTGCACCGCGCCAAGCCCGAAGAACTGCGCGCGCGCGTTGCGGTGTTGGCCGAGACGCTCGCCGGTCAGGAAGGGCATGAACAGCAGTGCCTCGGAACCGGGCGGTGCTTTTTCGGCCCGCTCGACGATATCGCTGTAGCTCAACGCGCCATCATGGAAGGCGCGGCGCGCCCAACGCATGCCGTCGCCACCGGTTTCGAGCAGCACGAAGGGCGCCCAGTTGCCCTCGATCGTCGCGACGTTGGAGATTTCAGAATCGAGCAGCGGCTTTTCGGCGATCATCGTGACAATCGCGCCGGTGCCGGTGCTGTCCGAGCCGAGGCCGGGCCGGCAGGCGCCCGATCCGAGCAGCGCCATCGGATAATCCGCCCCGCCGACCATGACGGGCGTGCCGGCGGCAAGCCCCGTTGCTAGCGCTGCTTCCTCCGTGACGTGGCCGATGATGTCGAGCGGATTGCGGATCGGCGGCAGGAGGCGGGCATCGAGCCCCATGCGCTCGATCATCACCGGCGACCAGGCGACCGTCTCGGGGTTCATCAGGAAGCTGCACGAGGCGTCGCCGGTATCCATGGCGATTTCGCCGGTCAGCCGGAAGTTGATGTAGTCCTTCGGCATGATGGCGACGGCGCTGCGCTTGTAGGCCGCAGGGTCGGCATCGCGCACCCATTGCAGCTTGAAGCCCGGCCAGGCGGGCGTTGGCGTATTACCGCTTTCGCCGAGATAGCTTTCGGGCGCGTTCTCGGCCTCGAATTTTCGCACAAGATTGAGCGTGCGCTTGTCGTTCCAGAGCGGCGCGGTATCGCGGGTCAGGTGCCCCGCATCGTCGAGCAGCACGAGGCCGTGCATCTGGCCGCAGATGGCGACGATGGAGATGCGCTCGCGCGCGCCTTCGCTCTTGTCCAGCACGGCGCGCACCGCAATGCAGGCGCCCTCCCACCAGTCGAGCGGGCGCTGCTCGGCCCAGCCGAACTGCGGAACGATCTGGTCGTGCTCGCGCGCCGCGATCTCGACGATTCGGCCCGTGGTGTCGATAAGCGCGGCCCGCACGCTGCCGGTGCCGACGTCGATGGCGAGAAAGAGCTCCCCGGTCACGATGCAACCTCCCTGAGCGCGGCGAGTGCGCCCGACAATGCCTGCTGTTGCTCGGCGGCCTGGCGATAGGCGACAAGCGCCGCCTGGTAGACGGCGCGCGTTTCTGCCGCGGGTTCGCTGCGGCCTTCCGCGACATGCAATTCGCGGATCGGCAGGAAATCCGTCCAGAGCCCCATTCCGACGAACGCCAAGGCTGCTGCGCCGAGTGCGGCCGCCTGTTGGTCGATCTTCGTCTTGATGATCGTGCAATCGAAGACGTCGGAAAAGACCTGCCGCCAGAAGGCGCTGCGCGCACCGCCGCCCACGATGATCATTTCCGAGCCGATGGCAGTCATGCGGCGCAACTCGTCGAGCGCGACGCGCAGGCCGAGCGCCACGCCCTCCAGCGCCGCGCGCAATATGTCGGCGCGGCCGTGTTGCAGGTCCAGCCCGATGAAGCCACCGCGCACAGCAGGCCCGCCTTCGAAGCTCGTGCCGCCGCCGAGCGTGGGCACGAAGATCAGGCCGCGTGCGCCGGCGGGCGCTTCGCCGGCGAGGCGGAACAGTTCGTCGTGCAAGTCCAGACCGGCTGTTTTGGCCGCCTGTTTGACGTCCGGCAGCAGCGTGTCGGTCACCCAGTTGACACTGGTGCCGGAGGAGAAGATCGAGGTCGCCGAAATGAACATGCCCGGCGCCACATGGGCGAAGACGAAGGGGCGCACGCGGTCATCCAGCAGCGGCTCGGAAGAGGAGACGGTGATCCAGCTCGACGAGCCCATCGAGGCATAGGCGTCGCCCTCCAGGAAGGTGCGGCCGCCCAGCGCCATGCAGCTGTTGTCCACACCACCCGCGACCACCTTGACGCCCGTCGGCAGGCCGAGTTGCTTCGCGACATCGGGCAGGACCTCGCCGAGAATCTCGGTAGAGGCGACGATTGCCGGGAAGAGGTCCGGGCTGAGCCCCGCCGCTTCGATCAGCTCCGGCGCATAGCGTCCGGCCTTCAGATCATAGACGCCGGTGCCCGAGGCATAGGACGGGTCGGTGGCGATGCGGCCGGTCAGCCGCAGGTTGATATAGTCCTTGGTGCCGATGATCGTTCTTGTCCGGGCGAAGATATCGGGCGCGTTTCGGCGCAGCCAGATCGCCTTGAACACGGTGTAGAGCGGGGCCGGAAAGCCGTTGCCGGTCTTGCGATACCAGGCGTCCGGATCGACGCGCGTGAAGAAGTCCTCCGCTTCTGCAACGGCGCGGCCGTCCGACCAGAGCGGCACGAACTCCTGCAACAGGGCGCCGTTCTCATCGAGCGGAATGCAGCCGAGGCTGTGGCCGGAAATGGCGATGGCGCGGATGGAAGCGGCATCCACCGCGGGATTGCCGAGCAGCGTCTTCAGGCTCGCGCAAATGGCATCCCACCAGTCCTCTGGGCGCTGCTCGTGGTGCGAGGACGAGGGGTAGAACGTCTTGTAGGACACGACCTCTTCCGCAATGCAGTTGCCATCCGGACGGAAGATCGCCGCCTTGACGCCCCCGGTGCCGAGGTCGAATGCCGCAACGGTATCGGCCATGGTCTCACCCCGCCATGCCGGTTACGTCGAGGCGGCCGCCGGGCAGGGCCGCGCACTCGCGCACCAGATCGACCGCGACCTTTGTGTTGATACCAAAGCGGGTGACGCCGAGGCGCACCATGGCGGCAATGCTTTCCAGCGAGCGAATGCCGCCCGAGGCTTTCACTTCCACTGCGCCATCCACGGTATCGATGATGAGCTTCAGCTTTTCCGGTGTCGTGGCGCTCGGCGTCCAGCCGGTGCCGGTCTTGACGAAGGCGGCGCCGCTCTCGGCGACAATGGCTGAGGCGGTGCGGATTTCGTCGTCCGTCAGATGTGCGAGTTCGAGGATGACCTTCAGCGGCACGGGCGCAATTGCTTCCACCACGGCGCGCATATCGCTGCGCACATAGTCGAGATCGCCGGATTTGAGGCGGCCGACATTGATCATCATGTCGAGTTCCTGCGCGCCGTTTGCGGCAAGTTCCGTGGCCTCCGCGACCTTGGTGCGGGTCGTATGCCCGCCGGACGGGAAGCCGACCGGGCCACCGACGAGCGTCAGCCCGCCCGTAGGCACGAGGCTGCGCAGCAGCGGCACGAAATTCGGCAGCACATGGGCGGCGATGAACCCTTCGGCCACGGCGATGTCCGCCAGCTCCCGCACGTCCGCCTCGGTATGGAAGGCCTGGACGGCGCTGATATCGATCAGGGCGGCCAGCTCGCGGGGCGAGAGCGATGCCGGCGTCGGGGAGCGGTGGCGGGTGTTGTGCATCTCTATGTCTCGTTGCTCATTCGTAGGTAGCGGAGGTTGCGCTTCATGCCGGTGAAGAGTTCGACATGTTCGGCGCCGCGGCGCAGCGCCACGCTGGTGGACAGGATGTCGATCACCGTCAGCGCGGCGATGCGGGAGATCGTGGGTGTGTAGATATTGGTGTTTTCCAGCGTCTCGACCTTCAGCACGAGATCGCAGAACTCGACGAGCGGCCCATCCGCGCCGACGATGCCGATGATCTGGCAGCCGTTCTCTCGTGCCCGGCGTGCGGTCTCGATGATGGCGAGCGTCGCCCCCGTATTGGAGATGACGACGGCGACGTCGCCCGGTTTCAGCATGGAGACGACCATGATCTGCTGGTGCGCGTCCGTCTCCGCGCCGCAGGGCACGCCGAACAGCGGGAATTTCTGCTGGGCATCGCGGGCAACGATGCCCGATGCACCGAAGCCGAAGAAGTCGATGCGGTTCGCCTTGGCGAGCATATCGACGACCTGGCCGACTTTTACCGGATCGAGATGGTTGCGCACCCAGTCGAGGCTGGTGATCGTGTAGTCGAAGATTTTTTCCGAGACCTGGGCCGGCGTATCGTTACCGTCGATGACCGAATGGGTCGCGGACACGCCGAGCGCCAGGCTTTGCGCGAGGCGCAGCTTGAAATCCTGGTAGCCCTGGCAGCCGACGGAGGCGCAGAAGCGGATGACCGTCGGCTGGCTGACCTCCGCCCATTCGGCGGCCTCCGCGATGGTCGCGTTGATAACGCGCTTCGGATCGGCGAGCACGAGTTCGGCCACCTTGCGATCCGATTTGCGGAGCTCTCCGCGCTTCATGCGGATGACCTCCAATATGTTGTTATTGTTGCCGCCAATCGGTTTGGGCTGGAGCGCGCTGGTTGACATGGAGACCCCCGGTTCACTTAGACAATCGGTATTCAACCGACAGCTTTGCCCGATGGAGCCGCGCCCTGCAATCAGCCGCCGCCGATTTGGCATCGATCGTCGCAGGGTCCTCGGTGTTGAAGGCGAACATGCCGTAGTGATGGGCGATCATGTCCGCCGCGCCGATCTGGTCCGAGAGCATACAGGCTTCGTCCAGCGTCAGATTGCCGGCGATGCCGGCTTGCGTGAGCTCAGGCCGGCGGCCATTGACCGGCAGCAGCGCGAGATCGACCTTGAAGGGCGCGACCTCGTCGACGAGCCCTTCGAAGGGGATCGTATCGCCGGAGTGGTAGAAGCGAACGCCATCGCTCTCGACCACGTAGCCCAGAAATTTGTGCCAGCCCTCCGACGAACGCTCCAACGTCTCGTGCGCGGCGCGGACGGCGGTGATGGAGAGGCCGGGCAGCGGCTCGATACGCTCGCCGGCATCCACCGCGATCAGACGCTCCGGTCCGACGCCGATGCGTTCTTGCGCAGCCGCGATCGCGGCGCGCGGCACGACGAAGCGGCAATCCGGATTGGCCTCGGCGATCGGCGTCAGTGTCTGCTGGTCCATATGGTCGGTATGGTGATGCGTCACCAGCACGAGATCGACCGGGCCGATTTCGGACGGCTCGATGGGGGCGGCCATCAGGCGGTCGTGCTCGAAGCGCTTGCCCTGGTATTTCTGCGCAAGGCTGTCGGAAAGGTAGGGATCGATGACGATGCGATAGCGGCTGGTCGCGATGACGAAGCCGGCCTGCCCGAGCCAGTAGAGCCGGACGTCGCCGGCCGGCGGCGTAGAGAGCCGCGCGGCGAGCGTTTCCGAAAATGGCACGGGCAAGAGCGACGTCATGCGGCGTCCTCCCTGACCAGCGCGGCGAGCAGGTTTTCCACGGCGATCGTCGTCGCCTTGCTGACGCTCTCGTCGGTCAGTCCGCCGATATGGCTGGTGGCGATGACGCGGGGATGGCTGGCAAGCGAGCCGGGGGCGGGCGGTTCCTCGACGAAGACGTCGGTGGCATAGGTCTGCAACCGGCCCTCGTCGAGTGCAGCGCGCACGGCATCCTCGTCCACCAGCGTCGCGCGGGCGGTGTTGATGAGGATGGCGTTGGGCGGCATGATCGCGAGACGGGCCGCATCGACGATCGGCCGGCCGTCGGCGGGCGCGGGGCAATGCAGCGAGACGATGTCCGCTTCCGCAAAAACCTCATCCAGGCTTGCCCATTTGAACGGCCCATAGACTTCGACATTCGGGCGGAAGGGATCGTGCGCGACGACGTTGGCCCGCATCGACGAGACGGCGCGTGCGACGCGCTTGCCGATGGCGCCGCAGCCGATGATGCCGACGGTGCGTTCTGCGATTTCCTTGCCGCGCGAACGCGGCCAGCCGCCGGCCCGGATACCGGCCGTCTCGGTGGGGATGTGGCGGAGGGAGGCGAGGATGAGCCCCATCGCAAGCTCCGCCACGCCGACAGCATTGGCACCCTCGGCCTTGAGCACGCGGATACCGCGGCCCTTCAGCAGTGACAGAGGCAGGTTGTCGATGCCGGTGCCGTTGCGGCTGATTGCGCGCAGGCTGTCGGCAGCGGCGATGACCCGCTCGGAGACGGGTTCGACGCCGGCGAGCCAGCCGACGCAGCCGGGCACGAGGTCGAGCAGTTCGGCCTCATCCGGCATGCGGCCGGGCGTCGGGAACACGAGGTCGAAACCGGCATCACGAAGCGGTCCGAGTTCCGGCGGCGGATCGAGCGAGAGCGAACGGGGCGTGACGAGAATACGCTTCACCGCATCACCCCTTTGCCGCTTCGATGGCGATGCGCGAAATCTCGTCGAAGGACGGGCCGGAGGTCGGGATGTCGATATCGAAGACTTCGGCGATGACCTGCGTCCAGCCATGCAGGAAATAGGTCCAGCCGTCCTCGACCTGCAACCCGCGCGCCGCCTGCTGGCGCCGTGCCTGGTCGAGAAAGACGAGGTCGCCGCGGTAGTTTAGGTCCCAGGCCATTGCTCGCTCGGGGAAAATACCCGCATCGGTGATCGGCGAGCCGGGCGCGTCCTTGCCGAGGCCGGTGGCGTTGATGACGAGCGAGCCCGGCTTCAGCGCGGCCATGGCGGCATCGTTCAGCTCCGGCCGGTCGGCCAGCACGTAGTCGATCTTAACGCGGGCGTTCATGTCCTGGTGAATGCGCCGCAACTCGTCGAGACGCGGCTGCGACCGGTTGGTGACGACGATACGGGACGGCATGTCGGCGCCGCGGCTTGCCTGCATGAGGTGCCAGGTGATCGCGATGGTGGAGCCGCCGGCGCCCATGGAGAGCACTTCCGCGCCGGTATTGGCAAAATGGCCTTCCGGCACGAAACCGTCGATCGCCAGGCCCGAGGAAATGGGGTCCTTGGCATGGCAGATCAGCTTGCCGTCGCGCTTCGAAAGGCAGCTCGTCTCATGCATGAGCAGCGCATGCGGATCGATCACGTCGAACATGTCGCGCGCCGCATTAAACAGGTCGATCTTGTGGGTGGTGACCAGCGCGCCGAGCGACAGCGGGTCCGTCCTGATGAAGGCGACGGCCTCGCGATAGGCCGCGGGATCAGCGTGCAGCGGAAAGTCGATGCCTTTGAGCACCGCATCCTTCAGCCCGAGATGGCGCGCCCAGGCGGGAAAGACCCGCATGATCGAGCTTTTCGCCGTCGTCACGCCAATGAAGTAGAAGGTCGGCTGGGTCGCGGGTTGATAGCGGCTCATCGGTTCGCCTCGCGTGCCTCTTTGGCCCTTGCCACCGCCGCGCGCGCCTTCGCCGTGATATCGGCCCAGCGGCCTTCGCCGATGTCCGCTTTCGTCGCGATCCAGGTTCCGCCGACGGCTGCCACCGCGCCGAGCTTCAGCCATTCGTGCATGTTGTCGAGGCTGACGCCGCCGGTCGGCACGAAGCGGGTGCCGAGATGCGCGAAGGGCGCGCTGATCGCCTCCAGCATGGCGGGACCGCCGGCCGCTTTCGCCGGAAAGAATTTTGCGAGCTTCAGGCTGTGGCGGGTGACGGCGGTCAGGTCGGAGGGCGTCATGATACCGGGCGCAAAGGGAAAGCCCTTGCCGTTCGCCGCCACGACGATCTCGGCATCGAAACCGGGCGCAAGGCCGAAGCGGGCGCCGGCGCTGATCGCCGCGTCGAGCGCTTCCGGCGTCAGGATCGTGCCGGCGCCGACCAGCAGTTCCGGGCGTTTGTCGGCCATGATGGCGATGACTTCGGCGGCCGCCTCGGTGCGGAAGGTGATCTCGGCAAGCGGCAGACCGCCTTCGAGAAGCGCGTCTGCCAGCGCGACGGCGTCGGAGGCGTGCTCGATGGCGATGACCGGAACGACGCCGAGCTTGGCTGCCTGATCGAATGGAGCACTCATGCGGTTTCTTCCTTCTCCTGATGGCCATAGAGGGCGGCGATCGTCGCCGCGTCCCGCATCCGCCAGCCGGCATTGTCGACCTGTTTCCAGCCGCCCTTGCCGTCGTCGATGATGCGGGCGCGCATGCCGCCGGCCTTGGCGATGCAGTCATAGTCCTGTCCGGAATCGGCGGGGTAGCAGAACAACATCACCAGCTCCTCGTTGCCAACATTGACGGAGCGATGGATCCAGTAGGGCGGCACGTAGCAGACGGTCTGGGCGTCGATTTCGACGATGCGGATCTCGCCTTCCGGGGATTCCATCAACATGAGGCCGCGGCCCTTCTGGCCGTAATAGATTTCCGGCCGGTCGGCCTGCCGGTGGATATGGCCGCGGGTGACGAAATACTCGCTTCCCACCTTGCCGGGCAGCATGCGGGTGACGCCGAAGATGAGATCGCCGGACCGCTCGTTCGGCCGGAACTCCGAGACTTCATAGACGACCGTGTCGTTCCACTCGGCCTGCATGGCGGAGAAGGCATCCGCATCCTCATAGAGACCCTCAAGGTCGCGGAAACGTTTCTGGTAATCGCCCGTGGCATCGCTCATGGCGCCGGTCTGAAGGTCGATCTTGCACCCGACGGGCTCGAATAGCTGTGTCAAAACTGGGTCCTCGTCTCTGTCAATTTTTCGATCAAACGATGGTGTAGCCGCCGTCGATCATCAGGTTTGCGCCGTTCACCATCGCGGCCGCACCGCTGGCGAGGTAGAGCACCGAGGCGGCGATCTCCCACGGCTTGGCGAAGCGCCGCGTCGGGATGGCGGCGCGGGCGCGCTCGCCCTTTTCGCCGGCCCAGCCGGTGAGCCCGAGTTCGGTCTCCACCACGGTCGGCGAGAGCGCGTTGACGGTGACGCCGCGCGGTCCCCATTCCAGCGCCATGCAATTCGTCATGCCGACAATGCCCGCCTTGCTGGCGCAATAGGCGACATGGCCCTCGATGCCGATGATGGCGGCCTGCGAGGCCATGTTGACGATGCGGCCGGCCTTGCGCTCCAGCATGCCGGGCGCAACCGCGCGCGCCATCAGGAAGGAGCCCTTGAGGTTGATGGCAAGCGTGCGGTCCCATTCCGCCGTCGGATAGCTTTCTGCCGGCGCCAGCGGCCCGATGCCGGCATTGTTGACGAGAATGTCGATGCGGCCGAAGGCCTCGGTCACCGCTTGAACGGCGCGCTCGACGCCCGGCTCGTCCGTCACGTCCACGATATGGGCGATGTGCTGGGCGCCGAGCGAGGCGGCAACATCGGCAACGGAGGGATCGCGGTCGAGCAGCGCGACGCGCGCCTTCTTCTCCGCGAAGGCTTCGGTAATCGCCCGCCCGATGCCGGTCGCCGCACCCGTAACCACCACGGTCTTGCCACTGAAATCCAGCAGGTCGTCGAAGGAAGGGATATCCGTCATGTCAGAATTCCTGGCCTGTATGGGTGATCGTCATCTCCTGGAGATTGACATCCTGCGGCAGCTGGTAGGCAAAGAGCATGGTGCGCGCGATGTCGTTGACGTCGAGACCGCCATCCAGCTGCTTGCGGCCGTTGTCCCAGAATTCGTAGGCATTCTGGTGGGTGATGGTCTTGTCGATCTCCGACTTGGCGACGCCCGGCGAGATGACCATAACGCGCACCCGGTGGGCCGACATGGTCTGGCGCATGCCCTCGCTCACGGCATGTACGAAGTGTTTGGTGCCGCCGTAGACGTCATGATGTGGGTAGACTTTTCGGCCGGCAATCGACGAGACGTTGATGATCGTGCCGTGGCGGCGCTCCTTCATGCCGGGGGCCACCGCATGCATGCCGTTCAGCACGCCGAGGCAGTTGATATCAATAAGGTCGCGCCATTGTTCCGGGTCCTGCTCGTCGAGACGCGCGAGGCGGGAGATGCCGGCATTGTTGATCAGGCAGTCGACCGGGCCGAACTTTGCCTCGCCCTCGGCGATCGCCGCGACCAGCGCCGCATGGTCTCGCACATCGGCGTTGACGGCCAGCGTATCGGGAAGCCCCATCGCCTCGATCAGCTCGGGGCGACGGGCGATGAGAAGCAGCGGATAACCGGCGGCCGAAAAGACGCGGGCGGTTTCCTGGCCGATGCCGGCGCTGGCGCCGGTGATTATGACGAGGGGTTTTCTGTCAGTCATGGCTTACCTCCCGCGGTCAAGCGATGCTGCGCGAAAAAGCGTCGAACGCCAGGATCGCATCGCGAACCGCAGGCACCGTGATGGTGACGGGCGTCGCATAGATGATGTTTCCCGGCCGGCATGCGGCCTCCGCCACGCGCTCGATCTTGGCGGGCACGTCTTCGACGACGCCGAGGTCGGAAAGCTTCGTCGGCAGGCCGACGCTACGGCAGAAGCGGATCATCGCCTCGATTTCGGCATGATCGCGGTTTTCCAGCATCAGCAGGCAGAGCGTGCCGAAGGCGACCTTTTCGCCGTGGAAATAGCCGTGGATTTCTTCGAGCACCGTCAGCCCGTCATGGATGCCGTGCGCAGCCGAGCAGCCGCAATTCTCGAAGCCGAGGCCCGACAAGAGCGTGTTCGCCTCGATGATGTTTTCCACCGCCTGGGTCAGCAGCCCGGCCTCGACGGAGATCTTCGCCTTGACGGCATCGCGCACCAGCACGCTGTGGCAATGCCCGGCGATTGCCATGCCAGCCTCCGTGGTCGGAAAGCCGCCGGCGACATAATTGTTCGTGCGCGATTCGATGTTGGAGCGGGCCTCGAACCAGGTCGAAAGCGCGTCACCGATGCCGGCGACGAGGAAGCGCGCGGGGGCGGCCGCGACCAGCGCGGAATCGACGACGACGACATCCGGATTGCGCGGCAGGCGGAGGGAATCCTCATAGACCCCATGTTCCGAATAGCGCACGGCAATCGCGCTGCAGGGTGCATCGGTCGAGGCGATGGTCGGTGCGATGACGATGCGCGCACCGGTGTCGATGGCGACGATCTTGGCGGTATCCGCCGTCTTGCCGCCGCCAACGCCGACGAGCACGTCGCTGCCATGCTCGATGGCAATTGACCGCACACGCTCGATTTCGGAGGTGCAGCATTCGCCGCCGAACCGCTCGAAGCGGATGTCGAGGGCGTCGCCCGCGCTCTTGCCGATGCGCTCGCTGAGCGTGTCGAACAGCACGCGGTCGATCAGTACGAGGGCACGTTTGCCGAGCGGTGCCAGGTAGCTCGCCAGCTTGTCGATCTCGCCTGCGCGCTGGATATATTTGTTCGGACCGCCGAATGCGCGTGCCATTCAATTGCTCCCGTATTTCTTTGCTGTGAAGGTCAGTGGATGGTGTAGCCGCCGTCGATGGTGAGCACCGAGCCGGTGACGTAGCTGGCGGCATCGGAGGCGAGGTAGAGCACGGCGGCCGCCACTTCGCTCGGCTTGCCGGTGCGGCCCAGCGGCGTCATGCCGAGCCAGATCTTCGACCATTCCGGGTCGTCCAGTCCGCCCTGCGTCATAGCGGTTTCGATATAGCCGGGCGCCACCGCATTGATGCGGATGTTGTTCTTGGCGAACTCGCCGGCCAGCGACTTGGTCAGCATATGCACGCCGGCCTTGCTGGCATTGTACGCGACCTGGTTCTGCGGAAGATTGCTGATATAGCCGGAGATCGAGCCGATATTGACGATCGAGCCCCGCCCCGCCGCAACCATCGTCTCGATGGCCGCCCGGCAGCACCAGAAGAGGCCGGTGAGGTTGGTGTTGATCACCTCGTCCCAGGTCTCTGGCTTGACGTCGAGGCTGTCGCCATGGCGCGCGATGCCGGCATTGTTGACGAGGATATCAAGCCCGCCAAGCTTGGCGGCCGCCTGCTTCACGACCGCCTGGGCGGTGCTCTCGCTGGAAATATCGGCGGGCAGGTAGAGCGCTTCGATGCTCTTGCCGGCCAGGTGCCGCACCGCCTTTTCACCCTCGTCGCGAGAGCGCGCGGAGATGGCGATGCGTGCGCCGGCCTCCCCGAGCGCCTCGGCGCAGGCAAGCCCTATGCCTCGACTGCCGCCCGTCACCAGCGCGACACGACCATCCAATCTGAAAAGCTCAGCGTACACGATCCCCTCCCGGTAGCGCCCTCCTTGGCGCCTCTAAAAATGTAGTTTAGCTACCTTGACAATCGAGTGTCAATCCGAAAATCTATGTCTCAGGGATGGAATTTACCGAAATCAAAGGCAGGCGAGACATAATTCGCGCCATGATTTCGATAAAATGTAGCTAAGCTACGGGAGGACAGCAAAATGGGCGTTCAGCCGCGCTACCGTTTTCGGTCGGGCGACGTGGGTGGCGATGTGTCAGCGGCGCGTCGTTCGGCGCCGTCCTTTGGCCGGCGCCACGGCGGCTTCCGCCTCCCGCGCCGTCACCGCAGCCAGATAATGTTCGCGCGTCGCCTCGATGTGGCTGCCCATGAGGTCCACGATGGCCTGGTCGTCGCCGGCCGCCACCAGTTCCGCCAGCCGCACATGCTCCTCGAACGAGGTGGCGTTGAGCGAGGGGGCGAGCGACAGGCGGTTGCGCAGAGCCTGCACCCGGAAGGCGATCAGCTCGTAGGCCTCCATGAGATAGGCGTTGTCGGCCAACTCGAAGAGCACGCGGTGGAAGCCGCCGTCGAGCGTGCGGTAGAGCTCCGCGTCATTGGCGTCGAGCGACTTGCGCATCTTCTTGACGATGTCGGCCCATTGCTTGGCGAGCGCCCGGCGATCGGTCGCAAGCGCCATGCGGAGGGCGGCGAGTTCCAGGACCTCGCGCAGTTCCGAAAGCTTGCGGACCTGATTTGCATCCATGTCGAAGACGAACGAGCCGCGCTGCGGATGCACCTCGATGAGACCCTGGCGCTTCAGCACCATCAGCGCCTCGCGCACGGGCGTCTTGGAGACGCCGAGCTCGGTGGCGAGCGCGATTTCGGAGAGCGGTTCGCCGAGCTGGAACACGCCGCGCACGATGCGGTTGCGTATTTCCTGGGCCGCCAGGTCGGTCAGCGACGGACCGCGGTCGAGTGTATTCATAGGGGCTCCCTTCCTTGCAGGGGCCGACGCAGATTCGCCGAGCCCTCAACTATTTACACTGAGATATTAGATATGATACGCCAATTCTCGTCGTCTGCAATCTCCTAGGTTGGGTCCGATATGTCCGTCCAGACTCTAGTTGCCCCCGATTTGCTCCAAGCGCGAGTCGAAACTGCGCTGCGCAACGCCGGCGCGTGCGATGCATCCGCCGCTGCCGCGGTGCAGGCGTTGATGCATGCCTCGCGCATCGGGGTCGACAGTCACGGCGTGCGGCTGGTGGTCCATTACGACAAGGTCCTGCGCGGCGGGCGGGTCAATGGAACGCCGAACATCACGGTCCGCAAGACGGCGGCTGCGACGGCGATCGTCGATGGCGACAATGCGCTCGGCCACCATGCGGCCTATGTCGCGATGGACACGGCGATCGGGCTGGCGCGCGACAGCGGCATCGGTGCGGTCGGCGTCATCAATTCCTCGCATTTCGGTGCGGCCGGTGCCTATGCGCGGGTCGCCGCGGAAGCCGGTTTGATCGGTTTCGCGACCACCAATTCCGACAGCGTCGTGGCCCTCTTCCAGGGCCGGGAGGCCTTTCACGGCACGAATCCGCTGGCCTTTGCGGCTCCCAGCGGCGGTGAAAAGCCGTGGTTGCTCGACATGGCGACCTCGTCGATCCCGCTCAACCGGCTGCTGCTCTACAAGTCGCTCGGCGTGCGTCTGCCGGAGGGTGTCGCCGTCGATGAGGCCGGCGCGCCGACCGTCGATCCGGCTTCGGGCAAGACGCTCCTGCCGCTCGGCGGCGTGGATTTCGCCTTCAAGGGGGCGGCTCTTGCCGGCGTCGCGACGCTGCTGTCGGCCATTCTTCAGGGCATGACGCTCGATCATGCCTTCATCCCCATGGTCGGGGGCGACGATTATTCGACGCCGCGCCAGATGGGGCATTTCCTTCTCGCCATCGATCCGGACCGCTTCGGCGGCCGGGACGTCTTCCATGCCGGCATGGCCGCCTATCTGGCGGCTTTGAGGAGCGCGCCGGCGCAGGAAGGCGGCGAGATCCTGGCGCCCGGCGACCGCGAATGGCGGGTCGAAGCCGAGCGTCTCGTGGCCGGCATTCCGGTCGATCCCGATACCGCGGCGTTCCTGGAACTGCCGCGGAGCCCGGCCGGACCGGCCGGACATTCCAAGGAGAACACAGCAGCATAGCCAATCACGCGCCGGGGCAGGGAGCCCACGGCCGTCAACCGGGAGGAATGAAATGAAATCCATGCTGAAAAAGGGTTTGCTGGTCGCAGCGCTGATGACCTCGACGGCGCCCGTCGCCATGGCGCAGGAATGCGTCGACGCCGACCGCGTGCCAATCACCTGGTCGACGATCGCCGGCTTCTACACCGATGCCATGGCGAACCTCGTCGCGGGCTTCGAGGCGAAGAACTGCGTCAAGGTCAATGTCGTCAACATCGACAACTCGCAGCTCTACAACAAGCAGGTCATCGAGATGGTCGGCCAGACCGGCGCCTATGACGTCGTGACGCTGGAAACCTCCGAAAAGGCGGAGTTCGCCGAAAACGGCTTCATTCTGCCGATGACGGACTATTTTGCCGACAAGAAGGCGCAGCTCGACGACGTGGCGCCGACGCTCGCAGCCCTCACGACGCAGTACAAGGGCGACGTCTGGGGTCTGCCCTACTACACCTATACCGCCGGCTATATCTATCGCGCCGACCTGTTCGAGGATGCGACCGAGAAGGAAGCCTTCAAGAAGCGCTTCAACTACGATCTCGCCGTGCCGACCACCTGGGCACAGCACCGCGATATCGCCGAATTCTTCACGCGCAAGGCCGGCGAGAACCTCAAGGGCGAAGCGCTCGCCAAGGACTTTTATGGCGTCGGCCTGATGGCCGGTCCCTTCCCGGAAATCCAGGACGAGATGTCCGGCGTGCTGTGGTCGCAGGGCGCGGACTGGCTGACGGATGAGGGCAAGGTGCCGGTCGACGCGGTCGAAAAGGCCATGAACGACTATCTGGCGCTGATGAAATTCGCCCCGCCGGCGGCCCTCACCGTCACCTATGACGGCGTGATGAACCAGATGAAGGACGGGCAGATCGCCCAGACCTATTCCTTCTTCCTCGATCAATGGCCGAATGCCGTGACGACCGAAACCAGCGTTCCGGGCGCCAAGATGGGCGTTGCCGAAGCGCCGGAGAAGAAGGCCTATATCGGCGGCTTCCTGCTCGCCGTCTCCGCATCGTCCGCCCATCCGCAGGAGGCGATGGACTTCGTCGCCTATATCGGCGGCCATGACGCGCAGATGGAGTTTGCCAAGGCGGGCGGTACGTCGACTCTGATGAGCGTGCTCTCCGACCCGGCCTTCGCCGCGCCGGAAAGCCGCACGAAGACCGGCCACTTCTCGACGCTGCTGAAGATCTTCGATTCCATGAAGGGCTTCCGCTCGAACCTGTTCGACACGCCCTTCGGCGCGAAGATCTACAACACGATGCAGATCCCGCTGCAATCGGCGGCTGCCGGCCAGATCGACGCCCGCGCGGCGGCCGAACAGCTCGCTGCCGAAGTCGAGAAGATTTGCGGCGGCCCGTGCCCGATCGGAAAGTGATCGAAGCATCGATCCAAGCTTTGCATGGTGGGCACCCGCCCACCATGCAGTTTGATTTGAAAGGCGGGTCTACCCGCCCAAAAGTTTCTTCTGGAGGAGTTTGATGTCGCAGTCGCTATCCGTGTCGGCGTCGCAGGAAAAAGGCGTGGCCAGCCCAACCGCCATGTCCGATCGCTGGTTCTCGATCCTTCTTGTCGTGCCTGCGATGTTGGTCATCCTTGTCTTCGCGCTGCTGCCGCTCGCTTATGCGCTCGACGTGTCCTTCCGGTTCGCGGACCTGACGCGCGGCCGCATCGGCGATTTCGTCGGCCTCGACAACTACCGGACGGTCCTGCATGACAGCGCTTTCTGGAGTTCCGTCTGGGTCACGCTGAAATTCACGCTGACGGCCGTCACCCTCGAAATGGTGCTGGGCATCGCCATCGCCTTCCTCATCCACGGCGCGACCGTCGGCAAGGGCGTCATCCGCAGCCTGATGATCCTGCCGCTTGCCACCTCCGCGGCGGTGACGGGCCTGTTCTGGCGTTATCTCTATGATCCGCAGTTCGGCCTGATCAACTATTTCCTCGGCCTCATCGGTCTGCCCGAACCCAACTGGCTCGGCGACTATACGATCGCGCTCTGGTCGGTCATCCTGTTCGACGTCTGGCAATGGACGCCGTTCGTGGCGCTGATCGCGCTTGCCGGTTTGCAGGCGCTGCCGAAGGAGCCGTTCGAGGCCGCCGAACTCGATGGTGCCAGCACCTTCCGCGTGCTGCGCACGCTGACCTTCCCGATGCTGAAGCCGGTCCTGTTCCTCGTCCTCGTGCTGCGCACCATCGACAGCGTGCGCCTCTACGACGCGGTGGCGGTGCTGACGCGCGGCGGGCCGGGCACGGTGACCGAAACCATGACCTTCTATCTCTACCGCACGGGGCTGAAGCTGTTCCGGATGGACTATGCCTCCACCATGGCGATCTTTTTCCTCTACGCCATGCTGGTCGCGAGCCTCTTCGCGCTTCGCCCGCTGCTCACCCAATTTTCGTCGCGCGCATCCGAAGGCTGAGGAGATCGCCATGCTGCAACGTGAATCAAGCTTCCCGAAGGAAGCGCTCCGCTACGGCCTGATCGTCATCGTACTCGGCTTCATCGTGTTCCCGATCGCCTGGATGATCATCACGTCGTTCAAGCCGGCCGATGCCATCATGGTGTCGCCGCCGCGCTTCCTGTTCACCCCGACGCTGGATAATTACGTCCACGCGATCTACGACAAGAACTTCCTGTTCTACATCAAGAACACGCTGTTCATCTCCGTCGCCTCGACGATCATCGTCGTCATCACCGGCTCGCTCGCCGCCTACAGCTTTGCGCGTTACAATGTTGGCGACGGCCATATCCTGTTCTTCATCCTGTCGACCAAGATGTTTCCGGCCATCGCCGTCATCCTGCCCTACTTCCTGATCTTTCGCGAAGTCGGCAGGACGGGCGCCGGCAAGTTCCTCGGCATCGGCCTCGACCAGCCGGGCGCGCTGATCATCTCCTATACGGTGTTCAACCTGCCCTTCGCCATCTGGCTGCTGGTGTCGTTCTTCCAGGATATCCCGCGTGAACTCGAACATTCTGCCCGCCTCGACGGCCTGTCGCGGCTGAAGGTGCTGGCCAAGGTCGTCTGCCCGCTCGCCGCCCCCGGCATCGCGGTCACCGGCGTCTTCACGCTGATCTTCAGCTGGAACGAGTTCCTGTTCGCCTACATCCTGACCCGCAAGGCCGCGAGCACCGTCACCGTGGGCGTCGAGTCCTTCTTTACGCTGCAAGGCATTCTCTGGGGGCCTGTTGCGGCCGCCGCCACCATCAGCGTCCTGCCGATGCTGGTCTTCGTGCTCGCCATGCAACGCTACATGGTGCGAGGCCTCACCTTCGGCGCTGTGAGAGGATAAGATCATGAGCTTCAGTCAAGGCTGGGATACCGGCTTCCGCGTCATCCTTCTCTATGTCGGCGTCGTCTTCGTCTGGCTCGGCTTCATCGAGCCGTATTTCCCCAGCCAGTCGATGTCGGTGGTCATCATGAACATCGTTGCTTTCGTGATCTCGGCGGCCTTCGTCGTGCGCGCCCGCAGCCGCTTTATCGCCGAGCGCCAACAGGCGGAGGCGGAAGTTGCCGCCCTCATGCAGGAGGACGTCTGATGTACGAACTGAAATCGGTCCACAAGCGCTACGGTCTCGCCAAGGTCGCCCTTCGCAAGATCGATCTTACGGTGCGCGACCGCGAGTTCCTCGTGATTTACGGTCCGGCCGGCGCCGGCAAGAGCACGCTCCTCAACATCCTCGCCGGCATCACCAAGCCGACCAGCGGCGACGTGCTACGCAACGGCATCTCCATCCTGCGCGTGCCGCCGGAAAAGCGCGACGCGGCGATGGCCTTCGAAAACTATGCGCTCTATTCGCATCTCTCGGTCGGCGAGAACCTAGCCTTTCCTCTGAAGGCCCGGGGCATCGGCCGCGCGGAAGTCGAGGAACGCGTCAAGCGAATCTCCGGCATTCTCGGCATCGGCCACCTGCTCGACCGACGCCCCGGTTTCCTCTCCGGCGGCCAGCGGCAGCGCGTGGCACTCGGCCGCGCGATCATCCGGCCGGCGGACATTTATCTCCTAGATGAGCCGGTCGGCCATCTCGACGCGAAGCTGCGCCACAAGATCCGCGCCGAACTTAAAGCGCTCGCCGAGGACTTGTCGGCGACCGTCGTCTTCACCACGACGTCGTCACGCGAGGCCCTGGCGCTTGGCGACCGGGTGGCCGTGCTCAATGCCGGCAAGCTGGAGCAGCTCGGCAAACCGGCCGATCTCTATCATCGGCCGGCAAACGCTTTCGTCGCCTCCTTTGTCGGCGATCCGCCGATGAGCTTCATTTCCGTGCAGCCGCGGCGCCACGATGGCCGGGTCGATTTCGTAACGGCGGATGGCATGCCGGTCGCCTCGCTTGCGGCCGAAGCCGTCAGCGATCTCAACGAGGAGGTCGGCTCGAAAATCCAGGTCGGCTTCCGTTCCAACGAGGTGCGGATTGCCCGCGAGGGTGATTCCAATGCACTGCGCGGCCGTGTCGATGTCATCGAGAACCTCGGCTACATGAAGATCGCCCTTGTCGGCATCGGCAATGACCAGGTCTCCGTCTCGGTGCCTGCCGGCACGTCGCTCGGTGTGGGCGAAACCGTCGCCATCGCCTTCCCGCGCGATGCCGTCCACTTGTTCCAGAACGCCCGGGCGGTCACGCACGCCACGCCTTCCGCAGGAGTTTGACCCCATGGCCTCCATCAAAGCCGAAAGACTCGTCAAGCGCTACGGCGCCGTCCAGGCCGTGCACGGCATCGATTTCGAGATCGCCGATGGCGAATTCGTCGCCATCCTCGGCCCGTCCGGCTGCGGCAAGTCTTCGACCATGCGCATGATCGCGGGCCTGGAGACGGTCACAGAAGGCTCGATCTACTTCGACGGCAAGCGTGTCAACGATGTGCGCGCCCGAGACCGCAACGTCGCGATGTCCTTCGAATCCTACGCGCTCTACACGACCATCTCGATCTACGAGAACATCGCCTTTCCGCTGCGCTCTGCCAATGTCGACAGCAAGGAGATCGATCGCCAGGTTCGCGACATTGCCGAGAAGATGGAGCTCACGGCGCTGCTGCACCTGAAGCCGAAGGGCCTCTCTTCGGGCCAGGCGCAGCGTGTCGGTCTGGCGCGTGCGCTGGTGCGCAAACCCGAAGTGTTCCTGCTCGATGAGCCGATCTCGCATCTCGACACGCGCCAGCGCTACCGCATGCGCCGCTTCATCAAGAGCCTGCACCAGAAGTTCAACTACACGATGATCTACGTCACCCACGATCAGGAGGAGGCCTTGGCGCTCGCCGACCGCGTCATGGTGATGAGCGACGGCGAGATCCAGCAGATGGCGGTGCCGGATGAGGTTTATGCCCGGCCGAAGAACGCCTTCGTCGCCGGCTTCGTCGGCGAGCCGCCGATCAACTTCTTCGATTGCCGCGTGGCGGCGGCGGATGGCGGGTGGTCGATCGAGTTCGAAGGCCGCAAGCTTACCTTGCCGCAACGCCTGCATGCGGCAGCGCAGGACATCGGCGACGGCGGGCTTGCCGCCATCCGGCCGCACTTCTTGTCGATCGGCGGCGACAGTCCGCTGCGTCTCGATGGCAAGGTCTTCATCACCGAGGAATTGCAGGACCAGAACCTGATCTTCGTCGATGTCGGCGAGACGCGCTTCACGCTGGTCGCCCACCCCTCGGTGACACCCAAGCGCGGCGAGGCCGTGCCGGTGTCGATCGATCCGGATCACCTGCTGCTCTTCCCGCGTTCGCAGGCCGGCAAGGTGGAGAGTATCGTCGCATGAGCTACGACCACATCGTCGTCGGCGGGGGAACGGCGGGCTGCCTTGCGGCGGGCAAGCTCGCGGGCGAGCACGGCGCCCGCGTGCTCGTGCTGGAAGCCGGGCCGGACGACCGCAACCCGCTGATCCGCATGCCCGCCGGCTTCGTCAAGCTGCTCGGCGTCGAGAAATATATGTGGTTCTACAAGTCCGTGGCGCAGGCGCGGCTTGGCGGCCGCAGGCCCATCGTGCCGCAGGGCCGCGTGCTCGGCGGCGGCTCGTCGGTCAATGCGATGGTCTATATGCGTGGCCAGCCTGCCGACTACGACGGCTGGGCCGACGAGATCGGCGACGAGCAATGGTCCTATGATGCACTGCTGCCCTACTTCACCGGCATGGAGGACAATGCGCGGCTGAACGACGACTATCACGGCGTCGGCGGCCCGTGGAAAGTCTCAGATCTCGAACACATCTGCGAACTCTCCCGCGCCTTCGTACTCGCCGCGCAGGGCATCGGTCTGCCGCACAACAGCGACTTCAACGGCCGCAGCCAGCGTGGCGTCGGCGCCTATCAGGTGACGACCCGCGATGGCCGCCGCTGCTCCACGGTCGATGCCTTCCTGCGACCTGCCATGGAGAGTGGCCGGCTCGATGTGAAGACTTCCTGCCTCGTCCATTCGCTGATCATCGAGAACGGCCGCGCCGTCGGCGTGCGCTATTCGCAGGGTGAGGGGCGGACGGTGGTGGAAGCCCGTTGCGACGGCGAGGTGCTGCTTGCCGCCGGTGCCATCGCGACGCCGAAGCTGCTGATGCTCTCCGGCATCGGCCCGGCCGATCATCTCAAAACCCACGGCATCAACGCGCTCGTCGATCTGCCGGGCGTCGGCACCAATCTTCAGGACCATACCGAGACGCCGGTCGTGGCGCTCTGCAATGGTCCCTATGGCTATTACGGCCACGACCGTGGCTGGAAGCAGATGCGCAACGGTCTCGAATATCTTGTGAACCGGACCGGGCCGGTGACGTCCAACGGCGTGGAGGCCGGCGCCTTCTTCGATCCGGACGATCTCTCCAACGATCCGAAGATCCAGCAGTTTTGCGTGCCGACGGTCTATCTCGACAAGGACCATACCGACCAGCAGGCAAGCCATGGCCTGACGCTCAATTCCTGCGTCGCCAAGCCCCGGTCGCGCGGCTCGGTGCAGCTCGCCTCCGCCGATCCGAAGGACCAGCCGCTGGTTGATCCGAACTATCTGGCCGACCCCGAAGACCTGCGCCTGTCGATCGGCGGCGTGCGCCGCGCCCGCGAAATCCTTCAGCAGGAGCCGCTGCGCTCGATGATCGCGCGCGAAATCTTCCCCGGCCCGGACAAGATGTCCGATGCGGACCTCGCTGAACACGCAAAGCGCTTCGTCAAGACCGTCTATCATCCGGTCGGCACCTGCCGCATGGCGCGCGAAGGCGAGGCCGGCGGCGTGCTCGGTGCCGATATGCGGGTGCGCGGCGTCGAGGGGCTGCGGGTCATCGATGCATCCGCGATCCCGACCATAATTGCCGGCAACACCAATGCGGCCGTGCTGGTCGTCGCCGACAAGGCGGTGGAATTTATCACCGGCGCAAGGCGCCGCCAGCCTGCGGGCATCGCGCCACGGCGCGAGCCCAGCACACTCCAGACAGCCTGAGGAAGACGCCGATGCCTCCCATGAAGACCGATCCCAACCCGCGCATGCCCTACCAGTTTCCCATGCCGAAGGAGTCGCTGCCGGATATCGTCATTCCCGACGCGATCCCCGTTGATGATCGGGTCTGGGTGCCGCAGGGCACCAACGTCTGGTTCCGCCCGCTCTGCCTCAACCGCTCCGCCGGCTACTGGATGAACCTGTTGAAGGTGCGCAAGTCCGGTGTGCTCAGCCGCCACCGCCATCCCCAGGCGGTGCACGGCTTCGTGCTGAAGGGCCGCTGGCATTATCTGGAGCATGACTGGGTCGCCGAAGAGGGCGGCTACGTCTTCGAGCCGCCGGGCGAGACGCACACGCTGGTCGTGCCCGATGACGTGGAGGAGATGATCACCTTCTTCCAGGTCAACGGCATCATGTATTACGTCGATGCCTATGGCGAACCGCTCGGCTTCGAGGACGTGTTCACCAAGATCGACATGTGTCGTGCGCATTACGAGGCGGTTGGGCTGGGAGCGGATTATGTCGACCAATTCATCCGCTGACGGGCGGACCCGCGCGATCGGCAACCCCGCCGCCTACCTACGCCCCGGCCTGTTCGAGGGCCGGCAAGTGCTGGTGAGCGGCGGGACTTCCGGCATCGGTGCCGCGATCTGCCAGGCCTTCATCGCGCTCGGTGCGGACGTGGTGGCAACGGGCGTCACCGACGCCGAGATCGCCGCCGCCGGAGACCGGCCCGAGATGAAGGGTGTGCTCTTCGCCACGCTCGACGTGCGCGACAAGTCGGCCGTCGATGCCCTCATCGCCGGCCTGCCACGGCTCGATCATGTGGTGAACTGCGCCGGCATTATCCGCCGCAATGACGAACTCGAACCGGACGTCTTCGCCGAGGTCGTCGACATCAATCTCAACGGCTCGATGCGCGTTTGCGCCGCCGCTCGTCCGCGCCTTGCAGAAACCGGCGGCACGATCGTCAACACCGCCTCTATGCTGTCTTTCTTCGGCGGCGGGCTGGTGCCCGGTTACTCGGCCTCCAAGGGCGGCATCGCGCAGCTCACCAAGTCGCTGGCGATTGCCTATGCGGCCGATGGCATTCGCGTGAATGCCATCGCGCCCGGCTGGATCGCCACGCCGCTGACCAAGGGCCTTCGCGAAAACGCGGAACGCAACGCGGCCATCGTCGCCCGCACGCCGCTCAACCGCTGGGGCGAACCGGCCGAACTTGCCGGCGGCGTCCTTTATCTTTCCTCTCCGCTTGCGAGCTTCGTTACCGGCAGCGTGCTGGTCATCGATGGCGGCTACCTGATCACATGAGGCACCCTATGAAGGCGATTGTTGTTTCCGATGCAAAGGCCCGGCTTGACGACGTGGTCCTGGCCGACCTGCCGATCCCAGAGCCGGGACCGGGCCAGCTGCGCCTCAAGGTCATCGCCGTTTCGATCAACCCGGTCGACTGGAAGCTGGCGCTCGATCACAAGCCGGAATGGATCTATCCCCATGTGCTGGGGCTCGATGCGGCCGGCATCATTGACGCGGTCGGTCACGGCGTTGAAGGCTGGAAAGTCGGCGAACGGGTGGTGGTGCACAACAACCTCTGGAAGTCCGGCGTCTTTGCCGAATATTGCCTCGCACCGGCCCATGCGACATCCCGCCTGCCGGAGGGCATCAGCTTTACCGACGCGGCCGCGGTTCCCTGCGCTGGTTACACCGCCTATCAGGCGCTCTTTCGCAAGGCGCGGATCGAGGCGGGGCAGACCGTTCTCGTCCAGGGCGCCAATGGCGGCGTCGGCGGGTTTGCGACGCAGCTTGCCCATCAGGCCGGCGCGAAGGTGATTGCGCTCACGCGTACCGAGCACTTCGATGCGGTGCGCGCTTTCGGCGCCGATATCGTCTTCGATTATCGCGATCCGGATCTTCTGAAAAAGGTGAAGGCCGAGACGGAAGGCGGCTATGGCGTGGACGTCATGGTGGAAGTGGCCAACCCCGGCGACGCCCGCAAGTCGCTCGCTTTCGTGCATTATAACGGGCATCTCGTCTCGGTCGATCCGCTGCCTGTCATGACCGACGTGCCGTCCTATACCTATGCCGCGTCCATTCACGAGATCGGGCTCGGCGGCGCCTACAATGCCGGCCATGTGCCGACGCAGCGCGATTTCGCCCGCATGGGCGATGACCTGATGGCGCGGCTTGCGGCGGGCAAGCTCGATCCGATGGTGGAGGAGATCGTCACGCTCGAAGACATTCCGGATGCCTTGCAGCGCCTGCGTGCTCGCGCAGTGACGGGCAAGATCGTCGCCCGCGTCGCGCCGGATGCCTGATGACAACACAGCACTACGGGAGGAAAGACATGCCCAGGAACACCCATTACATCGACGGCCGGTTTGTCGAGGACAGTGCCTCCGATCGCATCGCCGTCTACAACCCGGCAACCGAGGAGCAGATCGCGGAAATACCCGATGCCTCGGCCGAGACCGTCGATGCCGCCGTGGATGCGGCGCGCAAGGCGCAGCCCGCCTGGGCCGACCTGCCGCCCATTGAGCGCGCTGGTTTCGTCAAGGCAATCGCCGGCAAGATTCGCGATAAGGTCGATGTGCTGGCCGAGACGATCTCCCGCGAACAGGGCAAGACGCTTGGCCTTGCGCGCGGCGAGGTGCTCGGCATGGCCGGGTTGATGGACTACATGGCCGAATGGGCGCGCCGCATCGAGGGCGAGATCATCGCCAGCGACCGCAAGGGCGAGACGATATACCTGAACCGCGTGCCGATCGGCGTCGTCGCCGGTATCCTGCCCTGGAACTTCCCGTTCTATCTGATCGGTCGCAAGCTCGCGCCGGCGCTGGTGGCGGGCAACACGATCGTGGTGAAGCCCAGCGAGGAGACGCCGCTCAATGCCTTCCTATTCGCGGAATTAGCCGACGAGGTCGGCCTGCCGAAAGGCGTGTTCAACATGGTCTCGGGCCGCGGCCGCACGACCGGTGCCGCGCTGTCCGGCCACACCGGCATCGACCTCGTCAGCTTCACCGGCAGCGTGCCGACGGGCGTCGCCATCATGGAGGCGGCGGCGAAGAACCTCACGCGGGTCAATCTCGAACTCGGCGGCAAGGCGCCGGCCATCGTGCTGAAGGATGCCGACCTCGATCTCGCGGTCGAGGCGATCACCGCCTCGCGCATCATCAACACCGGCCAGGTTTGCAATTGCGCCGAACGCATCTTCGTCGAGCGCCAGGTGGCGGACGATTTTACCGAACGTTTCATCAAGCGCATGGCGGCCGTCAGCTATGGCGATCCGCTGACGGAACGCGATGTTGATATGGGGCCGCTGGTCAACGCGGTGCAGCTTGGCAAAGTGGAAGCCATGGTCGACCGGGCGCGGCAGGCGGGCGCTACCGTGGCGCTTGGCGGGCAGCGTGCCGATCGCAACCGCGGCCACCATTACGAGCCGACTGTGCTCACCGGCTGCACGCCGGACATGGAGATCATGCGCAAGGAAATCTTCGGTCCCGTCGCGCCGATCGCCGTCGTCAACGATGCCGACGAGGCGGTCTATCATGCCAATGACACCGAATACGGCCTGACATCTTCGCTCTATACGCAGGATCTCAACAAGGCGATGCAGGTCACGCGGCGCCTGCAATTCGGCGAGACCTATATCAACCGCGAGAACGGCGAGGCCTATCAGGGTTTTCACGCCGGCCGCAAGAAATCCGGTATCGGCGGTGCGGACGGCAAACACGGCTTCTACGAATATATGGAGACGCAGGCCGTCTACATCCAGCACGGGTGAGGGTGGCCGCGAGGCATGGGCCGCGACCGGCGGCCAGAAAGGAACGGTATGTATCTTCAGAAATTCGATCTGTCCGGCCGCGTGGCGGTGGTCACCGGCGCCGGGCAGGGGATCGGGCTCGCCTGCGCCGAGGCGCTCTGCGAGGCGGGCGCACATGTCGTGCTCACCGATATCAGCGTCGAGCGCAGTGAAGCCGGCCGCGCGGCGCTGGCCGCCAAGGGCTATTCCGTCGAGGCGGACGTGATCGACATCGGCGACAGCGCGTCGGTCAATGCGGTGGCGGATCGGCTGGCGAGCGCCGGCCGGGCGGCGGATATCCTCGTCGCCAATGCCGGGATCGCCCAGGCGGGCGTGCCAGGGGAAGACCTGTCGGATGCCGACTGGGAGCGGATGATCAACATCAACCTCAACGGCGCCTTCCGCTCGTGCCGGGCCTTCGGAAAACACATGCTGGCGAAGGGCAAGGGATCGATCGTCACGATCGGCTCCATGTCCGGCACCATCGTCAACCGGCCGCAGCAGCAGGTCCATTACAACGCGGCCAAGGCCGGCGTGCATCACATGACCCGCTCGTTCGCCGCCGAATGGGCGACGCGCGGCGTGCGGGTGAATTCCGTGGCGCCGACTTATATCGACACGCCGCTCCTGACCTTCGCCAAGGAGGACAAGCCGATGTACGAGCAGTGGCTGGACATGACGCCGATGCACCGGCTCGGCCAGCCGGACGAGATCGCCGCGATCGTGCTGTTCCTAGCCTCCGACGCCTCCAGCCTGATGACGGGTTCGATCGTCACGGCGGATGCCGGTTACACCTGCTGGTAAGGCCGCAGGTGGCATTTATCTCGCTGCCCGCGCTGCAATTTCGCGGCGCGGGCGCAAGACTTGCCGAAGCTTTCGGCCTTGAATCATTATCCTGACATGCTATACGTACAACATGACAAATTAGGCCTTCAGCCTGCGCGGTCCTTAGATGGACAGAGCCAGCGCGCAAGAATTTGGTGCGCTTTGCGCATGAGGAGAATTAAGTAGCTTAACTACATTATGACGCGGCAGATTGGTTGAGTCTGATCTGCCGCGACACCGGTTTTGCGCCAAATCCGCCGAAAGTAACGCAAAAGATTGTGATCATAATCGCAAAAAATGTAGTTGAATTACCTTATCGCTTTGTCTAGCATCCGATTAACGTGAGGGGTGGGAGCGCCGATCGGCGCCCATTGCGCACGTTGGAGGAGATTTTTTCGACAGGGAGGGAGCTATGTTCAAGACGCTCGCAAAAGCATCATTGTTTGCTGCGGCCGCGACTGTTGCACTCTGGCCGGCATTTAGTGCCGCGCCGGCCGTGGCACAGGAAGGCGACAATATCGACATCACGATCGGCTGGGTGCCGCCGGACATTACCGGCGTCTTCAAGACCGCGACGAACTTCTTCGAACTGGCCGCCGCGGACGCCAACAAGAATGGCTTCAACGTCACGGTCCTGACCAAGTCGCCGACCAGCCCGACGGCGTTTGCCGAGCAGGTCAGCATCATCGAGGACATGATCCAGCGGAAGGTCGACCTGATCGCCGTGTCGCCGGCTGAAGTCGCGACCGTCAAGCCTGCGCTTATTCGCGCCACAGAAGCCGGCATCCCGGTCATCATCGTCAACCTGCTGGAGCCGATCGACGGCGTGAACGTCTCGTCCTATATCGGCTTCGACAACACGCAGGGCGCCGAAGTCAGCGCCTATTCGGTCGTCGATTATTTCGGCGGTCCGGGCGTGCTGGGCACGGGCGACAAGGTCACCGTCGAGCCCGGCGCCTATCTCGACCTGAAGTTCTGGCAGGATCTTGCCGCAAAACTTTCCGATGAGGACAAGGCCAAGATCAAGGCGCGCGGCGCCATCATCGAAGGCGTTGCCGGCGGCTTCTTCTCGACGGCCCGCCTCAACGGCTTCCGCAAGGTGCTCGAACAGTTCCCGGGCATCGAGATCGTCGGCGGCACCTGCGCCGGCGACTGGAACCGCGAGAAGGGCACGCGCTGCGCCGAGGATATTCTTCAGGCCAACCCGGAGAACCTCGACTTCATCTGGGCCGCATCGAACGAAATGGGCCTCGGCGCCATGCTCGTCGCCGGCTCCAGCGGTCGTCTCGAAACCGTGCAGGACGGTGCGAACATCGGCGACAAGAAGGTGGCGGTCTTCACCAATGACGTGACGCCGGAATCGGTCGACCGCATTGCCGAAGGCAAGATGATTGCCGAAACGACCCACGGCTTTGCCGATTGGGGCTGGTTCGGCACCAAGTTCGCTGTCGAGCTCGCCTGCGGCCTCGAAGTGCCGAAGACCTTCGATATCCGCCCGCGCACCGTCTACGAGGCGAATGCGCGCAACTTCTACCCCGAGCCGAAGCTCGAAGCGATCGACTGGAAGACCATCCGGACGAATTGCAAGAAAGCCAACTAAGGTTTCTCCCAGGACGCGGGGCGCATCTTCTCTTGAAGAGGTGCCCCGCGCCGCCGTTCGCCTGCGAGGCGAGGCGCGGTGTCAGGAGATGAAGCGGCACGCTCGGTGCCGGTTGAATGGTAGTCGAGGCGTATGGACCAGCACGAAATCCTTCTGAAACTCGAAAATATCGAGAAGCGTTTTCCCGGCGTCGTGGCCTTGAAGTCGATCTCGCTCGACGTGCGTGCGGGCGAAGTGCAGGTGCTTCTCGGCGAGAATGGCGCCGGCAAGTCGACGCTGATGAAGATCCTCGCCGGCGAACATGCGCCGACCGCCGGAGACATCGAGATCGGCGGCAAACGGGTTTCGGCCCTTACGCCGACGCTCGCCACGGAACTCGGCATTGGCCTGGTGCATCAGGAACTGAGCCTCATTCCGGCGCTGAGTGTCACGGAAAACATCTTTCTCGGCCGCTTGCCGCGCAATGCCTTTGGCAAGATCAACTGGGGCAAGGCCCATGAGGCGGCGCGGCACGCGCTGGAGGCGCTGGGCGTCGCCATCGATCCGACGGCCGAGGTGCGCACGCTCGAAGTGGCCGAGCAGCAACTGATCGAGATCACCCGCGTGCTGGCGCGCGGCCCGCGCATCCTGCTGCTCGACGAGCCTACCTCGGCGCTGTCGGACAGCGAGCGGAGCCGGTTATTCGACGTCATCCGCCGCCTCAAGCAGCGCGGCCACGGCATCATCTATATTTCGCACCACCTGTCCGAAATCCCGATGATCGCCGACCGCGTGACGATCCTGCGCGACGGCATCGTCGTCGATACGCTGCCCGCTGAAAGAGCGGACGAGGACACGGTGATCGGCCTGATGGTCGGCCGCAGGCTGGAAGAACAGTTTCCCAAGGAGACGGTGGCCCTCGGCGCGCCGGTGCTGGCCGTCGAAAACCTTGCCTCCGGCGGCACGCTGAAGGACCTGTCCTTCTCGCTTCGCCGCGGCGAGATCCTCGGCATCTACGGCCTGATGGGCGCGGGGCAGGCGGAGATCGCAGGCGCGCTGTTCGGCTTGCAGACGGTGAAGGCCGGGTCGATCGAGGTCGAGGGCAAACGCGCCGATTTCCGCCATTCCTCCGATGCGATCGCGGCGGGCCTCGGCCTGATTTCACGCGACCGCCGCCAAAGCCTCGTGCCCATGCAGCCGGTCGGCCCCAATCTCAGCCTGTCCTGGCTGGCCGGCAAGTCGCTGCTGTCGCGGCTCGATCTCGTGCGCGAGCGCGAGGAGGGCAAGCGCTACATTTCGGACCTGCGCATCCGGCCGGCCTCCACCACGCACAAGCTCTTCTTCTTCAGCGGCGGCAACCAGCAGAAGGTCATCCTGGCGCGCTGGATGTCGAGCGGTGCGCGGATCCTGATTTTCGACGAGCCGACGCGCGGCATCGATGTCGGCGCCAAGGCGGAGGTTTTTGCGGTGATGAGCCGGCTGGTGTCGGAAGGTGCGTCGATCCTGATGATCTCCTCGGAACTCAACGAGTTGATCGGCATGGCGGATCGCGTGCTGGTCATGCGGGGCGGGCGGCTTTCGGCGGAGTTGCCGCGAGACGAGATTACGCAGCAGAACATGCTGCGCTATGCGAGCTAGGAAGTGGGAGACAGCATGAGTGCGGAAAAGAATTCGGACACGCCGGCAGCGGCCGTGGGTGGCCGCGGGGCGAAGATCAAGGGGGTCGTCTTCCAGGCCGGTCCGCTGATCGCGCTCGTCCTGCTGATGGCCTATCTCGCCTTCGCGACGTCCAACTTCCTGACCTTCGACAACCTCTCCAACGTGGCGCGCCAGTCCGCCTTCGTCGCCATTCTGGCGGTGGGGCAGACATTCGTCATCCTGACCGGCGGCATCGACTTGTCCGTCGCGGCCATCGCCGCACTGGCGGGGTCGATAACGGCCGTCCTGCTCACGCAGTCGCTGGTGCTGTTCGGCGTCGATCTCGGCTTCGTGCCGCCGCCGGTGGCGATCCTGATCGGCCTTGCCGTCGGTGTCGTCGCGGGCGCGCTCAATGGCTGGCTGATTTCCACGTTCAAGATCCCGGATTTCATCGCGACACTCGGCACGATGACGGCTTTCCGCGGCGCCGCGCTGCTGGTGACGGATGGCATGCCGGTGCCCTCGTTCAATGCCACCCGGCAACTGCCGGAAACGCTGACCTGGGTCGGCGGCGGCCAGCTCTTCGGCGTGCCGGTAAGCGCGCTCATTGCGCTGCTCTGTGCAGTGGCCGGCTGGTACGTCCTGCGCTACACGGCGCTCGGCCGCGCCATCTATGCCGTCGGCGGCAACCGCGCGGCCGCGCATTCGTCCGGCATCAGCATCACCCGCACCAAGATCATGACCTATGCCATCTCCGGCCTGTTGGCCGCGATTGCCGGCATCATCCTTGTCGGGCGGCTCAACTCCGGCAATGCGCTGATGGCAGAAGGCGAGGAGCTGCGCTCGATTGCCTCCGTCGTCATCGGCGGCACCAATCTGTTCGGCGGCGAGGGCGGCGTCTGGGGATCGATCATCGGCGCTACCATCATCGGGGTGCTCGGCAACGGCCTCAACCTGCTCGATGTCAGCCCGTTCTGGCAGCGTATCGCGCAAGGGGTCGTCATCGTGGTCGTCGTCATCTTTGACCAGTGGCGCCGCCGCAGCATGACACGCGTCTGACGAGGAGGACAGCATGAACAAGCTTGGGCTGCACGCCAATGTCTGGGTGCGCGACTGGAGCCGCGAGGAGTGTGTCCTGGCGGTCAACAAGACCGCCGAACTCGGCTTCGACATCATCGAAATCTCCGCGCCCGACCCGAAGGCCATGGACATCGCCTTCACCGCAAAGGAGTTGCAGAAGGCGGGCATCCGGGCCAACCTCTCGCTCGGCCTCGATGCCGCAAGCGACATATCGAGCGGTGATCCGGACCGCGTGCGGGCCGGCGAGACGCGGCTGCGCGAAGTCCTCGCCGCTGCCGCCGAACTCGGCTCGTCGCATGTCTGCGGCATCCTCTATTCCGCCTTCCAGAAATACAGCGAACCGCCGACCGCCGCAGGCATTGCCGGTGCCGTGGACGTCCTGTCGCGCATCGGCGAGGAGGCCGCCCGGCATGGCATCACGCTCGGCCTCGAAGTCGTCAACCGCTACGAGACCAATGTGCTCAACACCGCCGGCCAGGGCGTCGAGCTGTGCAAGCGGGTCGGCCTGCCCAACGTCAAGGTCCACCTCGATTCCTACCACATGAACATCGAGGAAGCCGACGTCGAGATGGCGATCGTCGATGCCGGCGAGCACCTCGGCTATTTTCACATCGGAGAATCGAACCGAGGCTATCTCGGCGCCGGCTCGGTGGATTTCGTGGCGATCTTCAACGGGCTCGCCCGGATCAACTATGCCGGCCCCATCGTCTTCGAATCCTTTTCCTCCACCGTCGTCGGCCAACCCCTCTGCGGCATCCTCGGCATCTGGCGGAACCTCTGGACCGACGGCGAAGACCTCGCACGCCACGCGAAGGGCTTCATCACCGCGCACCAGCAGTCAGCGAAGGAAGTCGGCAGGGAAGCGGCGAGATCGGCGCTTCCGTGAGGTTGAGCGCCGTCGCCTCCGATGTGTCGAGCGGCTGTCTCCTTAGGCAAACTTCGAAGTTCTGCATCCTTGCTTTCTCAATTAATATAGTTGTATTATGCAACCATATTAATTGAGAGTCCCGAATGAGCACCTCCCCACGATTGGTTGAGGAAATCCGCGCCGCCTCGCGTTCGATGGTGCGCGAATGGGGCTTTATGGGCGGCGATTTTGCTGGGACGGATCTGTCCCCTTCGGCCGTCCATCCGTTGATCGAGATCGAACAGGGCGGCATGACTGCGCGTGAGCTTGGGGTTCGCCTCCGTCTCGAAAAGTCGAGCGTTAGCCGGATGCTGCGCAAGCTGGTGGAAGCTGGCGATGTCAGCGAGGATGCGGGGGAAGAAGACGGCCGCGTCAAGATGCTTTCGCTGACACCCGCCGGCAAACAGCGCGTGCAGGCGATCCATGCCTATGCGGGCGCGCAGGTTGCCAATGCCCTCGGCCATTTGGAGACGGGGCAAGAGCGCGTGGTACTGGAGGGGCTGCGACTCTACACGGCGGCCCTTGGGGCCGCCGCTGGCGAAGGGATTGCGGCTCCTACCATCGAGATCGTCCAGGGATACCAGACCGGCCTCATCGCCCGCATCACCCAAATGCACGCGCTCTATTATGCAAGGACATCCGGTTTCGGCCAAAAGTTCGAGAGCGTCGTTGCCGGCGGCCTCGCTGAATTCTGCAACCGTTTGGAAAGCCCCCGCAATGCGATCTGGACCGCGACGCGTGGTGGCGAGATCATCGGCTCGGTTGCGATCGACGGTGAGGACCTTGGCGAAGACAAAGCGCACTTGCGTTGGTTTATCGTCGATGAGGGTGTGCGTGGCGGCGGAGTGGGCCGCAAGCTGCTTTCCGCCGCACTCGGCTTCGTGGACGCGCAGGGTTTCGCGGAAACGCACCTCTGGACGTTCAGCGGTCTTCTGGCTGCCCGCCACCTCTACGAGGCTTTTGGCTTCAGTTGTACAGAAGAGCAATCTGGCGCTCAGTGGGGCAGACAGGTCATGGAACAACGCTTCGTCCGGCTGCGCCCTTGACGACAAGCCCTGCTTGCGGTCTCGATCACCCCACGGTCTTCTTCTCCGGCATGCAGGGCGCGGTCGCCGAAATGGTCACGCTCGGCGAGGATCGTCGAACGGCGCCGTTTTGGTAACCCCGACAAGGCGCTTGAGCATCTCAAGGACATCGTCGACGAAGGTGAAGATAACCGGGATGACGACGAGGCTGAGCAGGGTGGAGGTCATCAGGCCGCCGATGACGACGATTGCCATCGGTTGGCGGAAGCTTCCGTCACCTCCGCTGAGGCTGAGCGCCACGGGGAACATGCCGCCGGCCATCGCGATCGTCGTCATGACGATCGGGCGGGCACGCTTGTGGCAGGCGTCGACGAGAGCGTCGAACCGGGACAGACCGGCGCGGCGCGAGACGATTGCGTATTCGACCAGCAGGATCGAATTCTTCGTCACCACGCCCATCAGCATCAGCAGGCCGATCACCACCGGCATGGAGAAGCCGGTTCCGGTGACGACCAGCGGCAGCAGGGCGCCGCCGAGCGACAGCGGAAGCGCCATGAGGATCGTCAGCGGCTGGAGGAAGTCGTGGAAGAGCAGGACTAGGACGGCATAGATGCAGAAGACGCCGATCGCCATGGCGATGGCGAAACTGCCGAAAAGCTCGGAACTGCGCTCCAGCTCCCCCTGTTCGACGAGTTTTACCCCATCGGGAAGGTCGCGAAGTGCGGGCAGCGCCTGCGCCTCGCGATAGACGTCGCCCAGGATGCGCCCGTTCAGTTCCAAAGACAGCGTCACGTTTCGCGAGCGGTCGATGCGGCTGATCTCCGACGGGTTGCCGCCGATGCGGATATCGGCGACGGAGCCGAGATCGACGCTGCCGCGGCCACCGGAAACGCGGATGTTTGCGATGTCGTCGAGCGTCGTTCGATTGCCGGGATCGAACCGGACGCGGATGGCGAGTTGTCGTTGCGGCAGGTTGAGCTTGGCGAGTGCGGCGGCGTAGTCGCCATTCGTCGCGACGCGGACCGCCTCGGAAATCGCCTCCGCCGTGACGCCGAGGGCCGCGGCGCGGTCGAGATCCGGCACGATCTGGATTTCGGGCGCCTGCAGGGCGGCGCTGGAGGTGACCGCTCCGATGCCGCGGAGCGTGCGCAACTGGTCTTCAAGGGCGCCGGCGGTCCGGTCGAGTGCATCGGGATCGTCGCTGGCAAGCGTGATTTGAAGCGTCGTGCCGTTGCCGCCCGTGCCGACCTCGACCCGGATGCCCGGAAGAACGGCGAGGGCATGACGGATGTCGTTTTCGATTTCGCTCTGCGTGCGGTCCCGCTCGCCGATTTTCGTGAGGTCGACGACGAGCGAGGCCGTTGCCGTATCGACGGTCGTGGACGCGTCGAGCAGGTCGCCCGATGAGACGCTCCCGACGGCGGAGAACACGCGGGTGACGCCGGGCAGGCCGGACACGATCTCCGCCGCCCGCCGCGTGGCCCTGTCCGTCTGCTCGATCGTGCTGCCGGGTTGCAGCGTCAGGGTGACCTGCGTCTGCGCATCGTCCGACGCGGGCAGGAAACTGGTGCTCAGCAAGGTGATCGTCGAGAGCGACAGGGCGAGAAAGATGCAGACACCGAGGACCGTCAGTTTGCGATGGCTGAGGCAGGTCTTCACGAGCGCCATGTAGGTGCGCGTGATCCAGCCGTCCTTCACAGCGACGGGGTGTGCTTTCATCATATAGGCGGCCATCATCGGGGTCAGCAGGCGAGCGACGAGCAGGGAGGCGAGCACCGCGACGGCGGCCGCCACGCCGAACTGGCGGAAGATGAGGCCGGGAATGCCGCTCATGAAGGCGGTGGGCAGGAAGACCGCGACGAGCGTGAAGGTCGTGGCGATGACGGCAAGGCCGATCTCGTCCGCCGCCTCAAGGGCCGCTTGCTTCGCGTTTTGCCCATTTGCAGATGGCGGGCGATGTTTTCGATCTCGACGATCGCGTCGTCGACGAGGATGCCGACCACCAGCGAGAGCGCTAGCAGCGTCACCGTGTTCAGGCTGAAATCCGCAAAATACATGACGAGGAAGGTCGGAATGACCGAGAGCGGCAGCGCGACCGCCGAGAGGAAAGTAGCCCGCCAGTCGCGCAGGAAGAGCCAGACCACGACGACCGCCAGGATCGCGCCCTCATAAAGCATGTTCATGGAGCCGTCGTAGTTTTCGACGATCGGCCCGATCGTGCTGTAGGCCTCGACGATCTCGACATCGGGATTGGCGGCGGAAAAATCCCTCATCGCGGTTTCGATGGCGGCTGCGACACCGGTGTCCGAAAACCCGTTTGAGCGCTTGACCTGGACAGCGATCACGGCTTCGCCGTCGAGATAGGCGATCGACGACCGGTCGGCAAAGCTGTCCGTCACGCTGCCGATCTCGTCGAGCCGCACCAGTTCGCCGCTCGGAAGCGGGATGGGCAGAGCCTTCAGCGCCTCGATCGAGGACACGGCGCCGAGCGTGCGGATCGCCTGCTTGGCCCCGCCAATCTCCGCCCGGCCGCCCGAAGTGTCCGACTGCATCGACCTCAGACGATCGGAAACAGTCGCCGCGCTCAGATGGAGCGAGGCCATGATGCCGGCGTCCAGATCGACATGCACCTCGCGGTCGACGCCGCCGAGCCGGCTGACCTCGCCGACACCGGGGACGGCGAGCAGCGCTTTCGTCATGGCATTGTCGACGAACCAGGAGAGTTCCGTGTCGTCGAGCTGGGTGGAACGCACCGCATAGGTGAGGAGAGGCGAGCCCTGCACGGTGACCTTGGTGACGCCGGGCGTCTGCATCTGGGAGGGCAGGTCGCCGCTTGCGCTGTCGACGGCGTTGCGCACTTCGTTCAGCGCCGCCTCGCTGTCCTTCTCCAGCTGGAAGGAGACGGTGATGGAGACCGCGCCGTCGGTGATCGTCGTCGTGATGTGGTCGAGCAGACTCAGCGCGGCGAGCTTGTCTTCGATCTTGCGCGCGACTTCCGTTTCCAGCTGGGCAGGTGCCGCGCCTTCGAGCGTGGCGTTGATCTTGATCGTCGGCAGCACCATGTCGGGAAAGTTCTGGACCGCCAGCCGGTCGAAGGCGAGAAGGCCACCCGCGGTCAGCAGGATGAACAGGAGTATGGCGGGAACGGGATTGCGGATCGACCAGGCCGAGACGTTCATCGGATGGTTTCCTCCACCCGGACGAGTGTGCGGTCGGACAGAAACGCACCGCCGGCCGTCACGACATCGGCCGCGCGATCGGCGCCGGAGAGGATTTCCACCTCGCTGTCCTTGCGGCGCCCGGTTTCCACGCGGATACGGGACGTGCGCCGGTCCGCATCCACCGTGAAGAGGTAGCTGATGCCGTCGCGCAGCACGAGCGCCGACTCCGGTACGGTGAGGGCCGGCGTGCTATCGAGTTCGATCTGGCCGGTGGCGTAGAGGCCGATGGGTGGGCGTGCCTCGGAAGGCAGCGTGACATAGGCGAGCGCGCGTCCGGTGTCCGTGCTGACGGTCGGTCCGACGAGCCGGACGGTTCCTTTGAGGCGGCGGCCATCGGGACCGACGATCGTGGCGGTCAGGCCCGCCTTGATGCGCGGCAGATAGCGGGCGGAGACTTCCGCCTGCCATTCGACGCGCTGCTGGCGGATGAGGCGGAACAGCTCCGTGCCGGACGAAACGACGGCGCCAAGCTGGGCGGAGCGCGACGTAATCAAGCCGTCGTCGGGCGCCACGATGATCGTCTGGGCCAGCTTGATCGCCTGGCTGTCCAGCAGGGCTTGCGCCACCTCGACGCCTGCCGTCGCCGTTTGTTCGGCAATCAGATATTCGGTGATCTTCTCCTCCGACAGCGCGCCGCTTGTCTGCATCCGGCGCGCCCGGTCGGCATTGGCTTTCGCCTTGGCGAGGTCCGCCTTGGCGCTTGCCAGCGCCGCCTCTTCCTTGCGCAGTTCCGCCCGCACGGCCTCGTCGGCGAGCCGGACGAGGGGTTGTCCTTTGGAGACCACCGAGCCGACGTCGACAAGCACATCGGTCACGCGCAGGCCGCCGGTCTCCGCGGCGACGACCGCCTCGTGCCAGGGCTTCAGCCAGCCGCTGGCCGGCACGGTTTCGGGCCATTGGCGTTCCACGGGTTTTGCCACGGCGACGGTGAGCGCGACCGCCGCCTCATCCTGTGGCGCGAGCGCGGCTTCGGCGGCGGAAACGGGATTCACGCCGAGGAAAAGCGCAAGAAAAAGAGGTGTCGGTCGCATCGTGCGGGTTTCCTTTCGATTTTTCGGGAAGCTCGCACGGATGTAGCGGATCGCATGTGAAGTGCGGTCAAGTTCGGTTAAGTTAGATTAAGTTGGCTGGCGAAATCCGTAGCCCACGCGATAGAAGAACGTGCCCGCCACGCTGCCATTCTTCTGCACGGCCCGTCTTTCGACGGGGCCGATAGTGTCGAACCACTTTGCGAGCTCCTCGCCGGAGACACTGTTTTCCTTCACGCCGTACAGGATGACGACGCGGCCCGCGGACGCCTTTCCGGCGTGCCAGGTGCCGAACATCAGGCCGTTCTGTCCGAAAAGATTCTGGCTGGTGATGTCGTCCAAGGCTGTTCGCCCTTGGCCATAGAAGCCGAGTTGGCTCGCGATATTGTAGGCATCCATGCCGACGAGCAGCGGCGAATATCCGGTTTCGGCTGCGACCTTAGCCTTGATCTGCTCGGCGCCGGCGGAAAACTCCTCCCAGGCGATCGGTAGGCCGCGCAGGGTGCTGGAATAGCCGGTGAACGGAAGGCCCAACGCCAGATAGTGCAGGAACAGGGCGAAGCACAGGATGCTCGTTGCCGTGCCGACTTTCAACGCCGCAACCAGCCGTGCCCTGCGGCCTTGTTTCACGGCGTCTGCAACGATCTTCGCCATCGCCGGCAGCAGCGCAAGCCAGAGCGGTCCGGTCCAGTTCAGCTTGACGCCGTGCAGCAGGCTGAAGCCAAGGAAGACGGACAGTGGGACGAGGGTGAAGACCAGGATGAACGTGGCAGGCCCGCGCATGGCGAGATGGTCGGCAAGCCGCACCAGTCTGGCCATCGTGATGCCTGCCAGTGCGAGTCCGACGGGGCCAAGCAAGGCTGTGATGAACATCGAAAGCGTGTGCGTGGAGAACCGGATATCCGCCAGCCATCGCCGGCTTCCCTGGAACTGGAAGGACGCCCAGTCGTGGGTGGCGTTCCAGAGGATCACGGGCGAAAACAAAGCGATGGCGATGGCTGCACAGAGATAGGGCCATTTCGACAGGAACCAGTGCCGGGATTGCGGATGGATGATCAGGAAAACGATCGTCGCCGGCCCGAGCAGGGCGATCGTGTATTTCGACAACATGCCGAGGCCGATGCAGATGCCCACCCCGAGCCAGGCTCTTCGGCGCCGTCCGATCAAGCCACGTTCCAGAAAATACAACGCTCCCGCCCAGGCAGCCGTCAGCGGCGCGTCCGGCGTCATGACGGTGCCGATGGCGAAGAAGAACGGGAGAATGGACACGAGCAGCAGGGCCAGGAAGGCCGATGTGCGGCCGAACAGGTTGTCGGTAAGGCGAAAGAGGAAGAACGCCGTCAGCAGCCAGCACAGGGTTGCGCCCGCGCGCACGCCGAACTCGGAATTGCCGAAGATCGACGTGCCGAGCCATATCAGCCACGCGACCATCGGCGGGTGATCCAGATAACCCAAGGCCGGATGCTGGGCATAATTCCAGTAATAGGCTTCCTGCGGGATAAGGTCGATGCTGCCCTGGTAGACGATCCGGATCATGACGACATAGGCGGCAACGGCGACCGAGGCGAGTTTCCACCGGGTCGTCGACGGCAGGAACGTATCGCTGCGGAAGACGTAGAACTCGTTTCCGACGTAGCTGACGATGCCGCCGCCGGCGATGCCCAACATCAGCACCCACAGGAAGGGTAGCCCGAGGTCGGAGGCCGTCGCAATGAAACCACCGCGCATCGCCAGGGCCAGCACGGAGAGAAGCAGAAAACGCGCGAACCGCGTGCTGTTGCCTGCGCGGTCTTTGAAGGACCATTCCGCGTGTGCCAGGTAATTGAAGAGGGCCGCAAAGCAGAAACCGGACATATGCGCGACGGTGATGTCGGCGCCAAGAATGCGCATCATCGACACGATGGCGAAATCCAGCACGAAGCCGGCAAAGCCCACCACCGCAAAACGATGAAAGGTGTCCGAGGTGTCCGTTCCCCTGGAAAACCGCACCAACTGGCCAAGATAGGCCGCGAACTGGCGCGCGCCGATCTTCGATTTCCCCTTGATCCGGTCGGTGAAGGAGATCGGGACCTCGGTGACCGTCAGGGCGTCGCCACCGGCGAAGATTGCCTCCAGTCCGATCTTGAAGCCTTCGGCATGGGAGCCGGCGGCCAGCAGGCGGTCCCGCTTCACGGCGAAAAAGCCTGAAAGCGGATCGCTCACGTCGGTGAAGGGCGAGGCGAATGCGCCGCCGAGCCGGGAGAGAAGGCGGCGGTGGAGCGGCCATCCGACGGTGCGTCCACCCTCGACATAGCGGCTGCCGACGGCCATGTCGAAACGCCCGGAGGCGAGAGGGCGGACGAGATCTGGAATGGAACTCGCGGGATGGCTGCCGTCCGCGTCGAGAACGACAAGGATCGGGAACCGCGCCTTCGCCGCTGCCGAAAACACGTCCTCCGCCAGTCCGCCGGGGCCGTCGTTCCTGACCAGGCGAATGGGGTGCCGACTTGCCCAGCGATTCGCGCTTTCGCATGTGCCGTCGGTCGATCCGCCATCCGTGACGATGATCTCGAAATTGAAGTGTTCACGCACGCTGTCGATGATGTCGCCGAGGATGCGGTCGATGTTCTCCGCTTCATTCAGCGTCGGCACGATGATCGAGACGGCGGGGCGGATGTCCTGGACATCCGATAGCTGGAAGGCCTTGGCGTGTTCCGCCTCATGCGACGGCATCCGATATGAAAACATGGAGCTCTCCGGGCAATGCAACGCGCAGTCGGCAATCCGACGACGCCATTGCCTGGAACTAGCCGCTCCCCCGGCCGGATGGTTTTAAGACTTATTAACGTTTGCTCGGAGTTGTTGCCTTGGCAGGCGCGGGAGAAACATCTCTTAACAAGACAAAACCCATCCCAAAGCGAATCCCCACCAATTTTCGCCCCGCGGCCCATGCGGCCTGCAGAATGCTAACGCACCCAGGAGTGAACATTGTCTTCCGAGATAAAACAGACGGGCAACTGGTTCGTCAGGAGCCAGACGGAACTCGTCATCCTGACCGGCGGTGCGAAAAACAGCCCCATCGTCCAGAAAGACACCCAGCCGTCGGTCATGATGTTCGTGGGCTACAAATTCTGAGGCATGGTAGCGGCGGAGCCGCAGCAACAAAAATAAACACAATTGTTGCTGACAGCCACGATGGCGGGCGGGATAGTCTTTGCCGGGAGGGCGACCGGAATGGCTGAGGTCATGAACAACACTGCGAGCAATGTTCTCGCCCAGGCGTCTGCCCGCATCCTCGTCGTCGAGGATGACCGCGATATTGCGAGCATGCTCATCGAGCTTATGCGGGAAGCCGGATACGCGGCCGAGGCCGTCGGTTCGGCGCTCGAAATGGACCGCCTGCTGAGAAAGAAGGAGTTCCAGCTCATCATCCTGGATGGAATGCTGCCGGGCGAGGATGGCTTCAGCATCTGCAGGCGGATCCGGTCGTCCGATACGATACCCATCCTCATGCTGACAGCCCTGTCGAAAGAAATCGATCGGGTCGTCGGGCTGGAACTGGGCGCGGACGACTATGTCACGAAGCCGTTCAACTCCAGGGAGTTGCTGGCGAGAGTGAAGGCGCTCCTGCGGCGTTCGTCCTATTCGATGCAGGTCAAGCCGAGCCTGGAAAGCATGACATTCGCCGGCTGGCGGATCGATCCCGTCACCCGCGAACTGACCGACAGCGACGGCGTGCATGTGTCGCTCACCACGGCGGAATTCGATGTGCTGCTCGTCTTCTGCCAGAACCCTCGGCGCGTCATGACGCGGCAGGACATCTTGACCCGCACGCATGCCGGCTCCGCAGGACCCGTCGAGCGCAGCATCGACGTGCATGTCAGCCGCGTCCGCCAAAAGATAGAGCCGAACTACAAGGACCCCACCTTCATTAAAACCGTCCGCCTCGGTGGCTACATCTTCACGCCGGAGGTGGAGGTAGAGACATGATCGACCGCTTTCGCAAGGCATCCATACGGTGGCAGTTCATAGCGGTGGCGTTGTTTCCGATCCCGGTGATCATCGTGTTTATCATTGCGATGCTGCCCGAGCCGCTCATTTTCTACAATGAGAAGCTGCTGATGGTCCGGCGCACGCAAATCGAGATGATCGTCACGCAGTTCAGGAATGCGGGCGACAATCCCGAGGTACAGGACCTGGTGCGCTCCAGCGCGCCTCTCGGCCTCGAATTGACGGTCGTGCCGTGGAGTTCCGCGAGCGAAGCGCAGGCGCGCGCGGAAGATACCCATGCCGTCTCGGACGAGCTGCGCCGCCTCCTGCCTGACGATTTCGAAGCGGTGGCGCTGCAAAACCCGCCGGGAAGCGAGCGGCACAATTCGGTAGCGGTGCGCCTTGACGCGCGGCGTGCCCTCGTTATCGGCTTCTCCAAGGCCTACAATTCCCCGTCGTTTCTCAGCCTGGTTCTGGAGTTCGTCGCCAAGCTCACCATCCTGATGCTGCCGATGCTTCTGCTGGTGCTCTACATGGGGCGCATGATCACGTCGCCTCTCGTGCGTTTTGCGGATGCGGCAAAAAGATTGCGTCTCGACGACAATGAGGACGAGCTGTTCACGGCCGAAGGCGCCAAGGAACTTCATACGCTCGCGACGTCGCTCAACAACATGCGGCGGCGTATCCGTAGAATGGTCGACGACCGGACGCGGATGCTGACGGCCGTGAGCCACGATTTGCGAACGCCGCTGACCCGGCTGCGCATGCGCGTGGAGCGCTCCAGGGACCCGGCATCACGGGACGCGATGCTCGCGGATATCGAAACGCTGACCACCATGATCGAGGAAAGCCTGCAATATCTGAGCAGCAATGCGACCGCCGAGCCGATGAAAAAGGTCGATATTTCCAGCCTGCTGCAGACGATCACCTCGGGATTCTGGGATCTCGGCCATACGGTGCGCTACAGCGGGCCGGAGCGGCTTGGATATCTGTGCAGGCAAAAGGCGCTTGTCCGCGCGATCACCAACATCGTGGAAAATGCGGTGCGGTTCGGCACGGTCGTCAGCGTCGAATTGCGCAGCAATCCGCAGGGCGGCGCGGTGATCACGGTGAGCGACAACGGTCCCGGCCTTGAAGAAGGGCTCGAGGAAAAAGTGCTGGAGCCCTTCTTCAAGGCCGACGAGGCGCGGTCGCCGAATTCCAATAGCGGTTTCGGATTGGGGCTTTCGATTGCGGACGAAGTCGTAAAAGGCCATGGCGGTTCGCTCGCGATGGAGAATATTTTGCCGCATGGCCTGCGCGTGACGATACATCTGCCGGCGATCCAGGCCATCTCGGTTCAAAGCAGCGCGCGCTTCGTCGCAAAAGGGAAGGCCATCGCTTAAGCCTCCGGCCTTGGCGAAGCCCTCTCCCGTGCGACCATCCCCGGAAAGGTGCAGGCGTGCCTCTCGGCCGTGCGGGCACGGGCTGCGTCGCGCAGCAGTTGCCGCATCTGTCTCAAGGATACTCCGTCTGCCCGCATCATCTGCCGGATGAGCGGGTCCTTCAGAATCTCTGCCATCGTCATTTCGCGCTCGGTCATCGTGATCTCCATTCTGCTGCCGTTTGGATAGCCGCGGCACAAAACCTCGCGATGTCAAAACGGGGACGAAACCAAGGCGTTTGGTGAAGTTTTGTTGCCGGGCGCCAAAGCCCGCGCGCCAACATCTCTTAACAACACGAAACCCAAGGCAATGATGAATCAGACCTAATGCCGTCAGATGCGATTTCGAAGGAAGCTTGGCATGAGACAACGGCGGCCTGCTGCGGCTGAAAACCAATGGTCTATCGGCGCTCGACAGCCATTTTCTTTCTTCCCCTGAGAGTGGCCAACGTGCATCGCTGCATTGCCATCCTCATGCTGGTTTTCCTCGCCGGCTGCGTGGCGCCGGACCGCATCGCCTACGGGCCGCGTGCCGCGGCAAACGCGGCGATCGAGGGCTTCGAGCATATCCGCATCTATGCGGATACCGGGCGAGACCTGCCCGATGCGCGCGGCTGGCTGCCGGTCCCGGCCCGCAACGAAATCAACTATCTCGTCCTGTCCGGTGGCGGCGCGGGCGGCGCCTTCAGCGTCGGCGCGCTGAAGGCCTGGTCGGATAAGGGCGGGCGGCCGCAGTTCGACATCGTCAGCGGTGTCAGCACGGGCGCGTTGATTGCGCCTTACGCTTTCCTCGGCTCCCCCTACGACCACACCCTCGTCGATCTCTATACGAGCGGCGTCGCAAAGGAGCTGATCGATGCAGACTTCTTGCCGAAGGGCCTACTTGGCGCGAGCCTCCTGAAGCAGGCGCCGCTTCGCACGATGGTGGAGCGCTACCTGACGCGCGACATTCTGGCGAAGATCGCTGCAGAGCATCGCAAGGGTCGGCGCCTGCTTGTCCTGACCTCGAACCTCGATTCCCAGCGGGCGGTGATCTGGAACATGGGCGCCATCGCCAATAGCGGCCGGACCGATGCCCTGAAACTGTTCCAGGACGTCATCATCGCCTCGGCAAGCATCCCCGGCCTCTATCCCGCCGTCCTCATCAAGGCGACATCCGAGGGCAGGGCATTTGAGGAGATGCATTCCGACGGCGGTTCGGCCTCCCAGATCCTCACGATCCCCGAAGGCTGGATGGCGAGCTCCGACAAGGTCGATTGGCCAAAAGGCTTCAAATTCAACATGTTCATCATCGTCAACAACGCGCTCATTCCGGAATTCTCGACGACGACGAACAACACGTTTGCCGTCATGGCGCGGGCGAATTCCGCTCTGATCAAGGCGCAGACGCGCAGCGCGCTGCTGGCCACCTACGTCTATGCCCAGAAGACCGGCATCCGGTTTCATGTGGCCTCGATAGACACGCAGGTCCCCTACAAGATGACCGACCCGTTCAACACCAACTACATGCGCGCCGTCTACAATCTTGGTTATGCAAAAGCGGCGAGCGGCAGCCTGTGGAAAGACAGGCCGTCTTTCAGCGAGCCGTTGAGGATCGCCCAACCTGTGGAGCAGGCGCCATAGATGCACCGGCCCGTCCTCCCTTTAAAAAATCCTGACAGGAGACTGAAAATGCTGCATCTTTCCATTGGGCGGCACCGACCGCTCGGCGCCGCGCTTTTCCCTTGCCTCGTCGTGTCGATCCTTGGCGGCTGCGCCTCGGTGCCGCTGGAGCAGGCGAATTCACTGGCATCCTATGAAGGCCTCACGCCCGTCGACGGGCGCCTGAGAAAGGCGAAATACAAGGCCGTGCCCGGCGACCTGGGCACGATCCGGACGGTCTACATCGAGCCGACCCGGATCTCGCCGACCGCAGCGCTGTCGACACAAAAATCCTCGGAACAAGCCTTGGTGGCGAACGCCATCAGCCGCGCACTGTGCATCGGCGTCAGCGACCGCTTTGCAGTGGTCGAGCGAAAGGAGGATGCCGATCTCGTCGTCCATGCCACCATCGTCCGCATCGTGCCGACCAATGCCACGGTCGCCGGCGTCTCGACGGTCGCCTCGCTCGGCTCCTCCTTCGTGCTTCCCGTGAGCGTGCCGAGACTGCCTTTCGGCCTCGGCGGGCTCGCCGTCGAGGCCGAGGCGACGACCAGGGACGGAAAGCAGCTTGGCGCCATGGTCTGGGCCAAGGGTGCGAATTCCCTGACCACGGATGCGCGGGTTTCCCAGGTCGGCGACGCCTATTCACTCGCAAGCAGTTTCGGCAACGATTTTTCAAAGATGCTCGTTACCGGCAAGACGCCGTTCAAGGGCCTGCCGAAGCTGCCGTCCTCGCAGAAGCTGAAATCCAATCTGGGCGGCAAGCCCAAATATCTTGCATGCGAACGGTTCGGCCGGGCGCCCGGCCTCAAGGATTTTGCTGGCGCGCAACTCGGCATGCCGCCCTCCTGGACCGACAAGGCAGGCGCGGAGCAGAAACGCTGAGCACGGTGCCCAAGCGCAATCTTTCGTAATGCGATGAAACACCGAGAGCGTCATGGATCGGTAGCCTTTGATCCGGATCATGCCGGGGCGATGTGCCTTCGGATCAATCGGAAGGTGGTTTCATGCGTGAGAAATCCAGCTCACATTCAACGCGCGCCCGTTTGCTGCTGGGCGTCCTGCTGCTGTCTTGCCCCGTGACGCTGAAAGCCCAGGAGCAGATGCCGGTTACGGTCGTCGTCGCCCGGCAGAGCACGGTGACCGAGCAGGTTTCCGTCGTCGGCTCGGTGGTGTCCCGCGAGGAAGTGCAGGTGCATTCCTTCATCCAGGGGCAGGAGATACGGCAGATTCTCGTCGAGGCCGGGCAGTATGTCGAAAAGGGCCAGCCGCTCGCCGTGCTCGACACGACCGATGCCCGGATGCGGCTCGCTCGCAATGCCGTCAGCATGCAGCGGGCAAAGGCAGCCGTCGCGGTGGAGGCCGCCCGGGTGGATGTGGCGCGGGTGACGGAAGCGGAAACCGCGAGCGTTTTCGAGCGCAGCCGCGTGCTGCATGCCAGAAACGTCATCTCGCAACAGGTCTTGGACCAGCACCGCAACGCCCATGAGAGGGCGGCGGCCGAACTGGGCCTGGCGCGTCAGTCTCTTGCCCTTGCGGAGGCGGAAGCCGCTTTGGTGACCCGCGAACGCGCGGAAATCGAGCTGACGATCGAGCGCAGCACGGTGCGGGCTCCGATGGCCGGGCTCATCCTCAGCCGCACGGCGCGCCTCGGCGCGATGACCTCGGACGCCGCCACGCCGCTGTTCCTCATCGCGGAAGAGGGGAGCATGGAATTCGTCGCCTCCGTGGTGGAAACGAATTTCGTTCGCCTGCAAAACGGCATGCGCGCCGACGTGATGCTTCCCGGCCACGAGGATCCTGTTTCCGGTACGCTGAGGCTGAAGGCCGCGCAGCTCGATCCTGCGACCCGCAGCGGTCAGGTTTATATCGCGCTCGACAGGCGGGATGGTCTCACGCCCGGCGTTTTCGCGCAGGGACGCATCGATGTTTCCGAACGCCAAAACATTCTTCTTCCGGGCAGCGCGGTGAAGACCGTGCGCGGCGCGGACACGATCTTCGTTGTTACGGAAGGCGCCGTGGATGTGCGGCCCGTCACGGTCGGTGCCCGTCAGGGCGGCCTGGTGGAGATCACGCGCGGCGTCGATGACGGGGAGATGGTGGTCTTGAAAGCGGGCGGATTCCTGAAGGCGCAGGACAGGGTGCAGCCGGTCGTCGCAACGCTGGATGCCGCTCCGGCGGACAGATTGGCCGCCTCCCTGCCGAGCGTCGATGAAACGAGGGAGATCCGGTGATGAACGCCAACATTTCCGCCTGGGCCATTCGAAACCCGCTGCCGTCGTTCCTGTTCTTCGTGGTGCTGACCGTTGCAGGGCTCTACAGTTTCTCCCGGCTGCCCGTCACCTATTTTCCGGCGATCGTCACCCCGCTCGTGCGCATCACCGTCGAGCAGTCCGGCGCCACGCCGGTCGAGCTCGAAACCGAAGTGACGCGGCCGATCGAAAACGCGGTCGCATCCCTACCTGCCGTCAAGGAACTGACATCGACGGTCGACCAGGGTCGCTCCGTGACCACCGTCGAGTTCGAGCTCGGCCTGGTCTCGCCCGACCGCGCGATGGACGACGTGCGGGATGCGGTGGCGCGCGTGCGGGGCGATCTGCCCGATGGCATCGACGAGCCGGTGATCGAGCGGCTGGAAGAGGAAGCCCAGTCCGTCGTCACCTACGCCGTTTTCAGCCAGGACATGACGGTCTCGGACCTGTCTTGGTTCGTCGACGACGTGGTGGCGCGTGATCTCCAGGGATTGCGCGGCGTCAGCCGGGTTGAGCGCATCGGTGGCGGCGACAGGGAGATCCGCGTCGAACTCGATGCCGACAAATTGCAGGCGCTTGCACTCACCGCCGGCGCAGTCAACGAAACGATCCGCCAGAGCCAGCTCGAACGATCGGGTGGGCGCCAGGAGATCAACGGCCGCGAACAGGTTCTGACGACCGCCGCTTCCGCCGAGACCGTTTCGAGCCTGGCCGAGCGGCGCCTTGCGCTGGCCGGAGACAGTTCCGTTCGGCTTGCGGACATTGCAAGCGTTCGCGACACCATTGCGGAACCCCGGTCCTTTGCGACGTTGAACGGCGAAGAGATCGTGAGCTTCGCCGTCTCGCGCTCGCAGGGCGCAAGCGAGGTGGGGGTCGCCGAGGTTGTTGCGGTCGCTGTTGCCGAATTGGCGGTGAAGAACCCGGCCGTCCAGTTCCGGCTGGTAGATGACAATGTCTCCTATACGACGGGCAATTATCGCTCGGCGATGAACACCTTGCTGGAGGGTGCGGCACTTTCCATCGTCGTGGTCTTCCTGTTCCTGCGCGACTGGCGGGCGACCATCGTTGCCGCCGTGGCGCTGCCATTGTCGATCATCCCGACCTTCTTCGCGATCGACCTTCTCGGCTTTTCGCTTAACATCCTCAGCCTGCTGGCCATCACGCTGGTGACCGGCATCCTTGTCGATGATGCGATCGTCGAGATCGAGAACGTCGTCCGCCATCGCAACATGGGCAAGTCCGCCTATCGGGCCGCGCTCGACGCTTCTGATGAAATCGGGCTTGCCGTCATCGCGATTTCCGCGACCATCATTGCGGTCTTTGCGCCAGTCGGGCTGATGAGCGGCATCGTCGGCCTCTATTTCCGTGAATTCGGCCTGACCGTCGCCATCGCCGTGTTCTTCTCCCTGCTGGTCGCACGGCTGATAACGCCCATCCTCGCCGCCTATTTCATGACCGGCCATCCGCGGACGGAGTCGCGCGACGGTCGCCTGTTGCGGGCCTACCAGAGCCTGTTGAGGATGAGCCTTCGCTGGCGATGGGCGACGATCGCCGGCGCTTTCGGCCTGTTCGCGCTCTCCGTCATGTCGCTTGCATCGGTGCCGACGGCCTTCCTGCCAGATGAAGACATGGGGCGGTTGACGCTCACCGTGGAATTGCCTCCGGGCGCGACACTGGAAGAGACCCGCGCCATCACCGATGAGATCGCGGCTCGCGCGAGTACATTCCCCGAGGTCGAGGGTGTTTTCGCACGCGCGGGGGCCAGCATGAACGGGCAGCAGGATCTGCGCTATGCCGTGATCCTGATCGACCTCGTGCACAAGACGAAGCGGGACCGCTCCTCCTTCGCCGTCGAGGCGGACATGGAAAACAAGCTCGCCTCCATCGCCGATGTGCGCCTGAGGTTCCTCAACAATCGCGGCGGCCGCGACCTGTCCTTCGCTGTTCTGGGAAGCGATGGAGAAGCGGTGCAACAGGCCGCCGATGCCATCCTGAACGAGATGTCCGGCGACCCGAGCTTCGTCAAGCCCGCAAGCGACAATGTCGCCACGCGCCCGGAACTGCGGATGTCCGTGTTGACCGACAAGGCCGCGCTGCTTGGCGTAACGCCCGCCGTGATCGCCGACACGATCCGCCTCTCGACGATCGGGGACACAGACAGCAGGCTGGCGAGCTTCATCGACGGCTCCCGCCAGATCCCGATACGCGTCGTGCTCTCGCCTGACGCACGCGACCGGCTGCCGATCCTGCAAATGCTGTCCGTGCCATCAGACAAGGGCAACCATATCCCCTTGTCCGCCGTCGCCGACATCGGCTTCGACGAGACGGTCGCCGCGATCGATCGTTTCGATCGCCAGCGCCGGATCGAGATCGGCGTGGACCTGAAGGACGGCATGACATCGGGACAGGGCCTCGACCGGCTGATGCAGCTCGAGAGCGTGAAAGCCCTTCCGGAGGGTGTCCGCCTTCAGGCGACCGGCGATTCCGATTCCGAGGGCGATGTCTTCGAGAGTTTCTTCGTGGCGATGGGATCGGGCATTATGCTGGTTCTCATCGTGCTGATCCTGCTGTTTCGCAGCGTTCTGGCGCCCTGGACCATCCTCGCCTCCCTTCCGCTGTCGATCGGCGGCGTTGCCGCAGGGCTTCTCTTCAGCGGCAATGCGATGTCGCTTCCCGTGGTTATCGGCATCCTCATGTTGATGGGCATCGTGACCAAGAACGCCATTATGCTGCTCGACTTCGCGATCGAGCGCGAAGCGCATGGGCTTTCCCGCACGGAGGCCATCGTCGAGGCCTGCCTGGAGCGGGTGCGCCCCATCGTCATGACGACGCTCGCGATGGTGGGAGGAATGGCGCCCTCCGCCTTCGGATTGGGCGATGGCGGCGAGTTTCGCGCGCCCATGGCGATCGCCGTCATCGGCGGGCTGCTGGTGTCCACGGTGCTGTCGCTGATCGTGATCCCGTCGCTGCACCTGGTCATGTCGGGCCTGGGCGACCGGGTGAGCCGGACGTTCGGACCAATGGTCCGTCCAGCCGAGACGCAATAAGGCGTACAACTTCTTAATCAGTCGAAACAAATCTTTAAGCCGGCGCGATCCCGCCCGTGGGAAGGAAATCCATCGACTTTCCTTCAAGCACAGACATTGCGACATGCTCTTCATCGTTTGCCGATCACGGAAACTGCACCCAGCGACGGGCAAGCGGGCAGGGGAGGCGGATCATGGCTGAGGTCCGCGCTCCCTTCCTGCAGCAATACCGCATCAATACGCTCCGCCTCTTCGGCGCCGTCGCGTTCGCATTGCTGGCCGTGACGGCGTCGCCGCCCGGTGCGCCGCTTGTGAATTCCCTCTTCGAACTGACGGGATTGCTGGCAATCTTCACGGCCATTGCCGGTCGCGTGTGGTCGCTGTTCTATATCGGTGGACGCAAGAATGCCGAACTCGTCACCGACGGCCCCTATTCGATCACCCGCAATCCCCTTTACCTGTTCAGCCTGATCGGCATTGCCGGGCTCGGCGCGCAGACCGAGAGCTTGTTGTCGATGGTCGCGATGACGGGCATCGCCTATTTCGCCTTCGACATGGCGATGCGGGGCGAAGAAGCCTTCCTCGCCGGCCGTTATGGCCACAGCTTCGAGCACTATCGCCGGGTGACACCGAGGCTCCTGCCGGATTTCTCGCTCTGGCGGGAGGCCGACGATACCCCACTGCGATCCGAGAAAGCCGTCAGCGGCCTCAAGGACGGCGCCGTCTTCCTGGCCGCCTGGCTGGGCATCGAGCTCATCAAGCTGGGGCAGGCGGCGGAATTGCTGCCGGTCTTCTGGACATTGCCGTTCTAGCACCTGCCGCGCAGTCGCCCCATTTCCTCGCAACAAAACGTAACAAAGCGAAATGTTTGTCGCCCGCGTGATAAGCATTATATGCGCGTTCAGGTTGGGAAGACGAGAATGCAATCGAGTTCCGCAAATGCAAGAATCCTGATTGTCGAAGACGATCCGGAGATCGGCAGTCTCCTCGCGCTGACGGTGCAGGAGAGCGGGATGATCGCGACCGTCGCGGAAGACGGGCGGGTGATGCAATCCCTGCTGCGCAACAACGAATTCGACCTGATCATTCTGGACGTGATGCTTCCCGGCGAGGATGGCCTCAGCATTTGCAGGCGCATCCGCTCGGAGAAGACCACGCCGATCATCCTGCTCACGGCGCTGGGGGAAGAGATCGATCGCATCGTCGGGTTGGAAGTGGGCGCCGATGACTATGTCACCAAACCCTTCAGCCCCCGGGAGATCGTTGCCCGTATCCGCAGCCTTCTGAGGCGGGCGTCCTACGGCCTGGCGAACAATGTCGATCAGCGCAAGCTGCGCTTCGATGGCTGGCAGATCGATCCGCTGCGCCGGCAGCTGCATGATCCGAGCAATGCCAGGGTGGCGCTGACCACGACGGAGTTCGATCTGTTGCTGGCCTTTTGCCGGAATCCCGGCCGGATCATCACCCGCGAAGAGCTTCTGTCCCTGACCCATAGCGGCCTTGCCGGACCGATCGAGCGCAGCATCGACGTGCATATCAGCCGGTTGCGCCAGAAGATCGAAGCGGACCCGAAGACGCCGGCGCTGCTGCACACTGTGCGGCTCGGCGGCTACATGTTCACCGCCCGGGTCGAGCAATCCTAAGGCCAATCGACATTCAGCCCATGCCGGCCTCCAAACGGCAATTTTCCGCGCTTCCGGTGCTCACGTACCAAAAGTACGCAGCGCTCCGGATCGCGGAAACGCACCATTTTCGGCACGGCCTGGACTGAATGTCGATTGGTCCTGGCCACTTGTTGTGGGCAAGAAGCCGGAATTGCTCCGGCTTCTTTGATCGCTTCAGTCAGAATTTGTAGCCGACGAAGATCGAGGCCGAGGGCTGAAGCTTCTTTTCCACGATCGGGCTGTCGGCGGCGTCTCCGGTCAGGATGCCCAGCGCCGCCTCGCCCCGCACGAACCAGTCTTCACTGAGCCCATAGGTGGCGGATGCCGATACGTTGACGCGCTTGATACCGGCTTCCGCCTTGTATTCGGAAAGGCCGGATGCGGCCGCCTGTGCGGCGTTCACGCCGAAATAGGCCTGCATGTGCTTGTCGTTGGCAACGACAACCTCCGCCCCGGCACTGACCATCAGCCGTTCGGTCACGGGCGCCGAATATTCGACGCCGACCGTTCCGATGAGGCTTTCGCTTCCCTCGATCGTCTGGTCGAGCGTTGCGTAGAACTCGAAGGCGTTCCAGGTATAGGCCGCTTTGGCACCGACGGTTGCGGCGAAGTCGATGTCGCCGAGGCCATTCAGGCGGTCATGGTCATCCTGGTCGCGCCCGGTTTCATAACCGACCTTGCCCGCGAGCGAGAAGCCGCCATTCCGAAGCGCGGTAATGGTCGCGCCTGTCGGATCGATCTCCAGCCATTCGCCATAGGTGAAGATGACGAGCGGAACGGGGCTGACCTTGAACTCGTCGCTGCCTTCATATTCCGGTTCATAGATGCCGCCGGCACCGATGATGAGGCTCCAGCTCGGTTTGACGGCCTCGTTGTTGAACCGCTCCTGGTCGAAGGGCGGCTCCTGTGCCTGGTCCGCCAGGCTGGCATCGGCAGCCAGCACGGTGGATGCCGTTCCGAGCGATGTGAACGTGACGAACAGCGCGCTCCGGGTAAGGCGCCAGTCGATATGCTTGGTACAAAACATGAGTGCTCCAGTGATTTGACACGGGATGCCGGCCGCAGCGGCGAACCGTGTGTGCAACCTCCTTGTCTTTTCATGGATCAGGATTGGGCTGGATGTTGTTGTGTTACGGTTTGTTGCCGGCGGGCGATGGCGTCGGATCAGCGGATGTCCGGCCGGCCTTAATAAATCGACACAAAACGTAACGCAGTTCGGTCACGCGGGCCTGTTTCCATTACCCTATCGATGACAGTGTCGGTTGGACAGGCAGAGTTTGTGCGCGGCGAAGGCTTGCGCGAGGAGGCGCGTTGAGGTTTCGCTTATCCAAATTGATTTCGACGATTCATGGACAGATCACGATCATCGTCTTTCTTGCCCTTGTGATGGTCATCTCTGCCGGCTCCGCGCTGGAGCGCTGGATGCGTTCGGACTTCAAGATCATCGACCTCGAGAATATTTCCGAGCGCGTCTCCGCGATCGGCTCGGTGCTGGCTGAAGCCAAGCCATCGGAACGTGTGACCATTCTGGAGATCGCCAATCGCGGCGATTGGAAATTCTCGATTCGTCCTCTCTCCCTGTCGCAGCAGTTCACCACATCGTCGCCCACCGAGCCCTTTGTCGACGTGGTCGTGGACTGGCTGTTCCCCCCGGACGACGGCGCGGAGCCGCTTGGGGGCTGGCGAACCTTCATCGACGGCAAACGCATCATCGCCGCCAAGATCGACGATAGCGAGATGCTGGTTCTGGAAAGCCTGCCGGGACCTTTCCTGCGCGGCGATGCCTTGAATTTGGGTTCCAACTACCTTCTCGCGGTTGTCATCCTGATGATTCTGTTTTCCGCCTTCGCTGTCTGGACGATCACGCGTCCGTTGCGCCGCATTGCGGCGGCGGCAATGCGGGCGGATCTCTCCGTCGGCCCAGCCCTGTTCGAGGAGCGTGGAAGCGAGGAGATCGTGGCTTTGGCACGCGCGTTGAATGGCATGCAAAGACGCATCTCGACGATGGTTGATTCGCGGACAAGAATGCTGCGCGGCGTCAGCCACGATCTGCGCACGCCACTCACCCGGTTGCGGCTCCGTGTCGAGCGCGTGGACCAGGAGGAGGTGCGGGAGGCCCTGCTTGCCGATGTGGAGCGCATAGACCGTCTTTTGAAGGAAAGCCTCAGCTATCTGCGCGACAACCACCGGACCGAAGCGTTTGAACGCGCCGACCTTGCCTCGATCATCCAGACGGTGTGCGACGAATTCGAGGACATCGGCCACGATATTACCTACCGCGGACCGGCCCGTTTGATCGCGAATTTCAAGCCGCTCGCGATCACGCGGGCGGTGACGAACCTGTGCGAGAACGCCACGAAGTTCGGCAACAGCGTTCGCGTCGAGCTCGGAGTAAGCGCGGGTATGGCGACCATCGACGTGGCCGACGACGGCCCCGGCATTCCCGCCGAGCATCGCAGCCGGGTACTGGAACCGTTTTACAAGGTCGATGCGGCCCGCGGAGGAACCGGCGCCGGTTTCGGCCTTGGTCTGTCCATCGTCGCCGAGATCGTGCAGGACCACGCTGGGAAACTGGAGCTGCTCGATCGGCATCCGAACGGGTTGATCGCACGGATTGCAATCCCGACCTGAAGGCGGGGAACTCGACAGCCGCACCCGGGCGGGCTAGATCATGACCATGAGTTTACGCTTCGATCCCGCGTCTTTCGTGCGCGCTGCTCTGCTGTTCGTGGTTTTGGTGTTGCTGGCGACGTTCGGCCGGAATCTGGGCTGGGTTCGCAGCTTTCTCGGCGATGTACTGGCTGTGGGATGGGTCTTTTACGCCATACGGGCCTTCGTAAAGGCGCGAGCATGCTCGATAGCTGCCATCGCCTTCGGCATCGGCGTCGCGGTGGAACTGGTGCAACTCCTTCTGACCAGCTTCGATGTGCAGATACCCAACCGAATCCTCCGCATCGTCTTTGGCGCGACGCCGGACTGGTGGGATATTCTGGCCTACGCCATGGGTGCGGCGCTTGTCCTTGGCGTGAATTTGCCGAGCTCCGCACGAGAGAGGGAAATACAAGGCAAGTCCTGATCGCTTTTCCGCGGCGCCGTGACCTATGCGAAGCGGTCACCCGAAGCTACAAGGAGAATTCTGCTTGTGTGATCGCGAAGGGTGAAATGGTTCGGAAACCGGCGACTTTGAAGGATGTGGCGGCGCTGGCCAATGTGTCGCGCGCAACCGCCGCCCGCGCCTTGAACAGTTATGGCTATGTCGGCGACGAGACCGCACAGAAGGTTCAGGCGGCGGCGGAACAGCTCGGTTATCGCGGCAACCGCTTGGCGCAGGCGCTGCGCAACGGGCAGTTGCCGATCGTCGGCTGCATCCTCGGCGATATCCAGAACCCGTTCTTCGCCCGCATCGCGCACGATATCGAGGTGCTTGCCCGCGAGCGTGGGCACAATCTCGTCATCGGCAGCAGTGAGGAAGAACTGGCGCAGGAGATCTCCCTGCTGGCGAGCCTCCAGTCGCTCAGCATCCGCGGCTTCATCGTCGCGCCGACATCGGCCGACAACAACGCTCATTTGCAGGGCCTGATTGCGGAAAATGTGCCGCTGGTGCTGATCGACCGCGTCGCCGAGGGCGTCGATTGCGACAGTGTTCTCGTCGACAACGAGGGTGGCGCGCGCAAGGCTGTCGAGTATCTCATCGGGATGGGCCACCGTCACATCGGCCTGCTGCAGGACGACATGCGCATCTTCACCTCGCGTGAGCGCATGAGCGGATATCAGGCAGCGCTCGCCGCCGCCGGTATCGAGCCGAACGACCGAATGGTCTCCGTCTCGCAATCCACGGTGGAACATGCGGTCGACGCGACGATCCGCCTCTTCAGCCAGAAGAGCCCGCCGACGGCACTTTTCACGGTCGACAGTTTGATGACGCAAGGGGCTCTTCTCGCCTTCCGCTCCATGGGCATTTCCATTCCGCACGACGTTTCGCTGATCGGTTTCGACGACTTCAATCTGGCGACGTTCACCGATCCGCAGATCACCGTCGTCTCGCAGCCAGTCTCGGAAATCGGCCGTGCGGCGGCGCGCCTGTTGTTCGACAGGCTCTCCGGCAAAAACGAACCACCACAGAAAATCCGCTTTGAAACCAAGCTGATAGTGCGCGGCTCCGTCAGCCGGCGAAGCGGCGGCTGAGCGCCGTACACAAGCCCTGAAAAAATTCCGGAATCCTACTTGCCAGCGCAAAATTCTTGTGCGGTAATAGATGTGAGATCGATCTCACATCATCTCAAAGATTATTTTCGCGCAGATGCTATCCGCTTCGACAGCGATTTGGCGCAGCGCAAAACGGGAAGGTTCTAATGCTCAACTTCGATAGAGATCGCTTTGTGAAGATACAAAGCGGCGCAGTCGCCATCGCCGACGATGTGCGCGCCCTGATGCGCGATCTGCTCAACGACGGTCTGGAACGCATCTTCTTCATGGGGACCGGCGGCGTGCAGTTCCTCACCCAGCCGGCCATTGAGCTTGCGCGCATTTCGACTGTGTTCCCGGTTTCCGCGGCCTATTCCGCGCAGGTCGTCCTGGAGCCGCCTGCAGGCCTCAACGAGAAGGCGCTGGTCGTCCTGCCGTCGCTGTCGGGCACGACCAAGGAGAGCGTGCAGCTTCTCGCCTTCCTGAAGGAGCGGGGCGTGAGGACGCTGTCGCTCACCGGCCACAAGGACACGCCGCTCGGCCGCGATGCCGACTACAATTTCACCAATTTTGCCGAGGACGACACGTCATCGGAATCGTTCTACCTGCAAACCCTGATCATTGTGCTGGCGCTTCTCGCCGAGCGCGGCGAATACCCGGATTTCGACGCGACCGTCGCCGAACTCAAGCTGCTGCCGGATCTGCTGGTTTCGGTGAAGGAAAGCTACGAGGCGGATGCCGCCACGCTTGCCAACGATATCAAGGACGAGACTTACCACATCTTCACGGGTGCAGGCTCCGCCTGGCCGGAAGCCCACTATTACGGCATGTGCATCCTCGAGGAAATGCAGTGGATCCGCACCCGTCCGGTCCAGGCATCCGACTTCTTCCACGGCACGCTGGAGCTCGTCGAACCGGGCGTCAGCCTGTTCATCTTCAAGGGCGAGGATGCCTGCCGGCCGCTGACCGACCGGGTGGAAAGTTTCGCCAAGCGTTACACCGACAAGGTGCGCGTGCTGGATGCGGCCTCCGCCAGCCTTCCCGGCGTTTCCGCGAAGACCCGCAGCCTGATTTCCCCGGTCATCCTGGCCACGATGCTGGAGCGCCTGAGCGCCCATCTGGAAGTCTTGCGCGACCACCCGCTGACCACGCGCCGCTATTACAAGCGCGTCGAATATTGAGTTTTTCCCGGTCCGGCGGTGACGCCGGACCGGATTCCAGATTTTTGCATGCCCCAAGAAACCAAAGACAACAGAGAGGAACTGCGAAATGAAAGCCAACACGTTCTTGAGCACGACGAGCCTCGGATCGCTTGCCGTCGCCGCATTCGTTATCGGCGCCGTCGGCAGCGCTTCTGCGGCCGATCCGGTCGTGGCCGACCCCAGCGCGACGGTCGAATATTCGGGCACGGTCAGCGTACTGACGAAATTCGGCCTCCAGCAGCTTTCTCCCTTTTTCGTCAATGCAGCTCAGGCATATGAAAAGCTTCACCCCGGCGTAAAGGTCGAACTTATCCAGGAGAGCGACGACAGCGTGAAGGGTAAGACGAAGGCGCTCGTCGCATCCAATTCGCTGCCGGACGTCTATTTCACCTGGACGGGAAGCTGGGGCGAGAATTTCGTGCGCGGCAATCGCGCCGTCGATCTGACGTCGGTCATCGGCCCGGACACCGAATGGGGCAAGACGCTCGCCACAGCCGCGGTCTCCGCCTTCCAGTACAACGGCAAGCTCTACGGCATCCCGCTTTATCTCGACGCCAAGTTCATGGGCTACAACAAGAGCCTGTTCGAAAAGGCGGGCGTTTCCGAACCCAAGACCTTCGACGAACTGCTGACCGCCTGCGCGGCGCTGCGCAAATCCGGTGTGACGCCGGTCTCCTTCGGCAACAAGGAAGGCTGGCCGGGCGTGCACTATGCGGGCCAGTTGCTCGCCTACAACGTGCCGCAGGCGACGCTCGAAAAGGATTTCGTCCCGGCCACGGCCGACTATGCCGATCCCGGTTATGTCGTCAGCCTGACGCAGTTCAAAAAGCTGATCGATGAATGCTCGGACGGATCGGGCACGAACGGCTCGTCCTATGCCTCGGCCATACAGCAGTTCGGCAGCGGCAAGGCCGCCATGTACTATCAGGAGATCATCGAGTTCGACCAGGCAACGGCCGAAGGCGCGCTGAAGCGGGAGGATTTCGGTTTCTTCAAGCTGCCGGCGCCTGCCGATGCCAAGGGCGACGTCAAATCCATCGAAGGCGCGCCGGAAGGCTACATGATCAGCGCGGCCTCGAAGAACATCCCGCTCGCGATCGATTTCATGCGTTTCGTCACTTCGGCTGAAAACGGCAAGGTTCTCTCTGCGCCGCCCTACGGCCAGCCGAGTGCGACCGTCGGCGGCTATTCCGCCGACAGCATGAACCCGGCCGTCGTCGGTGGCCTGAAGGTGATCGCGGATTCCTCCTATCTCATGCCCTGGCTCGATACGGCCAATCCGCCGCGCGTAGCGGCTGCCTGGCTTTCCGGCCTGCAGGCGCTGGTCGGCGGCACCATGAGCCCCGAAGAGGTCATGGAACGCGTCAAGGAAGCGGCGGCTTCGTCCAAATAAGGGTAGGGCCGGCAATGGCTGTCATGAAGCATGAACACGAAGGTGAAGCCGCCAAAATCGGCTTCACCGGGCCGAGCCGGGTCGAGAAAGACCGGTTCGGCCCGATCGCCGGGGTCCTGTCGTTCCGCTGGGTCCTCATCGCCTTCGTCCTGATCCTCTGGTTCGTCTACTACCCGATCATCGACAATTTCATCGTCAGCACGAAGAACCAGGACATCTTCACCGGCGAGACCGCCTTCATTGGACTGGACAATTACCGTCGCTTGCAAGGCGATCCGGTCGTCTGGACGGCGATCGTCAACAACACGCTCTATGCCGTCATCTCCGTCGTTTTCCAGGTTTTCGGCGCCTTCGTGCTGGCGGCCCTCATCGAAGGGCTCACCGAAGAGAGATGGCGCCGGTTCTGGCGCGCGGTCTATTTCGTGCCCTCGGCCATCTCGATTACCGTCACCGGCCTCCTGTTCTATTTCATTTATCAACCCGATATCGGCCTCCTGGATTCCGCACTGACGCAGATCGGGCTTGCGGAGTGGTCGCGCGCCTGGCTCGGCGAGGAAGGCACCGCGATCTACGCCATCATCGCCATGAGCCAGTGGCAGGGTTTCGGCTATTCGACGCTGCTCTTCGCCATTGCGATCCAGAAGATCCCGCGCGAACTCTACGATGCGGCGATCATGGACGGGGCAGGGACCTGGCGGCGCCTGTGGAACATTACCTTTCCGCTCACCCGCGAAATGACGGGTCTCATGGTGATCGTCACGATCACCGGCGCCTTCCAGGTCTTCAACGAGGTCATGGTGATGACCGGCGGCGGACCCAACAACAGCAGCCAAGTGCTGGGCACATGGCTTTACCAGCAGGGCTTTATCGAAAACGACTTCGGTTATGGCGCGGCCATCGCAACGGTCATCTTCGTCATCACGCTGATCACCGGCTTCGCGCAGCTCTGGTACACCAAGAGACGGAGGGTCGACCTGTGAGCGTCTCCCATCACACGCGGGAAACCGAGCGCACCGACTTCGTCGCCGTGCTGGCGAAAACGTGCCTCGTCACCTTCCTGATCAGCCTCGGCTTCGTCGTGCTCTATCCGCTATTCTGGATGGCGATGAACGGCTTCAAGACCAATGCCGAAATCTTCGGCAACCCCTTCGCGCTGCCGAGCGGCTTCAGCATTGCGAACTATATTTCGGCCTGGAACCAGGGTATCCGGAACTACATCGCGACAAGCGTCATCGTCACGCTCGGCTCGGCCGTCTGCACGGTGCTGGTCAGCGCCTGGACAGCCTATGGCCTGACCCGCTCGAAACTGCCCGGAAAGCCGTTCTTCGTCGGCATCGTGCTCGGCGGCCTCATGCTGAGCCCGACGGTGGCCGTCATTCCGCTCGTACGCATGATGCAAGATCTCGGCCTCTACAACACCTATTGGGCGCTGATCATCCTCTACACCGCCTTCCGCATTCCCTTCACGACTTTCCTCATCCGCGCCTACATGCTCGGGCTGCCGCGCGATCTGGACGAGGCGGCCATCATGGATGGCGCCAGTGAAGGCCAGATCTTCTGGCGCGTGACGCTGCCGCTCTGCAAGCCGATCCTGGTGTCCTGCGTGATCCTGCACGTGCTCTTCGCGTGGAACGAATATCTCTTCGCGATGATCTTCACCAGCGGCGCGGACCTCCAGACGCTGCCCGTCGGCCTCACCTCCATCATGGCGAAGCATGGAACGAACTATGCCGTCGTCTTCGCGGCGATGACGCTCTCCGCCCTTCCCATCGTCATCACCTTCTTTGCGGCCCAGCGCTTCTTCATCCGAGGGCTGGCCGAAGGCATTGGGAAATAGAATGAACAAGGTCAATCCCACCCTGATCGCCGTCGGCGACAATTGCCTCGACGCCTATCTCACCAAGGGTTTCGTCACCGTGGGCGGCAACGCCCTCAATGTCGCCGTGCAATGGCGGCGGCAGGGATTAAACGCCCGCTATTTCGGCGCGCTGGGTCTCGACGAGGAAGCCGAGATCATGTTCGGTGCCATCGAGGATGCGGGTCTCGACCGCGGCGACATCGAGATACGCCCGGGCTCATCTGCCGTCACGCTTTTGACCGATGATGCCGGTGAGCGGCGCTTTCTCCTCGAATCCCTCGGCGTCGGGGAGGAATATGTTCCAAGCACCGAACGCTATGCGGCACTGCGCCACGCGGACTGGGTGCATCTCGGCACCAATTCCAGCGAAAGATTGGTCCGCCGTCTCGTTGCGGATGGTGCGCCGTTCAGCATCGACGTCTCCACCCGGCATTTCGACTTCTCTCTCGAAGGCGTGCCGCTGGTTTTCGCCTCCGGCCCGGATGATCCGGCGGAGCCCGTCGAGCCGCTGATAGCACGGTTCAGGGCGGCGGGCGCGCGCCAGGTCGTGATCACCTGCGGCAAGCGCGGCTCCTTCTATGACAACGGCAGCGCCCTGTTTTCCGCGGGCTCGGTGCCGGTGGCGGTGGTCGATACCTGCGGCGCGGGCGACAGGTTCATCGCGAGTTTCGTCGTGTCGCGCCTGTTCGAAAACCGATCGGAGCAAGCCGCCCTTGAGAGAGCCGCGGCCGAGGCTTCGGAAACCTGCACTCATCTCGGCGGGTTTCCCCAGCCGATCCTCGCGATCCCGCAATGGCTGCTCGACAAATATGACAGCGTCATCCGCACGGCACAGAGGGCCTGAGCATGAACACCATCACGATGAGGCCGCCCGTGGCGGCGGCGAAGGCGGATCGCTCCTTCTGGCTGCAAAGCATCGATGCGGACGCCGTCACCGCGCCCTTGTCGGGAAGCGAGACCTGCGACGTGGCGATCGTCGGCGGCGGCTATGCCGGCCTGTGGACGGCGCTCCGAATCAAGGAACAGTCTCCGCAGACGGAGGTGACTGTGCTCGAAGCGGATTTCTGCGGCTCCGGCGCCTCGGGCCGCAATGGCGGGCAGGTCCACACCTGGTTTGCGGAAATCGACATGCTGCGCGCGCTTGTCGGCGAGGATGATGCGCTCATGCTCTGCCGGGCGACCGCTGATGCCATCGAGGAACTGCACGGCTTGCAGGCCTCCGGCACGATCGACATGGACCTGAGGCTCGACGGCTGGTTGTGGACGGCAAGTTCGACTGCGCAGGAAGGCGCCTGGGCGCAAGCCGAGGCCCTCAGCCGTGCGCTGGGCGAAGCGCGCTTCCAGCCGCTTCAGCGTGCCGAAATCCTGCGCCGCACGGGCTCCGCCGCGTCCTATGTCGGTATCATGGAGGGGAGGGCAGGCACAGTACAGCCGGCAAAACTTGCCCTCGGCCTGCGCCAGCTCGCCCTTTCCAAGGGTATCGTCATCCACGAGCACAGCCCAGTCATCGAAATCGCCCCGGGTCCGCGACCGCAATTGCGCACAGTGACGGGCGCGCTGTCCGCCGGCAAGGTCGTGCTTGCAGCGAACGCCTGGCTCTCCGCTATCCCGGAATTGCACCCCTATCTCTACGTGGTCAGCAGCCAGGTTATCGCCACCGCACCCGCGACGGATATCCTGGAGCGGATCGGCTGGGTCGACGGTGCGTCGATCTGCGATGCGCAGCATCACGTGCTCTATTATCAGCGAACGCCGGCCGGCAACGTCATCTTCGGGCGCGGCACGGGCGGCATCGCCTATCGGGATCACATCGACGGTCGTTTCAACCGCAGCGGCGATGCGGGGGCGGACAATATCCGCGAACTGCACCGGGTCTATCCGCAGCTTAAGGACGTGCCCGTTCTCTACGACTGGAGCGGCCCGATCGACTGCACGGCGCAGCACCTGCCGGTCTTCGGACATCTCAAGGACCACGCGAACATCTTCTACGCCATGGGCTTTAATGGCACCGGCATTGCGCAGGCGCCCGTCGCCGGCCGTATCATGGCGAGCCTCGTTCTCGGCCGCGACGACGCCTGGTCCCGATGCGGACTGGTCGGCCTTGACAACCGCACCAAGCTGCCGCGCGAACCCTTCCGCTATGTCGGCGCGAAGGTCGTGCGCCGGGCCATTCGGCGAAAGAACGATCTCGAAATCCTCAACCGGAAACCGGATCGACTGACGCGGTTCCTCGCCGGGCTCGCCCCCTGACGGCGCGCTGCCCGCAAGGGTGAAATCAAGAAAATGGAATGGGAACGATGGTCGATTTGTCGCTGAGAAACATCCGCAAGGCCTATGCCGATCTCGAAGTCCTGCACGGCATCGATCTCGACATAAAATCGGGCGAGTTCATCGTCTTCGTCGGCCCATCCGGCTGCGGTAAATCCACCCTGCTGCGCTCCATTGCCGGCCTCGAGAGCATCACCTCCGGCGACCTCGTCATCGCCGGCGAGCGGATGAATGCCGTCGCGCCCTCCAAGCGCGGCATCTCCATGGTGTTCCAGTCCTATGCGCTCTATCCGCACATGACCGTCTACGAGAACATGGCCTTCGGTCTGCGCATCGCCGGCACGCCGAAGGCCGAGATCGACACGCGCGTGCGCCGCGCCGCCGGGATCCTGCAACTCGACAAATATCTGCAAAGACAGCCGAAAGCGCTATCGGGCGGACAGCGGCAGCGCGTCGCGATCGGCCGCGCGATCGTGCGCAATCCGCGCGTCTTCCTCTTCGACGAGCCGCTGTCCAACCTCGACGCGGCGTTGCGCGTTGCAACGCGCATCGAGATCGCCAAGCTGAAGCAGAGCATGCCTGATGTGACGATGATCTATGTCACCCATGACCAGGTGGAGGCGATGACGCTTGCCGACCGCATCGTCGTCTTCAAGGACGGCTATGTGGAACAGGTGGGTACGCCGACCGAACTCTACAGGAAACCCGCAAACCTGTTCGTCGCCCAGTTCATCGGCTCGCCGGCCATGAACATCCTGAAGGGAAAGATCATCGACCGCTCGGGCGAGGTCGCGCGCTGCCAGCTCGACTGCGGTCTTCTCCTCGATATCGAGGAAGGGCAGGGGAGGCTTTCCAAGGGCGAAACGATCAGCATCGGCATTCGCCCGGAAAACACTCGGACCGCTGGGGAAGACGCATCCGATCCGGCCTTTTCGGGCACCATCGATCTGGTGGAGCATCTCGGTGACGTGCAGATTCTTTACGTGGACCTGCCTGGCCACAACGAAAAATTCCTAGTCAAAGCGGATGGCGAGAGCGCCTTGGCGCGCGGGCAAAGCATCCGCTTCACGGCGCGTTGTCAGGATATCCATATTTTCGACGCTGCCGGTGCTGTCGTCGCCTGCCGAATTCTGCCGCCAACTTGAGCGAAACGGCGGGGAGGGTGCCCCGCCGTTTGTTGGAATGGCTCAGGCCGCCATGGCCTTGCGGAGGTTTTCGTCGATCTTGTCGAGGAAGCCGGTGGTGGAGAGCCAGGGCTGGTCGGGGCCGATGAGGAGAGCAAGGTCCTTCGTCATGAAGCCGGATTCGACCGTGTCGACGCAGACCTTTTCCAGCGTGTCGGCGAAGCGCGCGAGCTCGGCATTATTGTCCAGCTTGGCGCGGTGCGCGAGGCCGCGGGTCCAGGCAAAGATCGAGGCGATCGAGTTGGTCGAGGTTTCCTCGCCTTTCTGGTGCTGGCGGTAGTGGCGCGTCACCGTGCCGTGCGCGGCTTCCGCTTCTACCGTCTGGCCATCCGGCGTCATCAGCACGGAGGTCATGAGGCCGAGCGAACCAAAACCCTGCGCCACGATGTCGGACTGTACGTCGCCGTCGTAGTTCTTGCAGGCCCAGACGTAGCCGCCGGACCACTTCAGCGCCGAGGCGACCATGTCATCGATCAGGCGGTGCTCGTACCAGATCTTCGCTTCCTTGAACTTGTCCGCGAATTCCTTGTCGAAGACCTCTTGGAAGATATCCTTGAAGCGGCCGTCATAGACCTTGAGGATGGTGTTCTTGGTCGAGAGATAGACCGGCACCTTGCGCTGCAGGCCGTAGTTCAGCGAGGCGCGGGCGAATTCGGTGATCGAATCGTCGAGATTGTACATGCCCATGGCGACGCCGGCGGACGGGGCGTCGAACACGTCGTACTCGATCTCCTTGCCGTCCTCGCCGACGAACTTCATCGTCAGCTTGCCCTTGCCGGGGAACTTGAAATCGGTGGCGCGGTACTGGTCGCCAAAAGCGTGGCGGCCGACGATGATCGGCTTGGTCCAGCCGGGCACGAGGCGGGGCACGTTCTTGCAGATGATCGGCTCGCGGAAGATGACGCCGCCGAGGATGTTGCGGATCGTGCCGTTCGGCGACTTCCACATCTTCTTCAGCTTGAATTCCTCGACGCGTCCCTCATCGGCCGTGATGGTGGCGCATTTCACGCCGACGCCGTGTTTGCGGATCGCATGCGCGGCATCGATCGTCACCTGGTCGTCCGTCGCATCGCGGTTTTCGATGCTGAGGTCGTAATAGTCCAGATCCACGTCGAGATACGGGTGGATCAGCTTGTCCTTGATGAACTGCCAGATGATGCGCGTCATCTCGTCGCCGTCGAGCTCGACGACCGGGTTGGCGACCTTGATCTTCGTCATTCCATGTTCTCCCTTGGGCCGCTTTTGCCGCCCCTCCTCGGATTTCGTTCAGCGCATGTCGCGCATATGGCCCTCGACACTGCGTAGGTGCCGACGCATTGCGTCCGCCGCGGCAGCGCCGTCGCGGTTGGCGATCGCCTCGACGATGCGCTCATGTTCCGCGAAGGAATGGTGGTCCGGCGGCGGGCGGACCGGCGTGTCGCGCAGCCGCCCCCAGGTGACGGCGCGGCGCACCGCATTCAGCGTGTCGAGCAGGCCGAGCAGCAGCGAATTCTGCGAGGATTCGCCGATCAGGCGGTGCAGGCGGTTGTCCCACTGCTCGTAGAGCCGCCAGGTCGGCGCCTGCTGCGCCTTCAGCATGCAGCTGCGCAACTCGGCGATCTGGCTCGACGTGGCGTTGAGCGCAGCGCAGCGCGCGACCTCCGGCTCGAAGGCGATGCGCGCGCCCATGACCTCCAGCGGATTGGTCCGCTGCACCATGGCATTGATGTCCGCGACGGTGTCGATCGGCCGCTCGCCGGTAAACGTGCCTTTGCCGACATGGCGCCAGACGACGCCCTCCGTCTGCAAGGTCGCCAGCGCCTTGCGCAGCGCGCTGCGCCCGACATCCAGCGATTCCGCGAGGTCGCGCTCCGGCGGCAGGCGTCCGCCCTCGGCGAGCTGCGCCGTTGCAAGGAAGTCTCTGAGCCGGGAAAGCACGGTGGCATCGGTGTTTTCAAGCATGGTATAGTCCGAACCAATTCAGGATTGGTTTGCTTATATTGAACATATTGGCTGCTGTCAACGCGCCGTTATCGAGACCTCAAGTCGGAAATTTTTATAGCGTAAAATCAATATATTAAATCAATTAGAGGCCAGAAGTAGCCTGCCGATCCCGCATCGCAGCATGTTTAATTGGTTGACACAATGCTCGTTTAATGAAGAATTGGTTTTATATTGGGTTGGGAGAACCCGATTTTGGGAGGAAGAAAAATGAACATGTTTGCCAGACGAATGAGGGCGTCCGCGGTCGCCGCCGTACTTTGCCTTTCTGCCGCAGTGCCCGGATTGGCCTTTGCCGATCCGATGCGTGTCGCCTTCGGCGATATCGCGACGGTCGAATCCCTCCATCTGCTTGCGGCGCTGGAACGCGCCAAGGAAAAGGGCGTCGACGTGCAGGTGACGTTCCTGAAGAGCGAGGATATCGCCGCGCAGGCCGTCGTCAGCGGCCAGGCCGATATCGGCATCGGCGGCCCCTATGCGCTGCTCCAGAAGGTGAAGGCGCCGATCCGCATCTTCCTGCAACTCTCCAAGCTCCAGTTCTACCCGGTGGTCAACACCGAGTTCTACAAGGAGTGGAAGGATCTCAACGGCCAGGAGATCGCCGTGCATTCGCGCGGTTCCGGCACCGAGGCGATCATGCAGCTGATGGCCGACAAGAACGGCATCGCCTATTCCAACATCTCCTACGTGCCGGGTGCCGAGGTGCGCACGGGCGCGCTGCTCCAGGGCAACGTCAAGGCGACGATCGTCGATTCCTCCGGCAAGCGCATCCTGGAAAAGGAAGCGCCGGGCAAGTTCGCCTTCCTGCCGCTGGGCGAGGTGGCGGCAACGGACGAAGCGCTCTTTGCCAATACCGATTATCTTTCGAAGAACACGAAGGACGTGGAAATCCTGGTCGAGGCGATCCTGACCACCTGGCGCGAGGTCGCGGCGGACCCGAAGGCGACCATTGCGCTGCGTGAAAAATACAAGCTGCTGCCCGATGCGACGCCCGAAATGGTCGCCGACATCGACCCGTATTTTGCTGAAGCCGCAGCCGCCCTGCCGCTCAACGGCGGCGGCGAGGATGCCGCGAAGGACGACTTCGACTTCTACACCGTCTCCGGCGCGCTGGAAGGCAAGGCCGCGGACCTGAAGGTCGAGGACTTCTGGGACCTCACGGCACTTAATGCGGTGCTTGCCAAAATCGGAACCAAATAATGCACATGGCCGCTACACCCCACAAGGTGAGCGCGACGGGAGGGGCCGGCAGCGGCTCCTCCACCATCGTCGAAACGCTCGCCGAATTCGCCCGGCGCCGGAAGTCCTTCTGGGTCGTGCTGTCGCTCGCAATTCTCTTCACCGCCTGGGAAATCGCCGGCCGCGTCCCGATCAGTTTCGCCTTTCCGACCTTCCTTGAAACCTTCGCTGCCCTGATCGAAATGGCGCTCGACGGCACCCTGCTGCCGGCCTATGCCATCACCTTCCAGCCGCTCCTCATCGGCGTCGCCGTCTCCGCGGTGCTCGGCATCGGGCTCGGCATCGCCATGGGCCTGTCCGACAAGGCGGAATGGCTGCTGGCGCCGGTCTTCATCGTGCTCCAGGCGGCACCGATGGCCGCGCTCGTGCCGCTCGTCACCTTCGTCTACGGCATCGGCCTCGTTGCCAAGACGCTTGCCGTCATCATGCTGGCGCTGCCGGTGATCGTGCTCAACTCCTACAAGGCGGTGCGCCACGTCAATCCGTCACTCGTCGACATGTGCCGCTCCTTCCAGGGCACGCGCCTGCAGCAGATCTTCAAGATCATCATTCCGGATGCAACGCCCGTGCTGTTTGCCGGCCTGCGCCTCGGCATCGCCGCCGGCTTCATCGGCGTCATGCTCGCCGAACTGCTGATCACGCCCACGGGCATCGGCGACCTCATCACCTACCACCGTTCGATCGCCAACTACGCCCACATGTACGCGGCCGTCGCCTCCATCATCGCCGTCTCGACGATCACGCTTGCCGTCCTGCAATATGTCGAGGTCCGCTTCCTGCGTCCCGAAAAGAGGAGAAAGTGACATGGCCAATCCCATGCCGGCCCGCGCGGCCGAACAATCCGGAACCGCCACGTCCGATGCCATCGTCGAGGTGCGCGACATCTGCAAGCGCTATGGCGATATCGAGGCGTTGCGCGGCATCAACCTCGAATTCGAACGCGGCAAGCTGACGACGCTGCTCGGCCCCTCCGGCTGCGGCAAGACCACGCTTCTGAAGATCATCGCCGGCCTCGTGCCCGCCACCTCCGGCCAGATCCGCATCAACGGCAAGGTCGTGACCGGCCCGGGCCCCGAGCGCGCCTTCGTTTTCCAGGATTTCGCGCTGATGCCCTGGGCGACGGTACTGCGCAATGTCAGCTTTGGCCTGGAACTGAAGGGCGTGCCGCAGGCGGAGCGCCACCGCATCGCCAAGCACTATATTAGCGAAGTGGGCCTCTCCGGCTTCGAGGAAAAGTACCCGCACGAGCTTTCGGGCGGCATGCGCCAGCGTGTCGGCATCGCGCGCGCCTTCTCGGTCAATGCCGACGTGCTGCTGCTTGACGAGCCCTTTTCCGCGGTCGACGAGCAGAACCGCCGGAAATTCCAGGAAGACCTGCTCCAGCTCGTCGAGAAGGAGCGCAAGACTTTCCTGTTCGTCACCCATTCGATCGAGGAAGCGGTCTACGTTTCCGACCGCATCGTGCTGCTGTCGCCGCGCCCCGGCCGCGTCTCCCAGATCATCGAACCCAATATCGACCGCTCTGCTGCTCCGGACGTCATCCGGCGCGACAAGGGCTATCTCGATGTGGTGGAGGAGATCTGGCAGGGCCTCCGGCAATATGCGGAGTAGGGCGCCATGAAACTCTTTGGCTTCAAGGTCCCCATGATGACGTCGCTCCTGTTCTGGGCGCTCGTCTGGGAAGTCGTCGGCCGGATGGATGTGATCTTCCTGATCCCGCCGATGAGTGCAATCGTTTCGGCCGGCTTCGAGCTCGTCGCGACGAATTCCTGGCAGAACGCCTCGCTGGTAACGCTGCGGTCCTTCGTCGTCGGCATGGCGCTGGCGATCGGGGTCGGCGTACCGCTCGGCATCGCCATGGGACGCTTCAAGATCGTCGACAACATCTTCGGCCTCTGGGTCAACATGTTCGTCAGCGCGCCACTCTCCGCCCTCGTGCCGGTGCTGATGATCCTCTTCGGCCTTGGCGAGACGACGGTCGTCGTGACCGTCTTCCTCTTCGCCGTCTGGATCATCGTGCTCGATGCACGGGCCGGTGTCATGCAGGTGCCGCCGTCGCTGATCGAAATGGGGCGCTGCTACGGCGCTTCGAGCATCACGATCTTCTCCAAGATCATCCTGCTCTCCGCCCTGCCGGAAATCCTCGCGGGCATCCGTATCGGCCTCATTCGCGGGGTGAAGGGCGTGGTGATCGGCCAGATCCTCGTGTCGATCATCGGCTATGGCGAACTCTTCGAGCTCTATTCCCGCTCCTTCGACATGGAACGGTTCTGGGCCCTGACAATCATCCTCTTCGCGGCAGCCATGCTGTTGTCCGCGGCCGTGGAACTCTTTGAAAAACGCATCGAATATTACGCAGGAGCGCGATAATGAACGACATGTCCTCCATCAATGCCGCTTACGTCTTCAAGCCGGCAGCCGTCCCCACGCTGCCTGTCGTCGACAGCCAGGCGCTCTTCCCGGTGCACCGCATCTACTGCGTCGGCCGCAACTTCGCCGACCATGCCATCGAGATGGGCCACGACCCGGACAAGGAGCCGCCGTTCTTCTTCCAGAAGAACCCTGATACGCTTGTCCTGCCCGGCACCGATTTCCCCTATCCGGCCGAGACGAAGGACGTGCACCACGAGGTCGAGCTCGTCGTGGCGCTGAAGAGCGGCGGCGACAACATCCCGCTCGATAAGGCGCTCGACTGCGTCTACGGCTATGCCGTCGGCCTCGACATGACCCGGCGCGACCTGCAAGGGGAGGCCAAGAAGCTCGGCCGCCCGTGGGAGACCGGCAAGGCCTTCGAAAGCTCCGCGCCCTGCGGCCCCGTCCATCCGGTCGAAAAGGTCGGCCACCCGACGGACGGCGCGATCTGGCTCAAGGTCAACGGCGAGACCCGCCAGGAGGGAGACCTCAACCAGATGATCTGGAAAGTGCCGGAAATGATCTCGTACCTCTCCCGCCTCTTCACCCTGCAGCCCGGCGACGTGATCTACGCAGGCACCCCCGCCGGCGTCGGCGCGATCGTCAAGGGCGACGTGATGGTCGCCCATGTGGACGGTGTCGACGAGGTCTCCTTCAAGGTTGGCTGAACACGAGGCGGCGCGCTCCGGCGCGCCGTCCTTTCTTATTTGGCCCGCAAAGCTTGGGCAGGGAAGATAGAAACTTCGGCGATTATTTTTCCCAAAGCCGCACTTCATTTTTGAACCAAACGGTGACGTTTATCGTCCAGCCTCTCCGACCATCGATCACCGAAAAACAGAGGATGTCGCAGCGGCCACATGCTCCACGCCCGACCATCGGTTCGTGATGGTATCAGTTCAAGGATACTTTGGGCTGTAGTCGGCGTAGACACCCCACTCCGGCAGGGCAGAGTAGGCGAGCGATCCGCGCACGAAGGAATTCTTGTCGAAGGTGCTTTGAGGATAGCTGATATGACGTGCGGAGCGGCCAACACCAGCCGCGTGAATCTGATTGTGTGCCAACCCGCTACGAATCCAGTTAGACAAACTCAAGACGACGTTCCGAACTTCCGCAGCAGGCCCGCCGCCGCCGAGAACAACACGATCAGCGTGCCATAACCGAGCGTCGTCGCCGTCAGGCCGAAAGCGCCGACGGCGATGCCGGCCAGCAGGGTGGGTAGGCCGAAGGCAAGGTAACTCAATGTGAACAGGGCGGCGAAGAGTTCGCCGCGCTCGTCTGGTCGAACGGTCGGGACGATGGACCGCAACACGCCGTAGAAGCATGTCCCGAAGCCGGTCCCGGCAATGACGAGGGCGGCGAGATAGGCCGGCAGGGACTGCCAGGCGATCGCAGCGAGTGTCAATGCCGTTCCGATCGAGAGCGCTGTGGTTCCGTAAAGCGTCACCTGCCGCGAGGAATGGCCACGCGCGATATAACAGGCGGCGGCGCCGGCAGCACAGAGCAGCACGATGACGCTCGCTTGCGTCAGATGATGCTCGGCGCCGAAGACGTGCCGGATGATCGGCGCACCGAGTGCAAGATAGAGCCCGCCGGTCGCCCAGCCTGCAATAACGGCCGGTGCGCTCCGCCAGAAGGCTTTGGCAGCCGTAGCCGGTACGCCGATCCGCGGCCGAAGCGAGGCCCAGACACCCCCATGCCGCGGCGCGGTCTCGGGGATGGACCAGATCACGGCGGCAAACAGCACATAGGCGGCGACGAGGGTGCCGAACACATCCGCTTCCGCCATCTCGGTGACGTCCATCAAAATGCCCGCCGCGAGAGCCCCTATGGCAAGCCCACCCAGTGGAATAACCGAGTTCCACACCGAGGCGCTTCCCGGCCTGTCCTGCGGCTCGAAATCGACCACCGCCGCAGAGAGCGCCGACAGCAGCATCCCGGCCGCGATGCCCTGCAGCACCCGCGCCACCATCAAACCGGCCACGTCGCCCGCCTGCCAGAACAGCAGCAGGCTCAGCGCCATCAGCGCAAAGCCCCCGGATATGACCGGCCGCCGGCCGACATGATCAGACAGCGATCCCGTAACAAGCAAGGATGCGAGCAGCGCAACGGTATAGACGGCGAAGATGCCGGTCAGCATCGCCGCCGAAAAGCCGATCTCCTGCTGAAGCACGGGATAGAAGGGCGAGGGCGCGCTGGCGCCGGCCATCATGACGGCCATTCCGGCAAGGGTAATGCGAAAGCCCGTGAGGCTGCGCAGCGGCATGGATTGCGTCATATCCGTCAAGGTGCACCTGATAGTTCGAATAATTTCGAACAATTCTCTACTATCATTTTCACGACGGTTCAACTAAATTCGAACCATGGCGTCCGATACCGACCTTCACCATCCCGCCCGCCACGATCTGCGGCTGACCGACGTGCTCTTCGCCTTGAGCGATCCGGAGCGCCTGGCCATCGTACGCCAGCTTTCCGATGGACCGCTTGAAATGGCGCAATGCTATCTCTCCGACCCTTCGATGCCCAAATCGACCAAGTCGCATTTGATGAAGGTTCTGCGCGAGGCGGGTGTCATCCGCAACGAGCCCCTGGGCCGCGGCCGCCGACTCAGCATCCGCCACGACGACCTAGAGGCGCGGTTCCCGGGATTGATCGGTTCAGTGCTCGGCGCTTCCGTCGATGCTTAGCGGAGGTATGGCCTGATGGGCGCTGAGGGGACTCAGGGCGGATTTCCGACCAATTGCTCCGAATGCGGGTCACATCGTTCTGTATTTGGAATGGCAGTCGAAATATAGAACAATATTCGATTTTCTATTTGACATGCCGGACGGTTGTTCCTCTTATTGTTTGTATCGGTACAGAAACCCAAGGGGTGGAGGCCGATGAAGTAGAGGGAGGAACTGGCTTTGATACTCAACGAAGCAGTCGTTCGTGCAATCGACATCATCAGCCTGATCGCCGCTTCAAGCAGGCCGCTGACCCTCTCCGAGATATGCAAGAAGACCGGAATTCCGAAGACGAGCGCTTTCGGTATCGTCAACACGTTGGTGCACAAAAGGGCGCTCGAAATTGCCGACGATCAGGTGAAATCCTTTCGCATCGGATTGGGGATCCTCGAAACCACACTGGCCGCGCTTTCGGAATCGGATCTCCTGAAGGCGGCGCGGCCGACACTGGAAGAACTGAACGGACTCATCGGGGAGACGATCCTTTTCGCGGTCGAAGACAACGGCCAGATGGTCTTCCTCGACATGTTGCAGGGTGAGGCCTATCTGCGCGCCATCGTAAAGCTTGGTACACGCGTCGAGATGCATTGCTCGGCAATCGGCAAGGCCGTTCTGGCAGCGATGCCCGAGATTGAACTTCTGACGTTCCTCAACGACTCGCCCCTGATGAAGAAAACCACGCACACGATCACCAGCCGCGCGGAACTTATGAAGGATTTGCAGGCGACGCGTCAGCGGAAGTTTTCTCTGGACGACGAAGAGAATGTTGAAGACGTGCGTTGCGTCGGTGCCCCGATCTACTCGCGATCCCGCAAAGTGATTGCCGGCGTCAGCATCACGACTCATGCTTCCCGGGTGGACCGGGACAAACTCGAATACTACGGGGCGCTGATCCACAATGCCGCGCTGAAGATTTCGCGGCGCATGGGATTTAGCGAAACGGACCTCTACTGGAATGAACTGGCATCCACCGGCTGACCATCGTTCGACCGATGGTTTTCTGAGGACGACCGGGCCGTCGCTGAACGGCGGCCCGAAGCCGAACTGAGTCTTCTTTTCAGGAAGATCGGACGAGCCTGCGCCCACCGGCGCCGGAAAGCCCACCTGTGTGTAAAAATGGAGGAAAAACAATGGGTTTGAAAACCACCCGCGAGATCGCTGACTACGTGCACGACTTCAAGTATGAGCAGTTGCCGTCGGATCTCGTCTCACATGTCAAGGACATCGTCAGCGGCTATATGTCGTCCACGCTGGCGGGTTCGATCCTGCCGATCGGGCGGGTCGCGACGGCCTATGCCAGGCAGCAGGCCAGCAGCCAGCAGGCCGGCGTGTTTGGCGGCGGATTCAAGACGACGCTCGAAGCAGCGGCGGCGGCGAACGCTACCATGGCGCATGCGACCGAACTCGAGGATGTCGCCTTTCCAGAGGGGCTTTATACGCTCACCGTTCTTGCACCGGTCTTTGCCATCGCAGAGCATCAGCGGATGACGGGCTGCGAGGCCATCGAGGCGTTCGTTCTCGGATATGAAGTTGCGGGAAAGCTCGGAGTGGCTTGTGCCGACGCCGGAGCGAAGGGCTGGATGCTGTCCGCCGTCTTCGCATCTGTCGGCAATGCCGCGGCGGCCGCCAGGCTCTTCAAGCTCGACCGTGAGCAGACACTCAATGCCATCAGCATTGGTGCTTCGCAGGGCACGGGCCTGGTCAAGCAGGCCGGCATGGGCGCCCACACATTCGAGGCAGGGTTCGCCGCTCGCAACGGCATTTGCGCTGCCACGCTCGCCAAGCTGGGCCTGGACGGTGCACCCGGTATTCTCGAAGGCGTCGGCGGAATGGCGGACCTCATCGGCGGGATGGCGGATTTCGAGCTGGTCGAAGGATTTCGGACAGCGGAGATCGGTATTCGCAAATATCCATGCTGCGGGCTGCTCCAGCGGACGATCGACGGTATGTCCGACCTTATCGCGGCAGAGAAGCTGACGATCGATGCGGTGGAAAGCATCGAGGTCGAAGTAAACCACACCTTTGCGATGTACATGAAGTACGCCGATCCCCGCACAGCCGCCCAGACGCGCTTCAGCATCGAGCATGCCATGGCCGCCTGCTTCATCGAGCAACCGGTCTTCCTGGTATCCTTCACCGACGAGGCGGCTCATGATCCACGCTACGCCGCAATCCGCCGGAAGGTGACAATGAAGGTTCACCCCGAATGGGAACGCGGTTACTTCCCGCAGCCCGCCATTATCACGGTCACAAAGAAGGACGGAACGGTTCTGAAACGCGAGTGCGTCTTCGCCCGCGGAGATGCGGGCCATCCCGCTTCCCGCGAAGACATCGGCGGCAAGTACCAGGGTGCGATAGATTTCGTCGGTGTCCTCTCGCAGGAGCAGGCCGACAAGGCCTCGCGCATCATCGAAAAGCTCGACGACATTGAGGATGTCTCGGAGCTGACGACGATCTTTGCCTTCCCTGACCAGCTCAAGGCATCGGAACGCAAGGTCGCGTGAGGATGAATGGTCGGCGGGCGCCGCTGGCGTCCGCCGATGTTCGAAAGGTGGGAATGATGAGGGGAGGCATCGCATGAAAATCACCAATGTCGAAGCGCTTCTATGCGATGGTGGCTGGTGGCCCTGGATATTCATCAAGGTCCAGACCGACGAGGGGATTGTCGGCTATGGCGAATGCAGCGACAATCGCGTCAATCCCTACGGAATCCTTGGCTGTGTCGAAGACCTGAAGCCGCTGCTCGTGGGCTCGGACCCTTCCGCGGTCGAAGCCCTGTACTGGCAAATGTTCCGGCTGACGCGCCCCAACCTCGGGGGCGTGGTACAGAAGGCGATCGCTGGCATCGAGATCGCGCTCTGGGACATCAAGGCGAAGGCGCTCGGCGTGACGGTCAGCGAACTGTTCGGCGGGCCGATCCGGGACAGAATCCGGGTATACTGGAGCCATTGCGGCACCTATCGCGCGCTCTATCCCGACATGGTTGGTTCGATGCCGATCCGCTCGCTCGGCGATATCGCCGAACTCGGCGCGGAGGTTGCGGAGCGCGGCTATACCGCACTAAAGACCAACATGGTGGTGCCGGGGGAGCCTGCGTCGACGATCTGGAGCGCCGACGGAAACGTCACGGTCGAAACCTGCCGGTCGATCGAGAAGCTGCTCGGGACGTTCCGCGATGCCGTCGGCGATACGGTCGACATTGCCCTCGACCTCAACTTCAATTTCCGGGCGGACGGAAACATTCGCATCGCCCGCCTCGTCGAACAGTTCGATCTGATGTGGCTGGAGCTCGATTGCTACGATCCCGTAGCACTTCTGCAGGTGAAGAACGCCGCACGCACACCCATCTGCTCGGGCGAAAGCCTCTATACGATGCGGCAATACAAGCCTTTCCTGGATGCCCACGCGGTGGACGTTGCGATGGTTGACGTAGCTTGGAACGGCCTGTCCGAATCAAGGCGCATCGCTGCGCTCGCCGATATCTGCGAAACGCCGGTCGCCCCGCACAATTATTACAGCCATCTATCGACGCTGCTGAGCGCGCATTTCTGCGCCGCCGTGCCGAACCTCAAGATCCTTGAGGTCGATGTCGACAGCGTTCCGTGGCGCGATGACCTTTTGACCGAACCGCTCGAGATCAAGGACGGCTATCTGACGCTGCCGAAGAAGCCAGGCCTAGGGGCCGACCTCAACGAGGCCGAAGTACGCAAGCGCCCTTGGGTGCCCAAGGCAGATCCCCTCAAACTTCGACGCGTGCGCGGCGCCTGATCGCGGCCGGAAAGAGAACCATGAACGACACCCGCCATATTCGACATCAGGAACCGATCGGCCGGCAGGATGAACGGATTTTCGATCCTGCACGGCTCTATCACGTCGGCATCTGTGTGAAGGACATTGCCGCGACGGTCCAGTTTTACAGCGACGCCTTCGGCATCGGTCCGTTCACCTATCGAGATGTCAACTTCACGAACGCTACCTACTACGGAGAGGTCGCGGGCTACAGCGGCAAACGCGCCTTTGCCCAGCTCGGCCCGATGACGCTGGAACTCATCGAGCTTGGCGAAGGGCCGACGATCCAGAAGGATTTCATGGAACAGCACGGCGAGGGCCTGCACCATCTCGGGTTCGAGGTCGACGACCTTGCCACGGCGATGGACGAGGCCAGCCGCAAGGGATTGACGATCACGCAGAGCTTCACACGTCCAGACGGGACCGGATTCGCCTATGTCGATTCCGACCGGGTGGGAGGCACGATTTTTGAAGTCGTCGAGAAGGTACGGCCGTGATGCACGGCGACTTTGCGGCAGCAACGCGAACGGAAGACAGGACATGACCATCGCCGAAAGACATATAGAGGCCTCGACAACGTCGGGAGCGGAGTTGATCGCCTCGACGCTGAAAGGCTATGGCGTTACCCACGTTTTCTTCATGGAGTCGGTCCTGCGTCAAACGCTGATAAGGCTGGAAGAGCTGGGCGTGAAACGCGTGCTGGCCCATAGCGAGGCCGCCGCCGTTTACATGGCGGATGGCTATGCGCGCATAGCCCGGCGACCTGGTGTCTGCCTGGCCCAGTCGGTGGGTGCCGCGAACCTTGCCGCTGCCTGCCAGGACCCGTTTCTCGGAAAATCGCCTGTGCTTGCACTCACGGGCAAGAAGGCGCCGCATGCACAACACCGCAACGCCTATCAGGAGATCGACCACCGATCGATGTTCGAGGCGGTCACGAAATTCAACGCGGCCGTCGAGACGTTCGAGCAGTTGCCGCGCCTTCTGCGGCAGGCGCTCCGTGAGGCGATGTCCGGTTCGCCCGGACCGGCGCACCTCGATATTGCCGGCGGTTTTGCGGGGGAACTGATTGAAACGGCGACGGGCGTCTCGAACGTCATCGTCGATGCGCCTTTTACCAGCTATCCCACGCATCGTCCCGGCGCCGACGTGGACAGCATCGCGCGGGCGGCACGCCTCGTGACAGCGGCGAAGCGCCCCGTCATTCTTGCAGGAGGAGGCGCGCGCCTCTCCGATGCGGGCGCCGCGATCCGGCGCCTCGCCGAGCAGCATGCCATCCCGGTCGTAACGTCTCTGAATGCCAAGGATATCATTCGGGGTGATCATCCATTCTCGGTGGGCGTCATCGGAACCTATTCGCGATGGACCGCCAATCGCACCGTCCACGAGGCTGATCTCGTCATCCTCGTCGGCACGCAGACGAGCGATCAGGTCACTGCAAACTGGACAATCCCCGCTGTGGGCACGCCCGTCATCCAGATCGACATCGATCCGCGTGAACTGGGGCGGAACTATCCCAACACGGTTTCTATCTGCGGTGATGCGAGGACGTCGATTGAGCAGTTGACCGAGGCTTTGCAGGAGCCGGTGCAGCGACAGGCGTGGACCGAACGCTGGCGTGCGCTCAACACGGAGTGGGACGAGGCGTATGACGGCCCTTGCACGAGCGACGCTATGCCGATCAAGCCCGAGCGTCTCTGCCGTGAGATCACTGAAGCACTGCCGGAAAACGGCATCCTTGTTTCCGATACCGGTTATGCCGGGATCTGGACCGGGGCGCTTGTCGATCTGAAATATGAGCGCCAGGATTATATCCGCGCCGCCGGCTCGCTCGGCTGGGGCTTTCCTGCGTCTCTCGGAGCAAAATGCGCGGCGCCCGACCGGCCTGTCGTGTGTTTTACGGGCGATGGCGGCTTCTGGTACCACATGAGCGAGCTTGAGACGGCGCGCCGCTGCGGCATCAACACGGTGACCGTGATCAACAACAACAGCGGTTTTGGACAATGCATCGATGCGATCCATCGAAACTATGGCAGTCGGCCGGGACACCCGACCGATCTCTATGAATTCAGGAACACGGACTTCGCACGGATCGCCGAGAATCTCGGATGCATCGGCATGCGCGTCACTGATCCTTCGGACTTGCAGGAATGCTTGTCGCAGGCGTTCGCAGCCGAGCGGCCCGTGGTGATCGACGTGGTGACGGATCAGGCCGCGCGGGCGCCCGCACCGTGGTTTCCAGCAAATTGAGCGTGCCTGGGGAGGGACCGAAATGACGAATTACGAGAATCCGGCGGTTGTCATTGTCGGTGCCGGCGCAATGGGATGCCTGTTTGGCGGGCTTCTGGCGGAGGGCGGTCTGAATGTCACACTGGTTGATGTCTGGCAGGACCATGTCGATCGCATAAACCGTGACGGCCTGAAGGTCGTCGGGTTCGGGGGCGATCGCCATATTAGGATGCGTGCCGTGCCGAACGGTGCCGAAGTCCAGTGTGCAGATGTCGTCTTCTTCCAGTGCAAGGCGACCGCCAACAAGGCAGCGGCGGGCAGCGTCCGACACCTCTTTTCGGGCGGAGAGACCGTCGGCATCAGTTTCCAGAATGGTATGGGCAGTGAAGACGAGATTGGCGGCATCGTCGGTCCCCAACAGATGCTGATGGGACTGACCGCCCAATCGGCGATGCTGGAGGAACCCGGTGTCGTCCGTGGTTTTGCAGATCTGCCGAGCTATATCGGAGAACTTCAGGGTGGAGCCTCGGAGCGCGCGACCCGGGTTGCATCCGTGTTGACGCGACCCGGCCTCAAGATCGTCGCGAGCGAGGATATCCTGCGCGAAAAATGGTCCAAGCTGCTCGTCAACATCGCCTTCGCGGGCACAAGCGGCACCACCGGGCTGACACTCGGTGAGGTGATCGAGCACGCCGAACTCCGCGCCGTCGCAGAGGCAGCGATGGAGGAAGCGGCGATGGTCGCAGCGGCAAAGGGCGTTGTGCTGGATCCAGCGGCTCGCACGAAAACGTTCGACCAAATCCTGTCGGGTGCGGCACGAAACAACAAGGCCAGTGTCCTGGCTGACCTAACCGCGGGTCGCCTAACAGAAGTGGATTACATTTACGGCACCGTGATCCGCTATGCCAGTGAACTCGGCATCGCCGTGCCAACCATGAGGGCGCTTGCTGCGTTGATCAAGGGCCGCGAGGCAGCGGCAAAGCGCCCCGTCTAGGCAGGAAAATACGCATATCGAGATTATCAGAGACCCATGGTGGGGAGTGACCGTGGTGATCGAGTGCATTTGCGTCGCGAGACCGGCTCGAAGCAAATGTTGGGCTTACTGGTTTTTGGAGGAACACCGATGACTACGCTTGTGGAGAGGACCACTATCAACAAGGTCGCCTGGCGACTGATGCCCTTTCTGTTCATTTGCTACTTCTTCAACGTGATCGACCGCGTCAATGTCGGCTTCGCGGCGCTGACGATGAATGCGGACCTGAAGTTCACCGCAACCGCTTTCGGGACGGGCGCGAGCATATTCTTCGTCTCCTACGTGCTGGCCGAAGTGCCATCCAATGTCCTGATGCACCGCTTTGGTGCCCGGATCTGGATCGCTCGTATCATGATCACCTGGGGCATCCTGTCTGGTGCGCAGGCGTTCGTCTGGGACGAATTTACTTTCTATTCTGTGCGGTTCGCCCTAGGCCTTGCCGAGGCCGGTTTCTTCCCAGGCATGATCTATTATCTCGCGCAGTGGTATCCGGCACAGTACCGTTCGCGGACCTTCGCGCAGCTCATGGCTGTCAGTCCGTTCAGCAGCGTGGTCGGCGCTCCGGTCTCCGCCTGGTTGCTTGGCTTTACGGCATTCGGCTTCGCCGGCTGGCAGCTCATGTTCATCATCGAGGCAGTCCCCTCCGTCATTCTCGGCGTCATTTGCCTCATCTTCCTGACCAATCGTCCCGAGGATGCGCACTGGCTGACCCGAGAGGAGAAGACGTGGCTGACGCAGACGCTGAAGGCCGAGGAAGAGGCCAAGCAGAAGGTCCGCAATTTCACCTTCTGGCAGGCCTTGCTCAATCGGAAGGTCCTCATGCTTGCCGTTCTGGAATTCGGCCTTGTCATGGCAAATTGGGGCATGAGCTTCTGGCTTCCGCAGATCGTCAAAGGATTCGGCGGCCTGAGCAATATCCAGGTCGGCTTCATCAGTGCCATTCCATTTCTCGGAGCCCTGGTCGGCATGCAACTCTGGGCACGCAGTTCGGATCGCACATTGGAGCGCCGCTTCCATCTCGCATTCGCCTGTCTGGTTGCCGCGCTGGGTATTGCTGCCGGAGCGCTTATCGCCAGCCCTGTGCTCAAGATCATCGCCCTGTCGATCGGCATCATGGGCTTTTGGTCAGCTCTCTCGGTCTTCTGGACGGTACCGACCGCTTTCCTGGGTGGTTTGGCGGGTGCCGGCGCAATCGCGCTCATCAACTCGCTTGCGCAGTTCGGCGGAATCATATCGCCGTGGCTGATGGGCTATTCGAAGGATGCGACGGGCGACTTCACCGTCGGCCTTTTGGTGATCGCCGGGTTCTGCATGGTCTCTGTCATTCTTTCGCTCTTTGTCACCAATGATGAGCGCGATCAGAAGGCGGGCAAGCTTGTTGCCGTGCCCGCTGGAGAATGACATCCGGGTGAGGAAGCCCTGAACTTGCGAACCGCACCCGGGAAACCGTGTGCGGTGTCGCCGCAGATAAAGCCGGCGGCACCCTGCGTTTCAGGGATTGACCCATCGCCAATCAGAAACCGTACCTGCCTCATCACAGGCGATAGCAGCCCTTCAGGGTTTTAGCCGCTCCCTCAGGCTCCCTGTCAATGTCTACAGCGCGGCGCGCTTGTCGTATCGCGCAAGGCGAGACAACAGATAATCCACCTCCGCCTTGGC